>NZ_JALHBS010000123.1 GCF_024195285.1 Aurantimonas marianensis
CAGAATCAGACCGGCCATTCCGAATAGGACAAGGCCGCCGATCATCGAAATGAATGCCGGAACGGTATGAAGACGGAGCCGGTCTCCAACGAAGATCGGCCGCAGGATATTATCGATACTGCCGACCACCGCGGCGCCCCAGACGGCAAGAATGGCGGCCTTGCCCAAGTCACCGTTGATGGCGAGAAAAATGGCCGCGGGTATCCAGACGATGAACGCGCCCAGCACCGGCACGATGGACAAAAGGCCCATGACCAATCCCCAGAGCAGCGGGGTTGGCAAGCCGAGAAACGAGAAGATCAGGCCACCCAAGATGCCCTGGATCGCCGCGACCGCGATCGTTCCATAGACCGTGGCATGGATGGTATCGACCACGCGCTTGAACAGCCGTCCGGTGTCGGCGTTGGTCAACGGCAATCGTTCTGTCAGAAAACGTCTCGCCGTGGCCTGATCGCGCAGAAAATAGAACAACAGGTAAAAGGTCAGCACGAGCTCGATCACCTGCGCCGCCGAGTTTCGCGCGAAGGCGGCGCCGGCATTGCTCAGCCAGCTCGCCAGATTCGCCATCATCGCCGGCAGGTCGATCTGCTGCTCGATCCACCGCCCGATTGGCGCAATGTTGGGCTGGTCGTCGAGAAGTTGCTGAATTGCGCCGGATCGCAGCTTCGCTTGTACGAGCGATGCGCTGGCGGCCGCCTGTTCGACGAGGCGCTCGACCACGAAAATGGCGGGTGCGGCGACGAGGAGGGCGACGATCAGCACTGACATCAAGGCTGCGACGTTTGGCCATGTCAGTGCCGCTTCGATCTTCGCGTGCAGCGGGGCAAACAGGATCGCCAGGGTCAACGCCCAGGTGAGGGCACCCAGAAAAGGCGCAGCCAATAGGACACATATGACGAACCCGGCAATCGTTGCCGCGGCAAGGACGAGGACACCGCCATGTCCGCCTGTCTCCTCGCCCTTGTCTGGCGATGTGATGGATTCCGTGGTTCGCTGCTTCATCGGAAAGACGCGTTCCTGTCGTGCTCGCGGCCGCGTGATGCTGGATCAGCCTTGGCTCGGCTACACGCCGAACGGATAGGTGTCCGGCACTCCCTTCGGCCGTGGTGCCGGCAGGGGGGTGATTGCCCGCGTTTCTTCAAACCAGACATAGGCGTCGAATTGTTCGGACAGCACCGCCTCGAAATAATGGCTGTAGATCTCCGTTTCCGGACGGTAGACGACGCCGATGGCGCGCTCCAGACGCGGCTTCGACAAAAGCTCGCGCACCTCGCCGTGTTTGGCATCGCGCAGGACCGTCAGTGAGCGCGCGATCCCCGTCTGCCGGAAGACACGCTCGAAGGAATCGGGCCGCGACGGAAGCACGCGCTTGACCTGCATCCGCCCACCCCAATCGTCCGCGGCCGCAACGGTGCCGCGATCGGTGCCGAACCCGATCAGAGCGGCTTCGTCACGGTAGGCGGTCCGGCAGAGTTCGCCGATGTTGAATTCGCCCTGCCAGCCCATCGCCGTGGCCGCCGCATTGCCGATGTGGGAGTTGTGCGCCCACACGACGGCCTTCGCCTTGGGACCGCGCGCATCCATGAGATTTTGAAGTGTATCGAACATGTGCCGGTCACGCAGGTTCCAGGACTCGGTCGAGCCGCGATACATAATGCGGTAATATCGCTCCGCCGTCCGCACGATGCGGGCATTTTGCGCTGCATCGAAATAGTCTTCGCCATCCTTGCGCGTGTAATCGAGACGGTTTTCCAGAAGGGTCTTGAGCTGTTCGACGACCGCGTCTTCGCAGGTATCGCTATACCCCAGCACGACCGAGCGACCGTAAAGGGCCGGATCGACATGCCAGGGTGTCAGACAACCATAACGTCGCCGCGCGGACTCGGCGGCCGGCGGGTCCACGCGCGCAAGATAGTCGATGACGGCCGTCATCGAGGCGTACATCGAATAGACGTCGAGACCGCGGAACTCGACGCGGCGCTCGGCCGCGAGGTCCGCATTGTGCTGACGCAGCCATCCGGCGAACGCCGCGACCTCCTCGTTCCGCCACATCCAGGTCGGGAAGCGGGTAAAGGTCGCCTCATCATAAATCCCCGCCGCGCGGTGGCGGACATGACGATCAATCCGTGCCGCGTCGGGCCAATCGGCTTCCACCGCAACGATGTTGAAGCCGTGCCGTTCGACAAGCTGCCGCGTGATGGCGGCTCGAGCCCGGTAGAATTCCGAACTGCCGTGCGTCGCCTCGCCAAGAAGGACCACGCGGGCATCGCCGAAGCGATCGAACATCGCGCCGAACGCCTCGGCTTTCTCGGGGGCGGGGAGCGGCTCGCAAGCGTGCCTGATCGCTCCGGCGGTCTCGTCGGCGCCTGCCGCCCGGAACTGTTCGGATGGAAGCAGATCTGCCATCGAGATCTCCTGTCTGCGGGGAGGGCGGGTGCCGTCTGGGATCGTCGCGGCCCCGGCTTACCAGGAATGACGACCAGTCTATCGAGGCAAACAACAGACGCGTTGACATTCATCAAGGCGCGCGGCTGCGCTGGGAGTGCGGCGCGTGCGTCCTGCGGCACGGCACTGCAGAAGCGGCGGCGCAATCCTTGATCGGAGTCAAAGGCCGCCGGGGCGCTCTGGCCTAGAGTGTCTTGCAATGGCTTCGGGCCCTGCGGACGCGTATGCGCCGCGCCGGGACAGCCCCCGCCCGACGATTGCGAGGCCGCGATGCAGGATAAAGGAGCGACAGGCACGGTGATCGCGGTTCGCGGAGCGGCTGGTCAGACGCACCGAACAACGTCCCGCTTTTCGCGATTCGTGCCATTGCGTGACGCAAGCAAGTTCACGCCGTGATCATTCTCGAAGCAGCCTCGGCTCCTTAATGATTGCATTCAAGGCGCCGTTGACGGCGGCACTGCGAGAACATCGCGATCGGCGTTACGGAGCACTTTCTCCGCCACGCTACCAAGGAAAAACTTGGCCAGACCGCTCCTGCCGTGAGTTCCGATGACAATCAAGTCCACCGCTTCACCCTTCGCGGTGTTGAGAATCTCCTGCGCAGGTGTGCTCTCATCATGGCGAACGATTTTATCAATGGGCTCTAACTCGGAGGAGTGCACGAATTGCGAAAGCGCCCGTGCGGCGTTCTTGCTTTCCCCATCGAGGTAATGCTCCTTGCCGCTTTTTGGCATCGCATGGCGCATACCCAGACGAAGGGCCGGTGCATCGAACACATGGAGGATCGAGATCCTCGCCCCACGCCCAATCTCCAGCGTCGAGAAATTCCGAGCCGCGCATCTCGCGCCTTCGGAGAGGTCGGTGGTAAGCATGGCATGGCGATAAGGGCCAGTGGGAGCTGCATTCACCATCAGAACCGGCACGGTTACCGTTCGGATCGTACGCTCCGCCGTCGTGCCGATGAACACGTCCCGAAGCGCCTGTCGCCGATGCGGACCGATGACCAACATGTCCGGTGCAATCTCTTCGACGGCTTGGGCGATGCCGGCAAACGCCGCGCCAAGGATTAACCGGGTCGCGCAGGTCACACCATCAACATCTCTGACTGTCGTTGCCAGCTCATGCAGGAGTCGACCCGCGATTTCGCGCTCACTTTCCACGATGCGCCGGGCCTGGTCGTCGTCGACGACATGAACAAGCGACATCGCTGCGCCGAAGTGCTTGGCAAGCAGCGTCGCGCGCCGCAGCGCCCGATCAGATCTCTCGGAGAAATCCGTTGCTACCATGATCGTCTTCATCGTGCGCTCCCTGCGGCGGTTACTCCATGCACCGAAGCATGACGGAACTTCGCTTGCTTTGACCAACGTCAACGAAGATCGGCCATTGCTCGCTAATCTGCCGCAATCCGCTGCATAGAGGCGTATCCCCGATGGCCCGCGACCGATCCCAGACCGTCAAAAAAGTTGCCGAGCGCCTGAAGGTCAGCGAAGCGACTGTTCGTCACAGGATCAGGGGGGAGTATCGCGCGATCGACATCGGCAAGGGATGGCGGATCGCGGACTGCGATCTCAAGGCATTTCTGCGCAGTCACGCGACACGGGCGCGGGGAATCGATCGCGATGCGGAGAGGCCAGAGAATGATGAGCCCCGGGCTGGTGGCGAGAAGGCGAGATGGACGCGCTGATCCATTCTCCTTTCGCCGAGGTGGCGTTGCTGCTCGTCATGGCTGCGGCTATCGGCTTGCTCGGCATCCTGCTCAGACAGCCGCTGATCGTCAGCTTCATTGCGGTGGGCCTGATCGCGGGACCCTCGGCGCTCGACGTGGTGCATTCCGACGAGCAGATCGACCTTCTGTCCGAACTTGGGATCGCCGTGCTTCTGTTCATGGTCGGCATCAAACTCGACGTGAAGCTCATCCGGTCACTGGGCACGGTCGCACTTCTGACAGGGGGTGGGCAGGTCCTCTTCACCTCGATCTTCGGATACCTGATCGGCCTCGCGCTCGGCCTTGGACACGTCACCAGCCTCTATGTCGCGGTCGCGCTGACCTTCTCCTCGACGATCATCATCGTGAAGCTCTTGTCCGACAAGCGCGAGATCGATTCGCTACACGGCCAGATCGCACTCGGCTTCCTGATCGTGCAGGACCTCATTGTCGTGCTGGCGATGATCGTGCTCTCGGCCATCGGGATCAGCGCGGGGGACGGGCATGGCAGCGGATCGGGGGTGACGGTTCTCGCCTCCGGCGCGGCGCTGGTCGCGCTGGTCGTCCTTCTCGCCAGATATGTGGCCAGTCCGCTGATGGAACGGCTGGCGTGCGCCCCTGAACTGCTGGTGATATTCGCCATCGCCCAAGCGGCAATGTTCGCCGCGGTAAGCGATATGGTAGGATTAGGCAAAGAGGTGGGCGGCCTCCTCGCCGGCATGTCGCTCGCCTCCACCCCCTATCGTGAAACCATTGCGGCGCGGCTCGCCCCCCTGCGTGACTTCCTGCTCTTGTTCTTCTTCATCGCTCTTGGCGCTACGCTCGACCTGTCGCTGTTCGGTGCGCATGTTGCAGGCGCCGTCGTCTTCTCGCTCTTCGTGCTGATCGGAAACCCGCTGATTGTGCTCGCGATCATGGGAGCGATGGGCTACCGCAAACGCACGAGCTTTCTTGCCGGTCTGACCGTGGCACAAATCAGCGAATTCTCCCTGATCTTCATCGCCATGGGCGTCTCGCTCGGCCATGTGCAGGAAGATGCGTTGGGGCTCGTGACGATGGTCGGTCTCGTGACCATCGCGGCCTCCACCTATATGATCACCTATTCCCACCAGCTATACGGCGTCTGCGAGCCGCTACTCGGCATCTTCGAGCGCAGGGGCACCCCGCGCGAGCGGAGCGAGGCCGGCGCCCACCACGGCGACAGTTGCAAGGTGCTCATCTTCGGACTTGGCCGCTTCGGCACGGCGATCGGGATACGCCTGAACAAGCGCGGCATCCGTGTGCTGGGAGTGGACTTCAACCCGCTGGCGGTGAGGCGCTGGCGCGAGCTTGCACTCGACCCGGAATTCGGTGACGCGAGTGATCCCGAGTTCGTGGCCAAACTGCCGCTGTCGCGAGCCGAGTGGATCGTCTCCACCATCCCGATCCATCCCACTGGTCTCAGCCACGAGGATACGCGCATTACGCTTATCCAACTGACCCGCGCCTCAGGCTTCCGCGGGCGCATCGCGGTGACGTCCCACAATGCGCGCGACACGGAGAATCTCTTCGGCGCGGGCGCGGACATTGTGCTGGAGCCCTTCCAGGACGCAGCCGACCGTGCCGTGGATCTGCTCAGCGGCGCTCCCGAGGAAGATCGCACTGAAATTCCTCCGATCGAGACGGAAGAGAAGCAGGCGTCATGAGCGGCGGGACCGCAAGCTCGCAACCATCACTGAAAGCGATCGAATGACTGAGCAACGCCAAGTATCCGCCTTCCACGACCTGCCATCAGATGAAGCGCTCAATCTGCTACAGGCTACCGCGGTGGGCTTAGGCTCGGAGGAAGCGGCCGTCCGTTTGCAGACGCATGGGCGGAACTGCCTGCTGGAGCCGCCAAGGCGAAGCACGCTGTTGCGGTTCCTCGGACATTTCCACAACGTGCTGATCTATGTGTTGATTGCCGCGGCGGTGGTGACAGCGGCTCTGCAGCACTGGGTCGACACGGGCGTGATCCTCGCGGTCGTCTTCGTCAACGCTGTCATCAGCTTTGTCCAGGAGGGGCGGGCCGAACAGGAGTGTGATGTCCTCGGGCCTGCCGTTAGGCGATCACCGACCTGAACGCGACGACCGACGGCATTCAATTCCTACGATAACGACGGGAGTTTTCGATGAGCCACGACAGCGCCAAGACGGTCCCGGGGCCGATCCTGCGGTTCCACGGAGCGGCACAGGCCGTCACAGGCTCCTGTTTCGAACTGGAGGTTTCCGGCGGCCGGCTTTTGATTGACTGCGGCCTGTTCCAGGGATCAAAGTCGGAGAAGGAGCTGAACTACCGCGCCTTCCCGTTTGAGCCCAAGCAGGTCGATGCGGTGCTGCTGACCCACGCTCACATCGACCATTCCGGTCTGCTGCCGAAGCTGACCAAGCACGGGTTCGCCGGCCCCGTCTTCGCCAGCCGCGCGACCCGGGATCTGTGCAGCGTCATGCTGCCCGACTCAGCCTATATCCAGGATACCGAAGTCGCGCATCTCAACCGCCGCAACAGGCGGCGCGGTCGCAGGGCCGTGGCGCCCATCTATGACGCCGCCGACGTCGCCCGATGCCTGAGCCAGTTTCGGGCTGTCGCGTTCGCCGCATGGTTCGATGTGATGGCCGGCGTCAGGGCGCGTTATTGGAACGCGGGGCACCTTCTTGGCTCGGCCTCCATCGAAATCGAGATCGCCGGCTCTGGAGATCGACCACTGCGGCTGCTGTTTTCCGGGGACCTCGGCCCGGCTCACAAGCTGTTGCAAGCCGATCCGGACGCGCCGAGCGGCTTCGACTATGTCATCTGCGAAAGCACTTACGGCGACGAAGATCGTGCCGGGGCGTCGGAAGCCGATCGTCGCCGGATATTGCGGGACGCGGTGAGGGCGGCGAACAACCCGGACGGGGCGCTGCTGATTCCGTCCTTCGCGGTCGAGCGGACGCAGGAGCTCCTAGTCGACCTGCAGCATCTCATCGAAACCGGCGATCTGCCGGCGATTCCGGTCATCATCGATTCGCCGCTCGCCACCCGTGCCACCGGGGTCTTTCACGATCATGCGGGGGAATTGGAGCACGGCGACATTCTGTCCCGCGCTTTGCGCGCACCCAACATCCGCTTCACCGAGACGGTCGACGAGAGTAAGGCGCTGGACCGGCTGAAGGGCTTCCATATCGTAATCGCGGCCAGCGGAATGTGCGAGGCCGGACGCATCAGGCATCGCCTGAAGAACTGGCTGTGGCGGCCGGAAGCGACGGTGTTGTTCGTCGGCTTCCAGGCCCAGGGCACGCTGGGCCGGATCTTGAAGGACGGGGCCCATCAGGTCCGAATTCAAGGCGATGAATTCGTCGTGCGGGCACAGATCCGCGAGATCGATCTCTACTCCGGCCATGCCGACGGACCTGAGCTTTGCGACTGGCTGTCGGAACGGCGTCCGGTGGAGGCCGGTCTGTTTCTCGTGCATGGGGAAGTCGAGGCGATCGAGGGGCTGAAGCAGCGTGTGAGCGCGGTGGTTCCGAACGAGCGGGTTATCGTGCCGCGATTGGACGACGGATTCAGGCTCACGGCCGAGGCCGCCATCCCGCTGAAATCCGACACGCCGCGCCGCCTCGATCCGGGCAAGCTGGCTCGTCTCGACTGGCATAACGACGTTTCGAAACTCTTCCTCGATATCAACGAGCGGCTCGAGAAGGCGGCCGACGACAAGGCGCGCGGGGTGGTGATCCGGACGCTTCGACGCGCCCTCGGCGCGAGTGACGGCTAGCTGCGCGAGACCGCCTACTCGCCTTGAGCCGGATCAATGCCGGCCCCCCTTGCCCGGTCGATGATTCAGGCTGCGGCAGGAGCGGGAAATTCCTTGCGCTTGCGAAACACGGGCCAAGGCGATGCATGATGGGACACTGCAGCAGGACATCATCGACGAACTCGACTTCGAGCCAAGCATCGACGCTGCCGCAGCGTGTCACGGTACCAGCACGGCAGCGCCCTGAAATCGGCCAGTCCTCAGATCGGCGAGCGCCTTATTCGCCGCTTCCAGCGGATAGACATGGGTGGTCGTCTTCACCCCGGCCTCCGGCGCGATTTCCAGGAACTCGGCAGCATCTTGCCGGGTCAGATTGGCGACGGAGCGAATCTGGCGTTCTTCCCACAGGAGCCGATAGGCAAATTCCGGAATATCGCTCATGTGGATGCCGCCGCAGACCACCCGGCCGCCCTTCTTCACGGCCTGCAAAGCCTGTGGAACCAGCGCGCCGACCGGAGCGAAGATGATCGCTGCGTCCAGCGGGTCGGGCGGCCTCTCGTCCGAACCTCCAGCCCAGCGGGCACCGAGCGACAGGGCCATCTCCCGAGCCGCGCGGTCGCCGGGGCGGGTGAAGGCGTAGACGTCGCGCCCCTGCCAGCGGCAGATCTGGGCGAGGATGTGCGCGGCGGCGCCGAAGCCGTACAGGCCGATCGCCTGACCCTTCCCGGCCATGCGAAGTGAGCGCCAGCCGATCAGCCCCGCACACATCAGCGGCGCGGCGGCGACCGGATCGTCGAAGCCCGTCAGCGGAAAAGCGAAGGCGGCGTCGGCAACGACATGGGTCGCAAAGCCGCCGTCCCGCGTGTAGCCGGTAAACAGGGGCTGGTCGCAAAGGTTCTCCGCGCCGGCGATGCAATAGGGGCAATGCCCGCAGGTGTGCCCGAGCCAGGGAATGCCGACCCGCATGCCGGGGGATAGCATCTCGACCCCGTCACCGATGACGTCGACGAGGCCGACGATCTCGTGGCCGGGCACGATCGGCGGCGTGGGCTCCGGCAGGTCGCCATCGACGACATGGAGGTCCGTGCGGCAGACCGCGCAGGCTTCGACCCGGACGCGGATCTGGCCGGGGCCGGGCAGGGGATCGGGGCGCTCCTCCATCGACAGCGGCTGTCCGATTGCGTGGAGGACCATGGCTTTCATGTTGCGTTCTCCCCGGCGTGGAGCGGATTGGCAAGAGCGCGTCGCGCAAACGTCGCCGCATTATTTCACGCCCGAAGATGGCGAGACTTGATCCCGCTCAAACGCCGCGATGATGCGAAATCTTGATCAGGATCAATGCCGAAGCTGCATGCGCGGGCTTTGGTTGTCCTGTTTCGTGGGAACAGCGGGCGGGCTCGGCCTCCTCAAGTACTCCGTGCGTGGCCGGCAAGACCTTCGCGGCGCGCCGGCGCGCCCGCCACGAAAGAGGGGCGGGCTCGTTCACCCAGAGGAGAATATCATGACCGATACAGCGACCAAGCTTCCCGTCAAGACCGACAAATCCAGCGCGCCCTCGACTTCGGTGTCCGGTCCTTGGGCACCGTTCGAGACGCTCCGGCACGAGATGGAGCGCCTGTTCGACAGATTCGGCGGCGGTCGTTCGCGAACGATGCTCGCCCGTCCGACTTTCGATTTCGATCTCTCCTGGCCGCGGGAGATGGCGTTCGGAACCGTCCCTGCCGTCGACATCGCGGAAAGGGAGACAGAATACGAAATCACGGCGGAATTGCCGGGATTGGATGAGAAGGACGTCGAGGTCAAACTCGCCAATGGCGCGCTGATGATCAAGGGCGAGAAGAAGGAAGAGAAAGAGGAGAAGGAAAAGGACTACTACCTCTCCGAACGCCGCTACGGCTCCTTCACGCGCTCCTTCCGGGTTCCCGACGGGGTCGACGCCGACAAGATCGCGGCGAGTTTCACCAAGGGCGTGCTGACGGTCAAACTGCCGAAGACGGCCGAGGCGCAGAGCAAGGAAAAGAAGATCGCCGTGACGGCCGCCTGACCGGCTGGTCCGCCAAGGAGAGCGGTCGTCGCGGGTGTTCCCTGCGGCGACCGCCGTCATGTTCATGCGCTTGTCTTGCCGCAGCCGCATTTCCCGCACGTCTTGATGCAGTCGGAAGTGGACCGTCAAGACCGCGTCTCTCGATTGACCGGAGCCACCCATGGCCAAGGATTCGCCGACGCCGCCGCAAAAGCAGACAATCATCATCTGGTACGTTCTCGCGGCGATCCTCGGCTTCACCTTGCTGCAATGGGCCTGGGGAACCTATTCGGAAATCGAGACCATTCCGTTCAGCCAGTTCGAGGAGCTTTTATCCCAGAACCGCGTGGCGGAGGTCACGGTCGGCGACGACACTGTCCAGGGGACGCTTAAGGAGGCTTTGCCGAGCGGCAAGACGCGCTTCATCACCAACCGCGTCGACACCGGGCTGGCGGACAAGCTCATCGCCCACGGGGTCACCGTGACCGGTGCGCCATCCAGTGGTTTCGCGGGAACTCTGCTTGCCTGGGTGCTGCCGTTCTTCGTCATCTACGTGATCTGGATGTTCCTCTTCCGTCGCATGGCCGGGGGGCAGGGTCTGGGCGGCCTCATGTCGATCGGCAAGTCGCGGGCCAAGGTCTATGTGGAGAAAGACACCAAGGTGACCTTCGCCAATGTCGCCGGTGTCGACGAGGCCAAGTCGGAACTGCAGGAGGTCGTCTCCTTTCTCAAGGACCCGACGACCTATGGCCGACTGGGCGCGCGCGTGCCCAAAGGCATTCTCCTCGTCGGGCCACCGGGCACCGGCAAGACGCTGCTGGCCCGCGCCGTGGCGGGAGAGGCGGGTGTGCCGTTCTTCTCGATCTCCGGATCCGAGTTCGTCGAAATGTTCGTCGGCGTTGGCGCGGCGCGGGTCCGCGATCTTTTCGAACAGGCGCGCAAGGCCGCACCGTCGATCATCTTCATCGACGAGCTCGACGCTCTCGGCCGCAGCCGCACGGCGGGCGGCTATGGCGGCTTCGACGAAAAGGAGCAGACGCTCAACCAGCTGCTCGCCGAACTCGACGGATTCGATCCGAGTGTCGGCGTCATCCTGCTCGCCGCCACCAACCGGCCGGAAATCCTCGATCCCGCGCTGTTGCGCGCCGGTCGCTTCGACCGCCAAGTGCTGGTCGACCGGCCCGACCAGGCGGGCCGCCTGGCCATCCTCAAGGTGCATGCCGGCAACATCATCCTCGATGACGACGTCGACCTTGCCAAGGTCGCCGGCCTGACCACGGGGTTCACCGGGGCCGACCGCGCCAATCTGATCAACGAGGCGGCGATCGCCGCGACCCGCCGAGACGGAGCCTCGGTGACATTCGGCGACTTTACGATCGCCATCGAGCGCATCGTCGCCGGCATCGAAAAGAAGAGCCGTGTCTTAAGCGAGAGCGAGCGCCGCCGCGTCGCCTATCACGAAATGGGCCATGGGCTGGTCGCGGCCAATCTGCCGGGCGTCGATCCGGTACAGAAGGTCTCGATCATCCCGCGCGGCGTCGGCGCTCTCGGCTATACCATGCAGCGGCCGACGGAGGATCGGTTCCTGCTCGCCGCCAGCGAACTGAAGAACCGGATCGTCGTTCTGATGGGTGGGCGCGCCGCCGAAGATCTGATCTTCGACGGCGATGTGTCGACCGGTGCCGCGGACGATCTCCAGAAGGCGACCGATATCGCCATCGAAATGGTGACGCGCTACGGCATGGATTCGGGCCTCGGCGAGCGGACCTATACGCGGCCCGCCCAGGCGTTTCTCGCCGTGCCGCAGAGCCGCTCATTCGAGGCCTCGCAAGCCACCGAGCGCGAGATCGACCTGGCCGTCCGGGAAATATCGTCGAGGGCGCGCACTTTCGCGCCAGGGATATCCTCGCAGGACAGCGTACCGATCTGGACGCCGGGGCGAAGATGCTGCTCACCCGGGAAACGCTGACGGCGGACGAGTTCGCGCCATTGCAAAGCAGGTCGCCAACCGCCGCAAGTTCGTCCGGCGCCCCGCCGTCACCGAAGGCCGCGGTGGCAGCCTTCAAGACGGACGGATCACAGCCGGCTTGAGGGACGTTCCGAGGCAGACGCCGGCGCCTTGTCGGCGCCCCGGCTCGCAGACCTTTCGCAGGTGCTGGCGCCGAACAGGGCGTAGGCCGGAC
>NZ_JALHBS010000124.1 GCF_024195285.1 Aurantimonas marianensis
ACAGGCCGATACCGGCTGCGAAGTAGACCAGCGCGAGGGTGACAGGCGTCACCAGAACCGCGTTCCTGAGCGTCACACGAGCCACAGGATCACCGCCCAGATCGTCGCAGCCAAGGCGTACATGCGAGACCGCAGGCCGATGTGTGCCAGCCGCCCATCTTCGTCAGCCGAAATAATTTGAGCGAGGAAGAGAAGGCCGGTGGAAATGAATGCAGTCGATATGAGCAATGACACCGTGTTCGCACCAGCTGTCGCGAGAGCCTCCTTTACGCGGATGGCTCGATCAGTGTCAACTTTAGGGATCGCGCGCCACGTCGCCGCCCGTTTCCCCTCGGCTGTCGGCAATTTCGCCCTGCGCCGCCCACAAGCCCTCCTTCTTGCTGGGTCCCACAAGGGTAGCCGCCACACGACTAACCGCACTGAAGGGCAATTCTACTGCCAGAACACATGCATTCCCGACGATCCGTCCCTCCGAATCGAAGGGGTGATAGTATCCGTACACTTTTCCGGACCCCGCCGGCCATGCGGAGACACCAAAGAAATTTCTCGCCACCAAACCGTTTCGGGGGGCAGACCATACGTGATCCGGATTCATGGCGCCGGAGCGAGGTCTCTCTGCACTCTACGAATTAGGAATCACTAAAGAAAGCGCATTTGCCGGTCTCCCCCCGTGTCCCTGAATTCAGGATTTGGCGTGCTGCGAGCCGCACGTCGAAAACCGACCTCAGACACGCCCGTCCTGCTTCAGCGAATCGTTTAGATAATGCGCGATCGGTCGCCAGTTTTTCGATTGCGTTGGCGAGTGCTCCGGTGTTTCCAGCAGCGACATGAAGCCCCGCATCGTGGTCGGCTAGGAACTCGCCGAAATCTGTCGACGTCTCAACCGATGCGACTACTGGTACACCGGCGCGGAAATAATCCGTCACCTTGGATGGGAAGGTGGGGACATCAACGTCGCGCACAGTGGCGATCAGGCCTACGTCCGCCGCAGTGAGGAGTTTGAGATATTCGTCTCGAGCGATCCGCGGCCTGTAAAGGACATTACTATCATCTCGCTCAGCCGCAGCTTTAACGAGCGATGATTGCCGCCCCTCGCCCACAAAAAGCATAGCTATATCCGAACCAGCTTGCCGCAGAAATTCTGCAGCGGAAAGCATGTCCTCTATGCCGCGTCCTTCCGTGATCTGGCCACCGAAAACCGCGACAGGACGGTCTAGCGGAAGGCCGTATCGTTTCCGGACAACATTCCTGTCAATTGGGCCAGGTATCGCCACATTCGACCATATGGGCAATACCTCCACCCCTTGTTCCGGACGAAGCTGATAGCGCGCGTTCAGATAATCGACGTTCTTAGGCGACATACACCCGATTGTATCGAACTTGCGCATCAGCGCCTCTTCGCGCTGGCGGGCAAATTCGAATATCGGACCGTTAGGTATCAGACCAAGGCTGCGCTGGTGAAAAGGAAAAAAATCCCACTGAACCAAGTAGCTCCGTGCTTCAAAGCTTTTCATAGCCCATGAAAGTTGGCGCGCGATCGTCACTGACGGGGAAAAACCGATCACGAGGTCGAAATTATGATTGCGAAAGGCTCTCCGGGCCGAAGAAGCCGCACGACGGGGAGAGAGCAGCCATTTTGTCGTCTTCTCCGTCAGAGACCCGAATCCGCGCACGGCGACCGGTGACGTTGCGCACACTTGGACCCCGTTCTCGGTGATTGCGTTGTGTGTAGGCGCAGAATATGGGGCACCCCAGTCGACACAGGAGACAGCAACCTGTACCCCTTCAGCCACCATTGCATCAGCCAAATCGTTCGTGAGGTAGCCGTTACCCACTTCCAACGGGAAGCGAGAACACAGCATCAGAACGTTCACATCATCCCCTTCCGTGGCGCGTCGCCATCTTCCGCCGCGAGACGTGGCCGACGGAGCCGATGCCGCGTATAGACCACGGCCATCACAAGCAGCAAGACCGAGCTGGCGATCGCATAGCTGACGAGCGGCGTCAGCGCGCCGAGCCTTGGCAGCAGAACGATGTAGGCGACGACCATGATCGCCGCGACCAGCACTTCGGCGCCGGCCTGGACCGATGCCCGTCCGGCCGCGACGAAATAATAGACGAAGACGAGGGCGCCCAGCTTCAGCCCGTCGCCCAACAGTTGCGGACCGACGTAAATTCCAGCGGCGCGAAAGGTGTCGGAGAACGCAAGGCGCAGCACCGTGTCGGAAAAAGCCAGAAACACCGCCGCGCCGACGAGAAACAATGCGAGGATGACGATCGCGATCTGGCCCAGCCGCCGCCCCCGCGCCGCCAATGGCAGGCGGGCCAGCTGCGGCAGCAGATAGTTCATGAACAGAACGCCGAAAACCTGCATGTAGGCGTCCGAGATACGGGCGACCGACTGCCAGAGACCAACCTGTTTCCATCCGATCGACTCGGCCAGATCCGCGCGCATATAGACGAGCGCCAGAGGCACGGCACCGGCGGCGAGAAACATGCTGCCGCTGTATTGAAGGAGTTCACCGATCTGGCGTCGGACGAAGGCGGCCTTCCACACGAGTTTCCAGTCCATATGTCGTCCGAAGGCGACCAGTCCGAGAAACGCCGGCGCCAGGGCGAGGCAGGCGACCCCCACCGCGGCGCCCCGGAAACCGGTCGTCAGCGCCAGGACGGCGATCAGTCCGGTCGCGATGATCGTGCCGCCGGCATTGGCCGCCGCGAAGGTGCGCACGGCACCGATACCGCTCAGATAGGCCAAGGCGAGATTGCCTGCTCCGACGACGACTTGAGCAAGGCCCACGGCGAGCAGGACATATCCCATATCCTGTTCGGGAAACAGAAACGACGATCCCCACAGCCAGATGGCGAGCGCCGCCGCGGCCAGGGCCACGGCGAATATCGCGACGATCGGAAGCGCCGCCTTCAGCCACGACGCGCTCGCGTCCCTGTCGGGGGCCGCGGCGACGTTTCTGACGATACCGTTGGTCAGACCGCCGCCGGCAATCATGTAAAAGACGGCGGCCACCGCCATGACCTGGCTCAACTGGCCGAACCCATCCGGGCCGAAACTCGTCGCCAGGAATTTGAACAACACCAGCACGGCGCCCGTCCGAAGGCCGACCATCGCCACCAAAATCGTCATCGAGGCGATTTGCGACATTCGCTTCAGCCGTCTTTTAGCGATGTGGACGTTCAAGGGTTCGTTCGCGGCGCCGGCGCGCCGCCGGCGGCATGTCGCACCCACCCCATATACGGCGACCCGCTGATACACAACTCGGACGGGATGCGACAAGGGCCGCAAGGGCCGCAAGGGCCGCGCCGTGCTGGCGACGCCATGGTTGTCTCCATGCTTCGCCTATGCCGGCGTGACCCGGCCAGGCCCTTGGCCGGTTTTCGGCCGCGACGAGAAAAGCCGCATCGCGGTCTGCAAGCCGGTAACCGCCCGCGGAAGCGGCGAACTCCAGCCGTTCAACGACTTCGCCGGATCGGTCGGCGGCCCTGTGCGGCAGCCCTGGAATGGCATCGCCAACCCCTTGTCAGCGCGAGCGCCCGCATACTAAGAGCAGCGGGTGGCGAACTTAACCCTTGAACTGGCAAGCAGCAGCCTATGACCGCAAAACGCATACGCACGGTACTCATCACTGGCGGGACGGGATCGTTCGGCAAGACCATGCTCCGGACCCTGCTCGATGGAAATGACGTTGAGGAGGTGCGGGTCTTCAGCCGCGACGAGGAGAAGCAGCATGTCTTGCGCAGCACGCTGCTCGATCCGCGCATCAGATTCTACATCGGCGACGTGAGGGATCGAGCCGGCGTCGAACACGCCATGCGTGGAGTCGACTGCGTCTTTCACGCGGCGGCCCTCAAGCAGGTGCCGTCCTGTGAATTCTTCCCGATGGAGGCGTTGCGCACCAACATCGTCGGATCGGAGAATGTCGTGCGGGCCGGTATCGAGGCGGGCGTGCGCAGCCTCGTCTGCCTGTCGACCGACAAGGCCGTCTTCCCCGTCAACGCCATGGGCATGTCGAAGGCGATGATGGAAAAGGTCGCCCAGGCCGCGGCCCGCGAAATCGTCGGCGAGAGCACGGCGACGACCATTTCCTGCGTGCGCTACGGCAACGTCATGTATTCGCGCGGCTCGGTCATTCCGTTGTTCATCGAGCAGATCAAGTCGGGCCTGCCGATCACCATCACCGAGCCGACGATGACGCGGTTCTTGATGCCGTTGCGGGATTCGGTCGCGCTCGTGCGTTTCGCCTTCGATCACGCGCGCCAGGGCGATCTCTTCATCAAGAAGGCGCCAGCGGCGACCATCGCGGACCTTGTGACGGCTATCAAGCAGTTGTTCTCGCGCCCTGACCATCCGGTCGACGTGATCGGCTGGCGTCACGGTGAAAAGCTGTATGAGACGCTCGCCAACGCCCAGGAACTCTCGCACAGCGAGGACCTGGGCGATTACTACCGCATCGCGATGGACGACCGGGACCTGAACTACAAATCCTACTTCGTCGAGGGCGATCGCGAAACGGCCGAATACGAGGACTATCATTCGCACAATTCGGAGCGGATGAGTGTCGAGGATGTCAAAGCGCTGCTCATGACACTTCCGGAAATGCAGAGCGAACTGGAAAGCTGGAACGGCGGTGCCCGGCAATGAAGGTCGTCGTCACCGGGGCTGGCGGGCTGCTCGGCTGGCATGCCGCCTGCCGGCTGCGGGCCGCCAATGCGATGGCGCAATTCAGGAACGAAGCGGAACCTTTCGCCGTCGCCGCCCTCGATCGCTCCGGCTTCAACGACCAGGACCGCGCGCTCGCGGCGTTTCGTGACGCGGACGCCGTCCTCCACTTCGCCGGCGTCAATCGCGCGCCGGACGACGATATCGAGGACGCCAATCTGCGGATCGCCGAGGCCCTGCTCGCAAGCGTCAACGCGGCGGGCGCAAAGCCGCACATCGTCTACGCCAATTCGACCCACGCCGAAAAGGACACGCCTTACGGCCGGTCCAAGCGACGGGCGGGGGAAGCCTTCGGCGCGTCGGGGCTCGCCTATACCGATCTGGTGCTTCCGCATATCTTCGGCGAGTGTGCCCGGCCATTCTACAACAATGTGACGGCGACGCTTTGCCGCCAGGTCATCGATGGCGCCACGCCGTCGATCAATCCGGACGGGCGTGTCGAGCTCCTCCATGCGGGCGCCGCGGCCCAGTCGGCCATCGACGCGGTGGTGGCGGGAAAGACCGGTCGCCAATTCCTTGCGGGCAAACCGGTCAGCGTCCCCGATCTGCACCAGAAGATCGCCGGATTTCATCAGAGCTACCTGGCCAATATCGTGCCGGATCTCTCCGATCCCTTCGATGTGGCGCTCTTCAACAGCTATCGCGCGGCCCTTTATCCTGACGGCTTTCCGCGACCTTTGACGCTCAATACCGATCCCAGGGGAACACTCTTCGAGGCCGTCAAGGGCGGTGGCGGCCGCGGCGGCCAGACTTTTCTGTCCTGGACGGAGCCGGGGATAACGCGTGGCGATCATTTCCATCTCGACAAGGTGGAGCGTTTTCTCGTCGTATCCGGCGAGGCGGTCATCCGGATAAGACGGGTTCTCACCGACACCGTGTGGGAATACCGCGTATCGGGCGAGCGGCCGGCGGCCGTCGATATGCCGACGCTTCATACCCACAGCATCGAGAATGTCGGAGAGCAGCCTTTGCTCACCCTCTTCTGGACCAATGAAATTTTCGACCCCGCGGCTCCGGACACCTATCGCGATCGCGTTCTGCCTGACGGCGGCTCGGCATGATGCGGCGCGGGGCCGTTCCCGCGCCTTTCGTAATTTCCTGCTCCAATGACCAAGAGCTTGTCGAGAATGACTGAGATGATGAAGGTAATGACCATCGCCGGCACGCGGCCGGAATGGATCCGCCTTTCGGCGACCATCCGCGCGCTGGATGACGCCGATTCGATCAGGCACGTCGTCGTCCACACCGGGCAGAATTACGACTACGAGTTGAACGAGGTCTTCTTCGAGGATCTGGGGCTTCGCGCGCCCGACCATTTCCTCGAAGCGGCCGGCGAAACGGCGGCGGAAACGATCGGCCGCGTCATCGCCCGGGCCGACCGGATCATTCGCCGGGAGAAGCCGGACGCGGTGCTTCTGCTCGGGGATACCAATTCCTGCATGGCCGCCCTCGCGGCCCGCAAGAACCGTGTCCCGGTATACCATATGGAGGCGGGCAACCGCTGCTTCGATTTCAATGTCCCCGAGGAACTCAACCGGCGCCTCGTGGATCACATGTCCGACTTCAATATCTGCTACACCGAACATGCTCGTCGTCACCTCCTGTCGGAAGGGCTGCCGCACCGGCGCATCATCGTGGCGGGCTCTCCCATGGCGGAGGTGCTCGCGCTCTATCGCGACCGGATCGAGGCCAGCGACATCCTGGAGCGGCTGGAGCTCGAGCCGCGCGGCTATCTCATCGCCTCGGTCCATCGCGAGGAGAACGTCGATTCGGAGCCGCAGCTGCGCGCCATCGTCGAAGCGCTCGAGATGCTGTCCGAACGGCACGACATGCCCGTCGTGATCTCGACGCATCCGCGCACGCGCAAACGCCTCGAGGCCTACGGCATCGAGACGCTCGAGCGACTGCGGTTCCTGAAACCCTTCGGCTTTCACGACTACAACAAGCTGCAGATGGAGTCGCTCTGCGCGATCTCCGATTCCGGAACGATCAGCGAGGAATCCTCGATCCTGAGCTTCCCGGCCGTGACCGTCCGCAACGCGCTGGAGCGGCCGGAAGCGATGGACACCGGCTCGATCATCATCACCGGCCTCGATCGCGACGTGATCGCGGCCTCGGTGGACATGGCGATCGCGGATTTCCGCGCCGGACGCTTTCCGCCGGTTCCGCAGGACTATCGCATCGACAATAGCTCGCAACGCGTCGTCCGCCTGATTCTCGGCACCGCGAAACTGTCGGCCCGCTGGCATGGACTGGACGGAGCGCGGGGCTGAGCCGCCCTGCCGTTCGCCGCGCCCTGGTTCATTTTCGCTTTCCTGCGGTCGCGCCGCTGCGCCAAGTCATAGTGGTGGACGATGAACGGGAATCGGAGCGAAGGGCGAGGGCACGGATCGCTTCCCTACCGAGCGGAAATCGACGGGTTGAGAGCGCTCGCGGTGATGGCCGTGCTTTTCTTCCATGCCGGCTTCGTGACGTTTTCCGGGGGGTTTGCCGGAGTCGACGTTTTCTTCGTTATCAGCGGCTTTCTGATCACCCGTCTCATCGTGAACGAAGTGCACAGTACGGGGACCTTCCGCTTCGGTCACTTCTACGTCCGGCGCATGCGGCGCTTGTTCCCGGCGCTTCTGGCGACGCTCTGGCTGAGCTTCATAGGCGCGGCATTCCTGTTCGCTCCCCAGTTCCTGAGCCGCGTCGGGGGTGCACTGGTTGCCGCGCTCTTCAGCGTATCGAACATCTATTTCTGGGCTGAAAGCGGCTATTTCGACCCGGATGCCATCCTGAAGCCGCTTCTGCATACCTGGTCGCTGGGCGTGGAGGAACAGTTCTATCTCGTGTGGCCGGTGCTGGTGGTGCTGGCGGTCAGAAACCGCTCGCGATGGATCGGCCCGGCCTCCATCGCTCTCGCGGGCCTCGCCAGCTTCCTGTTCGCGCTCGACATGGCCGACGGCAGGCTCGCTATCCTCGATGTGATGTCCGGAATCGGAGATGCGCCGCGAGCCGACGGTCCTGCAGCGGTGTTCTTCCTCGCGCCATTCCGGGTCTTCGAGTTTGCGATCGGGGCCCTATGCGTGTGGCTCGGGGGTGGTTGGAAGACACCGAAGCTCTTTGCAGAAGCCCTGCTGGCGATCGGCCTGCTGCTGATCGGCCTCTCTGTGCTGCTGCTTGATGAGACCGCGATCTTTCCCTCATGGAACGCCTTGCTTCCCTGTCTGGGCGCAGCGTGCGTCATCCTTGCAGGAGCGCCTCCCGTCTTCGGCAAGGTGCTGACGAATCCGGTGATGACTGGCCTAGGGAAGGTCAGCTATTCGCTCTATCTCGTCCACTGGCCTGTCATCGTGTTCTACGGATACTGGACATTCACACCTCTCTCGGCCGGTGAAGGGGCAGGATTGATCGTCGTGTCGATCCTGCTTGCGGTGCCGATGTTCCATCTGGTCGAGCGCCGGTTCCGTCTGCCGGGCGCCGAAGAAGTCAGGAGTTCCGTATTCCTGCGGCAAAGTGCGCTGGCCGCAACCGTATCCGGTCTGTGCTGGGCCGGTCTCTGGAGCTCGAATGGATGGCTCTGGCGCTATCCGGAGGAGGTTCAGGAGCAGCTTTCCTACGAAGTCGAAGCGCTCAACGATTACGTGTGGAAACGCTTTCTGGCCGAAGAGCGGAGTTTCGATGGCAGCGACCGTCAGAAACTGCTGGTGGTGGGCGACAGCATGGGAGCAGATTTCGTCAACATCCTTGGCGAAGGCGGGTGGGCCGGGTCGGTAGACCTCGCGACGGTACCGGTCCTGGATAATTGCAAGACACTGTTCCCGGTCTCCGACGCGTACTACGAAACGTATTTACCGAAGATGGAAGAAAGCTGCCGGCGACAGCATGCGACGAATCTTGGGCGATCGATCTTCGCGGAAGCGGACGCGATCGTCGTCGCATTCGAGTGGAGCGAGTCATCAGCCGACGTCCTCGATGAGCAACTGGCGGTGTTGCGCACACTCAATCCGTCGGCGAAGATCGCTGTCACGGCGAGAAGGATACTCACCGGAACCGGAATCGAGTTCTTCGCTCATCATGGCGGCAAGCCCAATGCTCACGAGATCCGCACCCCGTACTTCGAAGGCAATGTGGCCATCAACAGGAAACTCCGGGCGCTTCAAGGTGTGACTGTCATCGATCTTCTTCAACCGCTGTGCAATGAGGATGGCTGCCAAAGGGTGACGAGGGAGGGCGTACTGATTTCCTATGATCTCGCTCACCTAACTCCGAAAGGCGCCGCTTATCTGGGGGAGCGCCTCGCAACGATGGACTGGCCGGCGAAATTCGGCCTCAGGCAGGAAGCAGGACATTGAAAGCAACGCTCGTCTTCCGGTATTTCTGGCCCGAGACGGTGCTGATGAACGACATCGCGCGCTGGCTTGTGGAGGCTGGACACGAGGTCGAGGTGCTGACCGGCCAGCCGGACTACCGGCCCCATCTGAAGATGCCCCGGCAACCCCCGCGAAGCGTATGGAACGGCGCGACGGTTCGCCGGCTGCCGCTTCTGCCCGAGCGCGGCTATGGGCTGGTGCGCGCCGTCAACGGCCTCCTGTTCGTGCTGCTCGCCAGCGCGGCGATCGTCTTCGGGCGCAGGCGCGACGTCGTCTGGACGACCTCGATCCCGCCGGTGGTCCAGGCTCTCGCCTTGCTCTTGGCCGCGAGATTGCGAGGCGCGCGCTTCGTCTATTTCCTGCAGGACATCTATCCCGATATCGCGATCCTGATGGGGATCATGAAGCCCGGCCTGTTGTCGCGCCTTCTCGTCGCGCTGGACCGCTTCGTGATGAACCACGCCGACGTGGTGGTGGTGCTGTCCGACGACATGATCGACGTGGTGCGCGAGCGCGGAACACGTCCCCGGCGTCTTGTCTCGATCAACAATTTCTCCGCGCAGGAGCCGGTTGGCGAACGGGCGCCGGGCAATGAGGGCGGCCCCGCCCGCTTCCTGTTCGCCGGTAATGTCGGCCGCTTCCAGAATCTCTCGACTCTCGTCGACGTCTTCGCGCGCGTCGATCCGGGCATCGCCGTCCTCGACATTCTGGGCGAGGGTCGCGAAAAGGCGGCACTCGAGGCGCGGGTGAGGGACGAAGGCATCCAGAATGTGCGCTTCCGTCCCGGCGTCTCGTCCGAGGAAGCGTTCGCTCTGATGGCGCAATACCACGTCGGCATCGTGACGCTGCGGCCAGGGCTTTATCGGTTTGCCTATCCCAGCAAGACCTTCAGCTATCTCGCCGCGGGGCTTCCCGTGCTGGCGCTGGTCGAGCCGCAGAGCGCGCTGGCGCGGGATATCGAGGAACACCGTCTCGGCGTTACGGCGCCCTGGGACGTCGAGATGGACCGCCTGGTCGACATCGTCGTCGACATGGCGGCGCGATGGCGCGGGGCGAGCACGGTGGAGAGCGGCCGTCCGCTTTATTCGCGCGAGGCCGCGCGGAGCCGCTGGCTCGATCTGTTCGGGACGCTGGACACCGGACAAGGGCATAGCAGCGATATTTCTGAGCAAGACCGGGGCGGGGCCGAGCGATGACGCCGTCGCGGACGGGCGCTTCAAGCCGAAAGTGCCGGCGCATCTGAATCCGTTTCCGACGATTGCCCAGGTTGCCGCGCCAACAAAGCCAATTTATATACTTGACCGATTCGGATAGCGCTCATGGTGGGGTGATGGAGTACGCCGAAGGCTTCCCGGTCGCGATTATGCGCGAAACAGAATCCGGGCGCCTTGTGATCCAAGCCAGCAATGAGGCGAGCACAACGTTACGGAAGTTGATTTGCTGGACCTTCTGGCATGGCTTCGGATAGACTACCCTCGTCTTCTAGATCGGGAAATGAAATGGCAAAATCACTCTTCCTGGTCGGCGGGAAATCGCTTACGATCGCAGCAGCAACAGCGGCGTTTTTCATATTCGCTATCGTGATCAACGCCGTTTCGACCGAGTTCTGTCATGACAGAGCGTGTGCCCCTGACGAGCAGCCGGCGTGGGCGACACGCTAGACGGTTTCATCATGTCATTGCTCATATCGACGGTCTTCATATCCACCGGTGCTCTTTTTCTCGCCCAGATGATCTCGGTCGATGAAGATGGGCGACCGTTGCATGTCGGCATGTGGTCTCGCATGTACGCCCTGGCTGCGGCGATCTGGGCGGTTGTCCTATGGCTGCTGTGACGCTCAGGAACGCGGTTCTGGTGACGCCTGTCACCCTCGCGCTGGTCTACTTCGCAGCCGGTATCGGCCTGT
>NZ_JALHBS010000125.1 GCF_024195285.1 Aurantimonas marianensis
ACGCCCCCGCCGCCAGACCGGCCCGCATCACTGCAAAGCCAGACCAACACCGAAAACGCCCTTCGCTCGACACCATCGCAAAACCCGCAAAAGCAAGCCCCGAAACAGCGCCAAGCCGTACACTCTCATACCGAAACGTGAAACGATCAGATCATTTCTCTCATGGATACTCCAAAACCGATAAAGGAAAACCGGCCCGAAGCTCCACGCAGACTGTCCGCCGCCCACGCTTCTCTTTCTTCTCAATATCAAATTGTCAAAGAGCACGGCAAAAAAGATGCCGTCGGGCCGGTCGACGCTATGCGCCTCGATTGACCCTGAAGAACGACCGTTGCCGGCCTACTCTTCTGATTGTTGTCGACTGCCTGACACCAGAGCAAACCCAAGGGCTCGCCGGCGGCGTCTTCGCCGTCGATGAGTGGCTTATAGGCGGTCCCCGCTTTTGAAGTCAACAGCCGATTTGCGAAAAAATGCACTGCAGCAAAATTTCTCGAAAACGCCGCAAACCCCTGCGTTGCATACTTCCCCGACGTCATCCGTTCGTCACATGCGGCGGCGCTGGCAACAGGCCCGCCTTCGCTCGCGGCGCTCGACTCGCGCCCAGGGCGAGGAAGTCCAGCACCCGCCATGGCATTCAACCCGACGATCAGTACCGCGATCACGGCGGCGAGCGCCGGAGCGAAGCCAGGCCACACCACTGCCGGCCTCCGCGCCGGCCTTGCGTCACCGGTGCTTGAACCCGGCGTGGCCCAGGTACCGCCCGATGCGAACGGCCCGCTGGGCACGGGCCGTTGATCTCGTATGGCGGTCTGGCTCAGACCAGCTTGGCGTCGAGTGTCACCGTAATCGCGCCGAGCGCTTTGGAGACCGGACATCCCGATTTCGCCTGCTCGGCCAATTCATCGAATTTCGCCTTGTCGATTCCCGGCACCCTGGCCTCGAGGGTGATGGCGCTCTGCTGGATCTCAAAGCCGGCCGCGACCTGTTCGACATTGACGACGGATGTTGCCTTCAGCTCGTCCGCGGGCGTGCCGTTTTCGGCGAGGAAATGCGACAGCTGCATGGCGAAGCAGCCGGCATGGGCCGCCGCCAGCAATTCCTCTGGATTGGTTCCGGACTTTCCGCTTTCATCCTCGAACCGGGCCTTGAACGAATAGCCGTGATCGCTGAGGGCGCCGGACTGGGTGGTGATCGCGCCGGTGCCGTCGCCGAGCGCGCCTTTCCAGATTGCGGTCGCATGACGTTTCATGGGAGTCTCCTTCGATGGGAACGGGTCGGCATCTTGCCTCGCAAGGCTACCGAGGAAAAGGCTGGGGCCGGCCGCGACCAAACAAGCGCGGGCGCCCTCGACAAGGAAACCCGTGTCGGACCGATGGGGTTCCGGGAACGAAGCGTTCACCTTGATCGTGGATGCTGGTGGAACGGTGCCCTGCCGGGCGGGCTGACCCGAGCAGGACGAATCTCACCAGAAGAGACGCGGGGGAAGTGGCGATGAGTCAGACAGTTCTCATCCATGCGACCAAGCCGCTGCTGGCCGAAAAGGCCGCCTGGCTGGCGACGCTTGCCGAGGAGCGCCGCACCAGCCGTCATACGCTTGCCGCCTATGAGCGGGATCTGCGCCAGTTTCTGGTGTTCCTGACCCATTACAACGCCCGACCCGCCACGCTCGGCGATCTCACCGACCTCAAGACCGCCGAACTGCGCGGCTTCCTCGCCGCGCGCCGCCGCGATGGCGCGGGCGCCAAGACGCTCGGCCGGGGCCTTGCCGGAATTCGCTCCTTCATCCGCCATCTGGAAAAGAAGGGGCTGGCCTCCTCCGCTGGCGCCAAGGCGATGCGCGCACCCAGACAGCCGCGGTCGCTGCCGCGTCCCCTGAGCGTGCCCGATGCCAAAGCCGTCACCGAGGATGCCGGCGCCTTCGCCGCCGAGCCGTGGATCGCCGCCCGCGATGTCGCCGTGCTCACGCTTCTCTACGGCTGCGGCCTGCGTATCTCGGAAGCACTGGCACTGCCCGGCGACGCGCTCAGTGAGCCGACCGCTCGGTCGATGCCCATCGCCGGCAAGGGCGGCAAGACTCGTCTCGTGCCGCTGCTTCCCACCGTGCTCGAGGCGGTGGCCAAATATCGCCGCCTGTGTCCCTATGCGTTGCATCCGAACGAGGCCCTGTTTCGCGGCGCCCGTGGCGGCCCGTTGAAGCCGCAGATCATCCAGCGCGCCATGGCGCGGCTCAGGGGCGGCTTGGGTCTACCCGAATCGGCGACGCCGCATGCGCTTCGACACTCCTTCGCTACCCATCTTCTGTCGGCCGGCGGGGATCTCAGAACGATCCAGGACCTTCTCGGCCATGCCAGCCTGTCGACGACGCAGAATTACACCGCCGTCGATTCGGCCCGGCTCCTGTCGATCTATGACGGCGCCCACCCGCGCGCGCGCCGCCGCGCCTGACCGGTCGATGCGGGAAAGTCGCGAGATTCAGGCTTTGGTCGTAATTTCCCCCTAGGCTCCCCGCGTTATTGCGAGGGAGTAGATCAGCCGCCCATGACTGGCCCTATCGACCGATTCGATCGTTTCGCGACGGCTCTCTTCCGGCTTTGCCTCGCGCTGCCCGGCCTCGTTCTGGCCTTCCTGCTCGTCGGTATCCTGGCCGTCGGCGCGACGGAGCCGGACGCCTGCGACGGCCGCGATCTTCGTCCCGCCTTGCGGGTGGAGGGCAGGCTCGCCGATGTCGAAGCGAATGCGGCGGCGGTCCCCAACGGCGCCGGAAAGCTGTTTCGCGTCGAGCGGGCCGGCCTGGCCCCGTCCCATCTGTTCGGCACCATCCACCTCACCGATCCCCGCGTCCTCGTCCTGCCTGCATCAGCCGAACAGGCCTTTACCGCGTCCGAGCGCCTGGTCATCGAAACGACCGATGTCCTCGACCCGGTCAAGGCCGCCGCCGCCTTTTTCGCCCATCCGGAGCTGATCAACCTCCCCAAGGGCCAGACCCTCGCCGATCTGGTCGATCCGCAAGAGCAGGCCAAGCTCGAAACGGCGCTTGCAGCCAAGGGGATTCCGTTCCAGTCGGTGCAGACCCTGCAGCCCTGGTTCACCTCCATGAGCCTGATGCTGCCGGACTGCGAAGCGGCGCGGAAAAAGGACGGCGCCTCGGTCCTCGACGTCCGGCTCGCCGAGCGCGCCATCGCCGCCGGCAAGCCGGTCGAGGGGCTGGAGACCTCCGAGGAGCAGCTCCGCGCTCTCGCTTCCCTCTCGACCGATCTCCAGGTCGACAGTCTCCTGGCGACGATCGAGCTCCAGGATCGCATGCCGGATGTGATGGAGACGATGCTGGCGCTTTATCGCGAGGGCAAGATCGCGGCGATCATGCCGGCGATCGAGGCGGCGGTGCCGGATGGCGGCATCCTCGTCGGCGCCGGCAAGGGCTACGCCGAGTTCGAAGAGCGCGTCGTCACCGAACGCAACCATCGCATGGTCGAGCGAATGACACCGATGCTGGAAAAAGGCGGCGCCTTCGTCGCCACCGGCGCCCTGCATCTTCCCGGCGAGGACGGCCTCGTCGCATTGCTGCGCCAGGCCGGTTGGACGGTAACCCGGGTGGATTGACGCAGCCGGAACGGCCATAACCGCAACGGCTCGGGCGCGTCTTCGGCGTATGAGCTTCATTCGGGCGCGCGATCGCCCGCTTGTTGGCCGCGAGCAATCGGCGTAACCTTCCAGGGTCGAAACAGCCAAGGAGTGCCTGCGCATGAAATCCTTACTTGCTGTGACCATGAGCCTCGGGCTTCTCGCCGCCGCATCCGGCGGCGCCGCGGCGCAATGCGCGGCCCATACCGATATCGTGGCCGAGGCGCCGATGACGCCGATCGTCACCGCCGATTCGGCAGACACGGCCACGTCTTCGGCGCCGGTGGTGAAAGACGCCGAAAAGAAGGGCTGAACCCGGCCTCATCGTCTCATAGAAAGGCCCGGCCGCCGACGCGCCGGGCCTTTTTCCCGGTCGATGTTTCACGTGGAACATCATGTCGGGCGGTGGGGCCGCCGCCCCGTTACACGTGAATCGGCTTGGCGAAGGCCGCGAAGGCCGCCTCGCGCATCGCCTCGGACAGGGTCGGATGCGCGTGCGAGGTGCGCGCTAGATCCTCCGAGGAACCGCCGAACTCCATCAACAGCGCCGCCTCCGCGATCATGTCCCCGGCCCCCGCGCCGAGGATGTGACAGCCGAGCGCCCGGTCGGTCTCGGCGTCGACCAGGAATTTGACGAAACCGTCGGTCTTGAGCATCGCCCTGGCACGGCCATTGGCCATGAACGGGAACTTGCCGACCCGGTATGCGATGCCGGCCGCTTTCAATTCTTCCTCGGTCTTGCCGACCGAGGCGACCTCGGGCGAGGTGTAGACCACCGAGGGAATCGCGTCGTAATTGACGTGGCCGACCTGACCCGCCAGTTGCTCGGCCAGCGCCACGCCTTCGTCCTCGGCCTTGTGGGCCAGCATCGCGCCCTTCACCACGTCACCGATCGCGTAGATGCCCGCGACATTGGTGGCGAAATGCGCGTCGATCTCGACCCGGCCGCGATCGTCGAGCTTGACCCCCGCCTCCTTCAGTCCGAGCCCCTCCGTATAGGGCTTGCGGCCGGTGGCGACCAGCACGACGTCCGCCGAGAGCGTTTCCGCTTCGCCGCCCTTGACCGGCTCGAAGCTGACCCTGGCGCCCTTGTCGGCCTTCTCGACACCGGTGACCTTGGCGCCGAGGCGGAATTCGATGCCTTGCTTGACCAGCAGCTTCTGGAAGGCCTTCGAGACCTCGCCATCCATCGGCCCGAGCACCTTGTCGAGATATTCGACCACCGTCACCTTGGCGCCGAGCCGGGACCAGACCGAACCGAGCTCGAGTCCGATCACGCCGCCGCCGACGACGACCATCGTCTCGGGGACTTTTTCCAGCGCGATCGCCTCGTCGGAGGAGACGATCGTGTCGCTGTCGAAGGTGAGTTCGACGCCCGGAATGCCGGCGACGGCCGAGCCGGTGGCGATGCAGATCGCCTTGGCCGGCAGCGTCTCGGTTGCGCCATCCTCCTTCGTCACCTCGACTTCGCCGGCCGCCTTGATGCGGCCGGTGCCGATGATGCCGGTGATCTTGTTCTTCTTGAACAGGAAGGCAATGCCGTCGACATTGGCCTTCACCGTCTTGTCCTTGTGGCCGAGCATCGCCTCGAGATCGAGCTTCGGCTCCACCGAAATGCCGAGTTCGGCGAAGGAATGCCCGGCCTCGGCGAACATCTCGGAGGCATGCAGCAGCGCCTTCGACGGGATGCACCCGACATTGAGGCAGGTGCCGCCATAGGTCTTGCGCTTTTCGACGACGGCGACCTTGAGGCCGAGCTGCGCCGCCTTGATGGCGCAGACATAGCCGCCGGGTCCCGATCCGATGACGACGAGGTCGTAGCTTTGCTGATCGGCCATGAATTTCCGCTTTCCTTCGATCTCAAGAACAATGGGGGGAAGGCGCCCTCACGGCAGGATCGAGCGACCGCCGGAGACGTCGATGATCGTGCCGGTCGAATAGGACGCCTCGTCCGACAGCAGCCAAAGGATCGCCCTGGCCACCTCCTCGGCGGTGCCGGCCCGCCGCATCGGCAGGCTCGGCGCGATTTCCTCGACCCGGTCGGGCTCGCCGCCAGAGGCGTGAATGTCGGTCGCGATGATACCGGGGCGAACCGCGGTGACGCGGATGCCCTCGCCGGCCAGTTCCTTGGCGAGCCCGACGGTGAAGGTATCGATCGC
Source organism: Aurantimonas marianensis (assembly GCF_024195285.1). Taxonomy (GTDB): domain Bacteria; phylum Pseudomonadota; class Alphaproteobacteria; order Rhizobiales; family Rhizobiaceae; genus Aurantimonas; species Aurantimonas marianensis. The sequence continues at coordinate 5,781 of NZ_JALHBS010000125.1, forward strand.
GCCCTTCGACGCGGCATAGTCGACCCGAGCGCCGCCGAGGCCGAGCTTGGCGGCCGCCGAGGACAGATTGACGATCGCGCCGCCCTGGCCGCCGCGCGCCGTCGACATGCGCTTCACCGCCTCGCGGGCGCAGAGAAAGCTGCCGGTGATGTTGATCCGGAACATCCGGTCAAGCCGGTCCGCGCTCATCTCGGCGACCGGCGCGACCGCGTCGACCACGCCGGCATTGTTGACCAGCGCCGCCAGCGGCCCGAGCCTGTCCGCCGCTTCGAACAGCGCGACGATGTCGGCTTCGACACCGACGTCGCCCTTCACCGCGATCGCCGTGCCGCCGCCGGCCTCGATGTCGGCGACCACGGCCTTCGCAGCCGCCTCGTTCGAGGCATAGTTGACGACGACGGCATAGCCGGCCTTGGCGCCGAGCCGCGCCGTGGCGGCGCCGATCCCGCGCGACCCGCCGGTCACGATCATCACCCGTTCAGTCATCACGCAGCCCTTCCCGGTCCTCCAGCCCTTCCGCGCAGCCAACGCGACTTTAAAGATCCAGCACCAGCCGCTCGGGGTCTTCCAGGCTGTCCTTGACCCGGACGAGGAAGGTCACGGCCTCCTTGCCGTCGACGATGCGGTGGTCGTAGCTGAGCGCCAGATACATCATCGGCCGGATCTTCACCTCGCCGCCGATCGCCACCGGCCGCTCCTGGATCTTGTGCATGCCGAGAATGCCCGACTGCGGCGCGTTGAGGATCGGCGTCGACATCAGCGAGCCATAGACGCCACCGTTGGAGAGGGTGAAGGTGCCGCCCTGCATGTCGGAGACGGTCAGCTTGCCGTCGCGCGCGGCGATGCCGAGCCGGCCGATTTCCTTCTCGATCTCGGCGATGGTCATCTGGTCGGCGTCGCGCACGACCGGCACGACAAGGCCCTTCGGCGTGCCGACGGCGACGCCGATATGGGCGTAGTTCTTGTAGACCAGATCGGTGCCGTCGATCTCGGCGTTGACCGCCGGGATCTCCTTCAGCGCGTGACAGACGGCCTTGGTGAAGAAGCCCATGAAGCCGAGCTTCACGCCGTGCTTCTTCTCGAACAGATCCTTGTATTTCTTGCGCAGCTCCATCACCGCCGTCATGTCCACCTCGTTGAAGGTGGTCAGCATCGCCGCGGTGTCCTGCGCGTCCTTCAGACGTCGAGCGATGGTCTGGCGAAGACGGGTCATCTTCACCCGCTCCTCGCGCGCCTCTCCGGCCCGCGAGGACGGAGCAGGGGCCGCCATCGGCTTTTCCTGCGGGCTCGACGGCGCGCCGCGGGCGATCACCTCCAAGACGTCGCCCTTGAGGATCTGACCGCGCTTCCCGGAGCCCTCCACGTCGCCATCGGCAAGGCCTTGCTCGGCCATCATCTTCTTCGCCGAGGGGGCCGGCGGCATGTCGCCCGCCGCGGCCTTTTCGTCGGCGCCATCGCCGGTTGGCGCCGCGTCGCCCGTCGCCCCGCCACCGTAATCGGCCTTGGTATCGGCGGCGGCATCCGCCTTTGCCGCCTGGCTCTTCGGCTTTTCGGTCGCGGCCGTGGTTCCGGCGTCGGAGCCCGATCCCTCGCCGATCGAGCCGAGAACCGCGCCGACCTCGACGGTCTCGCCCGCCTCGACCGCGATGTCCTCGAGAACGCCGGCGGCCGGAGCCGGCACCTCGACCGTTACCTTGTCGGTCTCCAGTTCGGCGATCGTCTCGTCGAGTTCGACCCGATCGCCGGCCTTCTTGAACCATTGGCCGATGGTGGCCTCGGTCACGGATTCACCCAGCGTCGGGACTTTGATTTCGGTGCTCATCGCTCTCTACGTCTTTCGAGGTCCGGTTCGGTCGTATCGTTTGGCTCAGCCAAGCGCGTCTTCGAGGAAGGCGGCGAGCTGCTTTTGATGGGTCGACATCGTTCCCGTGGCCGGCGAGGCCGCGGCCTGACGTCCGGTATAGCGCACGCGCCGCTTCTCGGAGCCGATATGGTCCAGAACCCACTCCAGGTAAGGGTCGATGAACGACCATGCGCCCATGTTCTTGGGCTCCTCCTGACACCACACCATTTCGGCCTGCTTGAAGCGCGACAACGCGTTGATCAGCGCCTTGGCCGGGAACGGATAGAGCTGCTCGAGACGCAGCAGGTAGATGTCGTCGATGCCGCGCTTTTCGCGCTCTTCCAGAAGGTCGTAATAGACCTTGCCGGTGCACATTACGACGCGCCGGATCTTGTCGTTCCTGACCAGTTTGATCGGCGAATCCTTGCGCATCTCCGCATCGTCCCAGAGCAGGCGATGGAAGCTGGTGTCGCCGGCCATCTCCGACAGGCTCGAGACCGCCCGCTTGTGACGCAGCAACGACTTCGGCGTCATCAGCACCAGCGGCTTGCGGAAATCGCGCTTCAGCTGCCGGCGCAGCACGTGAAAGTAGTTCGCCGGCGTGGTGACGTTGGCGACCTGCATGTTGTCCTCGGCGCACATCTGCAGGAACCGCTCGAGCCGGGCCGAGGAATGCTCCGGCCCCTGGCCCTCGTAGCCGTGCGGCAAGAGCAGCACCAGCCCTGACATGCGCAGCCATTTGCGCTCGCCCGACGAGATGAACTGATCGATGACCACCTGTGCCCCGTTGGCGAAGTCGCCGAACTGCGCCTCCCACAGCGTCAGGGCGTTCGGCTCCGACAGCGAATAGCCGTATTCGTAGCCCAGCACGGCTTCCTCCGAGAGCATCGAATTGATGACCTCGTAGATTGCCTGACCCTTGGCGACATGGGCGAGCGGGATATAGCGGCTCTCGTCCTCCTGGTCGTAGAGCACCGAATGGCGCTGCGAGAAGGTGCCGCGCTCGGAATCCTGACCGGACAGGCGCACCGGATGGCCCTCGGCGACGATGGTGCCGAAGGCCAGCGCCTCGCCGGTCGCCCAGTCGATGCCCTCGCCGCTTTCGATCATCTTGGCGCGATTGTCGAGGAAGCGCTGGATCGTCCTGTGGACGCGAAAGTCCTTGGGCACCGTCGCCAGCTTGCCGCCGATATCCTTCAGCGTCTTCAACGGCACGCCGGTCACGCCGCGGCGTGGCTCTTCGAGTTCCTCCGCCTTGCGCAGGCCCGACCAGGCGCCGTCGAGCCAGTCGGCCTTGTTCGGCAGGTAGGACTGGCCGGCCTCGAACTCGTCGTCGACGATCTTGCGCCATTCCGCCTTGCGCGCGTCGACTTCCTCCTGACTCACCACCCCACCGTCGACCAGCTTCTTGGAATAGATCTCCAGCGTCGTCGGATGCTGGCGGATCGTCTTGTACATGATCGGCTGGGTGAACGCCGGCTCGTCGCCCTCGTTGTGGCCGAAGCGGCGGTAGCAGAACATGTCGATGACGACCGGCTTGTGGAACTTCATCCGGAATTCGGTCGCCACCTTGGCGGCATAGACCACCGCTTCCGGATCGTCGCCATTGACGTGGAAGATCGGCGCCTCGACCGTCTTGGCGACATCGGAAGGGTAGGGCGACGACCGCGAGAAGCGCGGATTGGTGGTAAAACCGATCTGGTTGTTGATGATGAAATGCAGCGAGCCCGCAACCCTGTGGCCACGCAGGCCCGACAGGCCGAAGCATTCGGCCACCACGCCCTGACCGGCGAAGGCCGCGTCGCCGTGGATCAGGAGCGGCATGATCTGCGCGCGCGTCTCCAGCGGGACGATCTCGGTGCGGGTGCGGCCGGCGATCTGGTCCTGCTTGGCGCGCGCCTTGCCCATGACGACCGGGTTGACGATCTCCAGATGCGACGGGTTGGCGGTCAGGGAAAGGTGGACCTTGTTGTGGTCGAACTCCCGGTCCGACGATGCGCCGAGATGGTATTTGACGTCGCCCGAACCCTCGACGTCCTCCGGCTTGTACGACCCGCCCCCGAACTCGTGAAAGATCGCTCTGAGCGGCTTGCCCATCACCTGGCTGAGCACGTTGAGCCGGCCGCGATGGGCCATGCCGAAGACGATTTCCTTGAGGCCGAGTTGGCCGCCGCGCTTGATGATCTGTTCCAGCGCGGGCAGCAGCGCCTCGCCGCCGTCGAGGCCGAAACGCTTGGTGCCCTTGTATTTCACGTCGATGAACTTTTCGAAGCCCTCGGCCTCGATCAGCTTGTTGAGGATCGCGCGCTTGCCTTCGTCGGTAAAGGCGATGCCCTTGTCCGGCCCTTCGATGCGCTCCTGCAGCCAGCCCTTTTCCTGCGGATTGGAGATGTGCGTGAACTCGACGCCGAGAGTCGAGCAATAGGTCCGCTCGAGAATGTCGACCATCTCGCGGATGGTGGCGAATTCGAGCCCGAGCACGTTGTCGATGTAGATCTTGCGGTCGAAATCGGCCTCGGTGAAGCCGTAGGCCTGCGGCGACAACTCGTTGTAATCGTCGTCGGCCGGCTTGGCGATGCCAAGCGGGTCGAGCTTGGCGTGGAGATGGCCACGAGCGCGATAGGCGCGGATCAGCATCAACGCCCGCACCGAATCCTGGGTGGCCTGATGCACGGCTGTTCCAGGCAGGTCGATGCCGCTTTCCTGGGCCTTGCCCTTGACCTTGGTCGCGACGCGCGCCTCGAGCTGGCCCCAATCGCCGTCAAGGGCCGAGACGAGCTCGCCATTCGCCGGGATCGGCCAGTTGGCCTTTTGCCACGACGGCCCCTCGGCGCTTTTCAGGACGGCCGAGCGGTCATCCTTCAACGCCTTGAAGAAATCGCCCCATTCGTCCGAAACGGAACCGGGATCGTCCTCGTAGCGGGCGTGCAGATCCTCGATATAATCGGCGTTGCCGCCGTAGAGGAAGGAGGTAAGCGCGAAGGTTTCGTTCGCTTCGGTGCGTGCCATCTGTCTCGTCGCGGCCCCGTCGTCCGGGTGCCGTCTCCTGTGATCGATCGTTCGGGAAATCGGACCGCCACCATGACGACCGTACCATGCCCGAACCCTTTGGACTCCGTTTTCGGCGATGCCGTGACGCGGGAGCCTGTCGCGCCGGTCTTTTTTCGCGCCTCGTCGTCAGCCCTTGAGCAGTTCGACGAGGGTCTTGCCGAGCTGTGCGGGGGAGGGCGAGACGCGGATGCCGGCGGCTTCCA
>NZ_JALHBS010000126.1 GCF_024195285.1 Aurantimonas marianensis
TCTTGCCGTGATCAACGTGACCAATCGTCCCGATGTTCACATGCGGCTTGTTGCGCTCGAATTTGCTCTTGGCCATCTTGCCACTCCGTTGTCTAGTCTTGGCTCATCGAGCCGAATGTCGTTTCGAGGGGGAACGCGGTCAGGCGTACTTTTTCTGAATTTCGTCCGCGACCTGGTTCGGTACCTGCTCGTAATGATCGAACTGCATCGTGTATTGCGCACGACCCTGGGACATCGAGCGCAGCTGGTTGACGTAGCCGAACATGTTGGCCAGCGGAACCATGGCGTTGACTACCTGCGCGATGCCGCGCGGCTCGGTTCCCTGGATCTGCCCGCGACGCGAGTTCAAATCGCCGATGACGTCGCCGACATAGTCTTCCGGCGTCACTACCTCGACCTTCATGACCGGTTCGAGCAGCCGCGGCCCCGCCTTCTGGATCGCCTCGCGGAAACCGGCCCGCGCCGCGATCTCGAAAGCCAGCACCGAGGAGTCGACATCGTGGAACGCGCCATCGAGAAGCTGCGCCTTGATGTCCACCATCGGGAAGCCCGCGAGCGGACCCGAAGTCAACACCGACACGATGCCCTTCTGGACGCCCGGAATGTATTCCTTCGGAACCGCGCCGCCGACGATCTTCGACTCGAAGCTGAAGCCCTCGCCAATCTCGGCCGGCTCGAAAGTCATCTTGACGCGGGCGAACTGGCCGGTGCCGCCGGTCTGCTTCTTGTGGGTGTAGTCGACTTCCGCCATGCGCGTGATCGTCTCGCGATAAGCCACCTGCGGCGCGCCGATATTCGCTTCGACCTTGAATTCCCGTTTCATGCGGTCGACGAGAATGTCGAGGTGGAGCTCGCCCATCCCGGCGATGATCGTCTGACCGGATTCCTCATCGGTCTTGACCCGGAAGGACGGATCCTCGGCGGCCAGCCGGTTAAGCGCGAGGCCCATCTTTTCCTGATCGGCCTTGGTCTTCGGCTCGATCGCGATCTCGATGACCGGATCGGGGAATTCCATCCGCTCCAGGATGACCGGCTTTAGCGGATCGCAAAGCGTGTCGCCGGTCGTCGTGTCCTTCAGGCCGGCCAAGGCGACGATGTCGCCGGCATAGGCCTCTTCGATGTCTTCGCGGGAATTGGAGTGCATCTGAAGCATACGCCCGATGCGCTCCTTCTTCTCCTTGACGGTGTTCTGGAGCGAGGTGCCCTTGGTCAGAACGCCGGAATAGATGCGAGCGAAGGTCAGCGAACCGACAAAGGGATCGTTCATGATCTTGAAGGCCAGCATCGACAGCGGCTCGTCGTCGGACGACTTGCGAACCACCTCGGCTTCGTTCTTCGGGTCGATACCCTTGATCGGCTTCACTTCGACCGGCGAAGGCAGGAAGTCGACAACGGCGTCGAGAAGCGGCTGAACGCCCTTGTTCTTGAAAGCCGACCCACACAGGACCGGCGTGAACCAGACATCGCAGGTACCCTTGCGGATCAACTTGCGGATCTCATCGTTGCTCGGCATCTCGCCTTCGAGGTAACGCTCCATGGCGCCTTCATCGAGCTCGACAGCGGCTTCGACCATCGCTTCGCGATACTCTTCAGCCTGGGCGAGCATATCGGCCGGGATATCGAGAATGTCCCACTGGGCACCGAGATTCTCGTCGCGCCAGACCAGCGCCTTCATCTCGATGAGATCGATGACACCCTTGAGCTCGGTCTCCGCGCCGATCGGCAGCTGGACGACGATCGGACGCGCGCCGAGACGCGACTTGATCATCTCCACACAGCGAAAGAAGTCGGCGCCGGTCTTGTCCATCTTGTTGACGAAGATCATGCGCGGAACCTGATACTTGTCCGCCTGACGCCAGACCGTCTCGGTCTGCGGCTCGACACCGGCATTGGCGTCGAGAAGCGCGATCGCGCCATCGAGCACCCGCAGCGAACGTTCGACTTCGATGGTGAAGTCGACGTGGCCCGGCGTGTCGATGATGTTGAAGCGACGCTTCTTGCCGTCACGGCCTTCCCAGAAGGTCGTCGTCGCGGCGGACGTAATGGTGATGCCGCGCTCCTGCTCCTGCGCCATCCAGTCCATCGTCGCGGCGCCGTCGTGCACTTCGCCGATCTTGTGGGACTTGCCGGTATAGAACAGAATTCGCTCTGTGGTCGTCGTCTTCCCGGCATCGATGTGAGCCATGATGCCGAAATTGCGGTAGTCTTCAATCTTATAGTCGCGTGCCATCGGGCGTCGCCTTTCGGGCAGAAACTTGAATTACCAGCGGTAGTGCGAGAAGGCGCGGTTCGCTTCCGCCATGCGGTGCGTGTCTTCGCGCTTCTTCACAGCGGTACCACGGTTGTTGGCCGCATCCATGAGCTCGCCCGACAAACGGTCGACCATGGTCGTCTCGTTGCGACCGCGCGCTGCGGTGATCAGCCAGCGGATCGCCAGCGCCTGACGGCGCTCGGGACGAACGTCGACCGGGACCTGATAGGTCGCACCACCGACGCGGCGCGAGCGGACCTCCACATGCGGCGAGATGTTCTCGAGCGCTTGATGGAAGATCGCGACCGCATCCTGGCGGGTCTTCTCGTGAACGGTGTCGAACGCGCCATAGACGATGCGCTCGGCGACCGACTTCTTACCGTCATACATGACGGCATTCATGAACTTCGACACGATGAGATCACCGAACTTCGGGTCCGGATTGATTTCACGCTTTTCGGCTCTGTGGCGGCGGGACATACTATCGTCTCTTCAACTGATCAGCGTTGGGGCTTACTTCGGACGCTTGGCGCCGTATTTCGAACGACGCTGCTTCCGGTTCTTGACGCCCTGCGTGTCGAGCACGCCGCGGATGATGTGGTAGCGAACACCCGGAAGATCCTTCACGCGCCCGCCGCGGATCATCACCACGGAGTGCTCCTGAAGATTATGGCCCTCGCCCGGAATGTAGCCGATGACTTCGTAACCGTTGACGAGGCGAACCTTGGCAACCTTACGAAGCGCCGAGTTCGGCTTCTTCGGCGTGGTCGTGTAGACACGTGTGCACACGCCACGCTTTTGCGGGTTGGCCTCGAGCGCCGGAACCGTATTGCGCTCGACAGGACGAACGCGCGGCTTCCGGACCAATTGGTTGATGGTCGGCATTCCAACCTTCCCTCTTCTTCCAAAACTCAGGTTCGACACGAAACGTCGCGCGACGCAAAAGCGAAGAGCAACTCTCCATGCGCGAAACCGGGCAATCGATCCACTTGTGAGTGGACTGCCCGGAACGAAGCAGAGGACCGCATTGACGGTCTTGCATCCAGCGATGTGACGTCTCGTTGAACGAAGCCTTGTTTGAAGCGCTTGCTCCCGGACGCGGCGTCCTTGGGAAGATTCGGCCTCACATCGGCTCTGTTGGGCGGTACTTAACGATTCTCCCCGGAGCCGTCAACCCCGCAACCGAAGGAGTTCGCCAGCCACGTTCGGCGGCTATCACCATCGCCCGTGCCCCGCTCGCGCGACCGGCTTGGACGGCGCTGGTGGCACTCGCGAGAGCGGATTTCGACGGCGAAAGGCCGCCCGGAGGCGGCCTTTCCATGGTCTGCAACCACCCGATCCGATGAAGGCCTACTCGGCCGCGTCCGTGATCGAGGTCAGCATGCGATCGGTCTCGGCCTTGTTGGCGGCCTTGCGGCGATCCTCAAGTATGAGGTCGTCGCGCGACGTGGCGATGCGGCGCACCTGGGTCATCATGCCGCCGGTACCCGCCGGTATCAGACGACCGACGATAACGTTTTCCTTCAAGCCCTGCAGGGTGTCGGTCTTGCCGGCAACCGCTGCCTCGGTCAGCACCCGCGTCGTCTCCTGGAAGGAGGCGGCCGAGATGAAGGACGGCGTCTGCAGCGAGGCCTTGGTGATGCCGAGCAGGACCGGGTTGCCGGATGCCGGCTTCTTGCCCTCTTCCTCCAGACGCTCGTTGAGCTCCGCCAGCTCGATCCGGTCGACATTATCGCCCGGAATATAACCGGAATCGCCCGACTCGACGATCTCGACCTTCTGCAGCATCTGCCGGACGATGACCTCGATGTGCTCGTTGACGAGGTAGGACGCCAGCGCCTCCACGCCGCGGATCGCCAGGATGTCGTGCGGTGCCGGGTTGCCGTCGAGGATGTAGTCGCCCTTCTCGATGACGTCGCCTTCCTGAAGATGGAACGGCTTTCCCTTCGGTATCAGGTACTCCATCGGCTCGCCGCCGTCCTCGTGCGGCTCGATGATGATCCGGCGCTTGTTCTTGTAATCGCGTCCGAACTTCACCGTGCCGTCGATTTCCGCGATCACCGCGTTGTCCTTCGGCTTGCGGGCCTCGAACAGCTCGGCGACACGCGGCAGACCGCCGGTGATGTCCTTGGTTTTCGCGCTTTCCATCGGAATACGCGACAGGACGTCGCCGGCCTTCACCGTGGCGCCGGGCTCGACCGACAGGATCGCGTCGACCGACTGGAAGTAGCGGGCGTCGGAGCCGCGCGCCAGCTTGAGGATCTCGCCATCCTTGCCGCGCACCACGATCGCCGGCTTCAGGTCCTGACCGCGCGGGCTTGCCCGCCAGTCGATGACCGCCCGCTTGGTGATGCCGGTCGACTCGTCGGCCTGCTCGGAAACCGAGATGCCTTCCACCATGTCCTCGAAGTCGACCGTGCCCTCGAGCTCGGTCAGCACCGGACGGGTGTATGGATCCCATTCCGCGATACGCTGGCCGCGACGGACCGTATCGCCGTCGTCGACGAAGATGCGGCTGCCGTAGGTGACACGGTGCGACGCGCGTTCCTTGCCCGCCTGATCGAGGATGAGGATCGCCATGTTGCGGCCCATCGCGACCAGTCGGCCATCGGAGTTCCGCACCACGTTGCGGTTGCGGATCGAGACCGTGCCTTCGTAGGACGCTTCCAGGAACGAGGAGTCGACCACCTGCGCGGTCCCGCCCATGTGGAAGGTACGCATAGTGAGCTGGGTACCCGGCTCGCCGATCGACTGCGCGGCGATGACGCCGACGGCCTCGCCCATGTTGACCGGCGTGCCGCGGGCGAGATCGCGCCCGTAGCAGGTGGCGCAGATGCCGGTCCGGATCTCGCAGGTCAGCGCCGACCGAATGTTGATCGACTGGATGCTGGCCTTCTCGATCACCTCGACGTCGGCC
>NZ_JALHBS010000127.1 GCF_024195285.1 Aurantimonas marianensis
TCGCCTGTCAGCGGATGCAGGATATCTTCCAGCGCCGTACGGCCGAGAACCCGCTGACCGATCGACGCGACGACCTGACCGGCGTCGACGATCGGCTGCATGGTCAGGCCGTTCTTCGTGCCGCAATCGACCTGCGTGATGATGCAGTCCTGCGCCACGTCGACGAGACGACGGGTGAGATAACCCGAATTGGCGGTCTTCAGCGCCGTGTCGGCGAGACCCTTGCGGGCACCGTGGGTCGAGTTGAAGTACTCGAGCACGGTCAGACCTTCCTTGAAGTTCGAGATGATCGGCGTCTCGATGATCTCGCCGGACGGCTTGGTCATCAGGCCGCGCATCGCCGCCAGCTGGCGCATCTGGGTCGGCGACCCGCGGGCGCCGGAGTGCGACATCATGTAAATCGAGTTCATCGGCTTCTGGCGGCCGTTGTCGTCGAACTCGATCGCCTTGATGCGGGCCATCATCTCGTCGGCGATCTTGTCCGTGCACTTCGCCCAGGCATCGACGACCTTGTTGTACTTCTCGCCCTGGGTGATCAGCCCGTCATTGTACTGCTGCTCGTATTCCTTGGCGAGCGCCTGCGTCTCGCCGATCATCTTCGGTTTGGTATCCGGGATCAGCATGTCGTCCTTGCCGAACGAGATACCCGCCGTGCACGCATGACGGAATCCGAGCTGCATGATCTGATCGCAGAAGATGACCGTCTCCTTCTGACCGCAGTGCCGGTAGACCTGGTCGATCATCTTGGAGATGGTCTTCTTGGTCATCAATTCGTTGCAGATGTCGAACGGGATCGCCACGTTCTTCGGCAGGAGTTCGCCGATGAGCATGCGGCCCGGCGTGGTCTCGTAGATTTTCGAGACCGGATTGCCATCCGCGTCCACGGTCTTGAAGCGGCCCTTGACCTTGCTGTGCAGCGTGACCGACTTCGCGGCGAGCGCATGCTCGAGTTCGCCGATGTCGGAAAAGGCCATCCCCTGCCCCGGCTCGTTCTCGTTCATGATCGACAGGTAGTAGAGCCCGAGCACCATGTCCTGCGACGGCACGATGATCGGCGCGCCGTTCGCCGGATGCAGGATATTGTTGGTAGACATCATGAGGACGCGCGCTTCCAACTGCGCCTCGATCGACAATGGAACGTGCACGGCCATCTGATCGCCGTCGAAATCGGCGTTGAAGGCCGTGCAGACGAGCGGATGCAGCTGGATCGCCTTGCCCTCGATCAGCACCGGCTCGAAGGCCTGGATGCCGAGACGGTGCAGCGTCGGAGCGCGGTTCAGCAGCACCGGATGCTCGCGGATGACCTCGTCGAGGATATCCCAGACTTCCGGGCGCTCCTTCTCGACCAGCTTCTTCGCCTGCTTGACGGTCGAGGAGAACCCCTTGGCGTCGAGACGCGCATAGATGAACGGCTTGAAAAGCTCCAGCGCCATTTTCTTCGGCAGGCCGCACTGATGCAGCTTCAGTTCCGGGCCGGTGACGATGACCGAGCGGCCGGAATAGTCGACGCGCTTGCCGAGCAGGTTCTGGCGGAACCGGCCCTGCTTGCCCTTGAGCATGTCGGAAAGCGACTTCAATGGGCGCTTGTTGGCGCCGGTGATGACGCGACCGCGGCGGCCGTTGTCGAACAACGCGTCGACGGCTTCCTGCAACATCCGCTTCTCATTGCGGATGATGATGCCGGGCGCACGCAATTCGATCAGTCGCTTGAGGCGGTTGTTCCGGTTGATGACGCGCCGATACAGGTCATTGAGATCCGACGTGGCGAAGCGACCGCCGTCGAGCGGCACGAGCGGACGCAAATCCGGCGGGATCACCGGAACGACGCTCATGATCATCCATTCAGGCTTGTTGCCGGAATCGAGAAAGTTCTCGACGATCTTCAGCCGCTTCATCAGCTTCTTGGTCTTGAGCTCGGAGGTGGTCGTCGCCAGCTCCTCGCGCAGATTGCCGGCGATCGTTTCAAGATCCATGCCCGCGAGCAGATCTTGGATCGCCTCGGCGCCGATCATCGCGGTGAACGAATCCTCGCCGAACTCGTCCACGGCGATCATATATTCCTCCTCCGACAGGAGCTGATGCTCCTTGAGGGAGGTGAGGCCCGGCTCGGTGACGATGTAGTTCTCGAAATACAGAACCCGCTCGATGTCCTTGAGCGTCATGTCGAGCAGCGTGCCGATCCGCGACGGCAGCGACTTCAGGAACCAGATGTGGGCGACAGGCGCGGCGAGCTCGATATGGCCCATGCGCTCACGGCGAACGCGCGACAGGGTGACCTCGACGCCGCACTTCTCGCAGATGATGCCCTTGTACTTCATCCGCTTGTACTTGCCGCACAAGCACTCGTAATCCTTGATCGGCCCGAAGATGCGCGCGCAGAACAGACCGTCCCGTTCAGGCTTGAACGTACGATAATTGATCGTTTCCGGCTTCTTGATCTCGCCGAAGGACCAGGAGAGGATTTTTTCAGGCGACGCAAGCGAGATACGGATGGAATCAAACGTCTGCGCAGCCACCTGCGGATTGAAGATGTTCATGACCTCTTGGTTCATGCGCTTTCTCCTTCTTGGGGCGGAACCCCGAGTCGCGGCGGTAAGACCGGCCGCTGAAATCGTTCAATCGTCGCGGATCGGCGCCCGTCTGGCGCCGATCCGGGCCGCAGCGTGTGCGGCCTGTTTTGGCGCTGTCTCTACTCAGCCGCGTCAGGCAGGCTCTCGGCCGGTGCCGGCAACTCGGCGGTCGAATTGGCCAGATCGACGTCGAGGCCAAGCGAGCGCATTTCCTTGACGAGCACGTTGAAGCTCTCGGGAATGCCGGACTCGAAGGCGTCATCACCACGCACGATCGACTCGTAGACCTTGGTTCGGCCTGCGACGTCGTCCGACTTGACCGTCAGCATCTCCTGCAGCGTATAGGCGGCGCCGTAAGCCTCAAGCGCCCAGACCTCCATCTCACCGAAGCGCTGACCGCCGAACTGCGCCTTGCCGCCCAATGGCTGCTGGGTGACGAGCGAGTACGGACCGATCGAACGGGCGTGGATCTTGTCGTCCACCAGATGGTGCAGCTTCAGCATGTAGATGTAGCCAACCGTCACCTGCCGATCGAAGGCCTCGCCGGTTCGCCCGTCATAGAGCGTGACCTGCCCCGAGCCGTTGAGCCCGGCCTTTTCCAGCATTTCGACGATGTCCTGCTCGACCGCGCCGTCGAAGACCGGGGTCGCGATCGACACGCCGCGGGTCATCTGCTTGGCGAGCGTCAGCACGCTGTCGTCGTCGTAGGTCTTGACCTTCTCGTTGCGATCGTTGTCACCGAGCAGACCGGCGATCTCGTCGCGTAGCGGCGAGACGTCCTGGGACTGCCGATAGACCTCGAGCATCTCACCGATCTTCTTGCCCATGCCCGAACAGGCCCAGCCAAGATGCGTCTCGAGGATCTGTCCGACGTTCATGCGTGACGGCACGCCCAGCGGGTTGAGCACGATATCGACATGTGTGCCGTCCTCGTTGAACGGCATGTCCTCGACCGGCAGGATGCGCGACACCACACCCTTGTTGCCGTGCCGTCCAGCCATCTTGTCGCCCGGCTGGATCTTGCGCTTGACCGCCACGAAGACCTTGACCTGCTTCATGACGCCGGGGGGCAGCTCGTCGCCGCGCTGCACCTTCTCGACCTTGTCCATGAAGCGCGATTCAAGAGTGCTCTTCGCCTCGTCATAGACGTTGCGCAAATCCTCCAGTTCGGCCTGCAGCTTCTCGTCCTCGACCGCGAACATCCACCACTGCGAGCGGGGATACTCGCTCATCGCTTCGGCGGAGATGGTCGCGCCTTTCTTGAAACCTTTCGGCCCAGCGATGGCGGACTTTCCATCCAGCATTTCGACCAGGCGGCCATAGACGTTGCGGTCGAGAATCGCCTGTTCGTCGTCACGATCCTTGGCCAGGCGCTCGATCTCCTCGCGTTCGATCGCCATGGCGCGCTCGTCCTTCTCGACGCCGTGACGATTGAACACCCGCACCTCGACGACGGTGC
>NZ_JALHBS010000128.1 GCF_024195285.1 Aurantimonas marianensis
CCGGAGATGACGACGTTGCAGCGTACCCGGCCGATGATCTGAAGGATCTGGGCGCCCTCCGGCGAAATCGCGCCGAACCGCACGAGATCATCGAGCGTCAGCTTGTCCTTCTTGAACTTGCGGATCGTCAAAGTCGGTCCGTCGATGGCCAGCGGCGGCGCAATGACGTTGACGCGGGACCCATCGGCCAACCGGGCATCGCAGATGGGGCTCGATTCATCGACGCGCCGGCCGACCTGGCTGACGATCCGTTGGCAGACGTTCAGCAGTTGCTGGTTGTCCTGGAAACGGACGTCCGTCTCCTGCACCTTGCCGTTCACCTCGATGAAGATGCGGTTACGGCCATTGACCATGATGTCCGCTATGTCGTCGCGGGCGAGCAGCGGCTCCAGCGGTCCGTAGCCAAGCACATCGTCGCAGATTTCGCTGACCAGCGCCTCCTGCTCGACGATGCTGATCTGAACCTTTTTGGCCGCGATGATGTCGTTGACGACCTGGACGATCTCCTCGCGCGCCTCGTCGGTCTTCATGGTCGACAGGACCGACACGTCGATCGCGTCCACCAAGGCGTCGAAGATTTCACGCTTCAGGGAAAAATGCTTTTCGCCGCGCGGCTGCTTTTCCGGGCGCACGGCCCGCGGCGGCGTGACGGCGGTCTGGCTGGCGGCGACGACGCAGGCCACCGCCTCGTCAGCGGTCGCGGCCGGAATGCCCTCCTCTTCCGTCTTCCTGCCGAACATGGTGCCTCCGCAGCGATACGCTATGGCGTCCTGACGTTCGAGGATGGGTCACGTCCGTTGTGATGCGTGGAGCCGGTTGTCGATCGCGCCGCATTCGCGGCGAACCGGCCGTCTCAGGATCCCGAAGCGGTCATCGCCTGACGAAGGGAATGCTATCGCAGCACGATTGCAGCGCCGTAAAATCGATCGATGCAATTGTAATCAATAGCGAATAAGTCGCGATGAAACGCGCGTCCTTCGGCGTAAGGGGACGCGGTCAGTTCAGCGGAATGCGACGGGATACGCTCAGCGTCATGCCGTTTTCCGACACCCCCGGCACCACGAATTCGAAGGGATAGGCGATCGCAAGCGTACGAAATGACACGCCTGCTTCCGTCGCTGTTCCGAAATCGATCTGAAGAAGCTCGGGGCTGTTGCCGGTGAAGGAGGCGCGGATCGTCGAATCCAGATCCGGATTCGACACCGTCGCGTCGGTCAGGACGGAGCGAACCGCGAAATCCGCCGCGAAGGCGAGGTCGTTGCGGACATTGAGGGCCCGTCCGAATTCGACGACGCCGAGCGAGACCAGCAGCAACGGAAAGCATATGATGGCGAATTCGACCGCCGTCGCGCCCCCATCGTCGTTTCGGAAGCGGTTCCGCAGGCTCATCGTATCTGAACCTGGATCTGCGGCCCGAAGTTGAGATCGGGAATGATCCAGCCGCTATAGGTCTTTTTCCCGCCGATTTGATAGAAGCTGTAGGTCGGCGCCGACCCGGCGCAACTGGTCGAGGCGGGCACCGCGACGTCGGGCGCTTCCGGGCAAGCGTAATAGCGCGACACCGACACCACCAGATCAAGGGCGACCGCCGGGTCTGCCGAGCGCGGAAAATTCGGCGTGGCGGTGGCCGTCATGACGTCGATGACACGCTGTTCCCCCGGATCGGCCATCGCGGTCTGCGCGCCCGCGCGCAGGACATGGTCGATTGCCATCCGTTCGTTCAATGCCAGGCCGAGATCCGCCGTCGCGATCAGAGCGAAGAACAGGATCGGCGCAAAGAGAGCGAATTCGACCGCCGACACGCCGTCGATGCCGGCCATCAGCGCATGGACGCGAGCCGCCGATCGCCGGGGACGAGAGCGGCTGCCTCGCAGGTCGCGGGAAAAGGACGGCAAAGCACCCATCGCGGTTCATCGCCTCCCGAACAGGCGCGCGGCAAGACTATTGATGCCCTTCTTCGCGGACGACGACACGTCCTTGCCGCTGATCAGCGATCGCCCGAGTTCGACGAAGGAGCGCGCCACGGGCGAGCGGGTCGATGTCTCCCCGATCATGCGACCGTCATTGGCTGCGTTGCCGAACAGCGCCGGGTCGAAGGGAATACTCAGGCTCGGCTCGAGCGCGACGGCAGTGGCAAAGGCCGGAGCCTTGATCTCGGGGCGTTTCGGAATGCCGATCTGGTTCAGTACGAGTTTGGGAGGGTCGTCATGCGGTCGCGTGGATCGCAGAAAATCGACGATGCCCTTGACGTTGCGCATGTTGGCGAGGTCCGGCGCGGCGGTGATGACGACGTCGTCCGCATCCGTCAGGAGCCGTTTCACCCAGGCGGTCCACATATGGGGAAGGTCGAGGATCGTCAGCCGGGCGCTCGATCGCGCGATATCGATCAGGCCGTTGAAATCCGTCTCCCGCAGATCGTAGGCGTTGGTCAGGGTAAGCGGCGGCGTCAGGACGGAGAGCCTTTCGCCGTGCTGCGTCATAATCCGCTCCAGCAGGACCTCGTCAAGGCGGTCGGCGTCGCTGATCGCCTCCATGACCCCCTGCCCGGCCTCGATGTTGAAGTCCAGGCCGGCGGTGCCGAAAGGCAGATCCATATCGATCAGAAGCACGTCCGAATCGAAGGAGGACGCCAGCGACCAGGCGGTATTGTGGGCCACGGTCGATGACCCGACGCCGCCACGCGCGCCGAAGAAGGCGCAGACCTTCCCCGGCTTCTGTGCGCCGGCGCTCTTGTAGAGACGGCCGATCGTCGTGATCAGCGCCATCACGTCCAGCGGGGCCACGACATATTCGTGGATGCCTTGCTCGATCAATTCGCGATAGAGCGCGACGTCGTTGCGGTGACCGATCACGACGACTTTGGTGGTCGTCAGACAGACATCGGCCAGCGCGTTCAGTCCGGCGAACAGCGCGGCGTCCTCGGCCGTCGTTTCCACGATGACGAGATTGGGGGTCGGGCCCTTGCCGTAGAGCTCGATCGCCGCCGGCAACCCGCCGCCATGGACCGTCATTCGCGTCCGCTGCAGGCGTCGGTCCGCGGCGGCCGCCTCGGCCGTGCGGGCAAGCTCCTCGGTCTCGGTGAAGACCGCGATGGCGATTTGCGGAATGATCAGGCTGCCGGTGGCGGACCCGTTCGTGGCCGCCTGTCTCGGCGGCGCCTTGTCCCCGGTGGCGGCGGAAGCAGGCATCGCGGGCGCCTCTTCGACCGTCAAGGCGAAGACCTGCGGACTCGCCCCGGCGATCCCGCGGTATGGGGCGCGACCTTCACGACCTCTATCTTGCCGTCACGATAGACGCCGACCGTCGGCTCTCGCCGTTTGACCGCGAGTTTCGGTTCGTTGCGATCCGCCGCTGATCGCAACGCCAGGGAGAGCGCCCCGGAGGCCTCGGCGGCGGTGATCATTTCCACCTGCTGGATGTCCAGTTCGAGGGTCGCCGTCCGCCCGACAACGACTTCCTGCGGGCTCGACGGGTCGGCGTTGCGGCTTTGGTCGACCGCCAGGACGCGGATATTCCTCAATATGGCCCGGCTGACACTTTGTGGCGGTTCAGCGCCGGTGGCCGGCCGCGTATAGGTATGAACCACGTCGACCCGGTCGTTCGGCAGTACGAAGCCGCCGGCCGTGTTTTCCGCCGAGACCCGGACCGCGACAGCGCGTTTGCCGGGTGGCAGCAGGGCGGACATGTAGCCGGAGCCGGCCGGAGCCAGCTTTTCGCTGCGGATCGGTTCGCTTTCCTGGAACTGACTCCTGACGAGCGAGCCGGCGAGCGTCTCGATCGCGTCGGGCCGCGAGGAACGCGTGATGAAACCGGCCGACACGGCGACTTCCGGCCACGGCTGCCAGCGCATGCTGGTCTCTTCCAGCAAGCGTCCCTGACCGATCTCGGCGGACGCCACGAGCACTTCGCTCATTGCGATCTGCGCGATCGCGGGCGCCTGTTCGACGCGAACGGGAGCGTCGTCCTGGGCGAATGAAATCCAGGCGGCGAGGCCGCCCGAGCCGAGCGCCGCCACGAAGATGAGAACTCGAATCATTGTCCTACCGCGCGGGAAGGTTGTTATCGAACCCGCCTGCTTCCTCATAATCCAAGGGAGCTTAGGGCCGCGAGCTTGACCACCGGTTAAGAAAGGACGTTAACGGGATAGGTCGCATTTTCGTGGTCGTCGCGGGGCTCTATCGCTTGATGACTGCCGGCGTGAACCGAAAAATCGTCATTCCACCGCGGGTGCCGCTGGCGCGGTTGCTGCCGGCTGCGCCGGCCCGGCGGCATCCCCGGCGCCGCGATACAGACGCATGTTGCGTGCGGCGACCTGTCCGTCTGTCCGTATTGCCGTGACGTTGCGATGAGGGGGAAAGGCGTCCGCGGTGTGGACCGCCATGTTCGCCTGCATCGCGTTGCCTGCCCCCAGGGAGATTGTGTCGCGCTGATTGGCATAGTCCGCGCAGCCCGTCAGCAGGGCAGTGGCGGCAAGGACGACGATCTCAAGGCCGGGGGCGCGCATCGGCGTTATCCGTATCAATGTCGATGATGTGGCCGTAGGGACCCGAAATGCCCTGGCCTTCCTTGAACGATCGCAGCATGGCGTTGTCCACCTCCAGTAGGCCGAGGGCAAAGAGCTCGACGTCGTCGGGCGAGCGGGTCTGGTCGAGAGGGGAATGAAGTTGCTCGCCGGGGCTTGCCGGCTGGACGAGGCGGGGGGTGACGACCACCACCAGATCGGTCTCCTGCTTCTGGAAGCTGGTCGAACGGAACAATGCGCCGAGAACCGGCACCTGGCCGATCCACGGCAATTGCTCGATCGTCTTGGCGTTCACCGTCTGCAGCAGGCCGGCCATGGCGAAGCTCTGGCCGTCGCGCAGTTCGATGACGGTCTGCGCCTTGCGCGAAGATATTGCCGAATGCGG
>NZ_JALHBS010000129.1 GCF_024195285.1 Aurantimonas marianensis
CTCGGTCATTACCCTGAGATTGATCAGGCCGCTATCCAGGACAGTCGGCAGGAACTCCAGACGGACGCCGTAGGGGCGGTATTCGGTCTGCGACGTGGAATTGCCGTTCGGTCCGATGACCGCCGCTTGGATCGGCACCTCGCCGCCGGCGTGGAAGCTCGCCCGCTCGCCACTCATCGTGGTCAGGTTGGGCTGGGCCAGCCGTCGCGCGAGGCCCTTCTTCTCCAGCGCGTTGATGATCATGTCGACGCGAACGCCGGCGCTCTCGAGAACCTGAGCGACCAGCGACCCGAAGGGCGTGCCCTGCGAATTGCGGCCGGCGTCATTGTCCAGATAGGATTTCGGCTGGCCGGTGTCGGGATCGGCATTCAGCCGCAGGCGCGACCCCACGACGCCGAGCGAGGTGCCACCGGCGACGCGGAAGTTCACGCCAAGGTCGCGGCCGGCGCTACGCCTCGCTTCGAGCACGCGCACTTCCAGCGCGACCTGTTGGGCATCGGTGACCGCAAGCGCGTTGATGACCGGCTCGGACGAGAATTGCTGGGCAACCTCCATCACCTTCACCGCGTCGGGGGCGCTCTTGACGGTCCCGCTGAGATGAATGCGATCGTTGAAATTGGTCACCTTCACCGTCGCGCTGGGAACGGCGGCGCGGATCGCGGAATGGACGTTGGCGAAGTCCATGCTGACACGGGTGTCGACGACCCCGAGGAGCCTGTCGCCGTCGTCATAGATCGAGATATTGGTGATCCCGTTCGACCGGCCCTGGATGTAGAAAGAACGATCGGACAACGGCACCACATCAGCGATCTTGACGTCGCCGACGACGAGATTTGCGAAGGGCCGGTTGGTCGTGATGGTGACCGTCGAACTTTGCCGCACGACCACGTTCGACACGCCGCCGTCGCCGATGGCGAGCATGCGCTGCTGGGCCGCCGCGGGAAGGACCGCGAGGCAAGCGAGCGTCGTCAGCGCGAGGCGCAGCAGCCGCGGCAAAGCAGCGAGCGCGCGCCAGCGAGCGGGCCGTTCCACCGCCTGTTTCCAAGGATGGAGCACACCCATCGAGGCTACCTTTCGCGTCCAGTCTCTGCTGTCGTCCGAGTGGTTCGGTGTATGCTCACCAGCCTGGATCGACCGGGCGGTTCGAGCGACAAACAGGGCGTCGGACCACGATGTGGCCCGCAATTTGCGGCAGTTTGCGACGAGATGGTTAAGGGCGGGTCAACACGACAAACGTCCGGGGACGGTCCAATGATTCTAGCGTGCGCTCAACCGGCGATAGGCGACCGATCCGTCAGGCAATTCCTGGCGCTGGAATTGCGGGGAGGACGGGCGCTGATCGAGGGTTTCGGGCGTCGAGTCCGCAGAGGCCGCCGCCACGGGCGGTTCCCAGTCCTGGCTCGGGTTGGCCGTTTCGGCCAGCTCGGTGATCGCCAGAAGGGCGCCGGCAAAGGTCTCGTCCAGCCTGGCGCTGGTGTCCTCGAGTGCGTTCACGCCCTGGCCGACGGAAACTCGGAGTTGCCCCAGTCCGTCCGCCAATCCGCCCAATCCCGCGTCAACCCGGTCGATTCTGCCCTGAATGGCGTGATCGACGCGATCGGCGGCACCCTCGATGCGGCGGCTCAGGCGTTGTTCGACGCCATCGAGCTTGGCCCAGCGGTTGTCGAGGTCGTCGAGATTCTGCATGGGGCGCCACGCGAGCAGCATCATGACGGCGACGGCCAAGGTGGCCGACAGACACGCACCATTCAAGACAAGCAGGATGGCCGACCAGGATCGTTTCGGCTCGGGTGGCGTTTGCGTCTCCTGCCGGTCCGGGACGGGGGTCCGAGCCGGAGCAGGGGCGGGATTTTCATGAACTTGGGCCGTGTGAACCCACGCGGGCCTTGCTGTCACCGATCGACCTCGCATCTCAGGCACTCAGCTCCTCTTGGCTCGGGTGGCGCTGTTGCGGAGAAGGCGCAAATTGTTGGCGACGGTGACGCTGCGGGGGGCAAGCGCCCGCGCCTTGGCCAAGTGTCGGGCGGCGGAGCGCAAATCGCCGCGCAGCAGCGCGGAGTAGCCGATATTGTTGTAGTACTCGACCGTGCCGGGAATGAGCTTGGCGAGTGCGCCATAGGCGGTATCGGCGGTGTCGAACTGGCCGAGCTGATCGGCCGAGGCGGCTAGCCCAAGCCAGGCGGCCGGGTTGTTCGGATAGACTTCCGCCGATTTCTTAAACAGCGCGTGGGATTTGCCGTAATTGCGAGCTTTGAACTGGGTTCTGGCCTCGGGCAACAGACGGATGTCGTCGATAGCGGCGGCATAACCGAAGGACGAAGCTCCGAACGCGTCGTCCAGATTGGAGGACCGACAGCTGGAGAGCGCGGCGGCGAGGACGACGGCCATGATCACCAGATGTTTCGTCATCGACATGCTTCCCCTCAAGCGATCAATGCGGAAAGCCGCTCCTTCTCGCGATCACCGTGCGTGAGTGCGGAGTTCGCAATCAATCTGCGCTCTCCAACCAGCACCATCTCATGGATTCTCTTAATTGGCCGTTGATGGTGTCGCTGAGCCGTCGTCCTTCGCCGCTCCGTTGAAGGCCTCGAGGACGCACCCAACCGGCTCGTTTCGTGATTTCATCGGCTGTGACGGGGTCGAGCGGCGTGGATGCGGGGACAGCCCGTCATCGAGAGTCCGTCCGATCGCGACGCCGAGGCCGATCGACCTCAGTGGTTGAGGATCTTTGAAAGAAATTCCTGCGCCCGCTCGCTTTCGGGATCGCCGAAGAACTCTTCGGTGGCTCGGTCCTCCACGATCATCCCCTCATCCATGAAGACCACCCGATCCGCGACCTTGCGGGCAAATCCCATCTCGTGCGTAACGACGATCATCGTCATCCCCTCGCGCGCGAGCTCCACCATCACGTCGAGCACTTCGTTGATCATCTCGGGATCGAGTGCCGAGGTCGGCTCGTCGAACAGCATGGCGATCGGGTCCATCGCGAGCGCCCGTGAGATCGCCACCCGCTGCTGCTGACCGCCGGAAAGCGCGCCGGGATGCTTGTCGATGTGCTCGGCCAGTCCGACCCTTTCCAGCAGACTTTCCGCCTTGGCCACGGCCTCGGCCCGGCTGCGTCCCAGCACCTTTTCCTGCGCGAGGCAGAGGTTTTCCCGAACGGTCATGTGCGGGTAGAGCTCGAAATGCTGAAACACCATCCCGATCCGCGCGCGCAGTTGGGTGAGGTTGGTCTTGCGGTCGGTGACCGCCATATTGTCCACAGTGATCGAGCCCTTCTGCACCGGCTCAAGCCCGTTGACGCATTTGATTAACGTCGACTTGCCCGAA
>NZ_JALHBS010000013.1 GCF_024195285.1 Aurantimonas marianensis
CCTCGCTTGCCCTGATGGACGCCGGCGTCCCGCTGAAGGCCTCCGTCGCCGGCATCGCCATGGGACTGATCAAGGAAGACGAGCGCTTCGCGGTTCTTTCCGACATCCTCGGCGACGAGGATCATCTCGGCGACATGGACTTCAAGGTCGCCGGCACGGGCGAGGGCATCACCTCGCTTCAGATGGACATCAAGATCCAGGGCATTACCGAGGAGATCATGCAGGTCGCTCTCGATCAGGCCAAGGGCGGTCGTCTGCATATCCTCGACGAAATGGCCAAGGCGCTTTCGGAAAGCCGCGCCGAGCTCGGCGAGTTCGCGCCGCGCATCGAGGTCATGCAGGTTCCGACCGACAAGATCCGGGACGTCATCGGCGCCGGCGGCAAGATCATCCGCGAGATCGTCGAAAAGACCGGCGCCAAGATCAACATCGAGGACGACGGCACGGTGAAGATCGCCTCTTCCTCGGCCAAGGAGATCGAGGCGGCCAAGAAGTGGATCCACTCGATCGTGGCCGAGCCCGAGGTCGGTGAGATCTACGAGGGCACGGTGGTCAAGACCGTTGAATTCGGCGCCTTCGTCAACTTCTTCGGCTCCAAGGATGGCCTCGTCCACATCTCGCAGCTGGCCGCCGAGCGGGTCGGCAAGACCACCGACGTCGTCAAGGAAGGCGACAAGGTCTGGGTCAAGCTGATGGGCTTCGACGAGCGTGGCAAGGTTCGCCTTTCCATGAAGGTGGTCGACCAGACCACTGGCGAGGAGATGAAGGAAGACGCCGCCTGACCGGCCGTCTTTTTCTGACCGAAATGCGGAAGGCGCGTCCCCAGGGCGCGCCTTTTTTGCGTCTTGGTCATCGGGCAACAGCAAACGGCCGCGCCGGGCCGCCCGGGCGGGATTCAACGGCCCCGGAGGGAGAGATTTGCCGATGGCGCCCTTGCTGATCCGCGTTTTCGCCGCGTTGCTCGCCGGCGCGGTGTTCAGCCAGTCGATCGAGTTCACCCAGCAATATCTGCAACGGCTTGGCGGCGCGGTGGGCGAACTCGAAACGATCGTCGAGCGATTCGACGCCGGGGCCGCGCGGGCGGGCGTCTCGCGGGATGTGGCGCTGAGGCGCCTGCGCCAGAATTCCGATCTCCTCGTGGCCCGCCAGGGCGAGGATGCCGATCTGACGATCTCGCGCTACGAGGAACTCATGCGGCGTTACCGTGATCTCGTCGACGCGGCGCCGCTGTTTCGGCCTTTCGCGGCCCTCGGCGATCCCGATTGGACGATCGCCGCGCGGACCGGCGACGATTATCGCCCCGCCCTGCCCATGGCGATCGACGCTCTGGTGCTGACGGCTGCCGGGTTCGGTCTTGGCTGGGCCCTCGCGGCCGGCGCCCATGGCGCGGCACGGATGCGCCGTCGCCGGCGCCGCTCGGCCTGAGCGTATCGCGGCTTGGCGTTAAACGTCGTCGCTGTCGTCCTGGCCCTCGCCCTCGACCACGGCCTTGCGATGTTCCTGCTCCTTGAGCTCCTCGAGCGAGGGCATCGACATGATGTTGTAGCCCGAATCGACGTAGTGGATTTCGCCGGTGACGCCGTTGGAGAGTTCCGACATCAGGTAGAGGACGGCTCCGCCGACCTCGTCTATCGTGGTGTTGCGCCGCATCGGCGCGTTGCGCCTCTGGAAGTTGAACATCAGCCGGGCGTCGGAGACGCCGGCGCCGGCCAGGGTACGCACCGGTCCGGCCGAGACGGCGTTGATGCGGATGTTGCGCGGCCCGAAATCCGCCGCGAGATAGCGCACCGAGGCTTCTAGCGCCGCCTTGGCGACGCCCATGACGTTGTAGTTCGGCATGACCCGCTCGGCGCCGCCATAGGTCATCGTCACCATCGCGCCGCCATTGTGCATGATCGCCGCGGCGCGCTTGGCGACTTCCGTGAAGGAGAAGCAGGAGATCACCATGGTGCGGGTGAAGTTCTCCCGCGTGGTGTCGGCGTAAAGGCCCTTGAGCTCGTTCTTGTCGGAAAAAGCGATGGCATGGAGGACGAAGTCGATCGAGCCCCATTCCGACGTCAGCGTCTCGAACACCGCGTCGAGGGATGCGGTATCCTCCACATCGCAGGGGATGACCAGCTTGCAGCCGATCTCTTCGGCCAGCGGCCTTACGCGCCGCCCGAACGCCTCGCCCTGGTAGGTGAGGGCGATCTCGGCTCCTTGCGCCGACAGCGCCTTGGCGGCCCCCCAGGCGATGGAGTTGCGATTGGCGACGCCCATGATGAGCCCGCGCTTTCCTGCCATGAGGTCGCCCATAGTGCTCTTCAAATCCTCAGTCCGTCACGCGTTGGAAGGCGAGGCAGGCATTGGTGCCCCCGAAGCCGAACGAATTCGACAGGACGCGATCGAGTGTCACCCCGTCCATGCGTTCCCGCACGATCGGAATATCGGAAAATTCCGGGTCGATCTCGTCGATATGCGCACTCTTGGCGATGAAGCCATGCCGCATCATCAACAGCGCGTAGATCGCCTCGTGAACGCCGGTGGCGCCCTGCGAATGGCCGGTCAGCGACTTGGTCGCCGAGATCGGCGGAATGGCGTCGCCGAAGACCTCGCGGATCGCGACCGGCGTCGAGGTCGCGTGCGGGTTGATGTAGTCGATCGGGCCGTCCAGATGGGCGATCGCCTGTCGCATGCAACGCACGGCGCCCTCGCCGGACGGCGCGACCATGTCGGCGCCGTCGGAGGTGGCGCCGTAGCCGACGATTTCGGCGATGATGTTCGCCCCGCGCGCCTTGGCCCGTTCGTATTCTTCCAGCACGAGGACGCCTGCCCCGCCGGCGATGACGAACCCGTCACGCGCCTTGTCATAGGCGCGCGACGCCGTCTCGGGTCGCTCGTTGAAGTCGGAGGACAGGGCGCCCATGGCGTCGAACAGCACCGACAGCGTCCAGTGGAGATCCTCGCAGCCGCCGGCGAACATTAGGTCCTGCTTGCCCATCTGGATCGTCTCGCAGGCGTTTCCGATGCAATGGCTCGAGGTCGAGCAGGCCGAGGAGATCGAGTAGTTGACGCCCTTGATCTTGAACCAGGTGGCCAGCGTTGCCGAGGCGGTCGACGACATCGCCTTCGGCACCACGGTCGGGCCGACGCGCTTCGGCCCCTTCTCGCGGGTGATGTCCGCCGCCTGGACGATCGACTGGGTCGAGGACCCGCCTGACCCCATGATGATGCCGGTGCGCTCGTTGGAGATGTCGCTCTCCTCGAGGCCGGCATCCATGATCGCCTGATCCATGGCGACGTGGTTCCAGGCGGTGCCGCCGCCATGGAACCGCATCGCCCGCCGGTCGAGCAGCGTCGTCGGGTCGAGTGTCGGCTTGCCGTGGACGTGGGAGCGAAAACCGAGCTCCTTGTATTCCGGCGCGAGGCTGATGCCCGAGCGTCCCTCTCGCAAGGAGGTCAGAACCTCGCCGGCATCGTTTCCGATGGAGGACACGATCCCCATGCCTGTTACAACGACGCGTCTCATGTCTTTTGCCCTTTTGAATGGGGGAAGATGGCAGCTTGTCCCGCTTGTGCCATAACTCCGCCTGCCACGGAGCGATCGGCTGCCATCACCGCCGGCTGCGTGTCAGTCCGCCTTGTCCTGTGCCAGGCCGACCCGCAGGTCGCTCGCACGGTAGATGGTCTCGCCATCGGCCTTGAGCCAGCCATCCGCGATGCCGAGAACCAGGCGCCCGCGCATCACCCGCTTGAAATCGATACCGTATTCGAGGAGTTTCGTCTCAGGTGTGACCATGCCCTTGAACTTCACCTCGCCAGTCGACAGGGCCATGCCGCGGCCCTTTTCGCCCAGCCATCCCAGATAGAAGCCCGTCAACTGCCACATGCCGTCGAGGCCGAGGCAACCGGGCATGACCGGATTGCCTACGAAATGGCAGGGAAAGAACCACAGGTCGGGGGTGACATCGAACTCCGCGCGGATATAGCCCTTGCCGTGCGCGCCGCCGGTTTCCGAAACGTCCGTAATCCGATGGACCATCAACATCGGCGGCAGCGGCAACTGCGCGTTGCCTTCGCCGAACAACTGGCCGTTGGCGCAGGCGATGATATCGTCGTAGTCGAAGGAGGTCTTTGCTGTTGCCATGTCCGTTCGTATCCGCCCTCAAGTTCCCGGCTGTGTGACGTCCGTTTCGGGAGCGCCCTTAGCACGCATGCCGGGCGGCTGGAAACCGCCCATATCAGCCACCGGGACGCTCGTTCTTCGTTGTCGCAGCTATCTATGCTCGCTTACGCAAACTTCGATAGACAGCCGTCGAATGCGCTTTTCGCATGTCACGCCGCCATGAGGGAGACAAGCCCGTGAAAGGACGCCAAGCCGCGGGTCTCGCCCTTTTGGTCGGGGCCGTCATCCTTGTCGCCGCCCTCGCCGCCTTTCCGGCGAGGGCGCAGATCTGGACGGCGTCGGACGGAACGGCGGGCTACGCCGTCGCGGGCGATTATACCGGTCTGTCCTTCCACTGCGGTCCAGACGGGATCGCGATGATCTTTTCCGGGTTCCCCGGCAAATTGCAGGATGGCGGCGGCTATACGGTCGGGGTGAGCGTCGACGGAACGGCTTTCTTGTACGAGGCAACGGCTCGCGCGGGCGAAGCGGAAGGAACGTCCATCCTGGTCAGTCGCGGCGCGCCGGCGGGTCTCGCCGAATTGATCGCGGCACTGCGAAAGGGGCGTAGCGTCGAAATCTCGGGACCAGCCGGCCGCTACACCGTTCCGCTCACCGGATCCGGCAAGGCGCTGGACAAGCTGCGGCAAACATGCGGCTAGCATGGCGCTTGGAAATGGCGGCCGGTCTTTCCCCGCCCGCCACGCCGACTGAGCGGAATCGATCATGATCATGACATCGGATCGGTTCCATCCGATGTCATCGCGGCCTGGCTCCGATCCCGACCGGCATTTGTCGCGGCGCCCGACATCACGTATATAGGCCGCAGAGGCGCGGCGAGGCCGCGTTCCCGAGCCTGAACAAGATACAAGATATTGGTGGCATTCAGCGATGGAAAACCGGCCGCGCACCCAAAGCTTCTGTGTGTTCGAGCGCCTGCGTTCGGTCGGGCTGCGTCCGACCCGGCAGCGCGTCGCCCTGTGCAACCTGATGTTCGGCTCCGGTGACCGGCATCTGTCCGCCGAGGACCTGCATGAAGAGGCGCACAAGGCGGGCGAGCCGGTTTCGCTCGCGACCGTCTACAACACGTTGCACCAGTTCACCGACGCCGGTCTGGTGCGGCCGCTCTCGGCCGAGGGCCAACGCACTTATTTCGATACCAACACCTCCGACCACCATCATTTCTTCGTCGAGGACGAGAACGTGATGATCGACATCCCCGACGGCGGCCTGCGGCTCGAGCAGATGCCCGAGGCGCCCGAGGGTATGGAAATCGTCAATGTCGACGTGGTGGTCCGGCTACGCCGCAAACGGCCCGCCGCCATCGCCGCGGAGTAGAACGGCCGCGCCAGGACGTCGCTTGCCGTTTCGGGTGGCGGCGGGATATTTCGCCACCCGCCTACTGGAACGTCTCGTCCGGATAGACTCCCCAGATTTCCTGCTGGCGCACGTAGCCGCTGCGCTCGGCGACCTCGACCGAGCACCAGCCGGCCGTGCATTGCGATACGGACGAGACCACGCCCGGCTCGATCCGCGCCACCAGCGGCGCGTCGGTCGCCGGGCTCCTGTGAATATCGATCAGCGTTGCCTTGCCCTTCAGCCACGGCGCGGCGATCGAGGTGCGCTGGCCGGACAGCAGCGAGTAGTACACCCAGCCCTCGGTGCCCTCGGAGTCGCGAATCCGCCGCCACCGATCGTATTCCTGGATGACTTCGACCGGCAGGCCTTCTTTAAGGTAGAGCCAGCTCACCGGATAGTCGCGGCCCGGTCCGATGCGGAGATTCACCCGGCTTGCCTTCAGACTGACATAGCGCGGCAGCGGCAGCTTCGAGACGGGCCCGGTCTCGACCGCGTGCGCGACCGGAAACGGGATTGCGCCGGCCGTCAGGATGGCGGCACCGACGAGGGACAGGAGCGAGCGGCGAAGGGGTGCGGCGAGCGGCATTGAGAAACTCCGGACGATACGATGCGATGCTCGGGACGGCCGACGGCCGATGTGCGAACTGATGCCGAGGCTGTTCCGGTCGCGGAGGGAAACCCTTTGTTTTCGCATCCCCGCCTTGCTAGGAGAGAGGCCTCGGCTCTCGGATCGAATGATCGTCCGTTTCGGTTAACAACGTCTTGAGTGCAAAGGAATCGCGGCCGATGACGAAGCGCGAGAAGCCGCTGGTGATCGTCACGCGCAAGCTGCCGGCGCCGATCGAGGCGCGCATGCGGGAACTGTTCGATGCGCGGCTGAACGACACCGACCGGCCGATGGAGCAGCATGCGCTGGTCGCGGCCGTCCGCGAGGCCGACGTGCTGGTCCCGACCGTCACCGACCGGATCGACCGCGCGGTGATCGAACAGGCCGGCCCGCGCCTCAAGCTGATCGCCAACTACGGCAACGGCGTCGACAATATCGACGTGGAGGCGGCGCTGGCGCGCCATCTTTTCGTCACCAACACGCCGAACGTCTTGAGCGAAGACACCGCGGACATGACGATGGCGCTGATTCTCGCCGTGCCGCGCCGGCTGGTCGAGGGTGGCACGCGGCTCCTCGGCGGCGAGCGTTGGCCCGGCTGGTCGCCGACCTGGATGCTCGGGCGACGAATCTGGGGCAAGAAGCTCGGCATTTTGGGAATGGGCCGCATCGGCACCGCCGTGGCGCGCCGCGCCAAGGCGTTCGGCCTCGAAATCCACTATCACAACCGCCGGCGGGTCGACCCCAGGACCGAGGCCGAGCTCGGCGCCACTTACTGGGAGAGCCTCGACCAGATGCTCGCCCGCATGGATATTCTCTCGGTCAATTGTCCCTATACGCCGGCGACCTACCATCTCCTGTCGGCGCGGCGCCTGGCGCTGATCCAGCCGCACGCCTTCATCGTCAACACCGCCCGCGGCGAGATCATCGACGAAAGGGCGCTGGTGAAGCTGCTGCAGGAGGATCGCATCGCCGGGGCCGGGCTCGACGTGTTCGAGGAAGAGCCGGCGATCGACCGCAAGCTGGTGCGGCTCGCCGAGGAGAACCGCGTCGTTCTCTTGCCGCATATGGGTTCGGCGACGATCGAGGGCCGGATCGAAATGGGCGAGAAGGTCATCATCAACATCCACACGCTGATGGATGGCCATCGCCCGCCCGACCGCATCCTGCCCGGCGATTTTTGAGACGCCGCGCGCGGATAGGCGCGCGGGCCACGTCGCCGCGGTAAAATTCTCTGGTTTGTGCCTGTAACCGTCGCTATGCCGGGCGGCGAAGGACGCCATATGCAGCGGTGGCTGCAATGAGTGAGATTTGATGCCGGAAGCCAACGATGATCATGGTCCCTCGCCGGCCCCTGGGGAGAGCGGTTCGAGCGAAAGCGATCACAATGGGCCGGTTCCGGCCGGCCAGACCGGCGAGGCCTTTGCCGTCTTTCGCAAGGCGCTGATGGCCGACCTTGCGCGGCTCGCACGGTGGCTCGCCGCCAAGGTTGCCGTGCTGGGACGTCAGACCGGCCAAGGCCTGAGCCGGTGCAGCGCCAGGACCACGCAATCGCTCCGAGACACCGACTGGCGCGGACTGGCCGCCGCGACCGGCGCACGGGCGAAGACGTTTCGCGCGAACTGGCGCAATCGGCCAGTCCGACGAACCTGGAGCGCCGGCCGTGTCGCATCCATTCTGGGCGTCATCCTCGTCGCCGGCTTCCTGCTTTCGTCGGGTGTCGCCGCCTGGGCGCTTTATGACGTGCCCTTCGCCGAGATCGCCGAGGGAACCAGCGAGCCAGTCGTCGTGCTTCAGACGGCTGATGGGCAGGCCTTGGTGCAGCAAGGCCCTTATCAGGGCAGCTACGCTCCGCTGGACGAATTTCCCGATCATCTCGTCGAGGCCGTCCTCAGCATCGAGGACCGCCGCTTCTACCGGCACTGGGGGCTGGATTTTCGCGGTGTCGTCCGGGCGCTGACCCGCAACCTGTTTGCTGGTGAAGTGGTACAGGGCGGCAGCACGATCACCCAGCAATTCCTGAAGATCAGCTATCTGGAGCGGGATCGCACGCTGAAGCGCAAGATCCAGGAGGCCTTCCTGGCGTTCTGGATCGAGACACGGCTGTCCAAGGACGAGATCCTCGCCCGCTATCTCAACAATGTCTATCTGGGCGCCGGAGCGACGGGCATGCCGGCGGCCGCGCGGGTTTATTTCGACAAATCCGTCGGCGAACTGACGCTGGCTGAAAGTGCGATGCTGGCGGGCCTGATCAAGGCGCCGTCGCAACTCAACCCGCTGGAGAATATCGAGGGGGCGAAGGAGCGCGCGGGCGTCGTATTGAACGCGATGGGTGATGCCGGATATCTCGAACCGAACGAGATCGCGGCGGCCAGGCTCGGTTCGACACAGCTCAGCCCGAGCCGACCGGACATGGGCGGCGGCTCCTGGTTCGCCGACTGGGTGATTTCCGACGCCCGCGAGATCGCCGGTCCGTTCCGCGGCAGCATCGAGGTCAAGACCACGCTGGTACCGGAACTTCAGGCCGTGGCGGAAAAGGTCGTTTCCGAGGCGCTCGCCGCTGAGGGCGCCGAAAAGGGCGTCACCCAGGCGGCGCTTGTCGCGTTGCGGCCCGACGGAGCGGTGGTCGCCATGGTCGGCGGTGGTGACTATACGGCCTCGAAGTTCAACCGCGCGGTTGCGGCCAAACGCCAGCCGGGCTCGACCTTCAAGCTGTTCGTCTATTACGCGGCGCTGCGCGCCGGCCTGTCGCCGGACGACCGCGTCGAGGATGCCCCGATCGAGATCGATGGCTGGCAGCCGGAGAACTATAGCGGGAAATATCGCGGCAGGGTCACGCTGGCCGAATCCTTCGCCCGTTCCCTGAACGCGGCGACGGTGCGCCTTGCGATGGATGTCGGCATCGATCAGGTCGCGGCGGCGGCTCGCGATCTCGGTATCGACGCGGATCTCACCGAAACGCCCAGCCTCGCCCTCGGCGCGTCGGAGGTGACCCTTCTCGACCTCACCGGCGCCTATGCCTCGGTGCGTGCCGGTTTGACACCGATCGAGCCTTGGGGGATCGCCTCCTTCGCCGTCGACGGCGCCGGGCGAAGCTTCCGCATCGGCCCGTCGACGCGCCCGGAGCGCGAGTTGGGACAGCTGCAGGAGCCGCTCGTCGGCCTTCTCAAGCTGGTGGTCGACAAGGGGACCGGCAACGCGGCGGCGCTGGATGGGTTCGCCGCGGGCAAGACCGGCACCAGCCAGGAATTCAGGGATGCCTGGTTCGTCGGGTTCAACGAGGCACTGACGGTCGGCGTCTGGGTCGGCAATGACGACGGCGAGCCGATGGATGGCGTGACCGGTGGGCAATTGCCGGCGACGATCTGGAAGAGTTTCATGCAGCAGGCCGCCGGCGCGCTGCGACCGGTCGCGGCGGCGCCAGCCCCCGACGCGGATTCGGCGCCGGCCGAACCTGCCGGGGAAACACCATCACGTCCCGCCAGCATCGCCGACATGATCGCGGCGGAGAGCGCCGGAGCGGCTCAATGCAATGTGCGAGCCTGCTCGCGGGCCTACCGATCGTTCCGGGCGTCGGATTGCACCTTTCAGCCCTATCGCGGCCGGCGCAAACTCTGCGAGAAGTAAAATTTTCGACCGACGCCTTGCGGGAGTGAAAGCCAGTCGCCACCTCTCCCGCGCGGGCCGGGCCCCTCTGGCGATGCCGTCGCATCGTGATGTCGGACCGCATCGGGTGTGCTCGATGCCGGGTCCGGAGCTTTCCGAGTTGAACGGTGCCGAGCCGCCCTCGACAAACGAGGGAACGGATGGATTCGGTCTTCAGCATCATTTTCCTGGGTCAGCCACTGTGGATGTGGTTCGGCTTTCTGGGCGTCGTCGTCCTTCTTCTCGCCTTCGACCTCGGCGTCCTGCATCGAGGAAGCCGCGCGATCGGAATCCGCGAAAGCCTGGGCCTCTCGGGCTTCTACATCGTCCTCGGCCTGGCTTTCGGCGGCTTCGTGTGGGCCGAACTCGGCCGTCAGTCCGGCATCGAATATCTCACCGGCTTCGTCGTCGAAAAGAGCCTGGCGATCGACAACGTCTTCGTCATCGCGATGATCTTTTCCTATTTCGCGATCCCGCGAGAATATCAGCATCGCGTGCTGTTCTGGGGCATCCTCGGCGTCATCGTGCTGCGTGCGATCATGATCGGATTCGGCGCGACGCTGGTCGCCGAATATGCTTGGATTCTCTACCTCTTCGCCGCGTTCCTGATTGTCACCGGCGTGAAGATGCTGTGGACAGGCGTCGAGGAGAGCGTCGATCTGTCGCAAAATCGGCTGCTCAAGTTCCTCCGGCGCCGGCTGCGTGTCACGGACGAGCTGCACGGCGAACATTTCATCGTCCGGTTGCCCGATCCCAAGACGGGGCGAACGCTCACCTACACGACGCCGCTGTTTCTGGCGCTGATTTTCATCGAGGTGGCGGACGTGATCTTCGCGGTGGATTCGATCCCGGCGATCTTCGCGATCACCACCGATCCCTACATCGTCTACACGTCCAATATCTTCGCCATTCTCGGCCTCAGGGCGCTGTATTTCGCGTTGGCCGCCGTGCTGCACCGCTTTGCCTATCTGAAGCAGGCTCTGGCGATCCTCCTCGTCTTCATCGGCTCCAAGATCTTCGTCGCCGACATGATGGGATGGGCGAAGTTCCCGGCCGAATGGTCGCTGGCGGTCACTTTCGCGATCCTTGCCGCGGGCGTGGTGTATTCGCTCTGGCGCACGCGCGGCTCGGCGGCGGGATCGGCGTCAGGATGAGGTGTCCGCGCGCCGCCCGCGGTAGCGGATTTCCTCGATCCGCATGGTCAGAAGATCGACCATCAGGAACCGCCCGACCAGCGCCTCGCCGATGCCGCACACGAGCTTGATCGCCTCGCTGGCGGCGAGCGTGCCGAGGACGCCGGTCGTAACCCCGAGGATACCGGCCTCGGCGCAGGACGGCACCAGCCCGGCCGGCGGCGCGTCGGGAAAGAGGTCGCGATAGCCCGGATTCGGCTGTCCCTCCGCGCCGCTCTCAAAGGGTTTCAGCACGGTCAGCGAGCCGGAAAACCGGTTGACCGCGGCGGTGACCAGCGGCCTGCGCGCGGCCTCGCACAAATCCGCCATGGCGTAGCGCGTGGCGAAATTGTCCGAACCGTCGATGACGAGATCGTAGCCGGCGACGATGGCGCCGCCATTGTCAGCGTCGAGGCGCAGCCGATGGGCCACGACGCTCACATGCGGATTGAGCGTCGCGACCGCTTCCGCCGCGCTGTCGAGCTTCGACCGGCCGACATCGACGGTCCGATGCAGCACCTGGCGCTGCAGATTGGACAGCGAGACAATGTCGTCATCGGCGATACCGATCGTGCCGATCCCGGCGGCGGCGTGGTAGAGCACGACGGGCGACCCGATGCCGCCGGCGCCGACGACGAGAATGCGCGCCCGCTTGAGCTTCTGCTGACCCGGGCCGCCGATTTCCGGCAGCACGATGTGGCGCGCATAGCGTTCGAGTTCCTGGGCGTCGAGAGGCCTGTCGCTCATCGTCCTTGCTCCGGTTTCGTGCTCGTCGCACCGCTCGCGGTGGCCGCGCGGACCGCGCCCGCCGCCACCTCCAGCATCTGGGCCCTGTCGCCGAGAGCGTCAAAAAGGCTCGCATCAGTGCCGGTCATGAAGGCCTGCACGCCGAGCTCACCGATCAGGTCGAACAGCGTTGCCCGGCGACCAGGGTCGAGATGGGCGGCGATCTCGTCGAGCAGCAGGATCGGCGGCAGCGACGAGACGGCCGCGACCAGTCGGGCATGGGCCAGTATCAGGCCGATGAGCAGCGCCTTCTGTTCGCCGGTCGAGGACAGCGCCGCCGGCATCGCCTTGGCCAGGTGGACGACCGAAAGATCGGCCCGGTGGGCGCCGATAAGCGTGCGGCCCGCGGCCCGGTCGGCATGGCGACCGGCACGCAGCCGCCTGCGCGCCTCGTCCTCGATATCGGCCGAGGGACCGGACAGATCGGTATCGCCATAGCCGGACGCCAGATCGAGGCCCGCCTTGGGAAAGGGATTGTCGGCGCTGGGCTGCTCGATCATCCCTGCCAGCATTTCCACCAGTTCGGAGCGGGCCATGGCCATGGCGACGCCGAGCTCGGCCATCTGCGCCTCGATCCCGCTCAGCCAGGCATCGTCCATGCGATTGTCCGAAAGCAGCCGATTGCGCGAACGCATGGCGCGCTCGTAGTCCGTTGCCCGGCGGCCATGGGTCGGATCGACCGCCAGCACCATGCGATCGAGGAACCGGCGGCGGTCACCGGTCGGGCCGGTAAACAGCCCGTCCATCGCCGGTGTCAGCCATAAAATGCGCAACAGGTCGAGCAATTCGTCGACGCTTTTGGCGGCGGTCTCGTCGATCCGCACCGTCCGCGTCGCCGGACCGGCCGGATCGGGTTGGACCTTGGTGACGACATCCGCCTCGCCCTGGAGCGAAACCAGCCCGGCGCGAATGGAAAATCCGCCGCTGCCGCCCTTGCGCGCGATATCCTGATAGGTCGCCCGGCGTAGCCCGCGTCCCGGCGTCAGGAGCGACACCGCCTCGAGGAGATTGGTCTTGCCGGCGCC
The DNA here is from genome assembly GCF_024195285.1 of Aurantimonas marianensis. Taxonomy (GTDB): domain Bacteria; phylum Pseudomonadota; class Alphaproteobacteria; order Rhizobiales; family Rhizobiaceae; genus Aurantimonas; species Aurantimonas marianensis. The sequence continues at coordinate 12,736 of NZ_JALHBS010000013.1, forward strand.
GTTGTCGCCGACGAAGGCGACAAACCCCCGGTCGAAGGTCAGGCGCAGAGCCTCGTAATTGCGAAAATCGGCAAGACGCAGCTCGGTCAGCCGCACGGCCGGCAAGGATAGGCGGTCTGCCGACGCCCCGTCGTCGGTTTGGCGTTTTCCGGTCAAGACCGCCGCGGCAATCAGACCCGCATCGGCATCAGGACGTAAAGCGTCGCGTCGTCACCGCCGTCCTTGATGAGCGTGGGGGAGCCCGGATCGGCAAGCATGAACACGGCTTCGTCGCCGGAAAGCTGGGCGGCGATGTCGAGAAGATAACGCGCGTTGAAACCGATCTCGATGTCGTCGGAATCGTAGCCGACCGCGAGTTCCTCGGTCGCCGTGCCTGAATCCGGCGAGTTGACGGTGAGCGTCAGCTGGGAATCGCTGACCGCGAGCTTGACCGCGCGTCCCCGCTCGGAAGAAATCGTCGACACCCGGTCGACGGCGGCCGAAAAGCTCTGGCGGTCGAGGGTCAGCGCCTTGTCGTTGTTCTGCGGGATGACGCGCTGGTAGTCGGGAAAGGTGCCGTCGATCAGCTTCGAGGTCAGGACGACCGGGCCGATGGTGGCGCGGATCTTGGCGTCGGACAGTTCGACCTCGATCGCGGCGTCGTCGTCGCCGTCGCTGAGCAGTTTCTGCAGTTCCCCGACGGTCTTGCGGGGAATGATGATGCCGGGCATGCCCTCCGATCCGGCCGGCGCCGGCATCTCGGCGCGCGCCAGGCGGTGCCCGTCGGTAGCGACCGCCCGCAGCTTGAGCTCGCCGTCCGCTTCGATCGTATGGAGGAAAATGCCGTTGAGATAATAGCGCGTCTCCTCGGTGGAGATGGCGAAATGGGTCCGGTCGATCAGCCGCGACAGCTCCGCCGCCTTGATCGTGAAGGCGTGGCTCAGCGCCCCGGCGGTGATATCGGGAAAGTCCGATTCCGGCAGGCACTGGAGACGGAAATTCGAGCGGCCCGACGAGACCGTCATCTGGTTGCCGTCGGCATTGGTCGACAGCTTGACCTCGGCGCCGTCCGGCAGCTTGCGCACGATGTCGTAGAGCAGATGCGCCGGCACCGTCGTCGCGCCCTCCTGCTCGCCGGTGGCCGCGACACTCTCGGTGATTTCCAGATCGAGATCGGTGGCCTTCAGGCGGAGCGCGCCATCCTCGGTCCTCAACAACACATTCGACAGAATCGGGATGGTGTTGCGGCGCTCCACCACCCGGTGGACGTGGGAAAGCGACTTCAGGAGGTTGGATCGTTCGATGATGATACGCATGACGAAGGCCGTTTTCTACGGGGCAGGCGCCGCGGGAGGCGGCGCCGGTTCCGGGTTCGATGGTCTTAATGATTCGCGCCGCACATGGAAAGCCAAAAGCGGTAGTGACCGACCGGTCGGCGCCATCGGCATGGCACGCCAAACCGACGTCGGGGGTCCGCGATTGTACTCTGGACGGATCCTATTCCTCGATCATCCGGCGGATCAGATCGAGTTCCTCCGACAGCTTCTCGTCATTGGCCCGTTCACCCTCGATCTTGCGCACCGCGTGGAGCACTGTCGTGTGGTCGCGGCCGCCGAAGCGCCGGCCGATCTCCGGGAGCGAGCGCGGCGTCATGGTCTTGGCGAGATACATGGCGATCTGACGCGGCCGCACGATGGTTCTTGTGCGCCGCGCCGACAGAAGGTCGGTCCGTGTCACGTTGTAGTGGCGCGAGACGAATTTCAGGATGTCCTCGACGCGCACGCGCCGTTCGATATTGGCCCGGATCAGCTGCTTCAGCAGATCGTCCAGATGTTCTGGCGAAAGCGGCTGGCCGAGGGAGTGGCGAAAGGCGATCTGGTTGAACGCGCCTTCGAGATCGCGGCCGGAGCCGGCGACCCGCTCGGCGATCGTGTCGATCACCCGGGCGGGCATGTCGAAGCTCGGATCCTCGGCCCGCATCGCCGCGGCGCGGCTCGCGATGATCGAGCGGCGCATCTCGTAGTCCGGCACGGCGATCTGAAGCGTGACGCCGTTCGACAACCGCGAGCGGACCCGTGGATCGAGCGATTCCAGCTCCATCGCGGGGCGGTCGGCGGCGCAGATCACCTGTTTCGCCGAATCGACCAGCGCGTTCAGAAGATGACAGAACTCCTGCTGGATCGACTTGCCCTGCAGGAACTGGGTGTCGTCGATGATCAAGATGTCGATGCCGCGCAGGGTCTCCTTGAGGTCGAGAGCGCGGTTGTCGCGGATCGCGGTCGCGAAGCGCCACATGAAATATTCCGCCGTCAGATAGACGACGCGTGGCCGGTCCTCCCGGCGCGAGGCCGCATTGGCGATCGCCTGCAGCAGATGCGTCTTGCCGAGGCCGACGGCGGCGTGGATGAACAGCGGGTTGAAGCGGACCGACTGCGGACCGTTCTCCGCGATCGCCCGCGCGGCGGCGAGGGCGACCCGGTTGGAGGCCCCTTCCACGAAGGTCTCGAACACGTAGCGTGGGTCGAGCGGCGAGCCGAACTCGGCGCCCTGTGGCACGGAGGGGGAGGTTCGGGCCTCGCCGTCGGGAAAGATCCTTGCCGGTGCCGCGGCTCCGGCGACGACCTTTCGCGTCGGCTCCGTGACGCGCGCCACCTCCGGCTCGCTCTGGCCCGCGACGCGTGCCTGGCGGATGGTGACGCCGCCGCCGCGCACGGCGCTGCGGATCGCGATGTCGACGCGCAGCGTTCCCGGCACTTCGGCGCTGAAGATCTCCGTGAGGAGATCGTGGTAATGCGACTGAATCCAGCTGCGCAGGAAGGCGGTCGGCACCGAGATGCGGCAGACACCCTTGCCGGTCGCCTCGAGCTTCATCCGTTGGAACCAGCTGGCGAAGATGTCCTGTCCGAGTTGGGCCTTCAGCCGGGCGTTCACCCGCTCCATAATCTCTGCCGTGCCCCTCGCGCCGCCGTCCATACCTGCCCCGAAATCATTGCTGCTGGTTGTTGATTGGCGCAGCGCGTGGATCCCGTCCCCATTCGGATCCACAGCGGCAACGCGCCGGCGAAGACTCAATTCTGTGCCCAAGGCAAACCCTCCGCTTTCCAACCGGCTTTCCGTCCGCGATGTCCCTCCGCGTCCAGCGGCCCTTCGAAGCCGCCGAGAACGTTGAAACAATTCTCGAAGCCGTGGGCGGTGAGCGCCACCGCGCCGGCGATCGAGCGGACGCCCGACCGGCAGAGGAAGAAGATCGGCGAGGTGCTGCTTCCGCCTTCCTTTTCGACCTGACCGGCGAGTTTCGTCGCGAAGGCCGGATCGACGCCCATCGTAGGAAAGCTCTGCCACTCGACGAGCAGCGGCTTCTTCCCGAGCGCGGCCAGCATCGGCAATCCGACATAGGTCCACTCGGCGGTGGTGCGTACGTCGACGAGCATGGCGTCCGGCGTTTCCGCGAGAGCCGACCAGCACTCTGCGGGTGAAACATCACCCCTGTAGTCACTAGGCATGCAAAAATATCCCCTGCCTCTGCCCCATTTTGGCGCAGAAGTTCCCTACGCCAAGCTTCGCCTAACGTTCGTTTTTACTCGGATAAATCGTGAAAAGACCGGATACTGAATTTATGCGGGAGCGACCCCTAAGGGGCCGTAATCTTCCACAAATTCCAGGAAATTTTGGATAACCTGGATTGTCCCCGCATTTCGTCTTTCCCCGCACTTGTTTCGAGGGGGAAACTACGAAACGGCGCCGCAGGGGGCAAGCCGAATCCAGCCTGAATCGTCATGCGAGCAGGACGCCTGTTGCAGACTCGCCATGCGGGTCATGAGGCGATGTCACGCTAAACACTTTACTCCCGGGGCTTTCGTCGCTTCCGAGGCCGGGCTGCGGGAAGAGAAGAATAAATATGAAAAAATTGTGGCGGGCCTGCTTGACTCCGGGGGTCAAAAAAACCTCCCGGAGGGCCGATCGGCAATCGCTCACTGACCTTCTGCAAGCGACTGGAATCCATGCAGTTTTTTGAACCTGTCGTGCGGCGCTCCCGTCCGGGATCACGGCATGAGACAGTTTGGTGACAAATTGAGCCAAATGCTGACAAAAGCGGCTGCGAATCGCAGAATCACGGCGGAATGGGCAGAGCCAGAGGCCGGGAAGGCTGCCTGAATTGCTCAGGCTTCGTCGCCAGAGGCAACCGATACGAGCCTGCGGCGCGACTGCCGCGATTCCCTTGCCCCTCGACAGCGGTCAGCGCGCGACTCGTTTGTTCGCCGCCGCCCGGATGCCTTGTGTCGGTTTTGGAATCAAAAAGCCCCGGCCGAAGCCAGGGCTTTGTCATCATCCTTGCCACCCGGTGATCGATCCGGGTGTGATGCGCCGTTCAGATCAGGCGGCGCCGATCGTCTTCACGCGATGGGCAAGGCGGGAAATCTTCCGCGACGCCGTGTTCTTGTGAAACACGCCATGCGAAGCTGCGCTCATCAATTCGGGTTCGGCAATCCGGAAGGCCGAGGTAGCCGCCTCCTTGTCGCCGGCGGTGATCGCCTCTTCGACCTTGCGCAGGAAGGTGCGCACGCGGCTGCGGCGATTGGTGTTGATGGCGGTACGCCGCGCGATCTTCCGCGTGGCCTTCTTGGCCGAAGGGGTATTGGCCATGGATCGTCTCTCTCTATCGTAACCGTGTCGGTCGGATCGGGTGGGGTGCGGCTCGCGCCTTCAAGCGACGCGGCAGCACGAAAAAACGGGCCGCGCCGTTGAGCGCCGCCGAAAGTCGCGCCCTTATAGGCAGATGCGCCGGGAGCCGTCAATATCCGGCGCGACGGCATCAAACGCAAAGGCGGATCGGCGACTGTGATCGCCGACAGGGCGGAACGACCGGGCGGATGCGCCGCCCATAAAGAGCCATACCCAGCTTGGAGCCGCGACACCTTGACGCCACATAGGACCGCGTCGGGCTTTTCGCATCGTCATCGTTGGCAGGCCGGACAAAAAAAGGTCGAGCGCCCCGACTGGACGATGCGGCTGATGATACCGCGGCAAGCCTCGTGCCGGCAGGGCTCGCCTTCGCGGTTGTAGGCGGCGAAGCGATGCTGGAAATAACCGAGCGAACCGTCCGCCTGGCGATAGTCGCGCAGCGATGAACCGCCCGCCGCGATGGCATCGGCGATCGTTTCGCGGATATTGAGGGCGAGCGCTTCCAGCCGCCGGCTGGCCATTCCGTCCTTCTTCACCAGCGTGCCGGCGGCCCGCCGCGGCGACAGGCGGGTCCGCCACAACGCCTCGCAGACATAGATATTGCCGAGGCCGGCAATGATCCGCTGGTCGAGCAGCACGGATTTCAGCGGCGCGCTGCGCCCGACAAAGAGCGGGGCGAGCGCCTGTCCGGAAAGTTCGTTGCCCGTCGGTTCGATGCCGAGGCCGCGAAAATGGGGATGTTCCGCCAGTTCGGCGCGCTCGATCAGCGCCATGTAGCCGAAGCGGCGCGGGTCATTATAGATGATCGAGGCCGGTGCGAGGTCGCGTGTCATGAGATCGAAGCGCACATGATCGTGGCGCCGGATGTCGGATCGCGGATGCGCGAATACACCGGGAACGCTGTCGCCCTGCGGCGCTTCGATCCGGAACGACCCCGACATGCCGAGATGCATGGCCAGCACCAGCCCGCCCTCGAGATCGGCGACGAGATATTTGGCCCGCCGTCCGAGGCTTTCGATCCGCCGACCGGCCAGCCTTTCGGCGAATCGCGCCGGCAGCGGAAAGCGCAGGTCGGGCCGGCCGAGCACCACCCGCTCGATTCGCGCGCCCTCGATAACGGGAAGAAGGCCGCGGCGCACCGTCTCCACCTCTGGCAAGTCCGGCATTTTCGATTAAGTCCCTGATCGATGCGACGCTTCCCGCGGAGCACCCGTCGACCCCGCCGCCTCTTGCCCTTCACGGGAGCGGCGCGGGCTCTTCGTCTCAATATCCGCATCCGGTCGATGCGATGCAATATAAGGTGCCACCCCCATGTCGCGAACCCGTGTCACCGGAGCCGAAGCGATGGAGACCTCCTACGGTTATGCCACGGTGGCGGGCCGGGAGGAGAAACAGGCGCGCGTCAACGATGTCTTCCACCGCGTGGCCGAGCGATACGACCTGATGAACGATCTGATGTCGGCCGGCCTTCATCGTGCCTGGAAGAGCGCCATGGTCGCCTGGCTGGCGCCGCCGCATCGCGCCGGCTGGCGGTTCGTGGACGTGGCGGGCGGCACCGGCGACGTCGCCTTCCGCATCGTCGAGGCATCGCGGCGGCGCGCCCAGGGCACCGTCCTCGACATCAACGCCTCGATGCTCGGCGTCGGCGCCGAACGGGCGGCGAAGCGGCGGCTCGACGGCAATCTGGTCTTCGTGGAAGGCAATGCCGAAGAGCTGAAGCTTCCCGACATGAGCTTCGACGCCTACACGATCGCCTTCGGCATTCGCAACGTGCCGCGGATCGACAAGGCCCTGAACGAAGCCTATCGGGTGCTCAAGCCCGGCGGCCGTTTCCTGTGTCTCGAGTTCTCCGAAGTCGACATGCCGGTTCTCGACCGGGCCTACGAGGCCTGGTCGTTCAAGGCGATCCCGCGGATCGGCGAGGCCGTCGCCAACGATCGCGAATCCTACGAATATCTGGTCGAGTCGATCCGTCGCTTTCCCAACCAGGCGAATTTCGCCACGGCCATTCGCGCCGCCGGCTTCGAGCGCGTCGCCTATCGCAACCTGTCGGGAGGCATTGCCGCCATCCATTCCGGCTGGAAGCTCTGAACCGATCGGGCGGAAAGACTCTTGGCCAATCCCATTTCCGGCACGATCGCACTCGTCCGCGCGGTCTTCGTTCTCGCCCGCGAGGGCGTCATTGGTTCGTTCCCCGCCGAGGGCCTCCCGCCCGGCCCGGCGTTGCTGCACCGCTTCGCGCGGTTGATCGAGCGTGGCTCGGCTGAAAACCGGGAACGTTCCGACAATCTGTCGCGCGCGCTGAACCGACTGGGGCCGTCCTACGTCAAGCTGGGCCAGTTCCTTGCGACCCGGCCGGATCTTGTCGGCGCCGTGGCGGCGAGCGAACTCGGCAGTCTGCAGGACAAGGTTCCCCCCTTCGAGACTGCGCTGGCCGTAACCGAGATCGAGACGACGCTCGGACGGCGGGTCGAGGAGCTTTTCGTCGAATTGGGCGAGGTCGTCGGGGCAGCCTCCATCGCCCAGGTTTACAAGGCGCGGGTCCGCGACGCCGACGGCAGCGAGCGTTTCGTCGCCGTCAAGGTGGTGCGGCCCGGCGTCCGCGTCCGCTTTCTGCGCGAACTGGAGACCTTCGCCTCCATCGCCCGGTTCATGGAGCGCTATGTCCGCTCTTCGCGCCGGTTGCGGCCGGTAGCGGTGGTGGAGACGCTGGCCCAGTCGACCCGGATCGAGATGGATCTGCGGCTGGAGGCGGCCGCCGCGTCCGAAATGGCCGAGAACACGGCGAACGACCCCGGGTTCCGGGTGCCGACGATCGACTGGGAGCGCACTGGCCGCGACGTTCTCACCATGGAGTGGATCGACGGCATCAAGATGAGCGACGTCGCCGCCATCGCGATGGCCGGGCACGATCTGAAGCAACTCGGCGTGACCGTGGTGCAATCCTTCCTGCGCCACGCCATGCGCGACGGCTTCTTTCACGCCGACATGCATCAGGGCAATCTGTTTGTCGGCCCGGACGGCGCGGTGATCGCGGTCGATCTCGGCATTGTCGGCCGGTTGAGCGCCGAATCCAAGCGCTTCCTCGCCGAGATCCTCTACGGCTTCATTCGTCGCGACTATCTGCGGGTGGCCGAACTGCATTTCGAGGCCGGCTACGTGCCGCGCAGCCAGAACGTCGCCAGCTTCGCCCAGGCGCTCCGCGCGATCGGCGAGCCGATCTACGGGCAACCCGCCGAGACCATTTCGATGGGCCACCTGCTGGCGCTCCTCTTCGAGGTCACCGAGCTGTTCGACATGAAGACGCGGCCCGAGCTCGTCTTGCTGCAGAAGACCATGGTCGTTGTGGAGGGCGTCGCGCGCACCTTCGATCCGAAATTCAACATGTGGGTTGCCGCCGAGCCGGTGGTCTCCGACTACATCCTTGAGGAACTGGGGCCGGCGGCCAAGCTGCGGGAGGCCCGCGAGGGCATCGACGCGATGTTGCGGCTGCTGCGCCGAGCGCCGGATCTCGCCGACGGGCTGGAGATTCTCGCCAAGCAGATGCCGGACCTGATCGAAAACGGCATCCGGCTGAACGACGACACGCTCACGGACCTCGCCACCGAGAAGCGGACCAGCATCATGAGCGGTCGCATCGCCCAATGGGTGATCGCCCTGTCGCTCCTGTCGATCGCGGTCTCTTTGATCTTCGGGTGATCTCGCCCTCGGTGGTCGGTCTATTGCTTGCCGGATGCTCCCGCTGCCATTATCGCCGGCCGGTAGAGGAAAACGATTCAAGGGGAGGCGGCATGGCCGACCTGACAAACCTCCAGGCGGCGCTGGCGCCATGAACGGGCTCGCCGGCAAGCGCATCCTGCTCGTCATCGGCGGCGGTATCGCGGCCTACAAGACGCTGGATCTCATCCGCCGCCTGCGCGAACGCGGCGCGCGGGTGACCCCGGTCATGACGGTGGCGGCCAAGGAATTCGTGACGCCGCTCGCGGTCGGCGCGCTGACGGCCTCCAGGGTCTTCGACGATCTGTTCGATCGCGAGGACGAGCACGATGTCGGCCATATCCGGCTGGCCCGCGAGGCCGACGCGATTCTCGTCGCGCCGGCGACGGCCAATTTGATGGCCCGCTGCGCCAACGGTCTGGCCGACGATCTCGCCACCGCCGTTCTGCTGGCCGCCAAGGCCCCGATCCTGATGGCGCCGGCGATGAACCCGGCGATGTGGGCGCATCCGGCGACGCGCCGCAACCGGGAGACGCTGGCCGGCGACGGCGTGCGTTTCGTCGGCCCGAACGCCGGCGAGATGGCTGAGGCGGGCGAGGCCGGGATCGGGCGCATGGCCGAGCCGTTGGAGATCGTCGCGGCGCTGGACGCTTTGCTGGGCGCCGGGGCAAGGCGGCTCGCCGGCCGCCGCGTCGTGGTCACGTCAGGTCCGACCCACGAGCCGATCGATCCGGTCCGCTACCTCGCCAACCGCTC
>NZ_JALHBS010000130.1 GCF_024195285.1 Aurantimonas marianensis
GGGCGGCCGGCGTTCTGGGAGCGCGCGCGCTACTACAACGAGGAGCGACGCCTGGCGGCGGCGCTCGACGCGAGCAATGCCGCCGAGCCGGAGCGGAATCCGTGATGCTGACGTCGGCGGCCGGTCTCCTCTTCATTCTCCTGTCGACGGTCGCGGCCGGCGGTCTGGCCTATGCCGTTCTGCAACCACGCATCGCGGCCGAGAAGAAGGTCGAGACCCGGCGCTCGCAATACACGCGCGATGAAAGCGACCGCGCTTCGCTGAAAGTGGCGCGCGACCGGCTGCAGGAACAATCCAAGCGACGCAAGACGATCCAGTCCTCGCTCAAGGACCTGGAAGAACGTCAAAAGGAGCGCGACAAACATACTGGCAAGCTCACCTTGAAGCGCCGGCTGGAGCAGGCGGGGCTGCCGTTGACGGTCAAGCACTTCGCGGCGATCAGCGTCGCCATGGCGTTTCTGGGTGCCTTGATCGCGCTGCTCTTCGGCCTGTCGTGGATACTGACGCTCGGCGTGGCGATCTTCGCCGGTCTCGGGCTTCCCCGTTTCATGCTCGCCCGCGCGCGAAAGCGGCGCCTGCAGAAGTTCGTCGACGAATTTCCCAACGCGGTCGATCTCATCGTTCGCGGCGTCAAATCCGGCCTGCCGCTGAACGACACGTTGCGAATGGTCGCCAGCGAGATACAGGAGCCGGTGCGCGGCGAATTCCAGAAAATCATGGAAACGCAGCAGATGGGCGTTTCGATCTCCGAAGCGATCGAACGTCTCTACCGGAACGTGCCGATCCCGGAGACCAACTTCTTCTCGATCGTCATTACCATCCAGGCCCAGGCCGGCGGCAATCTTTCCGAGGCGCTGGGCAATCTGTCCAAGGTGCTGCGCGACCGCAGGAAGATGAAGGGCAAGATCCAGGCGATGTCGATGGAGGCCAAGGCCTCGGGCGCAATCATCGGTTCCCTGCCCGTCATCGTCGCAAGTCTCGTCTACCTGACCACCCCCGACTACATCTCGATCCTCTTCACTACCGATATCGGCAAGATCATTCTGCTCAGCTCCGCCGTCTGGATGGCGCTCGGCATCCTCACCATGAAGAAGATGATCAATTTCGACTTCTGACCGGCGAGCGATCACCGCCGCGCCAAACGGGACCCACAGGAAGGCAGCATCCGACGATGGAATCGGTGTTTCAATATTTCGGCGTCTCGGGGTCGCTCGTCGTCAGCGTGGTGATCGCGGTCGCGGTGTTCACCACCCTCGTCACGATCACGCTGCCGCTGCTCGCGGGCAACCAGCTGAAAAGCCGGATGAAGGCAGTCGCACTGGAACGCGACCAGGTGAGGGCGCGTGAGCGCGCCCGGCTGGCGGTCGAAAGGGAGAAGGGCCGTGGCGGCCTGCGCCAGCAGGACAGCAAGGGTATCGTCGCGCTGGTCGTCGATAGCCTGAACCTCCGCAAGGCGCTGGTCGACGACAAGACGGTAGCCAATCTACGGGTCGCCGGCTATCGGGGCCAGCGTCCGCTGACCCTCTTCCTGTTCGCCCGCGCGATCATGCCTCTGGTCATGCTGGCCTTTGCCGTGTTCTACGTTTTCGGCCTGGGGCTCTTCGAGGCGCAGCCAACGATGATGCGGGTTCTGGGTTGTATCGGCGTCGCCTATCTGGGCTTTTACGCGCCGATCCTGTACATCAGCAACCAGGCGTCAAAGCGCCGTCTGTCGATTACACGCGCCTGGCCCGACGCGCTCGATCTCCTGTTGATCTGCGTGGAATCGGGCAATTCGATCGAAGCGGCTTTCCGCCGGGTCGCCGAGGAAATCGGCATCCAGTCAGTGGCGCTGGCGGAAGAACTCGTTCTGGTCTGCGCCGAGCTGTCCTATCTGCCCGAGCGCAAGGTCGCCTACGACAACCTTGCCGCCCGGACCGGGCTTGACGGTGTGAGGGCGGTCACGACCGCGCTCATCCAGGCCGAGCGCTACGGCACGCCGCTCGGCACCGCGCTGCGCACACTGTCGCAGGAAAACCGCGACATGCGCATGAACCTGGCGGAGAAGAAGGCGGCCGCGCTGCCGCCGAAGCTGACCGTGCCGATGATCCTCTTCTTCCTGCCGGTGCTGTTCGCCGTCATCATCGGCCCGGCGATCATCCAGGTGATGGAGACGCAATAGGCGAGGCGCGGCGCCGTGCCGCCATCGACGCGGGGACCTTGCCGTCAGCGCGTGATCCACGACGCGAAAAGGGCGAAGCCGGCGCTCCGCCCTTTGTTGCGATCTGTCCGGGTGGAGGACGGCGTCAGCTCTTGCCGCCGTCCTTGTCCTTCAGCATCGACCAGGTGTTCTGCTGGGCCAGCATCTCCTTGAGATAGGCGACGTTCGCCTGGGCCTCCTTGGGCGAGAGCTCCGCCGCGGCGATCTTCTCGGCTTCCGCGAAGCGGCCCTGGAGGCCAACGACCAGCGCCAGGTTCTGACGCACGCGACTGTCGCCGCCGGGCCGCGCGGCCGCCGCGCGAAGGTATTTTTCGGCCGCCGGCAGATCGTTCGCCAACAGGTAGGACATTCCCAAATTCGACAGGATGGTCGGCTCGTCCGGCGCCATGTCCAGCGCCTTGCGATACAGCACCCTCGCCTCGTCCGATTGGCCCAGCTGATCGAGGATGGCGCCCTCGGCCGAATAAAGCCGCCAGTCCGGATAGTCCGGCGTCTGGGCCCGGCGCACCGTCTCCAGCGCCTTCGGCAGGTCGCCGGCGGCGGCGAGCGCCTTGCCGTAGGCAGCCAGCACGTTGCGATCCTTGGGGTGGGCGATGGCGACCTGCTGCATCACCGCCAGGGACTGGTCGGTGCGCCCGGCCATCTGAAGGGTCGCGGCATAGGACAGGCCCGTCGTCTTGTCCTTCGAGTTCCTCTCATACGCCTGGCCATAGGAGGCGACCGCGTTCTGCAGTTCGGCGGACGACATCTGAGCGACCGTGCGACCCGAGGCCGGCTTGCGGACCGAGCCGGTGATCTCGTTGGAAACCGAGGCGCAGCCCTGGGTCAGGGCGAGAACCAGGGCGGCACCGACAAGAAGCCCCTGTCTGAAACGCCGAATCGGTCTAGTTTCGCGCCCGACCATGAACTGCTCCCGTTTCGTCAGCGGATGATTTGTTTGACCGGCGCTGAGGCACCGGCCCGTGGCGGAAAGAGTAATTTGTTAACCCTAACGGCCGGTTAATCCGCCGCCGCCGTAACAAGGAACCCGGCTCCATGACCATCACCCTCGCCAGCGCCAGGAGCGCCGCCGCCTTGCCTGTCTGGGCCGCGGACAAGGCCGGGCTCGAGGCCCTGCCGGCCGCGGCCGCCGGTTGGGCGAGAACCGCGCGATTTTCGGCCGGGGCGGGAAGCGTGCTGATCGTGCCGGACGCGAAGGGCGACGTCGCCGGCGCGGTACTCGGTCTCGGCAAGGGCGGCGCCGGAGAAGGCGCGAGGGAACGCCGCGCGCTGCTGGCGGGGGCACTGGCCGGCAAGCTCCCGGCGGGGGAATGGTATTTCGCCGACGAGGCGGCTATTGGCGGCCCGCTCGCCCCTCTGGCGCTCATTCTCGGCGGATATCGCTTCGACCGCTATCGGTCGTCGAACGCGGAGGAGGGCGACGACGCAGATATCCGTTTTCTCGCCGAAGGGTGCGACAGGGCGGAGATCGAGAGAATCGCCGCAGGCGTCTTTCTGGCGCGCGATCTGATCAACACGCCGACGAGCGACATGGGACCGGCCGAACTGGAGGGTGCCGTGCGCTCGCTCGGCGAAACGTTCGGCGCGCGCGTCGAGACGATCGAGGGCGACGCGCTTCTCGAGCGGAACTTTCCCATGATCCACACCGTCGGCCGGGCGAGCGCGTCGGCACCCAGGCTGATCGACCTCAACTGGGGGGGGCCGGACGATCCGAAGCTGACGCTGGTCGGCAAGGGCGTCTGCTTCGATACCGGCGGCCTCGACATCAAGCCCGCCTCCGGCATGCTCTTGATGAAGAAGGACATGGGCGGCGCCGCCAATGTGCTCGGCCTTGCCCGCATGGTGATGGCGGCCAAGCTGCCGGTCCGCCTAAGGGTGCTGATTCCGGCCGTCGAGAACGCGATTTCCGGCGATGCCTTCCGGCCGGGCGACGTCCTGACCAGCCGCAAGGGCAAGACGGTCGAGATCGGCAACACCGACGCCGAGGGGCGGCTGGTGCTCGCCGACGCGCTGGCGCTGGCGGACGAGGAGACGCCGGACCTCGTGATCGACAGGGCGACGCTGACCGGCGCGGCGCGGGTGGCGCTCGGACCGGACATCGCGCCGTTCTACACGGACGATACGGCGCTGGCCGGCGCGATCGCGCAGGCGGGCCTCGACGTCGCCGACCCGGTCTGGCGAATGCCGCTCTGGCAACCCTATGCGGCGAATCTTGCGTCCAAGATCGCCGACACCAACAACGTCACCAGCGACGCCTTCGCCGGATCGGTGACCGCGGCGCTATTCCTGCAGGGCTTCGTCGACAAGGCCAAAAGCTGGGCCCATTTCGACATCTATGGCTGGCGGCCGAAGCCGAGCCCGATCGGGCCGGTCGGTGGCGAGGCGCAGGCGATCCGGGCCTTGTTCGCGGTGCTCCAGTCTCGTTATCCGGCGCGGTGAGGAGGGTGCTGCCATGACACCGCCGCTCGACCCCCGCCTCAACGCGGTTCGCGACGATCTCGCCGATATCCGCCTGCAAGGCCGCGTGGAGGCCGCGCGCTTCGTCGAGGGCGAGGACCGGCGCATCGTGGTGCCGGTGGCGCCGGTCCGCCGTCGGCCGTCGCCCGACGCGCCGCTCGACACCGAAGCCTTGTTCGGCGAAAAGGTGACGGTCTTCGAGAATAACGCCGAGGGTTGGTCCTGGGTGCAACTCGGCGCGGACGGCTATGTCGGCTATGTCCCGAGCGCGGCGATCGGCCCGACGGGTGCCGCCCCGACCCACCGGGTTTGCGTGCCCCGGACGCTGCTGTTTCCCGGCCCCGACATCAAGCTGCCGCCGCTGCACGATCTGCCGATGGGCGCGCTGGTCACCGTGACCGGCGCGGCCGAGGATCACAACGCGCGCTACGCGATGACCCAGCCCCATGGCGCCGTTGTGGAACAGCATCTGAAGCCACTCGGAATTGTCGAACCGGATTTCGTGGCGGTCGCCGAGCGCTTTGTCGGCGTGCCCTATCTGTGGGGCGGCAAGAGCGCGTCCGGCATCGACTGCTCCGGCCTGGCCCAGATCGCCTGCCAGATGGCCGGCATCGCAGCGCCCCGTGACACGGACATGCAGGAGCGCGAGCTCGGCACGCGGATTGCCGGCATCGAGGCGCTGCAACGGGGCGATCTGGTCTTCTGGAAGGGCCATGTCGGCATCATGCTCGACGGGACCCGGCTGCTGCATGCCAACGCCCATCACATGCTGACCGCGATCGAGCCGCTGGCCGCCGCCGTGGGCCGGCTGGAGGCGAAGGGCGCGGCGGTGACGAGCATTCGGCGTCTGCGATCCGGTCACGCTTGAGTTCGCGTCGGCAAGGACGGCGGCACTTTTTCGCGGCTTCCTGATCTTACGGAACCGGCTTCTCATCTTCCCCAAGGTGATGATCGCAAACGTATTTTTGCCGATCGCATGCTTCCCTTACGTATATATGCGTCGAAATAGCGCATGTCAGTCAATGGCTTGTCGGCCTCATCAGCGGTTCCGTTAGGAAGTTGTTAGGCGGCGATGGTTAATTCCTTTTTCACTTTCCGAATGCGGGCACCGATCCTTCTGTCAAATATCAATTGTTACGCCGAGTATAAAATACCGTAAGGGGCTATGAATATCATGAAACTGTCGGACACGAAGATTTCCTTCCGCATCGGAATAATCGCCGCGATCTGCATTTCCGGCATGTTGGCCCTTGTTGCCATTTTCGCCGTCAATCAGAAGATCAGCGGAGACTATGCGGATGCAATCGATGTCGCCCAGGAAGCGGCGCATGTCACGGACCGGATTGAGATCGACTTTCTCCAGGCGCGCCGAGCGGAAAAGGATTTCTTCCTGCGCAAGGACCCCAAATACATCGAGAAGCATGCAGCTGTCCGGGACCGCATCGCGGAGGATTTCGGTCACCTGACCGAGGCGTTTGCGACTGGGCACTTTTCCGGCCTGGCGGAACACGTCAATACGATGAAGGCCGATTTCGCGGAGTACCATACCACCTTCAATCAGTCGGTGGAGACGAATATCGCGTTGGGCCTGGACCCGAACTCAGGTCTTCAAGGCGCGCTTCGCGCGGCCGTGCATGATCTCGAGGAAAAGCTGAAGGCCATCGGGAATGCCGATCTGCAGGTCATGATGCTGATGCTGCGGCGGCACGAGAAGGATTTCATCCTTCGCCAGGACCCCAAATATATCGAGCGCCTGCAGAAGCAGGCGTCGGAGCTCGCGCAGGTCGATTTTCTCGGCTTCGGCTCGCCTGAGGCGAAGGCGGCCGTGGTCGCGGACCTTGAGACCTACATGACGCACTTCGCCGCCTTTGCGGAGGCGACGCTCGCCGAAATGGAACTTCGCACGAGCTTGAGCGCAATCTTCGCTCATGTGGAGCCGAGCTTCGCTGCGGTCAAGGATACCGTCGAAGCGGAACGTTCCAGCGCTGACGCGGCACGGGAAGAAGCCTCGCAACTGGCGCTCTACATCGTGATGGGGCTGGCGACGCTTTTGACGCTGATCATCGGCGGCGTGGTGTTCCTCGTCGGCCGTTCGATCGCCGCGCCGATCGGCATCACCGCGACCGCCATGCGGGCCTTCGCCGCCGGCGACATGACCGCCGAGCTGCCACAGGCCGGCCGCAAGGACGAGATCGGCGACATGGTCAAGGCGCTCCTGGCCTTCCGCGAGTCGGAAGAGCAGAAGCGCGCCATGGTCGCCGAGCGCCAGGAAGCCGACCGTCTCGGCATCGAACAGCGCAGCGAGGCCGAAAAGCAGGCTGCGGAAGCCGCCCGCCTGTCGTTCATCGCCAATGTGAAGCCGGCCTTCGCGGCCCTGTCCGAGGGCGACCTGACCGCCCGCCTCGACCGGGCGACGATGACCGGCTTCGAGGAGATCTGCGATCTCTCCAACGACTCCGTGTCGGCCCTGGAGGAGACGGTGGGCTCCGTGGTGACCTCGATCGGCTCGATCCGGTCGGGCCTGCAGGAGATCAACACGGCGTCGAACGACCTGGCGCAGCGCACCGAGCAGCAGGCGGCGAACCTCGAGGAGACGGT
>NZ_JALHBS010000131.1 GCF_024195285.1 Aurantimonas marianensis
TCGGCGCGCGCGACATGCTGCTTGACCGCGGCGAAGCTGTCCGGGCTGACGGAGATCGAGTCGATCCCGCATTCGACCAGGAAGGCGGCAAAGGCGGGATTGTCGCTCGGGGCCTGACCGCAGAGGCCGACTTTCGCGCCGGCCTCGCGAGCCGCGTCGATCATGCTGCGGATCATCCATTTCACCGCCGCGTCCTCTTCGTCGAACAGCTCGGCCAATAGGCTGGAATCGCGGTCGACGCCGAGCGTCAGCTGGGTCAGGTCGTTGGAGCCGATGGAGAAGCCGTCGAAGCGTTCGGCAAAGCCGCGCGCGAGGATGACGTTGGCGGGGATCTCGCACATGACATAGACCTGAAGCCCGTCCTGGCCGCGCTTCAACCCGTTCTCCGCCATGACCTCCAGCACCCGGTCGGCCTCGCTGAGCGTGCGGCAGAACGGGATCATGACGATGACATTGGCAAAGCCCATCTCCTCGCGCAGCCGCCGGATCGCGCGACACTCCAACGCGAAGCCATCCCGGTAGCGCGGCGAGTAGTAGCGCGAGGCACCGCGAAACCCGAGCATCGGATTCGCCTCCTCCGGCTCGAAGCCCTCTCCGCCAACGAGATGGGCATACTCGTTGGTCTTGAAATCGCTCATCCGCACGATGCAGGGATGGGGGTGCGCGACGGCGGCGATGCGGGCGAGACCTTCGGCCAGCCTGTCGACGAAGAAGGCCGGCTTGTCGGCGTAACCCCGCGTGATGGCCTCGATCTCGGCCCGGGCGGCCGTGTCGGTGATCGCCGCGAAATGCACCAGTGCCATCGGATGGATCTTGATGGCGTTGTTGATGACGAACTCCATGCGGGCAAGACCGACGCCGTCGATCGGCAGCCGCCACCAGCGCGCCGCGGCCGCCGGATTGGCGAGATTCAGCATGATCTCGGTTCGCGTAGCGGGCGCCTCACCGGGATCACTCTCCTCGACCGTTATCTCCGCGTCGCCGTCATAGACGAAGCCCTGGTCGCCCTCCGCGCAGGATACCGTGATCGCCTGCTGGTCGTGCAGAACATGTGTGGCGTCGCCGGTGCCGACGATGGCCGGCAGGCCGAGCTCACGGCTGACGATCGCCGCATGCGAAGTGCGCCCGCCGTGATCGGTGACGATCGCGCCCGCGCGCTTCATGATCGGCACCCAATCGGGATCGGTCGTTTCGGTTACCAGTATGGCGCCGTCCACGAAGCGGTCGATCTCGTCTGGCGTGCGGATCATGCAGACCGATCCCGAGACGATCGCCTCTCCGATCGACAGGCCCTTGCAGAGCGTCCGGCCATGGGCGCCGAGCCGGTAGCTTTCATGCGCACCGGCGGTTCGTTGTGATTGCACGGTTTCGGGACGCGCCTGGACGATGAAGAGCGATCCGTCGCGGCCGTCCTTCGCCCATTCGATATCCATCGGACAGCCATAATGGCGTTCGATCGCCTGCGCCCAACGGGCGAGCGCGAGGATATCGGCGTCACCCAGCACCAGACTTTGCCGTTCGACGCGCGACGTCGGCACGTTCTTCACCGGTCGCTCGCCTTCCTTGGCGTAGATCATCTTGATCTGTTTGGCACCGAGCGTCTTCTGGATGATCGGCCTGAGCCGGGGATTGTCGAGAAACGGCTTGAAGACCTGGTACTCGTCCGGATCGACGGCGCCCTGAACGACGTTTTCACCAAGCCCCCAGGCCGCATTGATGATCACGATCCGGTCGAATCCGGTTTCCGTGTCGATCGAGAACATCACGCCCGAGCTGCCGAGGTCGGAGCGCACCATCCGCTGAACGCCGACGGACAGCGCGACCTTGAGGTGGTCGAAAGCTTTCGTCTCGCGATAGCTGATGGCGCGGTCGGTGAACAGCGAGGCATAGCAGCGCCGACAGGCATCGAGCACCATCGCCGGGCCCGCGACGTTGAGAAACGTTTCCTGCTGACCGGCAAAGCTTGCATCCGGGAGGTCTTCGGCCGTGGCGCTGGAGCGGACGGCGACGTCGACATCGCCAACGCCGGAGCGTTGCGACAATTCCTTGTAGGCGTTCGCGATCGCGGCGGCGGATTCGTCCGGCCAGTCGCCGCGCAGGAATGCCGCCCGGATGGTTCGGCCGGCTTCGGCGAGCGCGATCTTGCCGGCCCTGCGCTGATCGAGCGTATCCTGGATGATCGCCGCGATCCCGTTGGCCGCGACGAAACGCCTGAACATGCCGGCCGTCGTGGCAAATCCTGAGGGAACCGCCACACCGGCGGGGGTCAGCTTCCGGACCATTTCCCCCAGCGAGGCGTTTTTGCCGCCGACCATGGCGACGTCGTCCCGCGCGATTTCCTCGAACCAGAGAATGTCACTACTGGGCATTGCGTATCTCCCGCCGTCTCTCGTCGTCGGCGATTGTGAAGGCCAGTCGGCAGTCGGCCATGACATTGGTCAAGCGATCTCGAATCTTCATTGACGACAGATCGTCGCTTGGTTCTGCGCGGGAAGCGGATTTCCTCGGTCCGGTCGGGTGGAGGCTTCCAGGCGGGGCCGTGTCGTCTACCGGAAGCCTTTCTCGTATCCGGAAATGACCTGCAGGATGGCCGCGCAAATCGCGATGGCGGGCGATGCGCCGCGTCCCGCCGCCATCGTCTGATCGTCGTCCTGGGATTCGTCCTCCTTCAGGACACAACTCCATTGCGAGCCGGAATGCGTGCTGCCTCTTAGGGTCACCGCCCAGCCGGGCAGGGCCCGAGCCGCGAGGGCCAGCGCGCCATCCGTCGAGGCGAAGGTGTCGGCGGGCACCGCCACCGCGGGCAGGTGCTCCTCGAACGCGCGACGGATATCCGCGATCAGGTCCAAATCCACCTCGGTGGTCGTCGCGCAGCGAACCAGCAGGCTCTTCAGATCTATTTCGGCCATGGCGGGCGGGCTCCTTCCATCGATGATCAAAGACATTGTCGAACCTCCTCGCCGGGCACGTTGCTTCCGCGGGACGTGAGAGCGGTGGGCTAGTCCGTTATGTCCATCCTGTTCTCCCGAAGACCGATACGTAAGAGCTGCGCGCGCTGCACTGCCTGTCGGCATACGCACGGCACCGGCGGCGCCACCGACACAACGACATCGATCGGACCGCCGCATTGACGCGGATCAATGTCGAAGCCGCATGTTCGCCGGCACGTTGCGATGCCCACGGACACGAGCGGTTCGCGGCACGCCTCGATCCGTCCCTCTCGGGACGAGAGCGGGGTTCGGGGAGAAACCCTCGCGGCGGAGCGGGAAAGAAGGCGGAAACAGTGAGATCACCGGATCTGACGCAGGACGAGCGCGATGCGCTCGCTTTGCTCGAGTCGCGTATCGGACATCTGCATGTCCGACAACGGCTCGGACTGGAGCGGGACTACGAGGCCCATGTCTTCCGAAGGGGCACGCATTTCTTTCACATCGAAAACTGGTATTCGATCCATGGACTGATCCGCGGCGGGCTGAAGCTCGTCGGCCTGCATCGGCGCGGCCGGCGCAACGCCCACGCGATCGAGGTCCGCCACAACGATGTGCTCCTGGCGGGGTTGCCAGCGGCATTCGACGGCTACACCGTTCTGCAACTCTCCGATCTCCACTTCGGGATGAGCTCCGGCTTTCTCGGGTCCCTCCTGGAGTTGCTCGCGCCGCTTCGCTACGATCTGTGCGTCGTCACCGGCGATTATCGCGCGCTCACCTTCGGCCCGTGGGAGGCAGCGGTCGATGACCTGCGCCGTTTGCGACCGCATCTATCAGGCCCGGTCTATGCGATTCTCGGGAACCACGACACCATCCGCATGGTGCCGGCGATGGAGGCGGCGGGCTACTGCCTGCTGCTCAACGAGTGGGTTCGACTGTCGCGAGACGGCGAGACGGTCTATCTCGCCGGCATCGATGACGCGCATTTCTACCGGCTCGAAAACTATCATCGCGCCGCGCACGATATCCCGCAGAACGCCGTTTCGATTCTCTTATCGCACACGCCGGAGGCCTATCGGCACGCCGCCCATGCCGGATTCGATCTCATGTTGTGCGGCCACACCCATGGCGGCCAGATCTGCCTCCCGGGCGGCATTCCGATCCTGACCGATGCGGACAGTCCGCGGGCCATGGCAAGGGGACCGTGGTGCTGGCATGACATGGCCGGCTACACATCGGCGGGCGCGGGCACCTCGATCGTGGACGTAAGGCTGAACTGCCCGCCCGAAGTGACTCTACACCGACTGCGGCGGGCATAAGCTCAATAAGGCCGATCCCGGATCTTGAGCCGATACAGCAGGACGGAGAGCAACGTTTCGAGCAGGACGAAGGCGACGGTCAGGACAACGATATCGACGGCGCCGAGATGCAACCGAGCCTGGAGAACCAAGAGTGGCAAGAGGGATTCGGGGATTTGATCGAGCCCGAACGCCCGCGCATGCACCGCCAGGCCCAGCCGTCGCTTGCTGAAACTGGCGAACAGGTCGCCCATAAGCGCTGATGCGGCGAGAATCGCGCCGAGCCCCCAGCCCATTCCCAGAAGACTGGCCGCCAGGCTGGTGCACAGAATCGAGGCGACGACACCGCGCGCCGTCTTCGCCGCGCCGAACAAGCGACGCCCGTCGAAAAATGTCGATCCGCCGTCGAGCGGCATAGCCAGGCGACCCGCCAGAAGCCTGGTCGCGAGGACCGGAGCGCCGTTGGCGATGAGGAGCAGCGCAAGAATTCGAGCAAGCAGGAGTGCGTCGGCTATTGTCAGAAGTCCTTTGGTCAAGGAAGGCGCAGTCGGTTCGGCCGCGAACCGGTACCGATTGGCGGCCAAACATTCCAGTTTCCTCAAACGGCGTCTTTGATTAGGCGCAAGGCGTTTGCCGAGAGTTGCTTCGATCGTCCCGCGACGCGGGGGGCTGACCGAATTTGACGGAGGTCAATGACGCATCGGTGCACCGCTGGATGCTGGCGGCGCAGGCCACTAGTGCACAAAAGCGAGGAGAAAAGCCGGTGAGACGCCTTGAGACGACGATTTCCCCGCTTGGACTTTCGGCGACCTTGCGGGCGCCGGATGACGCCAGGGGCCTGATCGTGTTCGCTCACGGCAGCGGCTCCAGTCGCCTCAGTCCCCGCAACGTCGCCGTCGCGGAGGTCCTCGGCGAACAAGGGTTTGCGACGCTACTGTTCGATCTTCTGACCGAGGCAGAGGAGGGGGATCGGCGCAACGTCTTCGACATACCGCTTCTGGCCGATCGCCTGCTTGACGCCGTGCGATGGATCGAGGGCGAGTCAGGGCTGTCCGAACTGCCGCTCGGTCTGTTCGGCGCCAGCACGGGCGCCGCGGCCGCGCTGGTCGCGGCCGCCCGGCTCGGAACACGGATCGCGGCGGTGGTGTCGCGTGGCGGCCGTCCGGATCTGGCCGGCGACTTCCTGCGTGACGTCAGTGCGCCGACGCTGCTGATCGTCGGGGAGGCCGACCGCGAGGTGTTGAAACTCAACGAGGACGCCTTTGCCCAACTACGCTGCAAGAAGGCTCTGCGGATCGTCCCTGGGGCGACGCATCTTTTCCCTGAACCGGGCGCCCTCGAGACCGCGATCGAATACACGCTGGAATGGTTCGACAAGAACCTC
>NZ_JALHBS010000132.1 GCF_024195285.1 Aurantimonas marianensis
CTCTGAATACATAGGGGTTAGAAGCGAACTCGGGGAACTGAAACATCTAAGTACCCGAAGGAAAGGACATCAACCGAGACTCCGTCAGTAGCGGCGAGCGAACGCGGACCAGGCCAGTGGTCATTGAAAGAAGAAGCGGAACAGGTTGGGAAACCTGGCGCAATTGGGTGATAGCCCCGTACGCGTAATGTCTTCGATGATCCTCGAGTAAGGCGGGACACGTGAAATCCTGTCTGAAATTGGGGGGACCACCCTCCAAGCCTAAGTACTCGTGCATGACCGATAGCGAACCAGTACCGTGAGGGAAAGGTGAAAAGCACCCCGACAAGGGGAGTGAAATAGTACCTGAAACCGAATGCCTACAAACAGATGGAGCCCAAGGTTCGTCCTGGGTGACATCGTACCTTTTGTATAATGGGTCAGCGACTTAGTCTGGCGAGCGAGCTTAAGCCGATAGGTGGAGGCGTAGCGAAAGCGAGTCTGAACAGGGCGTTCAGTTCGTCGGATTAGACCCGAAACCGAGTGATCTAGCCATGAGCAGGTTGAAGGTGCGGTAACACGCACTGAAGGACCGAACCCATATCTGTTGCAATAGATCGGGATGACTTGTGGCTAGGGGTGAAAGGCCAATCAAACTCGGAAATAGCTGGTTCTCCGCGAAATCTATTTAGGTAGAGCGTCGGATGGACACTCCAGGGGGTAGAGCACTGGATGGGCTAGGGGGACTCACCGTCTTACCAAACCTAACCAAACTCCGAATACCTGGAAGTGATATCCGGCAGACACACGGCGGGTGCTAACGTCCGTCGTGGAGAGGGAAACAACCCTGACCACCATCTAAGGTCCCCAAGTTATGGCTAAGTGGGAAAGGATGTGAGGATCCCAAAACAACCAGGATGTTGGCTTAGAAGCAGCCATCATTTAAAGAAAGCGTAACAGCTCACTGGTCTAATCAAGGGTCTTTGCGCCGAAAATGTACCGGGGCTCAAGCCATACACCGAAGCTGTGGGTGTGTTCGATCTTCGGATCGGATGCGCGGTAGCGGAGCGTTCTGTAAGCTGACGAAGGCGGACCCGCGAGGGCTGCTGGAGGTATCAGAAGTGCGAATGCTGACATGAGTAACGATAAAGGGAGTGAGAGACTCCCTCGCCGAAAGTCCAAGGGTTCCTGCTTAAAGTTAATCTGAGCAGGGTTAGCCGGCCCCTAAGGCGAGGCCGAAAGGCGTAGTCGATGGGAACCACGTTAATAATCGTGGGCCTGGTGGAGAGTGACGGATCGCGTGTATCGTAGGGTCTTATTGGATTGATCCTGCGGTGAAGCGGTTCCAGGAAATAGCCCCACCGTATAGACCGTACCCGAAACCGACACAGGTGGACTGGTAGAGTATACCAAGGCGCTTGAGAGAACTATGTTGAAGGAACTCGGCAAATTGCACGCGTAACTTCGGAAGAAGCGTGACCTCCCTATACGCAAGTGTTGGGAGGTGGCACAACCCAGGGGGTAGCGACTGTTTATCAAAAACACAGGGCTCTGCGAAGTCGCAAGACGACGTATAGGGTCTGACGCCTGCCCGGTGCTGGAAGGTTAAGAGGAGGGGTGCAAGCTCTGAATCGAAGCCCCAGTAAACGGCGGCCGTAACTATAACGGTCCTAAGGTAGCGAAATTCCTTGTCGGGTAAGTTCCGACCTGCACGAATGGCGTAACGACTTCCCCGCTGTCTCCAACATAGACTCAGTGAAATTGAATTCCCCGTGAAGATGCGGGGTTCCTGCGGTCAGACGGAAAGACCCCGTGCACCTTTACTATAGCTTTACACTGGCATTCGTGTCGGCATGTGTAGGATAGGTGGTAGGCTTTGAAGCGTGGGCGCCAGCTCGCGTGGAGCCATCCTTGAAATACCACCCTTATCGTCATGGATGTCTAACCGCGGTCCGTCATCCGGATCCGGGACAGTGTATGGTGGGTAGTTTGACTGGGGCGGTCGCCTCCTAAAGAGTAACGGAGGCGCGCGATGGTGGGCTCAGACCGGTCGGAAATCGGTTGTCGAGTGCAATGGCATAAGCCCGCCTGACTGCGAGACAGACAAGTCGAGCAGAGACGAAAGTCGGTCATAGTGATCCGGTGGTCCCGCGTGGAAGGGCCATCGCTCAACGGATAAAAGGTACGCCGGGGATAACAGGCTGATGACCCCCAAGAGTCCATATCGACGGGGTTGTTTGGCACCTCGATGTCGGCTCATCGCATCCTGGGGCTGGAGCAGGTCCCAAGGGTTTGGCTGTTCGCCAATTAAAGCGGTACGTGAGCTGGGTTCAGAACGTCGTGAGACAGTTCGGTCCCTATCTGCCGTGGGTGTAGGAGAATTGACAGGATCTGTCCCTAGTACGAGAGGACCGGGATGGACGTACCTCTGGTGGACCTGTTGTGGCGCCAGCCGCAGTGCAGGGTAGCTATGTACGGACTAGATAACCGCTGAAGGCATCTAAGCGGGAAACTAACCTGAAAACGAGTTCTCCCTATCAGAGCCGTGGTAGACCACCACGTCGATAGGCCGGGTGTGGAAGTGCGGCAACGCATGAAGCTTACCGGTACTAATCGCTCGATCGGCTTGATCATTCTCATTCGTCAATGTTCACC
>NZ_JALHBS010000133.1 GCF_024195285.1 Aurantimonas marianensis
TGTCAGGCGACACGGCAAACTGACCCCCTGGCGCCATGAGGAACTGCCCCCTCGATAGCCAGG
This sequence comes from Aurantimonas marianensis, assembly GCF_024195285.1. GTDB lineage: Bacteria > Pseudomonadota > Alphaproteobacteria > Rhizobiales > Rhizobiaceae > Aurantimonas > Aurantimonas marianensis. The sequence goes on from NZ_JALHBS010000133.1 coordinate 64, forward strand.
AGGTCGGCATGGAAGACAGGAACGGGCAGATTTCTCCGCGGGTGACTGGACCGTGGAGGGACGAGATGAAGACGCCGGACGACGTGTCGGCGATGGTCCGGCTGAAGGGGCTGGGCTGGGGCGCCAAGCGGATTGCGGCGGAGCTTGGCTGTTCGAAGAACACGGTGAAGCGCTGGCTTCAGTATGGCGACTGGCGTCCCTGCGTGACGCCGTCGCGGTCGAAGAAGCTGGACGGGCTCTCGGACTTCCTGGCGGAGCGGTTTCGCCGGCACGCGGGCAATGCCGACGTGATCCGCCAGGAACTGGCGGCGGAGAAGGACATCCATGTCAGCCTTCGCACGGTGGAGCGCACGGTCGCGCCGTTGCGGCGGGAACTGGTGGCGGCGGCCCGGGCGACGGTTCGCTTCGAGACGCGGCCGGGCGTCCAGTTGCAGATCGACTTCGGCGAGCGGCGGGTGGAGATCGGCGGGGTGGCGACGAAGGTATTTTTCTTCGTGGCCACGCTCGGCTATTCCCGCCGGCTGCATGTCAGAGCCTTCGGGCACGAGAAGCAGGAGAGCTGGTTTGCCGGGATGGAGAGCGCGTTTCTGGCCTTCGGTGGCGTTCCGCGCGAGG
>NZ_JALHBS010000134.1 GCF_024195285.1 Aurantimonas marianensis
CGGCGAGCCGCGAGGTGGTGCTGCACCCCCGGCTGCATGCCTTCGCCAAGCATTGGGGCTTTCGGGTTAGGGCGTGCGCGCCGTACCGGGCGCGGACCAAGGGCAAGGACGAGCGGGGTGTCGGCTACGTCAAGAAGAACGCCATCGCGGGGCGCAGCTTTGCCGGTTTTACCGAGATGGAGGCGCATCTGGAGGCCTGGACGCGGGAGATCGCCGATCGTCGCATTCACGGCACGACCGGAGAGTCGCCGGCGGATCGCTTTACCCGCGATGAACGGCAAGCTCTGCGCCCTCTGACCGGCACGCCGCCGTTCACCACGGCCCGCGACCTGATGCGGCGGGTCGGCGCCGATTGTGCCGTCGCGGTCGACGGCAACGCCTATTCGGTGCCGTGGCGGCTGATCGGCGAGCAAGTCCGCGTCACCGTCGGCAATACGATCGTACGTGTTCACCATGGCGGCCGGGAGGTGGCGGTGCACGGCGAACTGAAGGGCCGTCACGGCCGCGTCGTCGACGATGCGCACCTGGCGGGGCTGGTTGGCACCAAGGACCGCCCGGCGCCGAACGCGGTGGACATCACGGCCGTCACGGTGCCCATGATCCCGGCCTTGCTGCGGCCGCTGGCGGAATACGAAGCGGCGGCGGGAGGATCGTTCTGATGGACGGCCACGATCACCTGACGGCGCTCCTGTCGCGGCTGAAGCTGACGGCGCTTCGCGACCAGCTCGACAACCTCATCGACGAGGCCGGCAGACGCGAGCTGACGATCCGTGAGGCGCTGACGATGTTCTGCGAGCGGGAGGTTGCGCGGCGCGACCAGCGGCGCATCGACATGGCCTTCGGCCTTGCCCGTTTCCCCTTCGTGCGCGATCTCACGGGCTTCGACTTCGGCGCCCAGCCCTCGCTCGACAAGGCACAGATCCGGGAGATCGCGACGGGGCGCTTCATCGCCAACGGCGAGGCGGTCCTGCTTCTCGGGCCGCCGGGTGTCGGCAAGACGCATCTGGCGGTGGCGCTGGGGCGGGAGGCGATCATCGCTGGCTACACCGTCCTGTTCACGCCGGCGACGACGCTGGTGGCGCAATTGGCCAAGGCGCATGGTGAGGGACGGCTCGAGGAGAAACTCTCCCACTACGCCAAGCCCAGGCTCCTGATCGTCGACGAACTGGGCTATCTGCCCTTCGAGCCGGATGCCGCGCATCTCTTCTTCCAGCTCGTCAGCCGTCGCTACGAACGCGGCGCCATGCTGGTCACCTCCAATCGCGCCGTGGGTGAATGGGGCCAGGTCTTCGGCGATGCCGTGGTCGCCACGGCCATCCTCGATCGCCTGCTTCACCACAGCCACGTCATCACCATCCGCGGCGACAGTTATCGCCTGCGCGAAAAGCGCCGCAGCGGTCTTCTGCAAAAGACCGCTGCGGCGCCACAACCCTCGAACGCCTGAAAGGCGCAAACCAATAGGGGGTCAGTTCCTCATGTCGCCGAGGGGTCAGTTCCGAATGTCGCTGGACA
>NZ_JALHBS010000135.1 GCF_024195285.1 Aurantimonas marianensis
CGCCATGCGGCTCCTTCGGGAGCTTCGTGGTCAGGCAGGCCCCGCCGCCTTCGTTTCTCTTTCTTCCCTGGATGAATATCCGCTCTGCCGCAGCAGCGGCGGTGCCGGATACTAACCCGAGCTTTTTGGGTCTGGTTGCTGGGCATCCCGCTGTCTTCGGATGGTGGGTTGGTCCGAGCGTCAGCGAGGCAAGGCCGACCGGCCGCCGGACCTTTTGGTCCGCCCCCGCGGAGCGCTTCACGCGTGAGCGATAAAAGACCGGGCCCGTAGCTCAGCTGGTTAGAGCGCACCCCTGATAAGGGTGAGGTCGGTAGTTCGAATCTACCCGGGCCCACCATTCGGCGATCCGCCGTCGGTGCCGGGATGGGCTGTGCGGCGCGCGCCGAATGGTGGGCAGCGTTTGTTGTGTCCTCACGGCCGGATCGCAGGCTTGGCCTGCTGGCCTCCGGACGGGGCGCGGCAAAAGCCGCGACGACCGGTCGGTCTACCGAACGCGCGAATGCAAAACGTCGGTTCGATCGAACCCAATGGGGCCTTAGCTCAGCTGGGAGAGCACCTGCTTTGCAAGCAGGGGGTCGTCGGTTCGATCCCGACAGGCTCCACCACTCACTGCGTTCGTGGTGTCGCCCGCCGGGTTTGTTTGATTGTCCGTCTTCGCTTTGCTGCGGGCGGACGGGCTGGCTCCACCGGTTCCTTGCCACGACGTGGCCATCCAGGAGAAAGAATAAGGTTTGCGGGCCTTGGACGAATGTCCAAGTGTCTGCGAAGTTCTCAATTATCATCGTGAAGAAGAAGACGGATCTCGAAGATCGTCATTTTGGCCAGCTTGCTGGCCATGCCCCGCTCAGGGTTCGGACGGTCTGTCGACGAAAGGTTCCGGCCCGGGTTCATCGCCCGGGTCCGGTCATAGGGTTTGTTCCCCTTGGCCTTTCGTCTTATGATCGGTGTTGCCTGACCGCACGCCGTCGGGGTTCGTCTCGAGAAGCTGGTCTTTCGTTGATCGGAATTTTGCCTTGCGCGTGAAACCTTTCCAAAAAGTCGAACAACTTTTTGGGGTCACGCGCTGGCTTACCCGATCAACATGAAGAGCACCGCTGCAGGACGCCGGAGGAAGTTGCACACTTCGCCGGTGTTGGCGGTGTTCGAATGAGAGTAAGCGTGAATGTTTGCCTCTCTCTTTTTTGTCGGGCTCATGAAACCTTTCCGACTGCAAGTTGCAGCCGGGGTCATGAGCCGTGCGTTTTGGCCCTCGACGAGAGGGCGCCCTTCCGAAGCACCTTGTGTGCTGAGGCAAGGACGACTGTCCGTCGGCCGGTCAGGCCGCGCCCGCGCAGCCGTTTCGCTCTGGCGAAACTGGCGTGAGCGACAAGAAAACGGTGAGCATTGACGATGAGAATGATCAAGTGAAAGAAGGGCATTTGGTGGATGCCTTGGCATGCACAGGCGATGAAGGACGTGATACGCTGCGATAAGCCATGGGGAGCTGCGAATAAGCTTTGATCCGTGGATTTCCGAATGGGGCAACCCACCTTCGACCGCTGTTAAGTTTAAACTGTTCGGGTTGCGCTCGCGCCAGATTGCTCGCGCAATCGGCTCCGCGAGGGCGGACCATCAGGTCCGTCGCCCGGTCGGGCTCTGGCTGCCGCGCTCTTTGTAGGGCGCACGGCAGTTCGAGGTCGCACGGCAGTCAGGCCGCGAATTGCGGCCCGCAGCTTTTGCTGCGCCCGCGCGGAGGCGATCGCGACAGCGATCTGCCGTGAGCGAGAACGGTTTAGATTAACAGCGGTCATGAGAAGGTATCTGGCTCTGAATACATAGGGGTTAGAAGCGAACTCGGGGAACTGAAACATCTAAGTACCCGAAGGAAAGGACATCAACCGA
>NZ_JALHBS010000137.1 GCF_024195285.1 Aurantimonas marianensis
CTCTTCCGGACTCAAGACATCCAGTATCAAAGGCAGTTCCGGGGTTGAGCCCCGGGATTTCACCCCTGACTTAAATGTCCGCCTACGTACGCTTTACGCCCAGTAATTCCGAACAACGCTAGCCCCCTTCGTATTACCGCGGCTGCTGGCACGAAGTTAGCCGGGGCTTCTTCTGTGGGTACCGTCATTATCGTCCCCACTGAAAGAGCTTTACAACCCTAGGGCCTTCATCACTCACGCGGCATGGCTGGATCAGGCTTGCGCCCATTGTCCAATATTCCCCACTGCTGCCTCCCGTAGGAGTTTGGGCCGTGTCTCAGTCCCAATGTGGCTGATCATCCTCTTAGACCAGCTATGGATCGTCGCCTTGGTAGGCCATTACCCCACCAACCAGCTAATCCAACGCGGGCTCATCCATCCCCGATAAATCTTTCTCCCTCAGGACGTATACGGTATTAATTCCAGTTTCCCGGAGCTATCCCGTAGAGATGGGTAGATTCCCACGCGTTACTCACCCGTCTGCCACTCACTCCGAAGAGTGCGTTCGACTTGCATGTGTTAAGCCTGCCGCCAGCGTTCGTTCTGAGCCAGGATCAAACTCTCAGGTTTGATAAGAGCTTTTCCCTGACCGTCACTGTCTCAAAGCATTTGACGAGAGTTACTCGGACGCCCCCGCCGCCAGACCGGCCCGCATCACTGCAAAGCCAGACCAACACCGAAAACGCCCTTCGCTCGACACCATC
>NZ_JALHBS010000138.1 GCF_024195285.1 Aurantimonas marianensis
CGCTGCCTGAATAAGCAGCGCTAGCGCCGCCATCGCGTCCATCACCAGCGGGACGATCCGAAGATGAACTACAACTGGAACTGGGCCGTCCTGTTCGAGGACCCCTATCTGGGATGGCTTATTTCGGGCGTCCAATGGACGTTCGCCGTGGCGCTCGCGGCCTGGGTCATCGCACTCGTCGTGGGCGTCAGCGTTGGGGTCGGGCGGACGCTGCCCTCCCGCCCGATCGCGCTGATCTGTACGGTCTATGTCGAACTGTTCCGCAACGTGCCGCTGCTCGTGCAGATGTTCCTGTGGTACTTCGTCGTGCCCGAGATCGTGCCCGAAGATCTCGGCCGCTGGATGAAACGGGATATGCCGAACCCGGAATATGTCACGGCTGTCGTCGCGCTCGGCCTTTACACCGCAAGCCGCGTGGCCGAACAGGTCCGCGCCGGCGTCCAGGCGGTCGGCGGCGGCCTGACCAACGCGGCCTATGCCAACGGCCTTTCCGTCGCCCAGGCCTACCGCTACGTTCTGCTGCCGATCTCCTTCAGGCTGATCGTGCCGCCTCTCACGTCGGAATTTCTGACGATCTTCAAGAATTCCTCGCTTGCGCTGACGATCGGGCTCCTGGAGCTCACCGCGCAAAGCCAGCAGATCGCCGAGTACACGTTCCAGGGATTCGAGGCGTTCACCGCCGCGACGGTCATCTACGTCTGCATCGCGCTTCTGGCCACCGTTGCCGCGCAGGTCATCGAGAAGCATACGCGCATTCCCGGCTACGTGGGAGGGAAGTGAGCGATGGGCGATTTCGACATCGGCGTCATCACCGACAACCTGCCGTTCCTCTGGCAGGGCCTGCAACTCTCGCTCCTGCTGACCGGCCTTGCGATCGTCGGCGGCATCGTCCTGGGCACGGTTCTGGCACTGATGCGCTTATCCGGCCTATTGCCCCTGTCGCTTTTCGCGGCGGGCTACGTGAACCTGATCCGGTCCGTCCCGCTGATCCTCGTTATCTTCTGGTTCTACTTTCTGGTGCCGCTGGCGCTGGGGCGTCCGGTCGGCGGCTTCCAATCGGCGCTGATCGCCTTCATCCTGTTCGAGGCGGCATATTATTCCGAGATCATCCGCGCCGGCATCCAGTCGGTGCGCAGCGGACAGGTACACGCGGGTCAGGCGACCGGACTGTCCTATTGGCAGATCCAGCGTTACGTGGTGCTGCCGCAGGCATTTCGGAACATGATCCCGATCCTGGTCACGCAAGGCATCATCCTTTTTCAGGACACCAGCCTCGTGTTCGTCGTCTCCTTGCGTGATTTTATGACGGTCTCATCGATCATCGCGCGGACCGAGGGCCGGCTGGCGGAAATGTATATTTTCGCCGCCCTGGTCTATTTCGTCATCTGTCTCGCGGGGTCGCTGTTCGTCCGCCGTCTGCAAAAGGCAAAGCCCGCATGATCGACATTCAGCACGTTTCGAAGTGGTACGGTGACTTTCAGGTTCTGGCCGACTGCACGACGCAGGTGGCTCGGGGCGAGGTGGTGGTGGTCTGCGGTCCCTCCGGTTCGGGCAAGTCGACGTTAATCAAATGCGTCAACGGGCTTGAGCCGGTGCAGAAGGGCTCGATCACTGTGGACAATA
>NZ_JALHBS010000139.1 GCF_024195285.1 Aurantimonas marianensis
GACCAGGGCAAGGCGATCCTCAACGATTCGGGCCTTGCGATCACCGCCGCCGACGATCTCGACGATGCCGCGCAGAAGATCGTCAAGGCCGTCGGGTAAACTCCCGGTTGTCCAGATGCGCAACACAGATTATGTGTGACTGTGGAGGTGTGTGATGGTGAAAAATATTACGCTCGCAGTCGATGAAGAGGTGCTCCGACGCGTTCGTGCGATTGCCCATGATCGTGGCACGTCGCTTAACGCCCTTGTCCGCGAGCATTTGGAGCAGTTGAGCCAGGCAAAGGACGATGAGCGCCGTCAGTACAAGGAAGCGCTCGCCCAGTTGCGCGAGATGAGTGCCAGATCGGGTGTCTCACTTGGGGAGGGTTACAAATTCACCCGGGAGGATGCCTATGAGGGCCGGCTTCGTTGACACGAATGTTCTCGTCTACGCTGCGACCGGAGCGGTGGACGAGCGCGTCAAGTGGCTACGGGCCCTGGAATTCCTGGAGGATGGACCGTACTCGTTGTCGGGTCAGGTTCTCGCGGAATTCTACAGTATTGCCGTCAGAAAGCACCGTCTGAAGCTCGCCGAAGTCGAGCGGTGGCTGACATTTCTGGAGAATTTCACGGTGCAGGCGATCGATCGCGGCGTCGTTCTGGCCGGGATCGCTCTCTCGCAACGATACCAAATCTCCTACTGGGATGCCGCTCTCATCGCCGCTGCCAAACGCTTGGATGAAACTACCCTCTACACCGAAGACCTCAATCACGGCCAGTCCTATGAGGGCGTCCGTATTGTGAATCCTTTCATCGAGAATTGAGCCCACCTAGGAATCTCCATGTCCATCCTCGTCGACAAGAACACCAGGATCATCGTGCAGGGGCTGACCGGCAAGACCGGCTCGTTCCACACCGAACAGGCGCTGGCCTATCACGGCACGCAGATGGTCGCCGGCACCCATCCCAAGAAGGGCGGCGAGATGTGGCAGGGCACGGCCGACGGCCGCACCGTCGAGCTGCCGATCTTCGCCTCGGTCGCCGAAGCCAAGGACAAGACCGGCGCCGACGCCTCGGTGATCTACGTGCCGCCGGCGGGCGCGGCCGCCGCCATCGAGGAGGCGATCGACGCGGAAATTCCGTTCATCGTCTGCATCACCGAGGGCATCCCGGTGATGGACATGGTCAGGGTCAAGGCCAAGCTCGACAAGTCCAAATCCCGGCTGCTCGGGCCGAACTGCCCGGGCGTGCTGACCCCGGACGAGTGCAAGATCGGCATCATGCCCGGCAACATCTTCAAA
>NZ_JALHBS010000014.1 GCF_024195285.1 Aurantimonas marianensis
GATTGGGGGCCGAGGTGACGCTGGTCAGCGGTCCCGTCGCCATCGCAGATCCGGCCGGTGTCGCCATGCGCCGTGTCGAGACCGCCTGCCAGATGCTGCAAGCCGTCGAGGCGGCGCTTCCCGCTGATGCCGCCATCTTCGTCGCCGCCGTCGCCGACTGGCGAACGGTTGCGGAGGGCGAGACAAAGATCAAGAAGGGCGACGACGGCCCACCGACGCTCGCCCTGACGGAGAACCCGGACATTCTGGCGACCGTCGGCCATTCAGATCTGCGTCCGCGCCTCGTCGTCGGCTTTGCGGCCGAGACCGACGATCTCCTGGCGAATGCGCGGGCAAAGCTCGATCGCAAGGGCGCCGATGCGATCGTCGCCAATGACGTGTCGGCCGCAACCGGCGTCATGGGCGGCATGACCAACACCGTGCATATCGTGACCCGTGACGGCGTCGAGGACTGGCCCAAGCTCGACAAGACAGAGGTCGCGCGGCGCCTGGCGCTATGGATCGCCGCCCGTTTGACACAGGCCGATCGCCCGTGAGTGCGCCGGCGATCGGCATTTGCCGCCTGCCCCATGGCGCGGATCTGCCGCTTCCCGCCTACGCCACCCAAGGGGCGGCCGGGGCCGACATTCGCGCCGCGCTGACGGAGGCGCTGACCTTGGCTCCCGGGACGCGGGCGCTGGTGCCGACCGGCCTGAGCTTCGAGATTCCGGCGGGCTACGAGGTTCAGGTTCGCCCCCGTTCGGGCTTGGCCGCCAAGCACGGCGTCACGATCCTCAACACGCCCGGCACCATCGACAGCGACTATCGCGGCGAGGTGAAAATCATCCTCGTCAATCTGAGCGAGGAGCCTTTCACGGTCGCGCGCGGCGACAGGATCGCGCAGATTGTGATCGCGCCGGTCGTCCAGGCGGAGTTCGGCGAACGACAAAGCCTTGCGGTCAGCGACAGGGGAGAAGGTGGTTTCGGCTCGACGGGAACCGGGTGACCGGCCGGGGCTGTCAGGGGGTGGCGGGAACCGGTTTTCCCGCGTCGCGAAGATAGCCATGCGCGTTCCCCATCGCCGAGATGGTGCTGCGGTTTCGCCCGGCCTGCTTGGCCTGATAGAGATTGTGGTCGGCGGCGGCGTAGATCACGTCGAAGGATTGCGGCGCCGCGGAAAATGCGCCGCCGACGCTGACCGATAACCTCATGGCGTCGGCGCCTTCGCCGACGCTGAGCGCGTTGATGGCGAGCCGCAGGCGCTCGGCCACTGTCCGGCCTTGGCCGATATTGGCGCAGGGCAGCGAGATCGCGAATTCCTCGCCGCCGATGCGGCCCAGCGCGTCGCCGGCTCGGATCGAATGGCGAAGCTCGGTCGCGATCGCCTTCAAGGCCTGATCGCCGGTTGGATGCCCCAGCCGATCGTTGATCTGCTTGAAATTGTCGGCATCCACGACGAGCAGCATCAGGCCGCCCTGCTGCTTTCTCTCAAGTGTCGCGATATGGCGTCGAATTTCGCCCTCGAAGCCGGCTCGGTTGAGCAGGCCGGTCAACCGGTCGGTCGTCGCGGCGCGTTTGAGACCGGCATTGTCGGACATCAAGCTGTTCAGCCGGACAGCCAGATAGACGACGTAGGGAAGCGCCGTCGCCAGCGGCACGGCGAAGGCAAAGAGCGCCGCCGCGATCATGACCGGTTGTCCGAACCCGCGGAAAAGATAGAACCCCGCCGTCCCCGACACCAGCGTCATCGCGGCGACGAGGATGAGGAATTCGCCGCAGATGGTCCGGATGTGGGTGAAGGGAAGGGACAACGGCGATCTCGCTGGTTTTTCGGCCGGCGCGTTTGGCTGCCCCGGAGCATCCTTTTTGCCGCGATTATCATAAGATCGGGTTGGGAGAATCCCGACAATTCGAGCCATCGCCCATATTGTCCTTTGCGGCGCGATGGCGCTTTGTGGCGCATGGGGTATGTTTTTCTATCGCAAGACCGCACTTTGGATGTCGCGGCCTCATAACCGGTGGCTTTTCGCCCTAACCCTCACATGTGACGGGATGGCGGCGGGCTGGGACCGCGCCACGACGCGATAGGGAAGGAGCAAAGCCATGGACAAGGCCGCAAGCGACAGCGCTGCAAGGACACGCGGGCGAGGGCGTATCTACGATTCCATCGTCGACACGATCGGCGATACGCCGATCGTGCGCCTCGACAAGCTGGCCAGGGAAAAGGGCGTCGAGGCGCATCTTCTCGCCAAGCTCGAATTCTTCAATCCGATCGCCAGCGTCAAGGATCGTATCGGCGTCGCGATGATCGAGAAACTCGAGGCCGACGGTCGGATTACGCCGGGCAGGACGACGCTGGTCGAGCCCACTTCCGGCAACACCGGCATCGCGCTTGCCTTCGCGGCCGCGGCCAAGGGCTATCGGCTGATCCTGACCATGCCTGAGACGATGTCGATCGAGCGTCGCAAGATGCTGCGGCTGCTCGGCGCGGACCTCGTGCTGACCGAGGGGGCCAAGGGCATGAAGGGGGCGATCGCCAGGGCCGAGGAACTGGTCGCCGAGTTGCCGGACGCGGTGATGCCGCAGCAATTCGAAAACCCGGCCAATCCGCAGATCCACCGCGTCACCACGGCCGAAGAGATCTGGAACGACACCAAGGGGGAGGTCGACGTCCTGGTCTCCGGCATCGGCACCGGTGGCACCATTACCGGCGCTGGCCAGGTTCTCAAAGAGAGAAAGCCCGGCCTCAAGGTCATCGCCGTCGAGCCGGAGGCGTCGCCGATCCTGTCCGGCGGCAATCCCGGACCGCACAAGATCCAGGGCATCGGCGCCGGTTTCGCGCCGGCGATCCTCGACCGCGAGATCTATGATGAGGTCGTCCAGGTCTCGAACGAGGAATCCTTCGAGCTGGCGCGTCTGGTCGCCCGGTTGGAGGGTGTGCCGGTGGGAATTTCATCCGGCGCGGCGCTGGCGGCCGCGATCCGCGTCGGCCAGCGCCCGGAAATGGCGGGCAAGAACATCGTCGTGATCATCCCGTCCTTCGCCGAGCGGTACCTGTCGACGGCGCTGTTCGAGGGGCTCGGCGACGAGGCGTAGGCATAGCGCGGCGCCAAACCGCGCCCGCCCAGCCTTCAAAAATGCGATTGCCCGGTCAACCTTGCGGTCACCGGGCAATCGTACAGGCAATGCAAAGGGGTTGGCTGGCCTTGGACGGCTGCTACGCGCCACCACTCGCGTAACCGCTGCTCGCACCGGCACCGCCGGCGCCCGGACGCGGCGCGCCCGCGCGCGGCGGCTTGCGCTTCGGACCAGGGACCAGACCTTCGCGCTGCGCCTGCTTGCGGGCAAGCTTGCGGGAGCGGCGAATGGCCTCCTGCTTCTGGCGAGCGCGTCGTTCGGACGGCTTCTCATAGGCGCGGCGCGCCTTCATTTCACGGAAGACGCCTTCGCGCTGCAATTTCTTCTTCAGAGCCCGCAGGGCCTGATCGACATTGTTGTCTCTGACGTCGACTTTCAAAACGACTCCTCACTGATCGGTTATTAAGGGCCTCGCGCCGCTTCTCCTCATAATGGGAGAGCACGGGACCGCCACAGGGCCGGCGACGATCAGTCAGCCGGCGGATTTCTTTACGCGTGGCTTCGACGCCTTGGGCTTTGCCTTGACCTTGGCAACCTTAGGCCCCTCGGTGGCATCCCGCTCCATACGGAGCTTCTTGAGCCGCGCCGTCTTTTCCTGGGTCGCCAAGGATTCTGCGGCGATGATGCCGATCGCGGAACCCTTGGCGGGTCGTTCCGGCGGACCCGAAAGCGCTGCTTCGGCGCGCTCGCGCGCCTTGCGGGAATTCTCCATCATCTCGACTTTCGATCACTTGGCACCGAGACGCGGAGCGACCCGAAATAAAGTTTCGGTCGGCGCGACCGGCGGAGCGGATTCCGCCGGTCGCGCCTTAACGTATTAGACGCGCTGGACGTTGATCGCCTTCGGGCCCTTGCCGCGGGTGTCGGGCTCGGTGTCGAAGCTGATCTTGTCGCCCTCGTTGAGCGAGGAGATACCTGCGCGCTCGAGCGCGGAGACGTGAAGGAACACGTCCTTCGCGCCGCCGTCCGGCGTAACGAATCCGAAACCCTTGGCTTCGTTGAAGAACTTGACGGTGCCGGTCTGGCTCATGGATAAACCTTTCGTCGCTGCCCTGTCGGGCTCTGCTGGAAGTTTCGCGCGACGCGATAGACTTCTATGGTTGTATGGACACAGCAACACGCTGCGGCCGGAGATTCGGAATTTCACACGGTTTCGGCGAAAGGTTTGGTTCTCATCGCTCCGGTCATTGCACAGCAAAACCAGGCAAACCGCCGATTTTTCGGTGGCGGAACGTTAGCCAGACTCCGGGTCTGCAAATACCCGAAGTAGGATTATGGCCTCTGACGCGTCCAAGCGCAAGAGCAACGATTCAAATGCGACCGCAGCCAGGGCATCAATGGCGGCGAGCCGGCCGGATCGACCTCCCTCCTATCGCCTGGCGACGCGCAGCGGAAGGCCGCCCAGCGGCTGCACCGTGATCCGCTGCACCACTTCCGGCGGGCCGTTGCCGGCATAGTCGAACCGCAGATGTTTAAGCAGGGACGCAAGCGCGATGACACCTTCCTGCAGCGCGAAGCTCGCCCCGATGCACACGCGCGGTCCGACGCCGAAGGGCAGATATTGATAGCGGTCGATCGTCTCGCGATTGCCCGGCAGAAAGCGGCTCGGGATGAAATGGTCGGGCCGGTCCCAGAGCATTTCGTGGCGGTGGATCAGCCACGGCATGACGAGCACTGTTGCCCCGGCCGTGATCTCGACGTCGCCGGCACGGTCCGGCGCGAGCGCTGTCCGGTTCAGCGACGGCGCGGGCGGGTAGAGCCGGAGCGCCTCCTCGAACACGGCCCTTGTGTAGACGAGGCGATCGACCCATTCGCTCGGATGCGACAGGGTCGGCAGCACGCTGTCCAGCTCGGCTTCGACCGCCGCCCGCTCGGCCGGCGCCTGGCTGAGCAGATACAGCGTCCAGGCAAGCGAGCGCGCCGTCGTCTCGTGGCCGGCGCCGATGAAGGTGATGATATTGTCCTCGATCTCGTCAGCCGACAGGCCGTCTGCCTTGATCAAGAGCGATAGAAGGTCGTTTGGCGCACCGTCCGGGCCACGCTCGATCTCGGCGCGCCGCCGCTCGATCGTTTCGGCGATCAGCCTGCGGAAATAGGCCATCGACCGACGGCCCTTGAGCCGGCGCAAGCGCGGCAGGAAGGCCGGTGCGTCGAGCAGGTCGAGCGGGTCGACCCGGCCCATCGAGCCGAGAAACGCCCGGGTGGATGTGGCGAAGGTCTCGCCGTCGCCGGCGATATCGTCGGTGAACAGTGTCGCCTGCAGGATATCGAAGGTGAGCAGCGTCATCTCATGACTGCCGTCCACCGTCTCGCCCACGCGCCCACTGATCCGCTCGGCGAAGGCTTGCGAGCGCGCCTGCATCGTCTCGGTGAAGCCGGCGATGTTCCGCGGCGTGAAGACGGGCGCGATGGCCTTGCGGGTGCGCCGCCACAGGGCACCCTCGGCGGTCAGAAGCCCGTCACGCAGGAGCGGGCGCAGGATCCGCTGGCGCAGCGGCTGCATCACGTAATTGGCGGCATTTTCGACGAGGCAGTGGCGGACGCCCTTGGGGTCGTTGACGACGATGTTCGGAACGCCCAGCCATGTGCCGCGGATATATGGCTCCTTGAACGCGCGCGTCCCCCAGATCTCGATCGGATTGCGCGAGGCGGTCTTCAGGAAGCTGGCGAAACCGAGCGGTTCGGCGTGCGGAATCGGCGCCGGCGGGCGAAACGGTCGAACTGGCATATCCATTGGCGTATCCATGCGGCCGGCGGTCCTTTATGGTGTCGTTTGGGATATGGGTTGGCGGATGTTCGACGTCGAGCGTGGCGCGGCACACAGGGCTTTCCCGGACGGCTTGGATCGTGACAGCCGACACTTTATATAGAGCGGGCGCAAACGGCGATTCGTCGCGGCCCGCCGCCTCGCCTGAAAACCAAGGAACAGCATGTCCGCAACGAACGAAACGAACCCCGTCCCGGAGGCCGAATACGGCGCCGATTCGATCAAGGTCCTCAAGGGCTTGGACGCGGTTCGCAAACGCCCGGGCATGTATATCGGCGATACCGACGACGGCTCAGGCCTGCATCACATGGTTTACGAGGTCGTCGACAATGCCATCGACGAGGCGCTGGCTGGGCACGCCACGCGTGTGACGGTGACGCTCAATCCCGATGATTCCTGCACGGTGACCGACAATGGTCGCGGCATTCCCACCGACATCCACACCGGCGAGGGCGTCTCGGCGGCAGAGGTCATCATGACCCAGCTACATGCCGGCGGAAAATTCGACCAGAATTCCTACAAGGTGTCCGGCGGCCTGCACGGCGTCGGCGTCTCGGTGGTCAACGCCCTGTCGGTCAAGCTGTCGATGTCGATCAAGCGCAAGGGCAAGGTGCATGAGATGTCTTTCACCCATGGTGTGCCGGACGGCCCGCTGGAGGTGACGGGCGATGCCGGCGACGAGACCGGTACGGCGATCACCTTCCTGCCGTCCACCGACACCTTCCGGGGGGTGACGACGTTCGACTACGGGACGCTGGAGCATCGCTTGCGCGAACTCGCCTTCCTCAATTCCGGTGTCCGCATCCTGCTGTCCGACAAGCGGCACGCCGACGAAAAGCGCACTGAGCTCTTTTATGAAGGCGGACTGGAGGCCTTCACCCGTTATCTCGATCGGGCCCGCAAGCCGCTGATCCCCGCGCCGATCGCCCTGACCGGCCAGAAGGACGGGATCACCGTCGAGGCGGCGCTGTGGTGGAACGATTCCTACAACGAGACGGTGCTCTGCTTCACCAACAACATCCCCCAGCGCGACGGCGGCACCCACATGGCGGGTCTGCGCGGCGCGCTGACGCGCCAGGTGACAGGCTACGCCGAAAGTTCCGGCATCCTGAAGAAGGAAAAGGTGTCATTGACCGGTGACGATTGCCGCGAGGGGCTCACCTGCGTCCTGTCGGTGAAGGTACCGGACCCGAAATTCTCCTCGCAGACCAAGGACAAGCTGGTCTCCTCCGAGGGTCGCCCGGTGGTCGAGAGCCTCGTCAACGAGACCCTGGCGACCTGGTTCGAGGAACATCCCCAGGAAGCCCGTATCGTCATCGGCAAGGTCGTCGAGGCCGCCACCGCCCGCGAGGCGGCCCGCAAGGCGCGCGATCTGACCCGGCGCAAGGGCGCGCTGGACATCACCTCGCTGCCCGGCAAGCTGGCCGACTGCCAGGAGCGCGATCCGGCCAAGTCGGAAATCTTCATCGTCGAGGGTGATTCGGCCGGCGGCTCGGCCAAGGGCGCGCGCTCGCGCAAGAACCAGGCGATCCTGCCCTTGCGCGGCAAGATCCTCAATGTCGAGCGGGCGCGCTTCGACCGGATGCTCGGCTCCGACCAGATCGGCACGCTGATCACCGCGCTCGGCACCTCGATCGGCAAGGACGAGTTCAACGCCGACAAGCTGCGCTACCACAAGATCATCATCATGACCGACGCCGACGTCGACGGCGCCCATATCCGCACCCTGTTGCTGACCTTCTTCTTCCGGCAGATGCCGGAGCTGATCGAGCGCGGCCATGTCTATATCGCCCAGCCGCCGCTCTATAAGGTCACGCGGGGCAAGCAGAGCCAGTATCTGAAGGACGAGAAGGCGCTTGAGAATTACCTGATCGAGGGCGGCCTCGATGATGCCGGCCTGACGCTCGCCTCGGGCGTGGTGCGCACCGGCCGCGACCTGCGCGGCGTCGTCGACGACGCCTTGCAGGTGCGTCAGGTGCTGGGCGGGCTGCATTCGCGCTACCATCGCGGCGCCGTCGAGCAGGCGGCGATCTGCGGCGGCCTCACGCCGGAGGTCGCGGACGACGCCGCTCGCGCCCCGGCGATGGCCGAGCGGATTGCCGAGCGGCTCAACCTCGTCGCGGAGGAAACCGAGCGCGGCTGGACCGGCGAGGCCCTCGACGGCGGTTACCGTTTCCTGCGCACGGTGCGCGGGGTCTCCGAAGTGCAGACGCTGGATGCCGCATTGATCCATTCCGGCGATGCCTTGCAGCTCAATCGCCTCGCCTCGCATCTGGCGGACACCTATGAAGGCCTGCCGGTGCTGCGCCGCCGCGACACCGAGCGCGAGCTGTCCGGCCCGATGGAATTGCTCACCGCCGTTTTCGATGTCGGCCGCAAGGGATTGGCGCTGCAGCGTTACAAGGGGCTCGGCGAGATGAACCCCGAGCAGTTGTGGGAGACGACGCTGGACCCCGAGGCGCGGACTCTGGTCGTCGTCAAGATCCCCGACGCGACCGACGCCGACCAGCTGTTCTCGCGGCTGATGGGCGACGAGGTCGAGCCGCGCCGCGAATTCATCCAGGAACACGCCCTGCAGGTCGCCAATCTGGATATCTGAGTCGAGGCGGGCTGGACGCCGACCGACGGCGGTGCCGGGCCGTCGTCCAACGCCGTCATGCTGGGAAAACCGGCGATCGAGTCCTACATATCCCTTGTACGGAAAGGATGTGGATCGATGAGTGTCGCCTTCGTCAAGGAACCCAATGAGGACCAGGTCGAGGTTCTGCCGGATCGTGAGCTGGGCTCGGACCCGAACCTTGTCACGCCGCGGGGCCTGGAGCTGATCGATCGCGAGATCGCCGCGCTGGAAAAACAGCTGGAGGAGGCGCGCGCCGCTGCCGACAAGCTCGCCATCGCCACGATCAACCGCGATCTTCGCTACTGGCAGGCACGCCATGCGACCGCCGAAGTCGTCGTCCCGCCGGATTCGGTGGCGACGGTCCACTTTGGCAGCCGCGTGGCGATCGAGCGCGAAGATGGTCGCCGGCAATTGTTCCAGATTGTCGGAATTGATGAGGCCGACCCGGCCGAGGGTCTGATCTCCTACATTTCGCCGCTGGCCAGAAGTCTGATCGGCAAGGAGGTCGGCGACGTCGTCAAGGCGGGCGCCAGCGATGCCGAAATCGTCGAGATCTTGCCGGATTCGGCCGAGGCCGCGCTCTCATAACGAGCGGCGGACGCGGCAGCGATTCACGTGAAACAGAAGCTGCGTCGGCGCACCGTCTCTCGCCTGATCTGGTTCTGGCGGGGCCCCACATGAGCAGACCCCTCTGGTCCGATCTGAAGGCCTGGGCGCGTGAGCTGAAACGCGACCTCGTCGCGCTCTGGATTGCGGCGCATGATCAAAGGACGCCTTTGCTCGCCAAGCTGCTGGCCGCATCGGTCGCCGCCTATGCTCTGTCTCCGATCGACCTCATTCCGGATTTCATTCCGGTGCTGGGCTATCTGGATGATCTCCTCATCGTACCATTGGGCATCTTTCTCGCCCTTCGGCTGGTGCCGCCGGCGCTGATGACGGAGTTCCGCATCGCGGCCGAGGCGCGGTCGGAGCGCCCGGTCAGCCGCGCCGCGGCGGTGGTCGTCGTCGCGCTGTGGGTGGCCGGGGTGGCGGCGGTCGCCCTGTGGGCGTGGCCTGCAAAGACGAGCTGAGCGCTCGAAGGCATCCGCTACGGCCGTTGTATTGATCCTTACCAAATCCCTGCCGTCGCTCTGTCCGCAGGACATGGCAGCTTTGCGCTCGGTGGCATTGCTGCGCCGCACAAGGATGGCCATTTTCGTCGGGAAGGAGAATGCTATGAACATCACCGACAAGATCCGCGGCGCATTCCGCCGCAACCCTGACCAGGAACGCGTCCGGGCCTATCTCGACCAGTCCGTCTCGATGGCCGATCTGGAGCGCCGCCTGCGCGAGGTCGACCAGGGTCGTTTCCAGCCGCGCGGCTACGGCTTCTGAACCGAAACCCGTTGAGCGTTCGGCCGGACACGACCCGCCGAACGCCGCCCGCGGCACCGCGAGGCGCGGCTGCCCAGCCTTTCGGCTGACGCTTGGTCGTTGTCCGAAAACCGGGGTCTGCCGTAGCGGAGCGCGGGTTCCCGGGGCGGCGCGCGCGCCCTGCGGCCGCCTCCGCCTCTGGCCGAAAGCGCCGGGAGGGCTATCTCGACGCATGATGTCGAGCCGCGCCGTAGCCGTTCTGCTGCGCCGGTCCCTTGCCAGCCCGGTTCTCAAGGCCCTCCATGTCCCCGATCCTGTCTGTCCGGAACGTCTCGAAGATCTATGACGGCGGATTCCGGGCGCTGAAGAATGTCGACCTCGCGATCGACCGGGGCGAGATATTCGCCCTGCTGGGTCCGAACGGGGCCGGCAAGACCACTCTCATTTCGATCATCTGCGGCATCACGAACCTCTCCGAAGGCGCCGTCAGCGTCGCTGGCCACGACATCGGCAAGGATTACCGCGCCGCGCGGTCGATGATCGGTCTGGTGCCGCAGGAACTGACCACCGACGCCTTCGAGAAGGTCTGGGACACTGTGTCGTTTTCCCGGGGTCTGTTCGGCAAGCGGCGCGATCCCGCCCATATCGAGTCCGTGCTGCGCGATCTGTCCCTGTGGGACAAGCGGGACGCGAAGGTCATGACGCTTTCGGGCGGCATGAAGCGGCGCCTACTGATCGCCAAGGCGCTGTCGCACGAGCCGGAGATCCTGTTCCTCGACGAGCCGACCGCCGGCGTCGACGTGTCGCTGCGGCGCGACATGTGGAAGGTCGTCCGCCGCTTGCGCGATTCCGGTGTCACGATCATTCTGACCACCCACTACATCGAGGAAGCCGAGGAGATGGCCGACCGCGTCGGCGTCATCTCGCAGGGCGAACTGATCCTCGTCGAGGAAAAGGCCGAACTGATGCGCAAGCTCGGCCACAAGGAACTGACGCTGCAATTGCAGGAACCGTTGCACCGCTTGCCCGACACCCTCGCCGGTTACGATCTCAGTCTCGCGCCCGACGGCGAAAGCCTCACCTACACCTACGACACCCACGCCGAGCGGACCGGCATCGCCACTTTGATGGGCAAGCTGTCGGAGGCCGGTGTCCGATTCCGGGATCTGTCGACCAAGCAGTCGACGCTGGAGGAAATCTTCGTCAGTCTGGTGAGGGAACGGACATGAATTTTCAGGCCGTCCGCGCGATCTATCTGTTCGAGATGGCCCGCACCTGGCGCACCGTCATGCAGAGCGTCATTTCGCCGGTGATTTCGACCTCGCTCTATTTCGTCGTGTTCGGCGCGGCGATCGGCTCGCGCATCACCGAGATCGACGGCATTTCCTACGGCGCCTTCATCGTGCCCGGCCTGATCATGCTGTCCTTGCTGACGCAGAGCCTGACCAACGCGGCCTTCGGCATCTATTTCCCGAAATTCGTCGGCACGATCTACGAGATTCTGTCGGCGCCGATCTCGGCCTTCGAGATCGTGCTCGGCTATGTCGGCGCCGCCGCGACGAAATCGGTGATGCTCGGGCTGATCATCCTGGCGACGGCCGCGCTGTTCGTCGATCTGAGGATCGAACACCCGATCTGGATGCTCGCTTTTCTGGTTCTGACGGCGATCACCTTCTCGCTGTTCGGCTTCATCATCGGCATCTGGGCCGACGGCTTCGAGAAGTTGCAACTCGTGCCGCTGTTGATCGTGACGCCGCTGGCCTTTCTCGGCGGCAGTTTCTATTCGATCAAGATGCTGCCGGTATTCTGGCAGGAGGTCAGCCTGTTCAATCCGGTGGTCTACCTGATCAGCGGCTTCCGCTGGGCATTCTACGGCACGTCGGACGTTTCGATCGGCGTCAGCCTCGCCATGACGCTGGTGTTTCTGGTTCTCAGCCTGGCGGTCATCGCCTGGATCTTTCGCACCGGCTACCGACTGAAGAGTTGAGCGCCCGCTGCCTGGCTGAAGGTTTCGGGCCGAGGAAACGGAGGAGGACGGTGTGAACGACGGTCAGGCCGACATCGGCATCTTGGGGCTCGGCACGATGGGCGCCAATCTCGCCCTCAACATCGCCGAAAAGGGTTTTGCGGTCGCGGTCGGCAACCGGACGACGGCGAAGGCCTTCGCGCTTCGCGACGACAATCCCGGCATCGGCGAAAACATCCTGCCGACCGAATCTCTGGAAGATTTCGTGGCCGCCTTGAAGACGCCGCGGCTGGTGCTGTTCATGGTGACCGCCGGCAGGCCCGTCGACGAGGAGATGGAACGGATCGCGCCGCTGCTGTCGCCCGGCGACGTAATGATCGATGCCGGCAATGCCGATTTCAACGACACGGTCCGCCGCTCGACCGCCGTCGAGGCAACCGGCCTGCACTTCGTCGGCATGGGGGTCTCCGGCGGCGAACTCGGCGCCCGGCATGGGCCCTCGATCATGGTCGGCGGCGCTCGCGAAACCTATCCGCTGCTTGAGCCGATCCTCGAGAAGATCGCCGCAAGATACGAGGGCGAGCCTTGCGTCGCCTGGCTCGGGCCGAACGGCGCCGGGCACTTCGTCAAGACCATCCATAACGGCATCGAATATGCCGACATGCAGATGATCGCCGAGATCTACGGCATCATGCGCGACGGTATCGGCCTCAAGCCGGCCGAAATGGCGACGATCTTCGCCGACTGGAACACCCGCGGCCTTTCCTCCTACCTCATCGAGATCACCGCGGTGACACTCGCCGAAACCGATCCCGACACGGGACGACCCATGGTCGATGTGATCGTCGACGAGGCGGGCCAGAAAGGCACCGGCCGCTGGGCGGTGATCGAAGCGCAAAAGCTCGGCGTCGGCGCCACGACGATCGAGGCGGCGGTTTCGGCGCGCGGTGTCTCGTCCCGGCGGGGCGAGCGTGAAAATGCCGCCGCGCTCTATCGGGATGTCGAGACAGCCGGGGTCGAATTCGGTGGTGAAACCGACCACATCGCCGCGCTCGAACAGGCCTTGGAGACGGCCAAGATCATCGCCTATGCACAGGGCTATGCGACGATGGCGGCGGCCTCCGGCGAATATGGCTGGAGCCTGCCGCTCGCCGAGATCGCCCGGATCTGGCGTGCCGGCTGCATCATCCGCTCGCGCTTCCTCGACGATATCGCCAGGGCCTATGATACGGGCGAAAATGTCGTGAACCTTCTCCAGGCGCCGGACTTCGTTGCCCGCGTCGCGGCGGGTGAGGTGGCGCTGCGCCGGGTCGTCGCCAAGGCGGTACTCGCCGGCATTCCGGTGCCGGCCCTGTCGGCGGCGCTCGCCTATTTCGACGACTATCGCCGTGCGCGCGGCACCACCAACCTGACCCAGGCCCAGCGCGATCTCTTCGGCGCCCACACCTTCCGCCGCCTCGACAAGGAGGGCGTCTTCCATCACCGCTGGCCAGCCGTCTGAGCCTTGCCGCGGATCAGATCGAGCGCTGGTTGACCCTGGCCGACAATGCCTCGGCGCTTTCGGTTCGTTCGGAATAGCGGTGGGTGAGGTATCCGGAGCGTGCGCGGGTAAGGTGCGTGAACTTCACCAGTTCCTCGCAGACATCGACGATGCGGTCATAATAGGGTGATGGCTTCATCCGGCCGGCCTCGTCGAATTCCATGAAGGCCTTCGGGACCGAGGACTGGTTGGGAATCGTCACCATCCGCATCCAGCGGCCAAGGACCCGCATCCGGTTGAGGGCGTTGAAACTCTGCGAGCCGCCCGAAACCTGACAGATGGCGAGCGTCTTGCCCTGGGTCGGGCGGACTCCACCGAGCGACAGCGGAATCCAGTCGATCTGCGCCTTTATGATCGCGGTCATGGCGCCGTGGCGCTCGGGACTTGCCCAAACCATCCCTTCCGACCATACGGCAAGGTCGCGCAGCGCCTTTACTTTCGGATGACCGGGTTCGGCGCCGTCCAGCAGCGGCAGCCCGCGCGGGTCGAAGGTCCTGACCTCGCATCCGAACCATTCGAGCAGCCTTGTCGCTTCCTCCGCGACCAAGCGGGAATAGGAGCGCTCGCGGATCGAGCCGTAAAGCATGAGGATGCGCGGCGGATGGCGCGGGTCGTCCGGCCCAGCGAGTGCAGCGACGTCGATCGGGCGCAGGTGATCGACCCCGATATTCGGCAGGTCGAACGCCGCCCGCTTATCTTGCATGGCGCTGCCCGGATCCGGCGACGACTTCGCCGTCTTCTTTGGCGAAGTCGCCGATGTCGGCGCCCGGCAGGATGTCGAGCACGGTTTCCGACGGGCGGCACAATTTCGCGCCCTTGTCCGTCACGACGATCGGCCGGTTGATCAAAATGGGATGCTCCATCATCGCTCGGAGCAACGCCTCGTCGCCGAGG
>NZ_JALHBS010000140.1 GCF_024195285.1 Aurantimonas marianensis
GCCGCCCTCTTTGTCATGGGATTGTCAGGTCCGTTTCGGCCGCGTTCGCGCCCGATCAGAACTCTTCCCAGCTGTCGGTCTCGTTGGCGGCGACCGGCTGCGGCTTGCGGGCGGTGTTGCCGACGACGGCCAGTTGCGGCGCGTTTGCCGCCGGGCGGGCGCCGGGCTTGCCCTTGCCGGTGGCCGGCTTGACGGCGCCGAGCTCGAAGCGGTCGACCAGACGGACCAGCTCGCTGGTCTCCTGGGTCAGCCGGTGCGAGGCGGCGGTCGATTCCTCCACCATCGCGGCGTTCTGCTGGGTCACCTGATCCATCTGGTGAACCGCCGTGTTGACCTCGGCCAGACCCGTCGCCTGCTCCTGCGCCGACGACGAGATCTCCCGCACGATGGTGTTGATCTCGCCGACCTGGTCGGCGATGTCCTTCAGCGCCTGACCGGTCCGCGCCACCAGCTCCACCCCCTGGCCGACCGGGGCGCTCGAGGTCGAGATCAGCGTCTTGATCTCCTTGGCCGCGTCGGCCGAGCGCTGGGCGAGCCCGCGCACTTCCTGGGCCACCACGGCAAAGCCACGGCCCGCCTCGCCGGCCCGCGCCGCCTCGACCCCGGCGTTCAGCGCCAGAAGATTGGTCTGGAAGGCGATCTCGTCGATCACCCCGATGATGTTGCTGATCTGCTTGGACGAGGCCTCGATGCCATTCATCGCCTCGACCGCGTTGCCGACCACGACGCCCGATTCCTCGGCCCCCGTCTTGGCCCTGGCGACCACGTCGCGGGCGTGGTTGGCGCCCTCGGCGGTGCGCTTGACCGTCGCGGTGATCTCGTTCAGCGCCGCCGCCGTCTCCTCCAGGCTCGCCGCCTGCTGCTCGGTGCGCCGGGCCAGATCGTCCGAGGCCTGGCTGATCTCGCCGGTGCCCGAGCGGATCGAGCCCGTCGTCCCGGCGATCGTCGACATGGTCTGGCTGAGCTCGTCCATCGCCGCGTTGAAATCGTCCTTCAGCTTCACATAGGCCGCCGGAAAACTCTGTTCGATGCGATAGGTCAGATCGCCGTCCGACAGCTTGGCAAGGCCGCTGCCGATCTCGCCGACCACCAGCTCCTGCTCCTGCGCCGTCATCTGCTGGCGCTCGCCATTCTGGCGCCGCTCGGCCTCCGCCTCCTCGCGCCGCGTCACCGCCTCGGCCTCCACACGCTGCTTCTCCAAAGCCGC
>NZ_JALHBS010000141.1 GCF_024195285.1 Aurantimonas marianensis
CGCGCCCGCCTTAGTCGTATCTTACTCGACGATCGAGGCGACGATGCCGGCGCCGACGGTGCGGCCGCCTTCACGGATGGCGAAGCGCAGCTTCTCTTCCATCGCGATCGGCACGATCAGCGTCACGTCCATCGTCACGTTGTCGCCCGGCATCACCATCTCGGTGCCCTCGGGAAGCGTGCACACACCGGTCACGTCCGTCGTGCGGAAATAAAACTGCGGACGGTAGTTGGTGAAGAACGGCGTGTGGCGGCCGCCCTCCTCCTTGGTCAGGATGTACGCCTCGGCCATGAACCGCGTGTGCGGCTTCACCGAACCCGGCTTGCACAGAACCTGGCCGCGCTCGACACCTTCACGATCGACGCCGCGGATCAGCGCGCCGATGTTGTCGCCCGCCTGGCCCTGGTCCAGAAGCTTGCGGAACATCTCGACGCCCGTCACCGTCGTCTTCTTGGTGTCGCGAATGCCGACGATCTCGACTTCCTCGCCCACCTTCACGATGCCGCGCTCGACCCGGCCCGTCACCACCGTGCCGCGACCCGAAATCGAGAACACGTCCTCGATCGGCATCAAAAACGGCTGGTCGATCGGACGCGCCGGCGTCGGAATGTAGCTGTCGACTTCCTTCATCAGCGCCCGCACCGCGTCCTCGCCGATCTCCTTGTTGGAATCCTCAAGGGCAGCCAGCGCCGAACCCTTCACGATCGGAATGTCGTCGCCCGGAAACTCGTAGCTCGACAAAAGCTCGCGAACCTCGAGCTCGACCAGCTCCAGAAGCTCCTCGTCGTCGACCTGGTCGACCTTGTTCAGGAACACCACGACCGCCGGAACGCCGACCTGGCGCGCCAGAAGAATGTGCTCGCGAGTCTGCGGCATCGGGCCGTCAGCCGCCGAAACCACCAGGATCGCGCCGTCCATCTGCGCCGCGCCAGTGATCATGTTCTTCACGTAGTCGGCATGGCCAGGGCAGTCGACATGCGCGTAGTGCCGCGCTTCCGTCTCATACTCCACATGCGCCGTCGAGATCGTGATCCCGCGCGCCTTCTCCTCCGGCGCAGCGTCAATCTGGTCATACGCGCGGAACTCGCCGAAATACTTCGTGATCGCCGCCGTCAAAGACGTCTTGCCGTGATCAACGTGACCAATCGTCCCGATGTTCACATGCGGCTTGTTGCGCTCGAATTTGCTCTTGGCCATC
>NZ_JALHBS010000142.1 GCF_024195285.1 Aurantimonas marianensis
TTCTGCGCGGCATCGTCGAGATCGTCGGCGGCGGTGATCGCAAGGCCCGAATCGTTGAGGATCGCCTTGCCCTGGTCGACATTGGTGCCTTCCAGCCGCACCACCAGCGGCACCTTGAGGCCGACCTCCCTGACCGCGGCGACGACCCCTTCGGCGATCACGTCGCAGCGCATGATGCCGCCGAAGATGTTGACCAATATGCCTTTGACGTTCGGGTCCGTGGTGATGATCTTGAACGCCTCGGTGACCTTTTCCTTGGTGGCGCCGCCGCCGACGTCGAGGAAGTTCGCCGGCTCCTTGCCGTAGAGCTTGATGATGTCCATCGTCGCCATGGCCAGCCCGGCGCCGTTGACCATGCAGCCGATGTCGCCGTCGAGCGCCACATAGGCCAGATCGTGCTTCGAGGCCTCGATCTCCTTGGCGTCCTCTTCCGATTCGTCGCGCAGCGCCTTGATGTCGTCATGCCGGTAAAGCGCGTTGCCGTCGAACGAGACCTTGGCGTCGAGCACCCTGAGATGCCCGTCCTTCAGCACGATCAGCGGGTTGATCTCCAGAAGGCTCATGTCCTTCTCGGTGAACGCCTTGTAGAGGATGGGGAACAGCGTCATGCCGTCGGCGCGGGCCGGCCCGTCGAGGGCGAGCGCGTCGCAGAGCTTCGCCGCGTCGGCCTCGGTGACGCCGGCGAGCGGGTCGATCGCGACATTGTGGATCTTGTCGGGCGTCGCCTCGGCCACCGCCTCGATGTCCATGCCGCCCTCGGTCGAGACGACGAAGGCGACGCGGCCGACCGCCCGGTCGACCAGCAGCGACAGATACAACTCGCGGTCGATGTCGGCGCCGTCCTCGATATAGAGCCGGTTGACCTGCTTGCCGGCGGGACCGGTCTGCTGGGTGACCAGGGTGTTGCCGAGCATTTCCTCAACGTCGGCGACCGCCGCCTCGACGGATTTCGCCAGCCGCACCCCGCCCTTGGCGCCCTCACCGAGCTCCTTGAACCTGCCCTTGCCGCGGCCGCCGGCGTGGATCTGGCTCTTGACCACATAGACCGGCCCCGGCAGCTGCCGCGCCGCCGCTTCCGCCTGCC
>NZ_JALHBS010000143.1 GCF_024195285.1 Aurantimonas marianensis
GCCGGTGGCGGCCGAGTTCGAGCCGATCCGGGCGAAGTTCAACGATTCGGTGGCCAAGCTGGAAGACGCGATCGGCGGCGTGGTGACCCCGATCGCCTCGATCCGCTCGGGCCTTGGCGAGATCAACACGGCCTCGAACGACCTGGCGCAGCGCACCGAGCAGCAGGCGGCGAACCTTGAGGAGACGGTAGCGGCGCTGGGCGAGGTGACGACAGCGGTGAACGAGACCGCCGAGGGCGCCGGCAAGGCGCAGAATGCGGCGCGTGCCGCCCGCGGCAAGGCCGAGAAGGGCGGCGAGATCGTCGGCCAGGCGGTGGCGGCGATGAGCCAGATCGAAAAATCCTCCGAGCAGATCAACCAGATCATCTCGGTGATCGACGAGATCGCCTTCCAGACCAACCTCCTGGCGCTGAACGCCGGGGTCGAGGCGGCGCGGGCCGGCGAGGCCGGCAAGGGCTTTGCGGTGGTCGCGCAGGAAGTGCGCGGGCTCGCCCAGCGCTCGGCGGAGGCGGCCAAGGAGATCAAGACGCTGATCGCGACGTCGCGCAGCCAGGTGGAGAGCGGCGTCGAGCTGGTGACGGCCTCGGGCAAGTCGCTGGACGAGATCGTCGCCGAGGTGAGTTCGATGGCCGAGCTGATCTCGACCATCGCGGTGAGCGCCAAGGAACAGGCGACGAGCCTGCGCGAGGTATCGGGCGCGGCCGACCAGATGGACAAGGTGACGCAGCAGAACGCGGCGATGGTGGAACAGGCGACGGCGGCCAGCCAGACC
>NZ_JALHBS010000144.1 GCF_024195285.1 Aurantimonas marianensis
TTGCTCGCGTCGAGCGCCGCCGCCAGGCGTCGCTCCTCGTTGTAGTAGCGCGCGCGCTCCCAGAACGCCGGCCGCCCGACCCCGGTCGAGCGATGGCGGCCGAGGATACGGCCTTGGGCGTCCTCGCCGACCATGTCGTAGACGAACAGGTCCTGGGTGGTGATCACGTCGCCTTCCATGCCGAGACCCTCGGTGATGTGAGTGATCCGGCGCGAGCCGTCGCGCAGCCGCGCGGCCTGGACGATGACATCGACGGAACCGACGATGATCTCCTTGACCGTCCGCGAGGGGAGCGAAAAGCCGCCCATGGCGATCATCGATTCCATGCGGTTGAGACATTCGCGCGGCGAGTTGGAGTGGATCGTGCCCATCGAGCCGTCATGGCCGGTGTTCATCGCCTGCAGGAGGTCGAAGACCTCCGGTCCGCGCACCTCGCCGACGATGATCCGCTCGGGCCGCATGCGCAGGCAGTTCTTGACCAGGGCCCGCATGGTGATCTCGCCCTCGCCCTCGATATTGGGCGGGCGGGTTTCCAGCCGCACGACATGCGGCTGCTGCAACTGCAGCTCGGCCGAATCCTCGCAGGTGATGATGCGTTCGTCTTCATCGATGTAGCGGGTCAGGCAGTTGAGCAGCGTCGTCTTGCCCGAGCCGGTGCCGCCGGAGATGACGACGTTGCAGCGTACCCGGCCGATGATCTGAAGGATCTGGGCGCCCTCCGGCGAAATCGCGCCGAA
>NZ_JALHBS010000145.1 GCF_024195285.1 Aurantimonas marianensis
ATCGCCTGTGCATGCCAAGGCATCCACCAAATGCCCTTCTTTCACTTGATCATTCTCATCGTCAATGCTCACCGTTTCCTCGCGTTCACGCCAGTTTCGCCAAGGCGAAACGGCTGCACGGGCGCGGCCTGACCGGCCGACGCGCGGTCGCGCTTGCCTCCAGCATCTTGCGATGCCTTCGGAAGTCGCGGCCACTCGCCGAAGTCAGTACGACCCGTACGTGTGAACCAAAGGAAGAGAGAGGCAAACATTCACGCTTACTCTCATTCGAACACCGCAAACACCGGCGAAGTGTGCAACTTCCTCCAGCGTCCTGCAGCGGTGCTCTTCATGTTGATGCAGTCTGCCATAAGTCAGCCGATGACCCCGAATGTCCGTAGACATTCGGAAAGGTTTCATCGGCAAAACAGACTGATCAACGAAAGACCAGCTTCTCGAGACGAACCCCGACGGCGTGCGGTCAGGCAACACCGATCATGGGACAAAAGGCTGTTATGACCGGACCCGGGCGATGAACCCGGGCCGGAACCTTTCGTCGACAGACCGTCCGAACCCTGAGCGGGGCATGACCAGCAAGCTGGCCAAAATGACGATCTTCGAGATCCGTCTTCTTCTTCACGATGATAATTGAGAACTTCGCAGACAC
>NZ_JALHBS010000146.1 GCF_024195285.1 Aurantimonas marianensis
TCAGCCCTTGAGCAGTTCGACGAGGGTCTTGCCGAGCTGTGCGGGGGAGGGCGAGACGCGGATGCCGGCGGCTTCCATCGCCGCGATCTTGTCCTCGGCGCCGCCCTTGCCGCCGGAAACGACCGCCCCGGCATGGCCCATGGTGCGGCCCTTGGGCGCCGTGCGCCCGGCGATGAAGCCGACCGTCGGCTTGGAGCGGCCCTTCCTCGCCTCGTCCTTCAGGAACGCGGCCGCCTCCTCCTCGGCGGCGCCGCCGATCTCGCCGATCATGATGATCGATTGGGTTTCGTCGTCGGCGAGGAACAGCTCGAGCATGTCGATGAACTCGGTGCCCTTGACCGGATCGCCGCCGATGCCCACCGCCGTCGTCTGGCCGAGCCCTTCGCGCGTCGTCTGGAACACCGCCTCGTAGGTCAACGTGCCCGACCGCGAGACGATCCCGACATTGCCCTTTTTGAAGATGTTGCCGGGCATGATGCCGATCTTGCACTCGTCCGGGGTCAGCACGCCCGGGCAGTTCGGCCCGAGCA
>NZ_JALHBS010000015.1 GCF_024195285.1 Aurantimonas marianensis
TTCTGGCGCAAGAGGTCGCGGGGCTTCAAGCCCGTCATGTCGAGGAGTTCGATCAGCGTTTCGTGGCTCGGCGGGTGCTTCAAATACTCGATCACCTCCGGTTCCTCGCCTGACCGGCGGATCATCGCGAGGACGTTGCGGGACGTTCCGCAGTCAGGGTTGTGATAGATCGTAACGGTCATGATTTGCCCGTGTTGCGTGGGAAAAAGCGTGCGGCGGGTCTATTCGGCGGACCTGCGCAGGGCGCCCCGAATCGACAGCCGCGCGCCAGGATGGAGCAGCCAGCCGAAGAGAAGAACCGCGATGAGGCTGCCGATGCATTCGGCGATGACGAAGCCCGGCACATCGAGCGGCCGGATGCCGGAAAACGTGTCGGAGAAGGCTCGTGCGATAGCGACCGCAGGATTGGCGAAGGAGGTCGAGGCGGTGAACCAGTAAGCGGCGGTGATATAGAGGCCGACGAGCCAGGGGATCGCCGGAACGGCAAATCGCAATCCCCCGAGAATGACGCCGACGAGCCCGAAGGTGGCGACGATCTCGGCCCACCATTGCGCGAGGCCGGTGCGGTCCGTCGTCGAAAGTTGCAACAGAGCGAGGTCGAACATGGCGTGCGCGGCAATGGTGCCGAGGAGGCCCCCGGCGATCTGTGCGACGACATAGGCCCCGGCATGGCGCGGCGTGATCGCGCCTCTGACCAACATTGCCAGCGTCACCGCCGGGTTGAAATGCGCGCCGGAAATCGGCCCGAGGATGGTGATCAGGACGATCAGAATCGCGCCGGTTGGGATGGTGTTTCCCAAAAGCGCCAGCGCCGTGTCCACAGTGAGGCGCTCAGCCATGATGCCGGCGCCGACGACGGTCGCCACGAGCAGCGACGTGCCGAGGGCTTCGGCGACCAGCCGTCGGCGTATGTCGAAATCCGGCGCGGTGCTCAAATGCCGGATTCCTGATCCGCGAATTCGTCCTGGCCCGTCCCGATCTCGTCGAGGCGCTTCTGTAGCCTGAGCCGGCCAAGGCTCGCCAATGGCAGGCTGGCGAAGACCGCAATGCGGTTACTCAGCATCCGGAAGGCGTCGGCGAACGCCACCGCGATTTCGCTCGGCGTGCCTTCGGCCTTTGCCGGATCCGGCACGCCCCAATGGGCGCTCATCGGCTGGCCCGGCCATGCGGGACAGGTCTCGCCGGCCGCGTCGTCGCAGACGGTGAAGATGAAGTCGAGCGGCACGGCGGTGTTTCCGTTCGCGGCAAACTCTTCCCAGGATTTCGATCGCAGGCCTTCGGTCGGGAAATTCAACCGACGGAGCAGCTCGATGGCCTTCGGATGAACCGCGCCGCGTGGGTCGCTGCCGGCGGAATAGGCCCGGAAGCGATCGCCATGATTGCGGTTCATGATGCTCTCGGCGAGAATCGATCGGGCCGAGTTCCCGCTGCATAGAAACAGAACGTTGAGCGGCTCGTCGCGGGTCATTGACAGACATCCTCCGTACAGTCGGGCAGAAGCGCGCCGAGATCGCCGCAGATCTCCGGACGTCCGCCGCAGCAGTCCTCGGTCAGAAAAGCCAACAGCTTGCGCATGGCCTCGTAACTCGCGGCATAGAGGATGTGACGGCCAGCCCGCCGGGAACTCACGAGGTTGGAGCGCTCCAGCGCCGTTAAATGGAAGCTCATGCGGTTGGGAGAGATCGCCAGTCGCCCGGCGATCTCGCCGGAAGGCAGGCCGTTCGGTCCGGCCTTCACCAGCATCCGGAAGGCGGCGAGGCGATCCGGATGAGCGAGCGCGGCAAGAGCGGTGACGGCGATTTCATCGTCCATCCCGAAATAATACAAGGATGTTTGTAACATCGGAATGACAGCGCCCGGCCGCGCTGTATTCCCGGGAGGGCGGCAATTCGGCCGGAAAGGTTCCGCGCCTATCTCTCGTGGTCGGGGATCTTCAGAGCGTAACCGCAGGCCTTGCAGTGGACCGCGTCCGGCTCGTGGCGTTGCAGGCCGCATTGCGGGCAGGGGAAATGCACCTTGTTGGGGCGAAACACGGCCTGGGCGAGCCGCACGAACAGCGAGATGCCGATGATCATGATGACGATCGAGGTCAGCTTGCCCCAGGGTCCGCCGAGGGTGATGTCGCCATAGCCCGTCGTCGTCACCGAGGCGACGGTGAAATAGAGCGCGTCGAGATAGCCCTCGATTCCCGACCCGGTCCTGAAGAAGGTCGTGTAGACGAAGCCCGTCGCCAGAAACAGGAAGGTGACGAGATTGACGATCGCGCGCGCCAGCAGCTCCCATTCCTGATAGCCATGGCGCCGCAGCGGTCGCCACAACACGCCGCTCTGCGAGATCGACCACAGCCGGATGATCCGCAGGAAGCCGATGTTGAACAGCCAGTAGGGCATGAGCAGCGACGCCAGGATGAGCAGGTCGAGGAGGACGAAGGGCTGCCGCAGCCAGCGCAGGGGTTCGCGCGCGGCGAAGCCGCGCCCCGCAATGTCGAGCGCCAGCACGGCGGCGACCGAATAGTCGATATAGAGAAACCAGCGGGTCTCGCGCAGCACCGGACTGGCGATGAACAGGGCGATGATCGCCAGATCGACGATCAGCACCGCCATCTGGAAGCGCAGCGCTGTGCGCGAATGCCCATGATAGAGCCGGCGCAGCCTCACCCGCGCCCGGGTGAAACGCGTCCTGAAGCTTCGGCCATGGATATCGGTTGCGGGAAAGAAGGTTCGAAGCATCGAGGTCAGGGGTCCGCTCGCGGGAAGGACAGTGTGAACCAGTCCGTGCGAAGGGGGCGTTAACACGCGGCGCCGGACCGCGGCCATAGGGAGGCAACGAAGCGATGAGCCAGAAGAACACCGCTCCGCGGATCACCATCACCTATTGCACGCAATGCCAATGGTTGCTCCGCGCCGCCTGGATGGCGCAGGAGCTGCTGTCGACCTTCGGGTCGGACCTGGGGGAGGTGGCCCTGCTTCCGGGCAGCGGCGGCGTCTTCGAAATCCGCTACGACGGCGAAACGATCTGGGAGCGCAAGGCCGATGGCGGGTTTCCCGAGGCGAAAATCCTCAAGCAGCGGGTGCGCGACCGGCTCGACCCGGCGCGCGACCTCGGCCACAACGACCGGTGAGTTCGGGCCGGGCGGAACCGGCGAATCCCGTCGGCCCTGCCCGTTCGCCGGCGATCACCCCGCGTCGATGGTCACATAGCGCTTGTCGAAGGCGACATGGCCGGCGATCTCGCTGACGCCGTCATGCGGGCTGTCATAGGCCCACACGGCGTTCTCGGCAGCCTTGCCCTCGGCCGAGATCGACCAGTAGCGCGCCTCGCCCTTGAACGGGCAGGTCGTGCTGCGGTCGGACGGATGCAAAAACGCCATCTCCACCCGGTCTTTCGGCAAGTAGTAAACCGGATCATAGCCGGTTTCCGTCAGCACCAGCGCGTTGTCGGCCGAAGCGATCACGGCGCCGTGGAAGGTGACGGTCACCGGCCCCGTGGCCGGCTCGATGCTGATGCGCTCTCTGATGCGTTCGGCGAGGTCGGCGGCCATGGTCGTGTCCCTTCGTGAAAGATTCGATCCATCACAGAAGCCGGATGGCGATCCCCGGTTCCGCCGCTGCGACGAACGGTCCGGTCTCGGGGTGGCGAAACCGGGCGGGAAGGCCGCCCGGCGCCGTGATGGGCCTGCGTTTAAAGCACCAGTTCCAGATGCGGCCGTCCGTCCGAGGTCTTCGCCACCGTCGCGCCCCTGGAATCGACCGTGACGGTCACCCGCCGCCGGAACGCCGAGAAGCTCTCGAACGCCACGACATCGACCGGCGCGTCGAACTGTATGGTCGCCCGGAAGCGGCCGCTCTTCGACAGCCGTTGCAACGCGATCAACTCGCCGGTGAAGCGCCGGCCGAGATAATGTCCTTCGACCCGCGATCCGATGAGGAGGTCGGCGACGGTCCGGTTTTGCTCCGCCGAAGCGTGCAGCGTGTTCCAGTCGCGGAATCCGTGCTGGCGGGCGACGAGTTCCAGCGTGGCGCTGTGCGTAAAATTATGGCCGTCCTGCTCCAGCCCGGCCCGGAGGCGCTTGGCCTGGGCCTTGTAGTCATGGACGGACAGGGATTGGGTCATGCCGGTCATCTGCGTACCTTTCGCGGTTTCGCACGCGGCGTCGAAGGTTCGGGGCTCGCAATTGCCGTCCGGCCGCATGTCATCGCTGATGGCGTCACGGATGATCGAAAAGGGAATTCACCTTGGGCTTTCGCCCGCGAGCGGCGGGCTCCCTCGGCCCGGCGCCACAGATAAGCGGGTCTGGGAGCGCTTTCAATATGGGCCTTTCCGGTGGCCGAACCGGGTCCGGCCCGTTAGAACCTCGCCAACCAACCGAAAGGAACTTCTCATGCGCGCCCAGCCGACGGCTTCCCATTACATCGACGGCGGCTATGCCGAGGACGCGGCCGGCGCGGTCTTCGACAGTACCTATCCGGCGACCGGTGAGGTGATCGCCCGGCTGCATGCCGCAACGCCGGCGCTGATCGAGCGGGCGGTGGAGGCCGCGGAGGGGGGGCAGGCGGTTTGGGCGGCGATGACGGGGGCCGAGCGCGGCCGCATATTGCGTCGGGCGGCCGGGATCATGCGCGAGCGCAACCGGGAGCTCTCCGAACTGGAGACCCTCGACACCGGCAAGGCGATCTCCGAGACCCTGGTCGCGGACGCCGCTTCCGGCGCCGACAGCCTCGAATATTTCGGCGCGCTCGCCGCCGACATCAACGGCGAATACATCGATCTCGGCGGCTCCTTCGCCTATACGCGGCGCGAGCCGCTGGGCATCTGCGCCGGCATCGGCGCCTGGAACTATCCGATCCAGATCGCCTCCTGGAAGGCCGCTCCGGCGCTCGCCTGCGGCAACGCCATGATCTTCAAGCCCTCGGAGGTGACGCCGCTCTCGGCCCTGAAGCTCGCCGAGATCCTGACCGAGGCGGGCGTGCCGGCCGGCGTCTTCAACGTCGTGCAGGGTTTCGGCGCCGTCGGCGCGGCGCTGGCGGGCCACAAGAGGATCGCCAAGGTCTCGGTCACCGGCTCGGTGCCGACCGGCGCGCGGGTGATGGAGGCCGCCTCGGCGACGACCAAGCATGTGACGCTGGAACTTGGCGGCAAGTCGCCGATCCTGGTCTTCGCCGACGCCGATCTCGACGCAGCCGTCTCCGGCGCGATCCTCGGCAATTTCTATTCCACCGGTCAGATCTGCTCCAACGGCACCCGCGTCTTCGTCGAGCGCTCCGTCCGTCCGGCCTTCGTCGAAAAGCTGGTCGAGCGCGTCAAAGCGATCAGGCTCGGCGATCCGATGCAGGAGGATACCGATCTCGGCCCGCTGGTCTCGAAGGCCCAGTTCGACAAGGTGCTCTCCTATCTGGAGATCGGCCGGCAAGAGGGCGCGACGCTCGCCTGCGGCGGCCACGCGGCAAGGGTCTCGGGCTTTGCCGATGGCAGCTTCGTCGAGCCGACCGTCTTCACCGACGTTGCCGACGCCATGCGCATCGCCGGCGAGGAGATTTTCGGGCCAGTGATGTGCGTGCTCGACTTCGACGAGGAGGCCGAAGCCATCCGGCGCGCCAATGCCACCGAGTTCGGCCTCGCCGCGGGCGTTTACACGAGGGACATGCAGCGCGGCCACCGGGTGGTGGCGAAGCTCCAGGCCGGCACCTGCTGGATCAACGCCTATAATCTGACGCCGGTGGAAATGCCCTTCGGCGGCGTCAAGCGCTCAGGCCTCGGCCGCGAGAACGGTCGCGCCGCGCTGGAGCATTACAGCCAGGTGAAGTCCGTCTATGTCGAAATGGGCGTCAGCGAATCGCCCTACTGAGGGGCGGCCCGCTCGCCGGAATGTCGCACCCGCGCCGCGTTGACATTGCGGCGGCGACGTTGTTCCGCTGTTTCGCATGATCGGCGAGCGAACGGACAGTCGGGCGAGATGACAATGGTGAGCGCCGACGCGGGCCGCGGGTTCCTCGTCGAACGATTGCGCGCCGTCGCCAGCGGCGACAAGGCCGCCTTGCACGAGGTCTATGATCGCACCTCGGCGAAGCTTTTCGGTATATGCTTGCGTATCTTGGGCAATCGCGAAGAGGCCGAGGATGTGTTGCAGGACGTTTATCTGACCGTGTGGAACCGGGCGGACAGCTTCGATCCCGCTCGCGCAAGCCCGATCACCTGGCTGGCGACCATCGCCCGCAACCGGTCCATTGACCGGCTGCGCCAGATCGGACCGCGCGCCCATGACAGATCCGTCGACGCGGCGGTGGACCTCGCGGACAAGAATCCGGACGCGTTGGAATTGCTGCATCGGGCCGACGAAGGCCGTCAGCTCGCCGCCTGTCTCGGCGAACTCGACGAGCGGACGCGGGCGGCGATCGCCTCGGCGTTCTTCGGCGGCCTGACCTATGACGAACTCGCCCGGAAGGCCGAGATGCCGCTCGGAACGATTAAAAGCGTGATCCGGCGCGGCCTGATGAAGCTGAAGGGATGCCTGTCGCGATGAGCGCACCGCTCGATCAGGAACGGGACGACGCGGATGTGGCCGCCGAGTACGTGCTCGGCGTGCTGGACGGTGCGACGCGCCGGTCCCTCGAGCGCCGCGCCGCGAAAGATCCGGCCTTCGGCGCCGAGATCGATGCCTGGGCCGAGCGTCTCGGGCCGTTGGCTGCCGCCGTCCCGCCGGCCGAACCCCCCGCCGGCCTGTGGCCGCGAATCGCCGCCGATCTCGACCGCGTCACCCGCCGGCCCGCCGGGCGCTCCGAACCGAGGGGACGCCGGGTTTCCGCGCTCTGGCAGTGGCTCGGGATCGGCGCGATGGGGCTCGCGGCCGCAAGCCTCGCCGCACTGATTCTGGTCGCGGGGCAGGACCTCCGCGCGCCCGTCGCGGCCGACGGCACCCTGACGGCGACGCTCGCCTCCGACACCGGCACGCCGCTCGTCACTGTGGTCATCGACATGAACACCGCGACGGCGACGTTGATTCCGGTCGCCGGCGCCGCCGAACCGGGCCGCGTGCCCGAATTGTGGCTGTTGCCGGCCGGCGGGGGCGCGCCGCGATCGCTCGGGCTGATCACCATGGAGCGGCCGCTGCGCGTCGTGCTCAAGACCGGTGAACTCGACGCCCCCGCGACCGCGCTGGCGGTTTCCATGGAGCCGGAAGGCGGCTCGCCCACCGGTCTTCCGACCGGCCCGGTCGTCGCTTCGGGTCCGTTGAACCAGATCTGACGATCCGCCTCGGCCGGCGGCGGTGGCGCCGACCCATCGAATGGACTACTCGCTTGGGGGATGAGCAAACTCTTCTCCCTCCTGTTTTTGATTCTGATGATCGCCCACCTGATCAGGCCGTTCGGCCTGCCGGGGCTGAAAAAGCGCGGCGACTTCTGGAAAATAGCGCTGGCCGCGCTGGTCGTGTTCAGCCTGGCGGTGCTGATCCGCCCCGAATAACGGCTCCGGCTGGCCGGATGGCTTTCCTCCCGTTCCAATCCCGTTAGATTGAATGGCGGACGCGGCCCGCGGTTTTTCGGTCGCGACGGGAGATGCGCTCATGGCCGACGACCGACCGCTCAGTCTGCATGTGCCGGAACCGGAGGTGCGGCCGGGCGGCACGCCGGATTTCTCCGGGGTCAAGATTCCGAAGGCCGGCTCGGTCAGACGCCCGCCCGTCGATGTCGACCCCGCCGAGATCCGCGACCTTGCCTATTCGATCATCCGCGTGCTCAACCGCAATGGCGAGGCCACCGGCGAATGGGCCGGCACGCTGGATGACGAGGCGGTTCTCGCCGGCCTGAAGACGATGATGCGGGTGCGCGCCTTCGACCGGCGCATGCTGATGGCCCAGCGCCAGGGCAAGACCTCCTTCTACATGCAGTGCCTCGGCGAGGAGGCGATCGCCTGCGCCTTCCGCAAGGCGCTCGGCCCCGGCGACATGAACTTTCCCACCTACCGCCAGCAGGGGCTGTTGATTGCCGACGACTACCCGCTCGTCGACATGATGTGCCAGATCTATTCCAACCGCCGCGATCCGCTGAAGGGTCGGCAATTGCCGATCATGTATTCGTCGAAGCAGCACGGCTTCTTCTCGATCTCCGGCAATCTGGCGACCCAGTTCGTGCAGGCCGTCGGCTGGGCGATGGCCTCGGCGATCAAGGGCGACACGAAGATTGCCGCCGCCTGGATCGGCGACGGCTCGACCGCCGAGAGCGATTTTCATTCGGCGCTGGTCTTTGCCTCCACCTACAAGGCCCCCGTCGTCCTCAACATTGTCAACAACCAGTGGGCGATCTCGACCTATCAGGGCATCGCGCGGGGCGGCTCCGGCACCTTCGCCGCCCGTGGCCTCGGCTTCGGCATTCCCTCGCTGCGGGTCGACGGCAACGATTATCTCGCCGTCCACGCCGCCTCGAAATGGGCGGTGGAGCGCGCGCGAAAAAATCTCGGGCCGACGCTGATCGAATGGGTGACCTATCGCGCCGCCGCCCATTCGACCTCCGACGATCCCTCCGCCTACCGCCCGAAGGAGGAAACCGACGCCTGGCCGCTCGGCGATCCGGTCAAGCGGCTGAAGAATCATCTGATCGTCCGCGAGGCCTGGAGCGAGGAGCGGCATGTCCAGGCCGAGGCCGGGATCGACGCGGAGATCCTGGCCGCCCAGAAGGAGGCGGAAGCGCACGGCACGCTGCACACCGGCCCGAAACCCTCGGTGCGCGACATGTTCGAGGACGTCTATGAGGAAATGCCGCCGCACTTGCGGCGCCAGCGCCAGCAGGCGGGGTATTGAGGATGGGCGCTCCGTGGGTCGACCTGATGTCGGGGGGGAAGGACGAAGGCCATGAAGCCGCGTTCTTCTGCCCTGCGGAGCGAAGAATGGCGCCTCCTCCGGCACCCCCACGAGCCGGAGGCCGATGATCCGATGCCGCGCATGACGATGATCGAGGC
The DNA here is from genome assembly GCF_024195285.1 of Aurantimonas marianensis. Taxonomy (GTDB): domain Bacteria; phylum Pseudomonadota; class Alphaproteobacteria; order Rhizobiales; family Rhizobiaceae; genus Aurantimonas; species Aurantimonas marianensis. The sequence continues at coordinate 8,953 of NZ_JALHBS010000015.1, forward strand.
GATCCGCGACGCTCACGCCGTGAAGATGGAAGAGGATGACAACGTCGTCGTCTATGGCGAGGATGTCGGCTATTTCGGCGGGGTGTTTCGCTGCACGGCGGGCTTGCAGGAGCGCTTCGGCAAGAACCGCTGCTTCGACGCGCCGATCAACGAAAGCGGCATTGTCGGCACGGCGATCGGCATGGCCGCCTATGGTCTTCGTCCGGTTGTTGAGATGCAGTTCGCCGATTACGTCTATCCCGCCTACGACCAGATCGTGTCGGAGGCCGCGCGGCTGCGCTATCGCTCGGCCAACGATTTCACCGCTCCCCTCGTCGTCAGAATGCCGACCGGCGGCGGCATTTTCGGCGGCCAGACCCATTCGCAGTCGCCGGAGGCGCTGTTCACTCACGTCTCCGGGCTGAAGACCGTCGTCCCCTCCAATCCCTACGATGCCAAGGGGCTGTTGATTGCGGCGATCGAGGACAACGACCCGGTGATCTTCCTGGAGCCGAAGCGGCTCTACAACGGCCCCTTCGACGGCCATCACGACAAGCCGATCACGCCCTGGTCGAAGCACCCGCTGGGCGAGGGTCCCGAGGGCCGCTACATCGTGCCGCTCGGGCAGGGCGTCGTGCGGCGCGAGGGGTCGGCCGTCACCGTTCTCGCCTATGGCACCATGGTGCATGTCGCCGAAGAGGCGGCGCGGATGACGGAGGTGGACGCCGAAATCATCGATCTCAGGACGCTGGTGCCGCTCGATCTGGAACTGATCGAGGCCTCGGTGAAGAAGACCGGCCGCTGCGTCGTCGTCCACGAGGCGACGATGACCTCGGGCTTCGGCG
>NZ_JALHBS010000016.1 GCF_024195285.1 Aurantimonas marianensis
CCTCGAAGCCCCGATCCTGCGCGTCGCCGGTTGGGACACGCCCTATCCGCACGCCCAGGAGTGGGATTATTTCCCTGGCCCGGCACGGGTCGGCGGCGCCCTCAAGCAGGTGATGGAGGGCTGACGGTGGGCACCTACACGATCAAGCTGCCGGATGTCGGCGAGGGCGTGGCCGAGGCCGAACTCGTCGAATGGCACGTTGCGATCGGCGATCCGGTGAAGGAGGACATGGTGCTGGCGGCGGTGATGACCGACAAGGCGACCGTCGATGTACCCTCGCCGGTGGACGGCACGGTCAAGTGGCTCGGCGGCGAGGTCGGCGATACGCTCGCCGTCGGCGCGGCGCTGGTCAAGCTCGTGGTCGAGGGCGAGGGCGGGACCAACGAACCCGATGAAAATCCGTCGGAGGTGGCGGAAAAAACCGGCGGCGAACCGCAAGCGCCGCCAAAGACCGGTGCGCCGGATGCGAACGACGGCAAGACGGATGCGAACGACGCCGAAGGCGGGCGAGCGCAATCCGCCAAAGCGGATGGCAAGGCGGCAGGACCGACCACCGGCCGACCCGCCGAAACGGCTGCGGCGCATCCGACGGCAAGGTCTGGGGCGGCGGGCGGCGGCCTCCCGAGGAAACCCGGCGAGAAGCCATTGGCTTCGCCCGCCGTGCGGCGCCGCGCCATGGAAGCGGGCGTCGATCTGCGCCGCGTCGCCGGCTCCGGCCCCGCCGGGCGCATCTCGCAGACCGATCTCGATGCCTATCTCGAAGGCGGTGGGCAGCCTTCGACGGCGCGCGGTCTCGTCGCCGACACCTCGGTCAACGACGTCAGGATCGTCGGGCTGCGGCGCAAGATCGCCGAAAAGATGGCGCTGGCCAAAAGCCGCATCGCCCATATCACCTATGTCGAGGAGATCGACGTCGAGGCGCTGGAAGAGCTGCGCGCCGCCCTCAATCGTGACCGTCGCGAAGACCATCCGAAACTGACGCTTTTGCCGTTCCTGATGCGGGCCATGGTGATCGCCATCCGCGACCAGCCGGCGCTGAACGCGCTTTACGACGACGACGCGGGCATCCTCCACCAGCATGGCGGCGTCCATATCGGCATCGCCGCGCAGACCGATTCCGGCCTCGTCGTACCGGTTGTGCGCCATGCCGAGGCCCGCGACATCTGGGGCTGCGCGGCCGAAGTGGCGCGGCTCGGCGAGGCGGCGAAGGCCGGCAGCACCAAGCGGGAGGAACTGTCGGGTTCGACCATCACCATCACCTCGCTCGGCGCGCTCGGCGGCATCGCGACGACGCCGGTGATCAACCACCCGGAGGTCGCCATCGTCGGCGTCAACAAGATGGAAGTCCGCCCGGTCTGGGACGGCAGCCGGTTTATTCCACGCAAGCGGATGAATCTGTCGTCGAGCTTCGACCACCGGGTGATCGACGGCTGGGACGCCGCCCGCTTCGTGCAGCGGATCAAGGCGCTTCTGGAAAACCCGGCGATGATCTTCGTCGAGGAGGGGCGCTGACCATGGCCGACATCTCCTGTCAGCTTCTTGTCATCGGCGCCGGTCCGGGTGGCTACGTCGCCGCGATCCGCGCCGGCCAGCTTGGCCTCGACACCGTCATCGTCGACGACCGCAAGCCGGGCGGCACCTGCCTGAATATCGGCTGCATTCCGTCGAAGGCGCTGATCCACGCCGCCGACGAATTTTTCGCGATGCGGGAGGCCGCCGCGAAGCGCGGGATTCCCGGCATTTCGGCGTCCGAACCGGACCTCGACTGGGCCGAAATCGTCGGCTGGAAGGACGGCATCGTCAACCGGCTGACCAACGGCGTCACCGGCCTGCTGAAGAAGGCGCGGGTCAAGCTGGTTCCCGGCCGCGCCCGCTTTCTCGACGGCAAGACGGTCGAGGTGACCAGCGAGACCGCGACCCAGCGCATCGCCGCCGAGAATGTGATCATCGCCACTGGCTCCATTCCCGTCGAACTGCCGATGCTGCCCTTCGGCGGCAAGGTGATTTCGTCGGAAGAAGCGTTGAGCCTTGCCGCGCCGCCGGAGCGGCTTGCCGTCGTCGGCGGCGGCTATATCGGCCTCGAACTCGGCACCGCCTTCGCCAAGTCCGGGTCGGCCGTGACGATCGTCGAGGCGACGGACCGGATCCTGCCGACCTACGACGCCGATCTCGTGCGGCCGGTGCGAACGCGGCTCGAGGCGCTCGGCGTCGAGATCCTGACGGGCGCGAAGGCGAAGGGGCTCGCCGGTGGGGACGGCGACCTTCTGGTCGAGCTGGCCGACGGCTCGGAGCGCCGGGTCGGCGCCGACAGCGTGCTCGTCACCGTCGGCCGCAAGCCGCTGACCGAGGGCTGGGGTCGCGAGGAACTGGTGCTGGAGATGGATGGGCCCTTTATCAGGACCGACGACACCCGCCGCACAGCGATGCGTGGCGTCTACGCCATCGGCGACGTCGCCGGCGAGCCGATGCTCGCCCACAAGGCGATGGCCGAGGGGGAGATGGTGGCCGAGATCGTCGCCGGCGAACGGCGTCGCTGGGACAAGCGCGCGGTTCCCGCGATCTGCTTCACCGATCCCGAAATCGTCACCGTCGGCCTGTCGCCCGAAGAGGCGAAGGCATCGGGTACGGAAATCAGGATCGGCAGCTTCCCCTTCCAGGCGAACGGGCGGGCGATGACGCTCGACCGCGACGACGGCTTCATCCGGATCGTCGCGCGCGCCGACAATCATCTCGTCCTCGGCATCCAGGCGGTCGGAGCTGGCGTCGCCGAACTCGCGTCTGCCTTCTCGCTGGCACTGGAAATGGGTGCCTGTCTGGAGGATGTCGCAGGCACCATCCACGCCCATCCGACGCAAGGCGAGGCCTTTCAGGAAGCCGCCTTCAAGGCGCTCGGCCACGCGATCCATATTTGAAATCGCTTCCGGCAGTGGCGTCGTCCGGTCACTTATGAATAGGCCCCACGGTCAACCGGTGCCGAGACGCCGCGGGGTCGCGCCCGGCCGCCCGATTTGAATCGGCGCGCCCGCTCGTGTACAGACCCGCCCTGCGGGGGACGCACACAGGCTGGACAAAGACTTCATGGATCGCATTCGCATTCGCGGCGGCAACGAGCTAAGCGGCACAATTCCGATTTCCGGCGCCAAGAACGCGGCGCTGCCGTTGATGATCGCCTCGCTATTGACGGACGACACGCTGACGCTGGAGAACGTCCCGCATCTGGCCGATGTCGAGCAGCTGATCCGCATTCTCGGCAATCATGGCGTCGATTATTCGGTGACCGGCAAGCGCCTGCGTCAGGACGCCAGCCTTGGCCGCACCATCCACTTCACCGCCCGCAACATCGTCGACACGACGGCGCCTTACGAACTTGTCTCGAAGATGCGCGCCAGCTTCTGGGTGATCGGGCCGCTGCTCGCCCGCATGCACAAGGCCAAGGTGTCGCTGCCGGGCGGCTGCGCCATCGGCACCCGGCCGGTCGATCTGTTCATCGACGGCCTGCGCGCGCTTGGCGCCACGATCGATATCGAGGCCGGCTATGCCATCGCCGAGGCCAAGGGCGGCCTTGTCGGCAATCGCTTCGTGTTTCCGAAGGTCTCGGTCGGCGCCACCCATGTCATGCTGATGGCGGCCAGTCTCGCCAAGGGCGAGACGGTTCTGGAAAACGCCGCGCGTGAGCCTGAGATCGCCGATCTCGCCGGCTGTCTCAACGCCATGGGCGCCAAGATCGAAGGTGCCGGCACGTCGACGATCACCATCCAGGGTGTACCGATCCTGTCCGGCGCCCGCCACCGCGTTCTGCCCGACCGCATCGAGACCGGAACCTACGCCATGGCGGTCGCGATGACCGGCGGCGACGTGACCTTGACGGGAACCAGCGTGGAGTTGCTGCAGACCGCGCTTGGCACGCTGCGGCACGCCGGCATCACGGTCGATCGCGTCGAGGATGGGATCAGGGTCTACCGCAATGGCGGCGGGATTGCGCCGGTCGACGTGGTGACCGATCCCTATCCGGGCTTTCCGACCGATCTACAGGCGCAGTTGATGGCGTTGATGACCTGCGCGGAAGGCACCTCGCACATCACCGAGACGATTTTCGAGAACCGCTTCATGCATGTTCAGGAACTCGCCCGGCTCGGCGCGAAGATCTCCCTGTCCGGACAGGTCGCGACGATCGAGGGCGTGCGGCGTCTGGCCGGGGCGCCGGTGATGGCGACGGATCTGCGGGCCTCGGTCTCGCTGGTCATCGCCGGCCTCGTCGCCGAGGGCGAGACCACGGTCAACCGCGTCTATCATCTCGACCGCGGTTTCGAGCGGCTCGAGGAAAAGCTCGGCGCCTGCGGCGCCGACATCGAGCGCATTTCCGGCTGATACGGCGGCCGGGACTCGATCCGGCCGTCAAAACGGCGTAGGAAAAGAGCCGCGCGACCGCCACCAGGCGCGCGGCGTTTTGCCAAAACGCTCACCCATGCCGCCAAATCCGGGCGGCATATTGCTTTTTCGGCCGTTTGCCCCGATTTATGGCGCGAATTTCCAGTTCGTCGCCGCCCGATCGGGGGCGGCTCCCTCTTGGCCGCGAAGCTTCCGCTTCCCGCTCCGACATCGCTCAAGGCTCTAGACCATATGGCAAAAGAAGAAGTTCTCGAATTTCCCGGTACCGTCACCGAGTTGCTGCCCAACGCCACGTTCCGCATCAAGCTGGAAAACGAACACGAGATCATCGCCCATACCGCGGGGCGGATGCGCAAGAACCGCATTCGGGTGCTGACCGGCGACAAGGTGCTGGTCGAGATGACGCCCTACGACCTGACCAAGGGTCGCATCACCTATCGCTTCAAATAGCCCGGCGAGGGGACAGTCATCATGACAGCGCGCCCCCTCTTGGTGCTCGCCTCGGGTTCGCCCCGTCGGCTCGACCTTCTCAATCAGGCCGGGATCGAGCCGGATCGCCTGCTGCCCGCCGATCTGGACGAGACCCCGCAGCGCAACGAGCATCCGCGCTCGCTCGCCAAGCGCCTGTCGAAGGAGAAGGCGGAAGTCGCCGCTATGGCGCTTCGCGAGCTCGACATAGACGGCCCTTCCTACATTGTCGCGGCGGACACGGTGGTGGCCGTGGGGCGGCAGATCATGCCGAAGGGCGAACTCGTCGAGGACGCCGTCGCCAATCTGCGCACGCTGTCGGGGCGCACCCATCGCGTCTATACCGGCGTCTGCCTGATCGGACCGAGAGGGGCTGTGCGCCAGCGTCTGATCGAGACCCGGGTCCGCTTCAAGCGGCTGTCGCGCGAGGACATCGACAGTTACATCGCGTCCGGCGAGTGGCGGGGCAAGGCCGGCAGCTACGCCATCCAAGGCCTTGCGGGCAGCTTCGTCGTCCGGCTTGTCGGCTCCTACACCAACGTGGTCGGTCTGCCGCTCTATGAGACGCTGGCATTGCTGGCGGGCGAGGGCTACGACATTCATGCACGGTGGAAGGCCGCCACGGTCGCCACGGAGGACGCATGAGCCCCGGTCCCGCCACGGTCACGCCACTCCGACCCAAGCGGCGTTGTCCGGAATGCGGCCGTGCGGCGGAGCGCGACAACTATCCGTTCTGTTCGGCGCGCTGCAAGGCGGTCGACCTGCATCGTTGGCTGAGCGGCAGCTACGTCATTCCGGCGTCGGAGGAGGAGCCCTCGGATCCTCAGGCCGGGGAGGCTGATTAGATCGGACCGGATCCTGCCCGGCGGGCATCGGTGAATCCGTTTCGGCCCGGGAGGTTCTTTCGTCAGCCGGCGTCGCCCGGGCCCGCTCTGCGCCACCCAATTCGGTGACATAGCGCTGAACGGGGCCTATCGAACGCGAACGCAGACGGGCGATTCCGAGCGCCTTGAGCGCGGCTTCGACCTCTTCGGCGAGTTCCCGATCATCGTCGATAGGCATGGGCAATCCTCCCTGCGACGCAATTGATCGTTGCATCGAGGCTAACCCGTCGGTCGGGCGTGTCTTTCAAGTGTTATATATTCTTCGGCACGATGAATGTCGGCTGAACACCATGGCCGAAAAGCTCTCCATCGCTTGGACGGCGAACGGCTCGCACCGCTTGAGAATGAGATTTCCAACCGATAGATTGGAATCCTTCTAAAGAGGGGATGCCCGATGTTGAGCCGTTTGACCGCTTTCACCCGCAGGACCATCGACGACCTTTCGGAGGCCGAGATCCTGGCGCTGGCGATCGGGGCGGAAGAGGAGGACGGCCGGATCTACGGTGCCTACGCCGATGGCTTGCGTGAGAATTATCCGGCGTCGGCCCGGGTTTTTGAAGCGATGGCGGAGGAGGAGGATGAGCACCGGCGCCGGCTGCTCGCGCTGTTCCGCGAGAAATTTGGCGAACGAATTCCGCTGGTTCGCCGCGCCGACATTCGCGGTTTTTATCAACGCAAGCCCGATTGGCTGGTTCGCCCGCTCGGGATCGATCGGGCGCGTGAGGCGGCCGCCGACATGGAAAGGCAGGCGGCGACCTTCTACCGGGAGGCGGCCAAGCGCAGCCGGGACGCGGGCGTTCGACAATTGCTCGGCGATCTCGCCGCCGCCGAAGCCCAGCACGAGCGGACCGCCCACGCGCTCGTGGATGAGACGATCACCGACGGCGTCCGCTCGGAGGAAGCCGAGACCGAGCGGCGCGCGTTTATCCTGACTTATGTCCAGCCGGGGCTGGCCGGTTTGATGGACGGGTCCGTCTCGACGCTCGCGCCGATCTTCGCCGCCGCCTTCGCGACCCACGACAGCCAGCAGACGCTGTTGATCGGGCTCGCCGCCTCGATCGGCGCCGGCATCTCCATGGGCTTTACCGAGGCGGCCAGCGATGACGGCGTACTGTCGGGGCGCGGCTCTCCGGTGCGCCGCGGCATCGCCTCCGGCGTGATGACCGCGTTGGGCGGTCTTGGTCATGCCTTGCCTTATCTGATCTCGGACTTCTGGACCGCGACGTCGATCGCCATCGCGGTGGTTTTCGTGGAGCTTTGGGCGATCGCCTTCATTCAGAACCGCTATATGGAGACACCATTCCTGCGGGCGGCGCTACAGGTTGTCCTCGGCGGAGCGCTGGTCTTCGCCGCCGGCGTTCTCATCGGCAACGCCTGACGGCGCTTGCCGTCATTGCTCGACGGAACTGACGATCACGTCCCGGCCATGGCCGATGTCGATCCAGCTGCCGGGGTCGGCGCTGCTTTGCCGCTTGAGAAATGTGTAGGGCGTGTCCGCCCAGGCGAGGATACGCCATTCGAGATTGTCGAGGATGAAGTCGCCCTGCGTCGTTCGCAGCGTCAGCACGGCATGGCCTTCGCCATCCGGTTTGAGGACGACGGTAATCAGGAGGTTCGCCGGATCGATCCCCTTCTGCGCGAGGACACGGCGTTTCAAGAGGACGAAATCCTCGCAGTCGCCCTCGGCGTCGGGATAGGCCCAGCGCTCCTCGACGCCGTAGATGTCCTTATCGGAGCGGGCTTCGATGCGGGCATTGATGGTTGTGTTCACGGCAGCCACCGACAGGATCATGGAACGATCGAGTTCCAGCGGGGTGGGCGTGATCCTGTCGACGGGCGGCTCGCACTCGCGCGAATTTTCCTGACAGAAGAGCAGATGGCCGATCGGCTGCGTGGTTGCGGTGCCGAGGGTCATGAAGGCGCCGCGCGTCTCCGCGTGAGCCGACGTGGCGATGACCGCCAGACAAAGCAGTAGCGTGGCGCCGAATGCGCGAAATGCCCCCATTTCGTACTCCCCTTTGTACGAAAAATGTGTTGATGGTTCATGCTTGAGGCAATCGTGAAAACTGTCAACACATTCAGGGTGTTGCAGCAGCATCGATGGGCAGCCTCGCTCAAGGCTCATCATTGATGGCGAGGATTTGCCCGCTGCCTGCGGCACGAATCACGCCCAGGCGCGACCAGCTAAGCCAATGGGATGAAAGCGAAAAATCGCGACGAGCGGCGGCGCAGTGATATAAATATGACAACCGCCCATCGTCATTCGCGGTGTGGGGATTTGGATGGAACCTTTGGTCAGTGGCCGCCGCGCGCCGCTGCGACCAGATCGAGCGTCGCGCGCGCGATGAGTTCGAGGTCCTGCGGCCGCGACAGGCGATGGTCCCCGTCGCGGACCAGTGTAACGATGACGCCCTCCGAGGGCAGATGGGCCACCAGTTCGAGCGCGTGCTCGAACGGCACGTCGGGATCGGCCATGCCCTGGATGATCGTGACCGGGCACCGTGTCTCGATCAGTCCCTCCATGACCAGATTCGCGGCCCCGTCCTCGAACAGCGCCCGGGTATAGATGTTCGGCTCCGGCGAATAGTCGGAGGGCTCGGCGATGAAGCCGTCCCGCGCGAGCGCGGCGCGTTGATCCTGGCTCAGCTTCGGCTCCATCAGCCGATGCGTGAAATCTGGCGCCGGCGCCAGGAGCAGAAGGCCGGCAATCTTGGGTGGCTTGCCAGCCGCCAGCGCCGTCTGGACGAGACGGAGCGCGATCCACGCCCCCATCGACGAGCCGACCAGGATCGCCGGACCGTCGACCGCCGCGGCGATGACCGCGGCGGCCTCCTCGGTCCAGCGGCCGATCGTGCCGTCCTCGAACCGGCCGCCGGACTCGCCGTGGCCGGAGTAATCCAGCCGGCAGAAACCGAGCGCCTGTTTTTCGGCCAGCTGCGACAGGCGTTCCGCCTTGGTCCCGCGCATGTCCGAGCGGTAGCCGCCGAGCCACACGAGCGTCGGCGCGTCCCCCGCCCGGGTACGAAAGGCGATCGTGCGGCCCTGCGGGCCGGCGCCGACGGTGATGCGGCGTGGTTGCTCTTCGCTGGTCTCAAGGGGCCTGGTCGTCGAGGTCCTTTCGTTGCCGCGCTGTTGGCCGGGACTGGCGAAATCTGTTGGCAGGTTCCATGTTCGATGCTGTCGGGTGGCGATCGCTCGCTTGCTGGTGACGCGGGAAACCAGCTGGCGTAAGGGTCACCGTAACCGTCACGGCAGCTTTTTGTCGCCTCGGGCGTGCCATTCGCCAATGACGATGCTATAGAGGACGCCGCTGATCGGGCGTGTGATGAATGTCGACGTACGGTTTTCCCTCAAGGTGGGGAAATCCGGCCGTCGCTGGCGTTTTTTCATGGCCCGTCCGGAGTCGTCAATAACAGGAGAGAACGACCATTCGCAGACCATTTCGTGCACCGCCGACCCAGAAAGAGGGGCCGCGCTCCAACAAGGAGATTCGCGTTCCGCAGGTTCAGTTGATTGATGCCGAGGGAACGAACCTCGGACCTGTGGCGACACAGGATGCTTTGACGATGGCCGAGGACGCGGGATTGGACCTCGTCGAGATCGTGCCGACCGCCAATCCGCCGGTCTGCAAGATCCTCGACCTTGGCAAGCTCAAATACGAAAGCCAGAAGAAGGCCGCTGAGACGCGACGGCGTCAGAAGACCATCGAGGTCAAGGAAATCAAGATGCGGCCGAACATCGATGAGCACGACTACGAGACCAAGATGAAGTCGGTTCGCCGCTTCTTCGATGACGGCGACAAGGTCAAGGTCACGTTGCGGTTCCGTGGGCGTGAGATGGCCCATCAGGAGCTCGGCATGCGGCTGCTCAACCGCGTTCGCGAGGAAACGGCTGAAATCTCGAAGGTCGAAGCCGAGCCGAAGCTGGAAGGCCGCCAGATGATGATGGTTCTGGCGCCGCGAGGCTGAACGGCTTATACGGGCCCGCGGCCTGGCCTTGTTGCGGCGGGGAATACAAGACCCTGCCGTCGCTCGCCTGACCGGCGGACGGACCGGGCCCTCCGCGTTGTCCTGACGCGTCGAATGGCGACGCCCTTTCGTCTCGGCGGGTCTATCGATTGGCCGCCGTGGCGCGAGGCGCGTTCGCGTCGCCATTTGCCTCGCAAGCCCCGATGATCGCCACGAGGGTTCCCTCGGCGGTCCCGGCCAAAGCGCTGAAACGTCTGCGCCCGGTCCCGCACCCCACGGCGCGAAGCGTGACCGGCAGCGGAGCGCTGCAACGAACCCCCTTGAGGGCGACGGTCTCCACATCGCTTTCGCCATAGACGATGCGGCCCGCCGCCAGGCGCAGACGCTCATTGTCGTTATTGACGGCCGCTCGCAAGGAGCCGCGGCACCCCAGCGGAGCAAAGAACCGGCGGGTGGTGACGATTTCCTCCGCCGCCATGTTGACGGCCAGAGGCCGCAAGCCGGCCGACAGCAGGACCACGCCGACGGACAGTTCGTCCCAGCTCGACTCGATGGTTGCCCGGTCGGGCTGCTCGGTCGTGCCGAGGCGGTGGGAGACGAGAAACGACCGCCGCAGATCCGGAGCCAGACGGCGCAGGAGCGTGGCGATCGCCGCGTCGTATCGCTCGCCGAGCGGGAGCGGAACCTGAACCGACAGAACCCAGAGGCGGGAGTCGCGCCGATCGAGCACGATCCCCGCCCCGCCCCCCGCCCCGTCATCGGCGCTCTCCGCCTCTCGTCGCCGGGAAGAAGGCAGGCCGGCCTCCGGCAACTCACGCATCCTGAAGATCGTGCCGACCGAAAGGAAATCGAGGCCTTGGGCATCCCACCGCGCGCCGATGATCCGGCGCAACCCCGAATTGCCGGCGGCGGTGAGTTGCCCGCTATCCGCCGCGCCGGTCCCGACGCGCTCCAGCACCGCCGAGGCGCCCGGAAAAAGTCGCTCCAGCGAGGTCAGAACCGCGGCCCAGTGAGAGGGGCAAACCGAGGCCAGGGCGGTCTTCTCCCGGACATCGCCGAGTTGCCCCGGAAATTGAATGAGCGCCATTGCTGTCCATTCCTTGCCCCACCGGCATCTTTTCATCGAGTGTGTTGGATGGCAAGGGGACCAATTCCGCGTTGCAGACGGCGCCGCGAAGCGAGGGACGCGGCGGGGGTGCTCGGAGCCGGCCAGGGCGCGGGTCATCGTCGCTCCTCCGGGAGGCGCGCGTGGGCTCTTGCGTCCGCTGGCGAGGCGCCGTATAAGCCCGTCGTCCAAGCGAACCGACCGGCAGGGCATGCCGTGGCGGTTCTCAATGCTGTCGCGACAATTCCGAATGAGACCGGAGCGGAGCCGGCCGGAAACGGTGGCCCGTCGTGTCGCGATCCTCACGTTAGGAGAGCAAAATGCCCAAGATGAAGACCAAGGCGAGCGCCAAGAAGCGCTTCAAGATGACGGCCTCCGGCCGTGTGAAGGCGGGTGCCGCCGGCAAGCGCCATGGCATGATCAAACGCTCCAACGACTTCCTTCGCGACGCGCGTGGCACGATGATTTTGTCGAAGCCCGACGAGCGGATCGTCAAGATTTACATGCCCTACGACCGCTGAGCGGCGTCGCGCATTACTAGAATTCCAGGAGCAAGATCATGGCGAGAGTGAAACGGGGCGTTACGTCCCATGCCAAGCACAAGAAGGTTCTGAAGCAGGCGAAGGGCTTTTACGGCCGCCGCAAGAACACCATCCGCGCCGCCAAGGCCGCCGTCGACCGGTCGAAGCAGTACGCCACGCGCGATCGCCGCGTGAAGAAGCGTAATTTCCGCGCTTTGTGGATCCAGCGCATCAATGCCGCCGTCCGCGAGCATGGCCTGACCTATGGCCGCTTCATCGACGGTCTGGGCAAGGCCGGGATCGAGGTCGATCGCAAGGTTCTGTCCGATATCGCGATCCACGAGCCGGAAGCCTTCGCGGTGCTGTGCGAGCAGGCCAAATCGGCGCTGGCCTATCTCAAGGACAGCGAGTTCGACGGTGCCTATGAGCGTGCCGTCGGCGAGAAGCGCGCGGCCTGAGCCACGCCGCCCATGACGCCAGGAAGGCCCGCGCCGCAACGCCGCGCGGGCCTTCCGCGTTTCGAGAGCGCGGCGTGGCGGCTTCCCTCGGCGCGCCGCAAGCGCTAATCAGGCCGCAAGGCCCGGCGCGGCAAAGTATGGAGTGACAGGTGAGCGACACCGAAGCGTTCGAAGCACGGCTCGAGGCCGATATCGCGGCGGCCGGTGACGAGGCCGCGCTGGAGGCGATCCGCCTGGCCGAGCTCGGCAAGAAGGGCCGCATCTCCGAGATGTTGAAGGGCCTCGGCAAGATGAGCCCGGACGAGCGCCGCGAGGCGGGGCCGCGGCTCAACGGCCTGCGCGACCGGGTCCAGGCGGCGATCGCGGAGCGGCGCGAGGAACTGGCGGATTTGGCGATCGCGGAGCGGCTCGCCGCAGAGCGGGTCGACGTTACGCTTCCGGTGCGTTCGAGCCCGGCGGCGCGCGGACGCATTCATCCGATCAGCCAGGTGGTCGAGGAGATTACCGCGATCTTCGCCGATATGGGCTTTGCCATCGCCGAAGGTCCGGACATCGAGACCGACTACTACAATTTCACCGCGCTGAATTTTCCCGAAGGCCATCCGGCCCGCGAAATGCACGACACCTTCTTCCTCAAGGCGAACGCGGCGGGCGAGCGCAAGGTGCTGCGCACCCACCCCTCGCCCGTGCAGATCCGCACGATGGAAAGCCAGAAGCCGCCGATCCGCATCGTCATTCCGGGCAAGACCTATCGGCAGGATTCGGACGCCACCCATTCGCCGATGTTCCATCAGGTCGAGGGGCTGGTCGTCGACAAAACCGCCAACGTCGCCAACATGAAGTGGGTGCTGGAGGAATTCTGCAAGGCGTTCTTCGAGGTGCCGTCGCTGAACATGCGGTTCCGGCCGTCCTTCTTTCCCTTCACCGAGCCCTCGCTCGAAGCCGGGCGAGGTGCGGTTCGGCGAAGGCTCCGACTGGATGGAGATCCTTGGCTGCGGCATGGTGCATCCGAACGTCCTGCGCTCCGGCGGTCTCGACCCGGACGAATATCAGGGCTTTGCCTGGGGCATGGGCATCGATCGTCTCGCCATGCTCAAATACGGCATGCCGGACCTGCGTGCCTTCTTCGAGGCCGACATCCGCTGGCTCGAGCACTACGGTTTTCGGCCGCTCGACATGCCGACCCTGTTCGGGGGCTTGAGCTCTTGACCTGACCGACGGAGTAAAAATCCGCCAGCTCTCCGACGAAAAATTCCTTCCACTTACGATCGGATTCCGCCATGTCCCCGCGCATGATCGTCCTCGAAACCATTGCCGTCGTTGCCGGCGCGATTATCGGCCTCCTCGTCGTCGATTTCTTCCACTGGCTGTTCGCCGACGGTGCCTTCTTCGCGCTGGTGTCGTCGCTCGGCCGCATTGTCGTGGCGCTGGTGACGGTCGGCCTGTTCGCCTTCTACTATCGCTCGATGCCGCCGACGGCCGCCGCGCTCGCCTCCTTCTTTACCGGCGTCGGCCTGCCGGCGATCCTCGACAAATTCGGCTTCGACTCCCCGCTCTCCTGGGGAACGCTGCTGTTCCTCTATGCGATCTTCGCCGTCGTCGCGCTGTTCACCTATCGCTTCGTCCACGCCAACGCCGCCGTGCGCCGGGTGACCGGCGAGATTGCCCCCGGCGACGGCCCGAACCCGTAGAACGGGCACTGCCGGTGATCTTCCGCCGGCGGCCTTTGCGTTGACGCGGACCGGGTTCGCGTCTTACGCAGCGGGGCCGGGCCCGGCGCGAGACCCGCGCCGGTCGCAGGGTCCGTTCTTCGACATATCCATCCTTTGCGCCGCAAGGCCGGCTCGCAACTCAACCGACGATCGCTTCCCATGAAATTCACGCTCTCCTGGCTCAAGGACCATCTCGAGACCGACGCGTCGCTCGCCGAGATCTGCGAACGCCTGACCATGATCGGGCTCGAGGTGGAGGCCGTCGATGACCGCGCGGTGTTTCAGCCGTTCACCATCGCGCGGGTGCTCTCCGCCGAAAAGCATCCCGACGCCAACAAGCTGAAGGTGCTGAGCGTCGAGGCGGGGCCGGAGATCAACGGCGGCAAGCCGCTGCAGATCGTCTGCGGCGCGCCGAACGCCCGCGCCGGGCTGGTCGGCGTCCTGGCCGTCCCCGGCACCTATGTGCCCGGCATCGATACGACGCTGTCGGTCGGGAGGATTCGCGGCGTCGAATCCCACGGCATGATGTGTTCGGAGCGCGAACTGGAACTCTCCGACAGCCATGACGGGATCATCGATCTGGCCGATGACGCGCCGGTCGGTACGAAATTCGCCGATTACGCCGATCTGGCCGATCCGGTCATCGAGATCAATCTGACGCCGAATCGCCCGGACGCGACCGGCGTTGCCGGCATCGCTCGCGATCTCGCCGCTTCCGGCCTCGGTACGCTCAAGACCAGGGCGCCGGAGCACATCGAAGGGGACGGCGACTGCCCGGTCGCCGTCCGGGTCGACAGCGCCACCTGCACCGGCTTCGCTTTGCGTCAGGTGTCCGGGCTCGCCAACGGCGCCTCGCCTGAGTGGATGCAAAAGCGCCTCAGGGCGATCGGCCTTCGCCCGATCAACGCCCTCGTCGACATCACCAACTACGTCACCTTCGATCGCGGCCGGCCGCTGCACGTCTTCGACGCCGCCAGGGTGGCGGGCGATCTCGCCGTCCGCGACGCCAGGGCCGGAGAAGAGGTGCTGGCGCTGGATGGACGCACCTATACGCTCGCCGAGGGCATGTGCGTCATCGCCGACGACAACGGCGTGGAATCGATCGCCGGCATCATCGGCGGCGAGCAGTCCGGCTGCGACGAGATGACGACGGACGTTCTCATCGAATCGGCGCTCTGGGAGCCGAAGGATATCGCCCGCACGGGCAGGGATCTCGGCATTATCACAGATGCCCGCTACCGCTTCGAGCGTGGCGTCGACCCGGCCTTCATGGAGCCGGGGCTGGACCTGGCGACGCGGCTGGTGCTCGACATTTGCGGCGGCACGCCCTCGCGGCGCATCGTCGTCGCGGAAGCGACGCGTGAGCCGCGGTCGATCCCACTGCCCTTCGGCGAGGTCGAGCGGCTGACCGGGCTGACCGTGACACCGGACGAGCAGGCGGCCATCCTGAAGCGGCTCGGCTTCGGTGTGTCGAGCCAGGGCGCGTCGGCGAGCGTGACGGTTCCGAGCTGGCGCCCCGACGTCGACGGCAAGGCCGATCTCGTCGAGGAGATCATGCGCCTCACTGGCGTCGAGACGATTGAGCCCCAACCGCTCCCGGCCGCCGCTTCGGTCAACACCCGCATTCTGACCGTGCCGCAGATCCGCGACCGCGCCGCCCGCCGGGCCCTGGCCACGCGCGGTATGGTCGAGGCCGTGAACTACAGCTTCATTCCCGAAAAACACGCCCTGGCTTTTGGCGGCGGCGCCGAGGCGTTGAAGCTGGAGAACCCGATCTCCGCCGACATGTCCGACATGCGGCCCTCGCTGCTGCCGGGCCTCATCGCCGCCGCAAGCCGCAACGCCGCGCGCGGTCATGGCGACACGGCCCTGTTCGAGGTGGCTGCGGTCTACGCCTCCGACGATCCGGATGGCCAGAAGCGCGTCGCCGGCGGCGTGCGGCGCGGTACGGCGGTTTCGACCGGCGCGGGCCGATCCTGGGAGGCAAACGCTCCGGCCGTGTCCGTCTTCGAGGCCAAGGCCGACGCCATCGCCGCGCTGGAAGCGGCTGGCGCGCCCGTCGACCGCTTGATGATCGAGGCGCCGGCGAGCGACTGGTACCATCCCGGCCGGTCGGGGCGCATCAAGCTCGGCCCGAAGGTGGTTCTCGCCGAGTTCGGCGAGTTTCATCCCCGGACCTTGAGGCAGCTCGATGCCGGCGGCGCGTTCTGCGGCTTCGAGGTGTTCCTCGACGCCATCCCCGAGCCCAAGCGCAAGACCACCCGCACCAAGCCGGTGCTGACCCTGTCGCCGTTCCAGCCGGTGCGCCGCGACTTCGCCTTCGTCGTCGATGCCGGCGTGGAGGCGCTGAAGCTCGTGCGCGCCGCCGAGGGCGCCGACAGGAAGCTGGTCGGCGAGGTGCGCGTCTTCGATGTCTTTTCCGGCGCGGCGCTCGGCGAAGGCAAGAAGTCCGTCGCCATCGAGGTGACGCTCAATCCGGCCGACCGGACGTTGACCGACGAAGACTTGGAAGCGGTTTCGGCGAAGATCGTCGCGCAGGTCGAAAAGGCGAGCGGCGGCGCTCTGCGCGGCTGACGCGCTCCCACGGCGACCAGGCATCGGCCGGGGATGGCGTTCCGCGTTCATGCCGCCGCCGCCAGCCGCTCCCCGGCGACGCGATAGGAGATCGCCTCGGCGAGATGAATGCGGCGCACGGTCGCGTCCTGGTCGAGATCGGCGAGCGTGCGCGCGACCTTCAGGATACGGTGATAGGCGCGGGCCGAGAATTTCATCTGCTCGGCCGCGTCCCGCAAAAGCCTCAGCCCCTCCGCGTCGGGCTCGGCGATCGTCTCGATCAGCGAAGCCGTGCAATGGGCGTTGACCGTGGAACCCGGCAGCCCCGCAGCCTCGTAACGCTCCATCTGGAGCGCGCGGGCCGCCGCTACCCGCGCCTTGACGGTGTCGGAGGTTTCCGCCGGTTGCGGACGGATCATGTCGGCGGCGGTGACCGCCGGCACATCGACGCGCAGGTCGATCCGGTCCATCAGCGGGCCGGAAATCCGCGCCTGATAATCGGCCGCGCAGCGGGCTCCGCGCGCGCAGGACCGGCCGGGCTCGCCGGCCATGCCGCAACGACAGGGATTCATCGCCGCGACCAGCTGCATCTTGGCCGGATAGGTGACGCGATGGTTGGCGCGCGCGATGACGCATTCGCCCGCCTCGAGGGGCTGGCGCAGCGAGTCGAGGACCACGGGCGTGAATTCCGGGAACTCGTCGAGGAAGAGGACGCCGCGATGGGCGAGCGACACCTCGCCGGGACGGGCGCGCAAACCGCCGCCGACCATCGCGGCCATGGAAGCGGAATGATGCGGCGCGCGGAACGGACGGCGGTCGGAGAGCTTGCCGCCGGAAAGCTCCCCGGCGATCGAGGCGATCATCGAGACTTCGAGCAGTTCCTTGGCGGTCAGCGCCGGCAGGATCGAGGGCAGCCGCTGGGCCAGCATCGACTTGCCGGAGCCGGGCGGCCCGACCATCAGGAGATTGTGTCCACCGGCGGCGGCGATTTCGAGCGCGCGCTTGGCGACGATCTGCCCCTTGATCTCGGCAAGGTCCGGCAGATTGGCCGGCGCGGCCCGGACCGCCGGTTCCGGCCGCGCGACGATCTGGGTGCCGCGAAAATGATTGGCGATCTGGATCAGGCTGCGGGCGGCAATGATATCCATGTCGCCGCTGGCCCAAGCAGCCTCCGCGCCGCAATCGGCCGGGCAGATCAGCCCGAGACCGATGGCGTTGGCGCCGATCGCGGCTGGCAGCGCTCCGGCCACGGCCGTCAGCATGCCGTCGAGCGAGAGTTCCCCCAGAACAACGAAGCCGGCGAGCGCGTCGGAAGGAATCGCGCCGAGCGCCGCCATCAGTCCGAGCGCGATCGGCAGGTCGTAATGGCTGCCCTCCTTGGGCAGATCGGCCGGGGCGAGATTGACGGTGACTTTCTTGGGCGGCATCGACAGGCCCGACGCATGCAGCGCGGCCTGGACGCGCTCCCGGCTTTCGGCAACGGCCTTGTCGGGCAGGCCGACGATCTGGATGCCGACCTTGCCGGGGGCGACCATGACCTGAACGTCGACGGGAACCGCTTCGATTCCCTGAAACGCGACGGTCTTGACGCGGGACACCATGGCGTTACCCCTCGAACCGGCGGCCTGTGCCCCCGCTGCGGGAAGACGGCTGCTCTGACCAGAATGCCGCTAGGTAAGCACGATTTTTGGAATGAAACAAGAACATTGTTCGAACAAAACCGCGCCGAATCGCGTCGCGGCTTCTGGCCGGATGAAATCTTAAAGGCAAATAAATTCAGGATTGGCCATATTTTCTGTCCTCGCCTCGCCTCTTTTCCGCCTGTCGCCTTGGCGCGCCGCGCGGCCCTTGGTCCGGTGCGGTGACGCCGCTCGAAGTAGGCAATCAACGCGTACGGGAAAGCGCCTGCCGTCCATCCCGCGCCGAAAATCGGCTCGTCACAGCGTTGCGGCAACCAGGACGGACAGCGAAAGCGCCAGCCCCGCGGCTAGGTTGAAGCCCCGGTTCCAGACCAGTCCGACGCGATGGGCGCTGGTGTGGCCGAGCCGGGCGACGATCAGCGTCGTGGCGGTGAAGGGCGAGGAAGCACCGGTGAGCGCCCAGCCCGCGGTCAGCGCGACGACGATCGCGTTCGGCGAAACGCCCATGGCGGCGGCGGAGGGAAGCAGCGGCGCAAACAGCGACACCGACAGGATCGGGTTCATGCCGATCTGGCCGAGCAGCGGGATGACCCAGACCAGCGCCACGAGGATCAGCGGGCCGGGCAGCGCGTCGAGGCCGATCGGCTGTCTGTCGAGCAACGGTTCAAGCAGCGCGCTGCCCGCCGTTCCGATGAATCCCGCCATCACCAGGAGGACAAGCTCGAACTGGTAGGACGGCACCTCTGCGAGCGCAATGTTGCGCAGGCGGGCGAGCGTGCGCCGGCTCGCGCCTTCCGGCCCCCGCGCCTGGATGAACAGCCAGGCGACGGCGATCGCCGGAACCAGCAGCATGACGACGGCGATCATTCGAAGGCCGGTCAAAAGTTCGAGGGCGGCGACGCCGCCGAACAAGAGCAGGAGCAGCGCCAGCAGCGGTTTCAGGTCCCGCCAGCCGCCGATCGGACCGGTGCGCCGAGGCGCGGGCTGTGACAGTTTCGGCTTGTACAGCGAATCCAGCACCCAGCCGACGAAGGTCACCAGAATGGCGTTGAGGATCGCGAAGCCCGCCGCGCCGCTCCAGGAGGAACCGGGGATGATCGAGGTCGTGATCGCCATGGCGAAGGCGAGCGGCGACCAAGCCAATGTGGCGACGAAGCCGCGCTGGATGGCCTGCAGCATCCGCCGGTTGCGGATCTCGCGAATCTCGGCGTTGGCCTCGCGGCTGGCGATGCTTTCGGTGAGTCCCCCGAGCAGCGAGATGGCGCCGTAGTTGAGGATCAGGGCGAAGAGATGCCCGCCGATCGTCAACGCCAGATAGCGCTTGCCCGGCGGCTGACTGGCCAGATACTGCCCGCAGCGCGCGATCGCCGGCGAGGTCGAGGCCGGATTGCGCAGCGAGGCGAGGGCGATGAAGAACGCCGCGATGAACGCGGCCTGTTCGAGCCCGCGCGCAACCACCTCTCGCCTGTCGGGTCGCGACAGGATGGTCGTCGCGACAAGTCCGATGCCGACGGCGACGAAGGCCTGCCGCGAGGGGCGCGCGCGGGGTGTGGCAAGCGCGAGAAACGTGAAAACGCCCACCGACCCGACCAGCGAGGCCGCCTCGCTGCCGGTCCATTCGCGCAGCAGGACCGCGGCGGCGGTGATGATCAGCACGACGCCGATGATACGGTCGATCACGAGCGGCGAAACTCCGGATTTGGCGAGCGGCGGGATTCGTTTCCTTCTCTTAGCATTTTCGTGGCCCGCGTCACGGCAAAGCTTGCGCGCCGCTGTCGGCCGGGCAGCGGAGCGCGGCGGCGAGGGCAGTGATGGATTTGTCAGGCGCCGCCTACGGCGTTATGAGGCGCGATGGCCTACACCGTCGCCGCCTTCTACCGCTTCGTCCCGCTCGATGATCTGCCGGCGCAAAAGGCGGCGCTCGCCGCCTTTTGCGCCGAGCGCGGGGCACGCGGCACGATCCTGCTTGCGCCGGAAGGCGTCAACGGCACCATCGCCGGCACGCAACAGGCGATCGCCGCGATCCTCGAGGAACTCGACCGCCGCTGCGGCATCAGGCGCGGCGAGGTGAAATTCTCCGAAGCCGCTGCCTGGCCCTTCGCGCGGTTGAAGATCCGCATCCGGCCGGAGATCATCACCCTGCGCGCGCCCGAGGCCGATCCGTCGTCGCAAGCCGGCACCTATGTCGAGGCGCCGGACTGGAACGCGCTGATCGCCGACCCGGATGTCATCCTCGTCGACACGCGCAACCGCTACGAGACAAAGGTTGGCGGTTTTGCCGGCGCGATCGATCCCGGCATCGACAGTTTCACCGGGTTCAAGGACTTCGTCGAAACGCGGCTCGACCCGTCAAAGCATCGCAAGGTGGCGATGTTCTGCACCGGCGGCATCCGCTGCGAAAAGGCGTCGGCCTACATGCTGTCGAAGGGGTTTAAGAGCGTCTTCCACCTCAAGGGCGGCATCCTGAAATATCTCGAGGAAGTGCCGGAATCCGATAGCCGCTGGCAAGGCGATTGCTACGTTTTCGACAGCCGCGTCGCGGTCGGCCACGGACTTGCGGCGAGCGGATGGGCCGCCTGTTTCGGTTGCGGCGCGCCGCTCTCGCCCGCTGATCGGGCTTCGCCGGCCTTCGAGGACGGCGTTTCCTGCCCGCATTGCATCGACCGGCTCACCGACGAGAAAGCCGCGGCGCTGCGCGAGCGCCAGCGGCAGATGACGGCGCGCGAACCGGCGGACTGATGGTCGTTCGCCGGGTCAGCCGGCCAGCGCCTCTCTCGCGTCGACCATGTCGCGGCCCAGCGATTCGGCGACCGCCCGGTTGGTGATCTGGCCGCGATGGACGTTGAGCCCGTGCATCAGATGCGGGTCGGCGAGCAGCGCGTCCAGCTTGCGGTTGGCGAGCGAAAGGCCGAAGGGCAGCGTCGCGTTGTTGAGCGCATGGGCCGAGGTGATCGGAACGGCGCCCGGCATGTTGGCGACGCAGTAATGGACGATGCCGTCGACCTCGAAGGTCGGCTCGGCATGGGTCGTCGCGTGGGAGGTCTCGAAGCAGCCGCCCTGGTCGATGGCGACGTCGACGAGGACGGCCCCCTTTTTCATGCCGGCGAGCATCTCGCGGGTGACGAGCTTCGGCGCGGACGCGCCCGGTATCAGCACGGCGCCGATCACCGCGTCGGCGGCGAACACCTCTTCCTCGATGGCGGTCTTGGTCGAATAGCGCGTATGGACGCGGCCGGCGAAGAGGTCGTCGAGGTCGCGCAGTCGCGGGATCGAGCGATCGAGGATCGTCACGTCGGCGCCGAGGCCGATCGCCATCTTGGCCGCTTCCTTGCCGACGACGCCGCCGCCGATGATGACGATCTTGCCGGGGGCGACGCCGGGAACGCCGCCGAGCAGCACGCCGCGTCCGCCATGGGCCTTTTCCAGCGCGCGCGCTGCGGCCTGGATCGACAGGCGGCCCGCGACCTCCGACATCGGCGCCAGCAGCGGCAGGCCGCCGCGCCCGTCGGTGACGGTCTCGTAGGCGATCGCGGTGACGCCCGAGGCCAGCAACCCCTCGGTCTGCCTCGGGTCCGGCGCGAGGTGGAGATAGGTGTAGAGGATCTGGCCCTCGCGCAGCTGCGCCCACTCGTTCGGCTGCGGCTCCTTGACCTTCACCACCATGTCGGCGGACCGGAAGATCTCCGCCGCATCGGCGGCGATCGCCGCGCCCGCCGCCTCGTAATCGGCGTCGCCGGCGTCGATGCCCGCCCCGGCGCCCGTCTCGATCAGCACATCATGGCCCTGGGCCACATATTCGCGCGCGGCCGAAGGCGTCAGGCCGACGCGATATTCGTGATTCTTGATTTCTTTCGGGCAGCCGACGCGCATGATGGTCCTCCTCGGGGCGATCGCGCGATCGTGCCGCGATGGGGCTGCAATGTCCTCTCGAAATGGGATGGTTCGACGGCGGCGTTAGCAAGGACCTTGCGCCAACAGCCCGTCAGGCGCAAAAATCCCGCGCATGGAGCCGTTCGATCGATTCGACCTTGCCATCATGCGCGCCTTGGAGCGCGAGGGGCGGCTGGCGAACAACACCCTCGCCGAACGGGTCGGCCTGTCGCCGTCGGCCTGCTCGCGCCGGCTCGACCGGCTGGAGGCGACCGGCGCGATCCTCAGCTATCACGCGCGCCTGTCCAACCACGTCCTCGGCCATCCGATCACCGTCGTCGTGCATATCTCCCTGTCCGGCCAGAGCGAGCGCCAACTGGCCGAGTTCGAGGCGGCTGCGAAGCGCTGCCCCAACGTCGTGGTCTGCTTTCTGATGTCCGGCGAATACGATTATCTGCTGCGGATCGCCGCGCGCGATCTCGCGGATTACGAGCGCATCCACAAGACCCATCTGTCGGCGTTTCCCCATGTCGTTCGGATCAACTCGTCCTTCGCGCTGCGCGAGGTGCTCGATCGCTCGACGGTGCGGATCGACCCGGGCGTGTGAGCCGGGGGCGATCGCTGCCTCTCAGCCTGCAGCCACTTCGGCGACGTCCGTCGGCCCGGCCGCCGCCGCCCGCGCATGCGCGGCGAACACCCGGCCGACGCCGATGAGGATCGGCCGGTCAACGCCGATCTGAGCGACGATCGCGCCGAGGCTGGCGAGCGTGCCGGCCGCCTTGGTTTCATCGTCGCGGGAGAGATTCGCCGCGACCGCCACCGGCGTCGTCTCCGGCAGGCCGTTGGCGATCAGCCGCGCGGCGATTTTCGACGCCATCCGGCCGCCCATGTAGAAGATCGTCGTCGCATGATCGTCGGCCAGCGCCCGCCAGTCGAGATCCTCCGGCAGGTCGCCTCGCTTGGAATGCCCGGTGACGAAGCGCACCTGTTGGGCGCGGTCGCGGTGGGTCAGCGAGACCCCGAAGCTTGCCGCCAGCGCCGAGGCGGCGGTGATGCCCGGCACGATGGCCACCGGAATGTTCTCGCGATGCAGCTCGTTGAGTTCCTCGCCGGCCCTGCCGAACACCGAGACATCGCCGGATTTCAGCCGCACCACATGCTTGCCCGCCTTGGCGAACTGCACCATCATCCGGTTGATGTCTTCCTGCCGGCAGCTCTCGCGGGCGGCGCGCTTGCCGACCAGCATGCGCTTGGCTTCGCGACGGGCGAGTTCCAGAATGTCGTCGGAGACGAGATCGTCGAACAGGATGACGTCGGCCGCCTGCAGCGCGCGCACGGCTTTCAGCGTCAGCAATTCGGCTTCGCCGGGGCCTGCGCCGACCAGGGTGACGCGACCGCCGGCCTCTGGCGAACGGGCGAGACCGCCGACGAAGTCCTGGGCATCGCGCTCGGCGTTCGCGTCCGGCGCCCGGGTCGTGAAGGCACGGTCGGAAAAGCGTTCCCAGAAGGCGCGGCGCAGCGGGCCCGGCGCGAGGCGGTCGACCACCTCGGCGCGGAGTTTCGACGCCAGCGCCGCCCAGCCGGCAAGCGCCGGCGGCAGCAAGGTCTCGATGCGCCGGCGGATCGCCTGGCCGAGGATCGGCGCGGCGCCGTCGGTGGAAATGCCGATGACCACAGGCGAGCGGTTGACGATCGAGCCGAAGCGGAAGTCGCAGAAGGCCGGCTTGTCGACGACATTGACCGGAACGCCCGCCGCGCGCGCGGCGCAGGCAAAGGCCTGCGCCTCGGCGTCCGCCTCGACATCGCCGACGGCGATCGCCGCGCCGGCGAAGATGTCGGTCGACCACGGCCGGTCGTGATGGAGGATGCGACCCGAAACCGGCGGCGCGGCCAGAAGCGCGACCATCTCGTCGTCCAGCGCCTCGGTCGGCGCATAGAGGTCGACATGCGCCCCGGCCGAGGCCAGCAGTTCCGCCTTCCACGCCGCACCCTCCGAGCCGCCGGCCATGACCACACGCTTGGCCGCAAGATCGAAGAACACCGGCAGGCTGGCGAGTTGCCCCATGCGCGCCGGACGCGAAGGCTCACGCTCGCCGATCCCATCGTCGGAGCGGGCGTCGTGGATGAACGGGCGCTCGGCCATATGGTCGTCCTCGTTGAGGTACAGCTTGCAGTCACTCTGCATAAGCCGTGAGCGGTCGGCAAGGCGAGGCCAGATTTTGCGCATTTGGTCGCGAAATGAGGTCAGTCTTTCGTCTGTAGGGTCGGCGCGGCAAGATGGCGTGCTCTCAGCGGCCGCCTCCTCTCTTATCGAGACGGTCGGCCCAAAATCTCCGCCATGATGTCGTGTCGCTTGTCGCCACCGCTCGGTCGATATATCTTCTTGCTATATAGCATTCGGAGGTTTGGAATGAGCACGGCGAAAGTCTTCTGGTCGGGGCGTTCCCAGGCGGTCCGGCTTCCCAAGGAGTTTCGGTTCGCCGGCGAGACCGTGCGGATCCGGCGGCACGGCAGCGCCGTCATCCTGGAACCCGTGGAGCAGGACTGGAAGTGGCTCGACGATCTGATCGGCCCCGTGGACAGTGATTTCCAGAGCGCGGCCAAGGCGCGCCCGACAGAGGAACAGGAACGCGATTTCAGCGTCTTCGAATGAAATTCCTGCTTGATACCAACGCGGTCATCGCCGTTTTGAAGGGCAATGCCGACGTTTTTGCCAGGCTCAAGCGACATCCGCCTGATCGCTACGCCATCTCCGTCGTCGTCGCGCACGAACTCTATTACGGTGCGTATAGGAGCGTCCGGGTTGGGGAAAATCTGGCGCGGTTGGATGAATTGCGGTTCCCGGTCCTCGAAATCGATCCGGAAGACGCGCGGCAGGCCGCGCGGATTCGGGCGAAACTCGCAGTCGTCGGATTGCCGATCGGACCCTATGACGTCCTCATCGCGGGGCAGGCGATGGCGCGCTCATTGACGCTCGTCACGCACAACCGGCGCGAGTTCGAACGCGTCGAAGGCCTCCGAGTGGAAGATTGGGAGGCCTGAAGAGGGCCGCCCCCAAAACTCTGGCCCGCCATGGTTCTCGACCAGCGTGGTCTGTGGCGCCAAGCCGTTCCCAGAACTCCGCTCCCTCCGTCACCGGAGCGGACGCGCCCCGCCTCCGCGCCGTCATCCTCGGCCGCAGGCCGGGGATCCATGCCAAGCCGGTGCCACCGCCAAACCGTTGCCGAAAGCCCGCCCCTTTCTTCACTGCAGCGGACACGACGCGCGTGGAGACATGGATCCCCGCGCAAGCGCGAGGATGACGAGGCTCAAAGGTCGGCGGCCTTCTTGCACCGGGGAGACGAAGAGACCGTTGGCCTTCTCAAAACCCCTACCGCCCGAAAAATTTCTCCCCACTCTTTTCCGCTCCCGCATAATCCCCTCACCGCCGGCCCACGGAACGGGCGCGAATGATCACCGGGATCGTTCGTTGGGCCAAGGGGAGAAATCCCCGGCGGTGCGGTGTCCGCGACGGGGCTTCTTCCGGAGAAGCGCCGGCCCGGACGGCCCTTTGCTCCCGCCGGACCGTCCCCCACTGATGAGGGGTCCGTGGTCTGGGTCCACTTGAACGCCCCCGCCAGGGGCGTGAAGATCCGGCAGCGCGCGCAAGCCCATGAGAAAGGCGGGGTTTGCGTGTCGAAGGGTTGCTCAGATACCGCGCGGGATGCCGGAGGCGAACCGTATGACGTAAAACAGTCGGAGGGTTCGCCTCCGGCGTCCCGCCGCTCGTCAGGGCGGCATCCATACTCGCGACGGAAGAAGGAACGATCAGTTTCGGGGAATGCCAGAACCGGCCGCAAACGTGGCGCGGGCGATGACGCGCGTCCTCACTGGGAGACTTGAATGGAAGCGAAGCGGCGACGACCGTCGCTAATACGGCAGCCCGACATAATTCTCGGCCAGCGCCGTCTGCGCCGCTTGCGAGCCGGCGAGATAGTCGAATTCGGCTTCCTGGATGCGCTGGGAGAAGGTGCCCTCCTCGCCGAACATGTGGATCATCGAGGTGAACCACCAGGAAAACCGCTCGGCCTTCCAGACACGGGCAAGCGCCGTCTCGGAATAGGTCTTCAGCAGTTGGTCGTCCTTGTCGCGATAATGGGCGATCAGCGCCCGCGACAGATAATGGACATCGGAGACCGCCAGATTCAGTCCCTTGGCGCCGGCCGGCGGCACGATATGCGCGGCGTCCCCGGCCAGGAACAGCCGGCCGTGGCCCATCGGCTCGGCGACGAAGGATCGGAGCGGCGCGATCGATTTCTCGATCGAGGGCCCGCGCTTGAGGTGAGCCGCGACGGCCACGGGAAGCCGCGCCTCGAGTTCGTCGAAGAAGCGTTCGTCCGGCCAGTTGGCGACATCGTCGCCGGCGTCGCACTGGAGACAGTAGCGCGACAATTGCGGACTTCTGAGCGAGCAGAGCGCGAAGCCGCGCGCATGATGGGCGTAGATCAGCTCGTCCTGGATCGGCGGCGTCCGGGTGAGGATGCCGAGCCAGCCGAACGGATAAACCCGTTCGAAGGTCCGCAGCAGATCGGCCGGAATGGTCTGGCGGCAAACGCCGTGGAAGCCGTCGCAACCGGCGACGTAATCGCATTCGAGGCTGTGCTCGCCGTCCACGGTATGGAAGGTCACGAACGGCGCGTCGGTGGCGATGTCTTGCGGCCGCACGTCCTCGGCCCCGTGGATGATCGGGACGCCGGCCTCGTCGAGCGCGTCGTAAAGGTCGTGCGTGAGCTCGGTTTCGCCGTATATGGTGACGGTCTTGCCGGTCAGGTCGCGAAGCGGGATGTGCAGCACTTCGCCGCGCCAGGCGATGTCGAACCCGTCATGGACGAGTCCCTCGCGGTCGAGACGGCCGCCGACGCCGGCTGTCCGCAAGATGTCCGTGGTGGCTTTTTCTAGCATGTCGGCGCCCATGCGCGACAAGACGTCGTCGCGGCTCCCGCGTTCCAGGACGACGCTGTCGATCCCCGCCCGGTGAAGGATGAGCGCCAGCAGCAATCCGGCGGGGCCGCCGCCGATGATGGCGACGCGAGTGCGTTCCAGATGTCTCATGAGACGCTCCATAGGTCGGCGCTGCGGCTGTTCATCGAGGCGGTGCGCACGACGGCGGGCCGGCTCGGCCTGACCGGCCTGAGTCGGTCGCGAGCGCCGGTCAGTCCTCGACCAGGATCGTGCCGGCGACCGCGATGCCGAAGCCGGTGAGGCCGACATAGGCCCGCTCATGCGTCGCCAGCACGGAGATCGACCGGATGTGGAGGTCGCGCAGGATCTGGGCGCCGACGCCGATCTCACGCCAGCGCTGCTGGCGTTTCAGCGCGCTGCCATGGCGTTCGCCGTCGGCATGGTCCGCCACGGCATCCTCGGTGAGGAAGTCGTCGACATTCGGTGTCCTGAGCAGCATCAGCACGCCGCGCCCGTGGCTTTTCAGCTGGTCGACGGCGATTTCCACCCATGTCTTTGCATCACGGGTACGGCCGAACAGGTCGAGTACCGGCTGCTCGCGATGGATGCGGGTCGGCACCTTCTCGCCGTCGCGCACGTCGCCGAAGACGGCGACGACATGCTGCATCTGGTCGAAGGGGGTCTCGTAGATCCGCACCTGGGCGGCCATGCCGCCGACGGTCATTGCTTCCTGCTTGACACAGGTGACGAAGGATTCCCGCCGGATGCGATAGGAGATCAGGTCCTCGATCGAGATGATCTTCAGGCCGTGCTCGCGCGCGAAGGGAACGAGCTCAGTGAGGCGCTTGACCGTGCCGTCGTCATTGACGACTTCGGCGAGGACGCCGGCGGGCTCCAGCCCCGCGAGCTTGGCAAGGTCGGTGCCGGCCTCGGTATGGCCGGAGCGGGTCAAAACGCCGCCGTCCCGCGCGATCAGCGGGAAGATGTGGCCAGGCCTGAGAAAGTCGGTCCCGGCGCAATTGTCGTTGGCCAGCGCCCGCACGGTGTTCGTGCGTTCCTCGGCGGAGATGCCCGTCGTCATGCCGACCTTGTAGTCGACCGAGACGGTAAAGGCGGTGCGCATCGGGTCGAGATTGTTGGCGACCATCGGCGGCAGGTTCAGCTTGTCGGCCCGCTCGGCGGTCATCGGCACGCAGATGATGCCGCTGGTGTGGCGGATCATGAAGGCCATCCGCTCGGGCGTCGCCTTCGACGCCGCCATGATCAGGTCGCCCTCGTTCTCCCGATCGGTGTCGTCGACGACGACGACCGGTTCTCCCGCCGCGATCGCCGCGATCGCGTCTTCGATGCTGTCGAGTTCCATGCCTGTCCCCGCTAGATCCTACAGGCGTCCTAAGCCGAAGCGGCGCGCCGTTCAATGCCGCCCGAAGCGGCGTCAGCCGCGGCCGCGATAGGGCGGCACGCCCTGATCCGGCAGGTAGACGCCTTCGGGTGCCGGGCCGGTCTGCCAGAACACGTCGATCGGGATGCCGCCGCGCGGATACCAGTAGCCGCCGATCCTCAGCCAGAGCGGCTTCGTCGCCTCGACGATGCGCCGCCCCACCGTGACGGTGCAGTCCTCGTGAAAGGCGCCGTGGTTGCGGAAGCTGGTAAGGAACAGCTTCAGCGATTTCGATTCCACCAGCCTCTCGTCAGGGGCGTAGTCGATCACCAGATGGGCGAAGTCCGGCTGCCCGGTGACCGGACAGAGCGAGGTGAACTCCGGACAGGTGAATCGGACGATGGCCGGCGCCCCCGCCCCGCGCCGATAGGGCACGGTTTCCAGGACCGCTTCGTCGGGCGAGGCGGCCGGGCGCGCGTCGCGGCCGAGCTGTGAGAGATCGTCTGGTTGGACCATGGGGCTTCCAATCGGAATGCTGGCGTGGATCGCAGCCATGTAGATGGATCGGCCGGCGGTTGGTAGAGGAGGCGGGACGATCAGCGGCCGCGCGTATCTGATCGTGTTTTCCGCGCGCGCTCGGCAAAGGAAGACCATGCCTCCCGGTCCTTCGACCGGCGGGAGCTGCCGGCGTGTGATGAAAGCGGTTATCGTCCGGCCATCGCAACCAACATCGGAGTCCCAGAAGCATGAGCGATTCGATTCTGCGCGTCGATTTCAAAGGCCATTCCGGCGGCGCCCTTTCGGCGCGGCTCGACCTGCCGCTCGGAGCGGTGCGCGCCTATGCGCTTTTCGCGCATTGCTTCACCTGTTCCAAGGACCTTCTGGCCGCGCGGACCATCGCCGATCGCCTGGCCGGGCAGGGCATCGCCGTCCTGCGTTTCGATTTCACCGGTCTCGGCGCCAGCGAGGGTGAATTCGCCTCCACCAACTTTTCCTCCAACGTCGCCGACTTGAAAAGCGCCGCCGACTATCTTCGAGCCAATTTCGCGGCGCCGGAAATCCTGATCGGCCACTCGCTTGGAGGCGCCGCCGTTCTCGCCGTCGCCGGAGACATTCCCGAGGTCAAGGCGGTGGTGACGATCGCGGCGCCCGCAGATGCGAGCCATGTCGAAAAGCAGTTCGCGGCCCATGTCGACGCCATCGAGGCGGAGGGGGCGGTTGCCGTGAAACTGGCTGGCCGTCCTTTTACCATCCGGCGACAGTTTCTCGAAGACATTCGCGGTACCCGCCTGACCGATCGCATCGGGGCGATGCGCAAGGCGCTGATGGTGATGCATTCGCCGGTCGACGAGTTGGTCGGGATCGACAATGCCAGCGCGATCTTCACCGCGGCGCGCCACCCGAAGAGTTTCGTGTCGCTGGACGGCGCCGATCATCTGTTGACCAAGCGCGCCGACGCCGGGTTCTCGGCCGAGGTCGTCGCCGGCTGGGTGACCCGTTACATCGATCCGGAACAGCCCCAGGGCAAGACGGCGATCGAGCATGTGGGGGTGCGAGAGACCTTCGGCGGCAAGTTCCAGAACGCCGTGCATGCGGGACGTCACCGGCTGCTGGCCGACGAACCGGAAAGTGTCGGCGGGCTCGACAGCGGCCCCTCGCCCTACGATTTCCTTTCGGCGGCGCTGGCGAGCTGCACCTCGATGACGCTACGCATGTACGCCGACCGCAAGAAGCTCGATCTTGGCCGGATCACGGTCGATGTTGCGCACCGAAAGATACACTTCAAGGACTGCGAAACCTGCACGGAGACGGAGCGCGGGCAGGTCGGCAAGATCGATCAATTCACCCGCCGCATCCACATCGAGGGCGGCGTGCCGGATGAATGGGAAGCCAGGCTCCTGGAAATCGCCGACAAATGCCCGGTTCACCGCACGCTCGAGGCATCCTCGACGGTGACGACGACGCTGGTCGATGCCGACGCGGCGACGCGCGATGCAGCGGACGCGATCGATCGCCCCGAGGCCGCTGTCGGAACCTGATCCGACGGCGGCAGCGGGTATCGGCGTCGCGATCGGCTTCAGCCGCTCGGCGGCAACCGGTCCCGTGCATCGCCGCCAGCCTGACGCCAGCGCACTTCATCCTGATAAAGCGCCTGCCATTCATTGGCTTCCGCCGCTGTGCGGTCCAGCTCGATGCGTGCCTGACGCAGCCGCAGCCGCAGCATCATCACCACGACGGAGACGATGACGATCACCAGAAACAACCCGCCGACGAGGATCTCGCGTTTGAGCGGATCGGCGATCGGCTCGGTGATGGGGATGGTGGCCATTGCGAGAAACGCCGCCGCGAGGAAGACCAGCAGGCTTCGCGACAGGAGCAGCGACAGGAGGGCGAGGATCAGACCCATCACGGCGATGGATGGATGGGCCGCCGCCGTCACCTCGATATCGCGCCACCACGCCGTGGCCAGCGCCAGGATTCTGTCGGAGGTCATGCCTGTCATCCCCATTTGTCGGCGGCGCGGTTCCGCGCCGGACACCGGCCGCCGATCTTATCGCGAACGGGCGACCTTATGAACCGCGAGAGCTTTGCCCGCTCGGCGGAACGGCAGGGGCATTACTCGGCCGGATCGGAATCCTCGGCGAGCTCCTGCTCCGCCGCGACGGCCGGCTGCCGGGTGAAACCCTTGATCCCCGCATGCTGGTTGCGATCCCGCTCGATCTCGACCGGCGAGGTCGCATAGGCGGTCACGAGTTCGGCCAGCGAGCGCAAGGCGTGCACATGGATGCGCTCATAGCCGTGCGAAGCGTCGACGCCGAAGGTGATCAGCGCCGTGCGAACATCGTGGCCCGCCTCGATCGCGGAGGCTGAATCGGAGCGGTAGAAACGGAAGATATCCTTCTGGTAGCGGATATCCTCTTCCTGGCAGAGCCGGACGAGCTTCTTGGTCAGATGGTAGTCGAACGGGCCGGTCTGGTCCGCCATGCCCACCGTGACGCCGAATTCGGAGGAGTTCTGGCCCGGCGCGGAGGTGCCGTTGTCGACAGCGATCATCGACGCGACGTCGGGCGTCAGGATCGAGGCAGCGCCGACGCCGACCTCCTCGGCGATGGTGAACAGCCAGTGCATGTCGACGGGCGTCACCGCCCCGGCGCGCTCCATCGCCTCGATCGCGGCGAGCATGACCGCGACGCCGGCCTTGTTGTCGAGGTGGCGCGAGACGATGAAGCCGTTATCGAGAAACTCCGGCTGCGGGTCGATCGCGACCGTGTCGCCGATCTCGATGCCGAGCGCCTGCAGTTCGCGCGCGTCGCGGCCTAGCGCGTCGACCCGCAACTCGACGAAATCCCAGCCGACCGGAAGCGTGTCGACTTCCTCGTTGTAGGTGTGGCCAGAGGCCTTGAGCGGCAGGATCGTGCCGCGATAGGTGCCGGAATCGGTAAACAGCGTCGCGCGCGCCCCCTCGGCGAAACGCGCCGACCAGTGGCCGATCGGCACGAGTTCGAGCCGGCCATTCTCCTTCAGTCTCTTGACCTGGGCTCCCAGCGTATCGAGGTGGCTGACGATCGCCCGCGCCGACGCCCGCCGCGAACCCTGCCTGAGCGCCGAGATCGCGCCGCGCCGGGTGAGTTCGACCGTCAGGCCAAGGCGCTCCAGCTCCTTGGCGACATGGCGAACGACCGTATCGGTGTAGCCGGTGGGGCTGGGGATATCGAGAAGCGCCTTCAGCTGGTCCGTCAGATACTGCGCATCGATGGCAAGCCTTGGCACTTAGTCGTCCTTCCTGGATTTGCGTTTTTGCGTTCTGGCGGCGCGCACTGAAAACGGAATCGACATGGGAAACAAGAGGTCGACAAAACGCTCGGCCGTCGGCTGCGGCTCATGATTGGCCAGTCCCGGTCGTTCGTTCGCTTCGATGAAGACGTAGTCGCTCTGGCGCGGCGACTTGACCATCAGGTCGATCCCCGTCACCGGAATCTCGATCGCCCGGGCGGCGGCGACGGCGGCATCGACGAGAACCGGATGCACCTCCCCGGTAACGTCGTGGATCGTGCCCCCGGTGTGCAGATTCGCGGTCTTGCGGACGGCGATGCGTTCGCCTTTCGCCGGAATGTCGTCCATGGCGTGCCCGCCATTTTTCACGCAGCGCTCGGTTTCCGCATCAAGCGGCACCCGGCTTTCGCCGCCGGTCGCCGCCGCGCGCCGCCGCGACAGATGCTCGATCAGCTGGCGCACGCTCGATCTGCCGTCGCCTGTTATGCTTGGCGGCTTGCGCAGGGCGGCGGCAACCAGGCGATAGTCTATCACGATCAGCCGGAGGTCGTGACCTTCGAAGCAGGATTCCAGCAGCACCCGGTCCGATTGCTCCCGCGCCGCCGTGATGGCGGTCTTCGCATCCTCGACGGTTTCGATGCCGACGGCGATGCCGCGCCCCTGTTCGCCCCGCGCCGGCTTGACGACGATCTGTCCGTGCCGCGCGATAAAGGCGGCCAGCTTCTCCTCGTTGCCGTCCGCTTCGATCTGCTCGGGCACCGCGACGCCGGCGGCCTCGACCATGCGGCGGGTCACCGATTTGTCGTCGCAGATCGACATCGCGATGGCCGAAGTCAGTTCCGACAGGCTTTCGCGGCAATGGATCGTGCGGCCGCCCTGGGTCAGGCGGAAGAAGCCGCCGGCCGCGTCGGTCACTTCGGCGTGGATTCCCCGCCGCCGCGCCTCGTCGACGATGATCCGGGCGTAGGGATTCAGGCTGTCGTAGTCGGCGCCCGAGCCGGTGAACAGCTTCTCGTTGATCTCGTTCTTGCGCTTCACGGCGAAATACGGAACCCGGTAGAAGCCGAGCTTGTCGTAGAGCGCGATCGCCAGCTCGTTGTCGTGCATGACCGACAGGTCCATGAAGGCGCAGCCCCGCGCCTGAAAATGTTCGGCGAGCCGGCGTACCAGCGCCTCGCCGATGCCCGGATGGGTGGCCTGCGGGTCGACCGCGAGGCACCAGAGCGAGGAACCGTTCTCGGGGTCGGCGAAGGCGCGCCGGTTATGGATGCCCGTGACCGTGCCGAGGATGGCACCGGTGTTTTCGTCCTCGGCGACGAAATAGGTCAGGGCCCGGTTGTCGCGATTGGACCAGAAGAAGGCCGGATGCACCTGCACCATGCCGCGGCTCTGGTAGATGCGGTTGACCTCCGTCGCATCCTGCTCCGAGGACAGGCGACGAATGAAATAGCCGCGTGGCCGGCGCGGATCGCTGCGATAGGTGGCAAGATCGAGACGATAGGTGTGCGAGGGATCGAGAAACAGCTCCTGCGGCGCGTGAGAGAGCAGCACATGCGGGTCGCGCACGTAGAACGCGATGTCGCGCCGATCGGGGCCTTCCTCGCGCAGACTGCGCACCAGCTCCGTCGGCTCCTCGAAGGTCTGGGCGAAGACCAGCCGGCCCCAGCCGCAATCGAGATAGGCGTTTTTCTCCGCTGACGGCAGCTTCGGATTGTGCCGGCCGATCGGGGCCTTGATGCCGTCGGTGCGCATCCGTTTCAGCCGGTGATCGATATTGGGCTGTGTCCGGGGCCGGTGATCTGCCATCGTGGCGCTAGATCCCTTGCTGCTGGAGCCAGAGTTCGAGAAGCGCGACCTGCCACAGTTCGGAGCCGCGCAGCGGCGTGATGTGGGCGGCCGGATCGGCGAACAGCGTCTCGAGATAGTCCCCGCGAAACAAGCCGCGCGATCTGGCGTTTTCGGAGGTCAGCGTATCACGCACCATGTCGAGATAGGGGCCGGAGATGTATTTGAGCTGCGGAACCGGGAAATAACCCTTCTTGCGGTCGATCACCGCGGACGGGACGACCTGACGGGCGACTTCCTTGAGGACGCCCTTGCCGTCCTGCTTCAGCTTCTCGGACGCCGGCACGCGCGCGGCGAGCTCGACCAGTTCGTGATCGAGGAAGGGCACACGCGCTTCGAGGCCCCAGGCCATGGTCATGTTGTCGACCCGCTTGACCGGATCGTCGACCAGCATGACGTGTGCGTCGATCCGCAGCGCCTTGTCGACGGGGTTTTCCGCGCCCGGCATGGCGAAATGCCGCTCGACGAATTCGCGGCTGACGTCGGTTTCGGTGTGCCATTCCGGCGCGATGTGGCTTTGCAGGCGCTCGTGCGAGCGGTCGAAGAAGGCATGGCTGTAGGCGGCCAGCGAATCATTGGCGCCGACCATCGGCGGATACCAGTGATAGCCGCCGAAGATTTCGTCGGCGCCCTGGCCGGACTGGACCACCTTGATGTGCTTGGAGACCTCGCGCGACAGGAGGTAAAAGCCGACATTGTCGTAGGAGACCATCGGCTCCGACATCGCCGCGATCGTGCCGGGCAGATGCTCCATCAGTTCCGAGCCGGGCACGAAGATCTTGTGGTGCTCGGTGCCATAGTGATTGGCGATCAGGTCGGAGAATTCGAACTCGTTGCCGACCTCGCCATTGGCGTCCTCGAAACCGATCGAAAAGGTATTGAGGTCCTTCTGCCCGGCTTCGGCCAGAAGCCCGACGATCAGCGAGGAATCGACGCCGCCGGACAGGAGAACCCCGACCGGAACGTCGGCCACCATGCGGCGGGCCACCGCCGTCTTGAGCGCTTCCAGCACCCTATCGCGCCAGTCGTCGGCGGACAGCTTGTCGTCGCCGGGGCGGGGGCCGAATTCTGGCGCCCAGAACACATCGTCGTGGAAGCTGCCGTCCGCCTCGATCAGCCGGGTCGTCGCCGGCGGCAGCTTGCGTACGCCCTTGAGAATCGTCAGCGGCGGCGGCACCACCGCGTGGAACGTCATGTAGTGGTGCAACGCCTCGCGGTCGATCGTGGTGTCGACATCGCCGGTCTTCAGGATCGCCGGCAGCGACGAGGCGATGTAGAGGCGTTCGGCGTTCTGCGAGAGATAGAGCGGCTTGATGCCGAAACGGTCGCGGGCGAGCAGCACGCGGCCGCTGTCACGCTCGTGAATGGCGAAGGCGAACATGCCGTGAAAACGCTTCACGCAATCGCGCCCCCAGGCGTGATAGGCCTTGAGGATGACCTCCGTGTCGCCATGCGAAAAGAAGCGATAGCCCTTGCCTTCCAGCTCCTTGCGCAGTTCCGGATAGTTGTAGATGCAGCCGTTGAAGGCGATGGTCAGCCCGAGTTCGGGGTCGACCATCGGCTGTTCGGCCTTGTCGGAAAGGTCGATGATTTTCAGGCGCCGGTGGCCGAGGCCGACCCGGCCGCGCATCACCTGGCCCGAGCCGTCCGGGCCGCGCCGGGCCAGGCAATCGCCCATGCGCTGAAGCCGCTCGGCCGAGGCCTTTTGCCCGTCGAACCGGATCTCACCGCAGATGCCGCACATTTTACCTCCGAACCGTCACGTCCCGCGCCGCAGGCCCGCATGGACGGCCTTCGGTGCAATTTCCTGATCCGAGACCATATAGGCAGCGACCGGCAACATGAACCGCAACGGCCGAATTTCTTCCGCGCCGCAAAAAAATCCCGCGAGAGGTGATTCGCCGGGATGGAAGCCCTGTCGCATCAGGCTCGGCCGTTCCGGCCGGCGGTGGCCGGCGCGCCCGTCCGCTCGATCGCAAACAGGGTTTGAATCGGCCGGCTATCTTCTTTAACACTGCGCCCGGGAGGAATGGCATGGACGATGAAATCGATGGCACGGACTTCCCTGGCTGAGCGGCAGGACATTCATAATTCCGAGGGTCCGGCGCTTTGCCGTGCCTGCGAGGCGCGGCATCGCGGCATCTGCGGCGCGCTCACGCCGAATCAACTCGTAGCGCTCAGCAAGCATACGGCGAGACATGCCTATGGCAGCGACGAGGAACTCGCCGCGACCGGAGACGACGTTCGCCGCTATGCCAACATCTTGAGCGGGGTCGTGAAATTGACGCGGCTGATGGCCGACGGACGGCAGCAGATCGTCGGATTACAGTTCGCGCCCGACTTCCTGGGCCGCCCCTTCAAGCGCCAAAGCGACGTCTCGGCCGAGGCTGCGACCGACGTGAGCGTATGTTCCTTTCCCAAGAGCGTCATCGAAGGCATGATCGACCAATCGCCGGAGCTCGGGCACAGGCTGCACGAACAGGCTTTGAAGGAACTCGATGAGGCCCGCGACTGGATTCTGACGCTCGGCCGCAAGTCCGCGACGGAGAAGGTCGCAAGCTTCCTCTACCTGATCGCGTCCCATGTCGACCCTGAGCATAAGGCCGAGGACGGTCCGATCTGCTTCGAATTGCCGCTCAAGCGTGCCGACATCGCCGATTTCCTCGGCCTCACCATCGAAACCGTCAGCCGCCAGATCACCAAGCTGCGGAAGGTCGGGACGATCGTCGTCGAGCACAACAGGACCGTCACCGTCCCCGACCTGCGCCGGTTGCGGGAGTGCTGCGAAGTCGACCGCTAGGAATCGGCGTCTCGGCGGCGCGGATCGCCTGTTTCACACCGCCTTGGAATAGCGGAACGCCGATGTCTGCAGATGCGCGTCGAACCGGGCGGCGACGATTCGCGTGAAGGATCGGGCCTCGTACGGGATGACGAAGCGGTCGGCGTCGAGGCGGCAGAGCCCGTCGGCGTCGCTCGCGGCGATCAGGCGGGCTTCCGCGATGTAGGGCGCGGCCGCCGCCCCGAATCGCGCTTTCAGATCGGCAAAGGAAACGGCGAAGTCGCACATCAGCCGTTCGATCAGATGAGCGCGGATGCGGTCGTCATCGCTGAGCCGATAGCCGCGCCCGACCGGAAGGCGGCCGGCTTCCAGTGCGGCGCGATAGGTTGCGGTCGGTACGATGTTCTGCACATAGCCGTCGCGAAACCGGCCGATCGATGAGGCGCCGAGCCCGATCAGCGTCTCGCATGCATCTGTCGTGTAGCCTTGGAAATTGCGATGCAGCGTGCCGGTCCGAGCGGCTTCGGCGAGCGTGTCGTGGGGCAGCGCGAAGTGATCGATGCCGATCGCCGCGTAGCCGGCCGCGACCAGCGCCGCCTCGGCGAGGCGCGCCTGGCCGAAGCGCTCCCCCTGATCCGGCAGATCCTCGTCCCGGATCATGGTCTGGTGCTTCTTCAGCCACGGCATGTGGGCATAACCGAACAGCGCGATGCGGTCCGGCTCGAGATCGACGACCTTGTCCAGGGTTGCGGCCAGTCGCTTCTCCGTCTGCAACGGCAGGCCGTAAAGGGCGTCGATATTCAACGAGCCGATGCCGATCGCGCGCAGGCTAGCGACGATTTCGCGGGTCAATTCGAAGCTCTGCGGCCGGTTGATGGCGGCCTGCACGGCGGGATCGAAATCCTGAACGCCGATGCTCGCCCGCGTCATGCCCAGCGCGCTGAGACCGGCCAACGTGTCGTCGGTAACGTCGGACGGGTCGATCTCGACGCTGATTTCGGTGGCGGCATCGATCGTGAAGGCTTCGCGAAGCGCGTCGGACAGGCGCCGGAAGTCGCCGGAGCGCATCAGGCTGGGGGAACCACCGCCGAAATGCAGTTGCGCCACCGGCACGGCAAAGCCGACCGCGCGAGAGATCAGCGCGATCTCGCGCAGCAGCGAATCCACATAATCGGCCACCGGCGCGTACTGCCGGGTATGTTTGGTGTGGCAACCGCAGAACCAGCACAGCCGGTCGCAATAGGGAACGTGGATATACAGTGAAACGCGCTTGTCGCCGGTGATCCCGGCCAGCATGTCGGGCAGCAGGTCCGCGCCGAGGTCCGGCTGGAAATGCGGCGCCGTCGGATAGCTCGTATAGCGGGGAACCGGCTCGCTGTAGCGCCCGAGAATCGCTGCCGAATCACGCATGGCCGCCCCCTTCGATCTGTTGCACGAGCGGAACGATGTGGGCCTTCTCGAAGGTGATGTGGCGCCGCATGCCTCCAAAGAATCCACGTAGCATATAGCCGAGGGCCTCGGGGTTGCGCGGTTCGAGTCCGCCGATGAAGCCGACGAGCCCTTCCGCCAACTCCTCGGCGAACATCTCGTCTTCCCAATGCTCGAAACGAAGGTCGTTCAGCGCTTCGCCGATGGCGGCGTCCGTGGCAAAGCGCGACTTCAGCAGCGGGAACAGAACGGTTTCCTCGAAATCATGCGCGCGGCGCACAGTCGGGCTGACACTTCGCGCCACATGCAGCGCGTCCTGCCGATTCACTTTGTCGGGGAGGCGGTCGGCAATCTCCTCCAGGCGGTCGCACAGGTCCGACAGTACGCTGAAATGACCGTTGAGCCGGACCACGAGGCTCTCGCCGCCAATGAAAGCGCCGGCACCGACCGACCGCAAGGAGGCGGCTCCACGCCCGGTCGCGCGTCTGGCTTGTGCTCTGGATCGCATTTCTCGACTCCGGTGGCGATCATCGTCCGACCATTCATAGAGGGCGGCGACCGCCCAACTCCTTGATCGAGGTCAAAGCGGAGGCCTTTCGACGCTGGCAAAGAGCCCGCGGGCGTCGCTGCGCAATTGGCCGGGTTTGGGTGCGCCGTGAGGGATATTGGAGAACATTGGTCATGAAGAATCAGGTTGAGGCGATCCTTGTCGGCCTGGCGGCGCTAGTGGCGCTGCTCGGGGCGGCCGTCGCCAGGGATGCGCTGTTCGAGGCGCATGCCTGGGTGCTGTTTTTCGTGCTGGCAGTCGCCACCGTCATCTTGCTGCGCCGTATCGAATTCGTTGACAAGCAAGCTATTGCCGAAGCGAAACAGATTCCGCTGAAGGCAACCGATGCCGGCTATGCCGACGACGTCGTGCGCTACGGCGTCATCGCGACCGTGTTCTGGGGGATCACGGGATTCCTGGTCGGTGTTGTCGCCGCGTCGCAGCTCGCCTGGCCTGATCTCAACGTCGAGCCCTGGCTGAATTTCGGCCGGCTTCGCCCGCTGCACACCTCCGCGGTGGTGTTTGCCTTCGGCGGCAACGCGTTGATCGCCACGTCATTTTATGTCGTCCAGCGTACCACCCAGGCGCGGCTGTGGGGCGGCAATCTCGCCTGGTTCGTTTTCTGGGGCTACCAGCTCTTCATCGTTCTGGCGGCGACCGGCTATCTGCTCGGCATCACCCAGAGCAAGGAATACGCCGAGCCCGAATGGTATGTGGATCTGTGGCTCACCGTCGTCTGGGTCGCGTATCTCGCGGTGTTCATGGGCACGCTGATCAGGCGCAAGGAACCGCATATCTACGTTGCCAACTGGTTCTACCTCTCCTTCATCGTCACCGTCGCGATGCTGCACGTCGTCAACGGGCTTTCGATGCCGGTCTCGCTGCTCGGCGCCAAGAGCTATTCGGCCTTCTCGGGCGTGCAGGACGCGCTGACCCAGTGGTGGTACGGCCACAACGCCGTCGGCTTCTTCCTGACCGCCGGTTTCCTCGGCATGATGTATTACTTCATTCCCAAGCAGGCGAACCGGCCCGTCTATTCCTACCGGCTGTCCATCATCCACTTCTGGTCGCTGATCTTCCTCTATATCTGGGCAGGCCCGCATCACCTCCATTACACGGCTCTGCCAGACTGGGCGCAGACGCTCGGTATGGTCTTCTCCGTCATGCTCTGGATGCCCTCATGGGGTGGCATGATCAACGGCCTGATGACCCTGCAGGGCGCCTGGGACAAGCTGCGTACCGACCCGATCCTGCGCATGCTCGTGATCTCCGTTGCCTTCTATGGGATGTCGACCTTCGAAGGGCCGGTGATGTCGATCAAGGCAGTCAACTCGCTCAGCCATTATACCGACTGGACCATCGGCCACGTGCACTCCGGCGCGCTCGGCTGGAACGGTCTGATCAGCTTCGGAGCGATCTACTTTCTGGTTCCGAAGCTCTGGCACCGCCAGCGCCTCTACAGCCTGCGGCTCGTCAACTGGCACTTCTGGCTCGCGACGCTCGGCATCGTAATTTATGCCGCGGTGATGTGGGTGTCGGGCATCATGCAGGGCCTGATGTGGCGGGAGTACGACGACCAGGGTTATCTGGTCTACTCCTTCGCCGAGACCATCGCCGCCATGTATCCCTACTATGTGCTGCGCATGCTGGGCGGGTTGCTCTACCTCACCGGCGCGCTGGTCATGGCCTTCAACATCTACAAGACGATCCGTGGCGACGTGCGGGTGGAGGCCCCTATGGGCCGCCAGACAGCCGCCGCGCAGCCGGCCAGCTAAAGGGGACGAGTAATGAGCAAGAAAGACGACGACTCCGCGCTGAAGGGCGCGCTCCCGGAGGTCAAGGCCGATCCTATTGCCCGCGGCATCTTGTCCCACCACGGCAAGATCGAACGCAACGCGACGCTATTGCTGGTCCTGTCGCTGCTGGTCGTCAGCATTGGCGGCGTCGTCGAGATCGCGCCGCTGTTCTACCTCGAGAACACGATCGAGAAGGTGGAGGGCGTGCGGCCCTATTCCCCGCTCGAACTGGCCGGCCGCAACATCTACATCCGCGAGGGGTGTTACACCTGTCACAGCCAGATGATCCGCCCGTTCCGTGACGAGGTGGAACGCTATGGCCCGTACAGTCTGGCGGCGGAGTCGATGTACGATCATCCGTTCCAGTGGGGGTCGAAGCGTACCGGGCCGGATCTGGCCCGGGTCGGCGGCCGCTATTCGGACGAATGGCAGGTCCGGCATCTGATCGACCCGCGCTCGGTCGTGCCGGAATCGGTCATGCCGACCTACGCCTTCCTTCTAAAGGAGCTGGTGGTGGAGGACCCGGCTGGCCATCTGATCGCCAACCGCCGCGTCGGCGTGCCCTACACGGATGCGATGATCGAGAACGCCAGGGCCGACTTGCGCGCCCAGGCGGACCCGGAGGCCGACACGGCGGCGCTCCTGGAGCGCTATCCCAAGGCGGTGGTCAGCAATTTCGACGGGGATCGGCAAAAGCTGACCGAAATGGATGCGCTCGTCGCCTACCTGCAAAT
Source organism: Aurantimonas marianensis (assembly GCF_024195285.1). Classification (GTDB taxonomy): domain Bacteria; phylum Pseudomonadota; class Alphaproteobacteria; order Rhizobiales; family Rhizobiaceae; genus Aurantimonas; species Aurantimonas marianensis. The sequence continues at coordinate 40,794 of NZ_JALHBS010000016.1, forward strand.
GCTTGGAACGCTGGTCGACTTCGCGGCCTACAAGCCTGAACTCAACGACCGGTAAGGGGCGAACGATGGATTTCGAATACCAGAGCATGCGCACTTTCGCCGACAGCTGGGGGCTCCTCTACCTGACGCTCGTCTTCGTTGCCGTCGTCGTCTGGGTCCTGAGACCGGGCGCTCGCAAGGCAGCCGACGAAGCCGCACGCATTCCGTTCAAGGAGGATTGATCGATGGCGGAAGACAAAGACATCGACGCGGTGACGGGCGTCGAGACCACCGGCCATTCCTGGGACGGCATCAAGGAACTGAACAATCCGATGCCGCGCTGGTGGCTGTGGACCTTTTACGCCACGATCGCGTTTTCCCTGGTCTACACGGTGCTCTATCCGGCGTGGCCGCTGGTGAACTCCGCGACCCAAGGCGTTCTCGGCTGGTCGAGCCGCGCCGATCTGCGGGAAGAGATGACGCTGGCCGACGCGCTGAATGTCGACCGGATCACCGCCATCCAGACCTCGGCGGTTTCCAAGGTCGCCGCGGACCCCGATCTGCGCCAGTTCGCGATCGCCGCCGGGCGGGCGGCCTTCAAGGTCAATTGCGTGCAATGCCACGGCTCCGGCGCCCAGGGCGGCCCGGGCTATCCCAACCTGAACGACGACGCCTGGATCTGGGGGGGCAGCCCGGAGGAAATCTACACCACCATCCTCCATGGCGTGCGCTACGGCGATGACGACGAGACCCGGGTTTCGGAAATGCCGGCTTTCGGCCGGGACGGCATTCTCGAACGCGATCAGATCGCGGCCGTGACGGCCTATATACGCACACTCTCTGGCCAGGAAGCGGACGCAGGGGCCGCGGAGCGCGGCGCGACGGTCTATGCGGACAATTGCGCCGCCTGTCACGGCGAGACTGGCGAGGGTGTGCGTGAGCTCGGGGCGCCGCGTCTCGATGACGCGCTGTGGCTCTATGGCGGCAGCGAGAGCGCCATCATGGCCCAGATCAGCGTGCCGCAGCATGGTGTCATGCCCGGCTGGGGTAGCCGTCTGGGCGAGGTCACGGTAAAGCAGCTCGCCGTCTATGTTCATAGCCTTGGCGGCGGCGAATAGGGGCAGCCTCACTCAACCCATCGAACTGGAAGACGATCCCCGCGATCGGAACTTCGCGGCGTCGCTGCGGGCGATCCAGAGCGCGATCGTCGTCCAGCTAGCAACGTAGAAAAAGCCGATGACGAGCACCGCCTCTCCGGGGAAGGGGCCGATATCGGCGCGGTCGACGAACTCGGTCAGGGAACCGACGGCGGTGGGATGAACCAGTAGCTTGCCGATATAGGCGGCGGTCTGGATCAGCCGGATCCAGAGGTAGTTTCTGCGAATCCGCCGGCCAATCGCGGTGAACTGGCTGATATGATAGACTGGGTGCAGGTAGTTTTCGGCAAGGACCTTCGTCCAGCCGTTTTCGGCGTGCAGATCGCCGTCCAGTAGCATCGGCGCGTAGAGATTGTTTTCCATCCAGCGCGCCCGCGCCCGCCAGACATTGAAATAGCGATACCGGCGTGCCTCGAGCAACAGGAAAAAGAAGATGAGTATGCCCACCAGCACCAGCGGGAGCGGCGAGGCATCGGGCGAGGAAAACGCGATCGACAAAGCGATGCCGAGCGTGACCACCGCCCAGTTCGTCGTGGTGTCGAGCCGGGTTCGCCAGATCGTCGAGCGATAGATCTCGCCACGATAAAGATGGGCGAGCGCTCCCATCTCCGCACTGTTGAAATGGCGCGCGGCCGCGCTCTCCCGGACGGAATCCATGGCTTCCTCCCTGTCGCCGCACGCCGCAAAGTGTCTCACGGGGCGCCGCGGGGGTCAAAGCGGCAGGTTGATCTGGGTCAAGGATCGACCGCGCCATAACGGTGAAAAGACTGGCATCATGCCGGACAGCGCCCGGCAACGCAGGAGTCGCAATTGGACCAGCCCGCCGAGATAACGCCGATCGATGTCGAGGCCGTCAATGCGGGCGGGCGCCAGCAGAGCCAGCCTCTGTACGCCCCGCGTCAGAAGATCTTTCCCAAGCGTGCCGAAGGCAATTTCCGCCGCTTGAAATGGATCGTCATGGCGATCACGCTCGGCATCTACTACGTCACGCCTTGGCTGCGATGGGACCGCGGACCCTATGCTCCCGACCAGGCGGTCCTCGTCGATATGGCCAATCGCCGGTTCTATTTTTTCTTCATCGAGATCTGGCCCCAGGAGTTCTTCTTTGTCGCCGGATTGCTGGTCATGGCCGGCGTCGGCCTGTTCTTGATCACGTCCGTCGTCGGACGAGCCTGGTGCGGCTATACCTGTCCGCAGACGGTCTGGACCGACCTGTTTCTGGTCGTCGAGCGTTTCTTCGAGGGTGACCGCAACGCTCGCATCCGGCTGGACAAGGCGCCGTGGAGCGCCGACAAGATTCGCAAGCGCGTCTTCAAGCACGCCACCTGGCTGGTAATCGCGGTGGCGACCGGCGGCGCCTGGATCTTCTATTTCGCCGACGCGCCGACACTGCTTACCAGCTTCATCCTCGGTGAAGCGCCCTTCGTCGCCTACGCCACCGTCGGCGTTCTGACCGCTACCACCTATATCTTCGGCGGCCTCATGCGCGAACAGGTCTGCATCTACATGTGCCCCTGGCCGCGCATCCAGGCAGCGATGCTGGACGAGGATTCGCTGACCGTCACCTACAACGACTGGCGCGGCGAACCGCGCACGCGCGGCGCCAAGAAAGCGGCGGCGGCGGGACTTGCGGTCGGCGACTGCGTCGACTGCAATGCCTGCGTCGCTGTTTGCCCGACCGGCATCGACATCCGCGACGGGCAACAGCTGGGCTGCATCACCTGCGCGCTGTGCATCGATGCCTGCGACTCGGTGATGGACCGGCTCGGCCGGGAGCGCGGGCTGATTTCCTACGCCACGCTGCGCGACTACGACGCCAATCTCGCGATCGCGACCGATCCGGTCAGCGGGACGATCGACCCGTCCCGGGTGCGGGACGAGAACGGCCGTTTCCGCGACGATCTTCGCCACTTCGACTGGCGGATCATCTTCCGGCCGCGGACGCTGATCTACACCGCTATATGGGCGGCGATCGGCGCCGCCTTGTTCATCGCGCTGATGGCGCGCGACAGGCTGGAGATCAACGTCCAGCACGACCGCAATCCGGTCGCAGTGACGTTGAGCGACGGCTCGATCCGCAACGGCTACACGGTCAAGCTGCTCAACATGATCCCGGAGCCCCGCGTGATCACGCTCGGTATCGAGGGACTGCCCGGCGCGACCATGAGCATCAACGAGATCGAGCAACCGGCCGGGACCAGCTTCCCGGTGCCGGTGGAACCCGATAAACTGCGCACCTTGCGCGTCTTCGTTTCGCAGCCGCCGGAGACCGCCACGCCGGGCGCGACCGAATTCCGTTTCGTGGTCAAGGACCGGGCATCGGAAGAGACCGACACCTACGCGGCGATCTTCGAGGTTCTGGAGGAATGACCATGCTGGCTCGCCTGTTTCGACCGCGTGAATTCACCGGCTGGCACATGGTTGCCGTGATGGTCCTGTTCTTCGGGACGATCATTTCAGTCAATCTGGTGCTGGCCTATTTCGCCAATTCCAGCTGGAGCGGCCTCGTCGTCCAGAACTCCTATGTCGAGAGTCAGCGCTTCGACGCGCAAACGGCCGTGAAACGGCGCCAGGCGGCGCTCGGCTGGACCGTGCATACATCCTATGAGGGCGGGGTCTTCGCGGTCAGTCTCGCCGACGCAGAGGGACGCCCCATTCGGGACGTGTCCGTCGAGGCGACGATCGGCCGGCCCACGACCGAGCGGGAGGATCGCACCCTGCGGCTGAAACCCGTCAGGGGCGGTGATTACGCCGCTCCGACCAAGCTCGGCACCGGGCTTTGGGAGGCCGCCATCGCCGTCACGGCGACAGACGAGCCGTCCTGGGACAAAGCGGTACGCTTCGTGTTGGAGTGAGACGGTCATGACCTGTTGCGATCAAACCCTGGCCACGAGCGTCGCGCTCGAAGCATCTGATCCGGCGAGCGCGCTGCGAGCCGAGGAGCTGATGCGGTCGGGACGCGCCAACGAAGACGGCACGGTCCAGTACGTCTTCTCGGTTCCAGGCATTTCCTGCGGCCGTTGCATATCCACGATCGAGACGGCGTTGGCGCCGCTCGACGGCGTTGTCTCGGCCCGCGTCAATCTGACGATGCGCCGCGTGACCGTCATTCTCGATGCCGCGGACCGCTCGCCGCTCGCCGTCAGCGACGCCCTGAAGCGCCTTGGTTATGGTGCGATCCCGGTCGACATCGGTGATCTGGACGACCTTTCCCGCCAGCGGGAATCGGCGGGTCTGCTCAAGGCGCTCGCCGTCGCCGGCTTCGCGGCCGGCAACATCATGCTTCTGTCGGTGTCAGTCTGGTCCGGCGCCGACGCCGCGACGCGCGACATGTTTCATCTGGTCTCGGGGCTGATCGCCCTGCCGACGGTCGCCTATTCCGGTCAGGTCTTCTTCCGTTCCGCTTTCGGCGCGCTTCGGGCCGGACGCCTCAACATGGACGTTCCGATCTCGCTCGCCGTGGTGCTGGCGCTCGCCATGAGCGTCTTCGAGAGCCTGACCGGTGGCGCCGAAGCCTATTTCGACGCGGCGGTGACGCTGCTTTTCTTCCTCCTGATCGGGCGCTATCTCGACCAGCGCATGCGCGAGCGCGCACGTACCGCCGTGACCGGTCTCAGCCGTCTGGCGGTAAAGGGCGCCACCCGGATCGAAGGCGGCGAGCCCTCCTACGTGCCGCTCGACGAGGTCCGGCCCGGCATGATCCTGCGTGTCGCCGCCGGCGAGCGGGTTCCCGTCGACGGCCTGGTCGTCAGGGGGACGAGCGACCTCGACCGCTCCCTCGTCACCGGCGAAAGCGCGCCGCTCGCCACTTCCATCGGCGACCGGCTCGAGGCGGGAACGTTGAACCTGTCCGGCTCGATCGACATCGAGGCGCTGGAGACGGCGGAGAACTCCTTCCTCGCCGAAATCATCCGGATGATGGAGGCTGCGGAGAAGGGACGGGGACGCTATGTGCGCGTCGCCGACCGCCTGGCGCGGATCTATGCGCCGGCGGTCCATATCCTGGCCGCAGCCACCTTCGTCGGCTGGATGGTCGCGACGGGCGGAGACTGGTATTCCGCCACATATGCCGCGATCGCCGTGCTGATCATCACCTGCCCCTGCGCGCTCGGACTGGCGGTTCCGGTCGTCCACGTCATCGGCGCGGCGCGATTGTTCGAGAACGGCATCCTGATGAAGGACGGCTCGGCGCTGGAACGGCTCGCCGAGGCCGATCACGCCGTCTTCGACAAGACCGGCACGCTGACGACGGGGGTCCCCCGCGTTACGGCCTCTGATATCGCCGGCGACGCGGCGGCCGCGGCACGCGCGCTGGCCGCCCATTCAGCGCATCCGGCGTCCAGGGCGATTCTGGCTTTTCTCCCGGCCGGGGAGGCGCGATCGCTCTCGGCGGTTCACGAGGTGCCGGGCTGCGGCGTCGAGGGGGAAATCGACGGTCGCCGCGCCCGTCTCGGGCGTGCCGACTGGGCTGGCGCCATCGCATCCGGCACCGGGTCGCCCGGGGCACGATCCGGCGGCGTCGCCTTTGCGCTGGAGGGTGGTCACCTGTTCGGCTTCGAGCTGGCGGAGACGCTGCGCGATGATGCCGCGGGGGCGATCGACGAGCTGAAGGCGGACGGCCTGGCGGTGGAGGTGCTGTCGGGCGACGCGGTCGATCCCGTCGCCCGGATCGCCGGTGAACTCGGCGTCGCCGCAATGGCGTCCGGCCAGACTCCCGGCATGAAGATCGAGCGGCTCCAGTCATTGCAAGCCGGCGGCGCCAAGGTTTTCATGATCGGCGACGGCCTCAACGACGCGCCGAGCCTTGCGGCCGGCGACGTGTCGATGGCGCCGGCTTCGGCCTGCGACGCCGGGCGGCTGGCGGCCGACTTCGTCTTCACCCGGGACAGCCTTCTGGCCGTGCCCTTCGCCCACCGGATCGCGGTCAAGGCCCGGCGGCTGGTGCAAGAGAATTTCGCGCTGGCGATTCTTTACAATTGCATCGCGGTGCCGTTGGCGATGGCCGGCTACATCACGCCGCTGGTCGCGGCCATCGCGATGTCCGCCTCGTCGATCGTGGTCGTCGCCAATTCGCTTCGTCTTGCCCGGGGCGGCAAGTCGGGACGGCGGACTCAAGGCGCGATCGCGCCGCGCACGGGGTTGCGGTCTGCGCGGCTCGTGCGGGAGGGTGTGGCATGAACGTCCTGATCTACCTCGTGCCGATCGCGCTCGGGCTGGGTGTGCTCGGCCTGATCGCCTTTCTGTGGAGCCTGAAAAGCGGGCAGTATGACGACCTCGACGGTGCTGCCGAACGAATTCTATCGGACGACGAAGCCGATTGAGGCCGGACCCCGGCGCGCATCGGATCAGCCGGGTGTGACGTCGTCCCGCGGCTGCGGTGAGCGCCGCCGGTTCGCCGCCCAGACGATCAGCGGAATGCACCAGATCGCGATGGTGAAGATGCCGAGACCGGCGGCGATCGGCCGCTCGAAGAAGGCGAGGAAACTGCCGTCCGCCTTGATCATCGAGGTGATGAAGTTCTGCTCCAGCATCGGGCCGAGAACCAGGCCGAGGATCGCCGGGGCGATCGGAATGTCGTTCTCCTCCATCACGAAACCGAGGACGCCGAAGATCAGCATCAGGATGACGCCGAAGATCGAGTTGTTGATGGCGAACGAGCCGACGATGCAGAACATCAGGATGACCGGCATCAGGACCCGGGTCGGAATCGACAGGATCGTTCCGGCCGCCTTGATCGCCACCCAGCCGAGCGGCAGCATGATGATGTTGGCCAGGAAGAACACGATGAATACCGCATAGATCATCTGCGGATTGGTGATGAAGACGGTCGGTCCCGGATTGATCCCCTTCACGTAGAGGACGCCGATGACGATCGCGGTGATCGAGTCGCCCGGAATGCCGAAGACCAGCGCCGGTATCCAGGCGCCGCTGACCGCGCCGTTGTTGGAGGCGCCGGCCTCGACGAGCCCCTCCACATGGCCGGTGCCGAACTTGCCCTTGTCTTTCGAAAACCGCTTGCTGATGGCATAGGAGATCCAGGCGGCAATGTCGGCGCCGGCGCCCGGCAGCGCGCCGATGGCGGTGCCGACGACGCTGCCGCGCATCACCTGCGCCGGATAGCGGCGCAAATTGATCCACTGGCCGCGAAAGATCCCGGGCTGGCCGGGCCGTTCGATCCGCGGGCGTTCCTGGCGTGTGACGACCGAGCGCAGCACCTCCGATACGGCGAACAGGCCGATCATCGCCGGTATGAACTGGACCCCTGCCAGAAGATCGACGGTGCCGAAGGTGTAGCGCGGTTCGCCGGCCGGGTTGTCGATGCCGATCGTTGCGGCGAACAGGCCGATCAGGAGCGAGATCAGGCCGCGCGGCACCGATCCTGGCGAGACGAAGATCGCGCAGGACAGGCCGAGCACGACCAGCCAGAAATACTCGAAGGACGAGAATTTCAGCGCGATCTCCGCCAGTGCCGGCGAGGCGGTGACGAGAACGATCGTGCCGAAGATGCCGCCGATCGCCGAGAACACCAGCGCCGCGCCCAGCGCTTCCTCCGAAAGGCCCTTGCGGGTCATCCGGTAGGCATCCTCGACATAAGCCGCGCTGGCCGGCGTTCCCGGCATGCGCAACAGCGCGCCTGGAATGTCGCCCGCGAAGATCGCCATCGCCGTCGCGGTGACGATCGCCGCGATCGCCGGGATCGGGTCCATGAAGAATGTTACCGGCACCAGCAAAGCCGTCGCCATGGTCGCGGTCAGCCCGGGAATGGCACCGACGAACATGCCGAAGCAGGCCGAGCCGAGGATGACCAGAAGCACATAGGGCTGGAAGACGAGCGCGAAGGCCTCGGCGACGAAGGACATGAACCCTACCAGAGAAAGCCGAGAAAGGCGTTGCGCGGAAGCGGCACCAGCAAGAGCCGCCCGAATGCCTGCTGAACGATGACGGCCGCCACGATCGAGACGAGGATCGCCGTTATCGGCTTGACCCGGAGCGTCAGCATCAGTGCCGCCATCACGAACACCGCCGTCGGCACGAAGCCGATCAGATCGGAGAAGAGGATGTAGAAGACGATCAGCGCGAGCGACACGACGAGGCCGATGACCGAAGCGGGCGAGCGCGCCCAGTCGGCGATGACGACGGCGGGCCGCCGGGCACCGGCCGCCACGCTGCGCCCGGTCATGTATAAACCGAGCCCGAAGGTCAGCAGAGCGATCGTCTTGGGCATCGTCGCGGCGCCATAGGCCTGGCCCGGGATCGCCGAGAATTGCGTGGCTGAGAGGAAAATCGCGATTGCGCCGGCCAGAAGCAGGACGCCGAGGGTGAAATCATTGAGCTTCATCGACGCGCTCTTTTGAACCGCAAAGGCTCGGCACGGCGGATCGCGTCCCGCGCGCCGGCGACAGGGGAAAGCGTCCGGCCGCGCGGCCGGACGCATCTTGGCTGTCTCAGTTCTTCGCCAGACCGGCCTCTTTCATGACCACGCCAAGGCTGGCGTCGTCGTCGGCGACGATCTTCGTCGCCTCGTCGCCGGCGGCCCAGCGGACCCCGAACCCGCGCTCCTTCATGAAGTTCTGGTATTCGTCGCTGTTATAGGCCTTTTCGATGGCATTCGTCAGGGTGGACTTGACGTCGTCCGGCAGCCCCTTCGGCGCGGCGACGGCGCGCCAGACCGCCAGCGTCCAGTCGGAATCGACGCCCTCCTTCAGCGTCGGCACGTCCGGGAACATCTCCTGGCGCTCGGCGGACATGGAGGCCAGCGGCCGAACCCGACCCGCCTCGATCATCGCCCGTCCTTCGGCCAGCGAGGAGGGTACGATGTCGACGCCGCCGGCCACCATGTCGGTGATGCCCGGCGCCGCGCCCTGGCTCGGAACCCAGGTCACCTGATCCGGCGGCAGATCCTCCGACAACAGCCAGCCGGCGAGACCGAGATGCCAGATGCCGCCCTGGCCGGTGCCGGACGCCTTGAAGGTGCCCTTCGGCTGCGATTTGATGGCGTCGCGGAGCTGCTCGAGCGTTTCGTATTCGGATTCGCTCGATACCATGACGCCGCCCGGATCGGCGTTGACCAGGGCGAGAATGTCGAAGTCCTCATAGGTGAGGTCGGTGAGCCCCTGCCAGTGCATCATGTCGATCTCGATGGTCATGATGCCGAGCGTGTAGCCATCCGGCTCGGCAGTGGCGATGGCGCTGTGGCCGACAACGCCGGAGCCGCCGGTGCGGTTCACCACATTGACCGGCACGCCCAGCTCTTCCTGCAACAGCGAGGCGAGGATGCGCCCGACCGCGTCGGTGCCGCCACCGGCGCCCCAGGGCACGATCATCTGGATTGGCCGCTCTGGATAGGCCGACTGCGCCGAAGCGACGCCCGCGCCTAGAACGCTGGACGCCAGCAGTGCGGCGGCGGAGATGATGATGGAACGTCTGTGCATGATTCCTCCCAGATGGCTTGTTCGCATGAGCGCGATGCGGCGGCGCCACGCCGCCGGTGCCGGCCGTCGGCCTCCCAGACCGACTATCGGGGTCACTTGTCACCCTGTCAATGTATACCTTGTTTTGCGTGACTGCGGCCGTTCGTGGGCGGCGAACGGGAGCGAGACCGGAAATCGACAAGCTGGGGCCGGTTATCCTAGGTTGCCGGGCGGGACATCGGCAAATACAGCGAATCTCATTTCGCGTATCTGCGCAGGCGCGGGCAGGTGGTGGCGATCGCTTGCCTCGCGCTCGCACGGGTATCGGCATCGAATGGAGACGATCAATTGGGCAGACACATCACCGGCTTGCGGGAGATCGAGGATCGTTTCGATGCCATCGTCCTCGATCAATGGGGGGTTCTGCACGACGGCGATGCCCTTTATCCCGGCGTTCTGGAGGCGCTGGAGCGGCTGACCGACGCCGGCAAGGCGATCGCGCTCCTGTCGAATTCGGGAAAGCGGGCGGCGCCGAACCGCGAACGCCTCGCCGGCTTCGGCATTCCGGTCGAACGGATGGCATGTGTCGTGACCTCCGGCGAAGTGCTTTGGGATGATCTGGCGAACCGCGTCGTCAAGGGCTTCAATCGCCTCTTCCCTGTCGCCGCGACTCCGGAGGATGCCGAAGCCTGGATCGACGGTCTCGACGGGATTGCGCTCGCCGACACGCTACCCTCGGCCGACGCGATCCTGATCATGGGCCTGCCGGACGATGCCGAACTGTCGTCCTATCAGGTGCTTGTCGACGAAGCGCTGGCCCGCCGGGTGCCGGTGCTTTGCGCCAACCCCGATCGCGCCTCGCCGCGACCGGGCGGCAGGCTGGTGGTGGCGCCGGGGGCGCTGGCGGAACGCTACGAGGCGGCCGGTGGGCGGGTCGTCTGGTACGGCAAGCCGCATGGCCGGGTCTTCGAGGCGACGGCCGAGGCGTTGGGCACTCCGAGGCCAGACCGCATTCTCATGGTCGGGGATTCGCTGCAACATGACGTGGCGGGCGCCAGCGCCGCCGGCTGGCAAACGCTTTTCGTTCGCGACGGTCTGCATGCGCAATCGCTTGCCGACAAGCGTGGCGGCGATCTCGATGCGCAAATCGATAAGCTCGCGAGCGAGGACGGGGCGCCGCTGCCCGATTACACGATCGGGATGCTGCAATGGGGGGACGATGACGCTCGTTCCTGATTTCCTGGCAGGCTCTCCAGGGGGGAGGCGACGCGGCATGAACCCGCTTTATCTCGGCCTCGACATCGGCACCTCCGGCGTTCGTAGCGCTGTCGTCGGCGGCGACGGACACCTGGTCTCGACCGCCCGCGAACCGATGCACCTGTCAGCAGGGGACGACGTTTCCGCCGAAAGCTGGTGGGATGCGGTCTCCGCCTGCCTCGATGCCCAGGCAAAGGCGCTTGCGGAGAAGGGCCGTTCGATGGCGTCGGTCCGCTCGGCCGCGGTCGACGGCACTTCCGGCACGATGGTTCTGGTGGACGGCGACGTGCGGCCGGTCACGCCGGCCTTGATGTACGATTCGTCCGGTTACGACGACGAGGCCGCGCGGATCGCTGGCGTCGCGCCGCCAGGTTCGATCGCCCGCGGAAGCGGCTCGGCCCTTGCCCGCATGTTGCGGTTGCAGAGTTGCGACCCGGGTCGGCGGGCGCGCCATCTTTGTCATCAGGCCGATTTCATTCTGGCGCGGCTGACCGGGCGACCGGGACTATCCGACGAGAACAATGTCCTGAAATTGGGCTACGACCTCGAACGCGACATATGGCCGGACTGGTTCGCGGCCTGCGGCACGCGAATGGAGCTTCTTCCGGATGTGTTGCGTGTCGGCGCGGTTGCCGGATCGGTAACGGCATCGATGGCAAGGCGGTTCGGCTTCTCGCGCGAGCTGAAGCTTCTCGCCGGCACCACCGACAGCGTTGCCGCGTTTCTCGCGTCGGGCGTGACGGAGGTCGGCGAGGCGGTGACGTCGCTCGGCACCACGCTGGCGGTCAAGCTGTTATCGGATGTTCGGGTAGATGACGCGGCGCGCGGCATCTACAGCCACCGGCTGGGCGATCGGTGGCTGGCGGGCGGCGCGTCGAACAGCGGCGGCGGCGCGCTGCTGCACCACTTCTCGGCCGACACGATCGCGGAACTGTCCCGGCGGATCGATCCGAACCGGCCGACCGGGTTCGATTATTATCCGTTGGCACGAGCCGGAGAACGCTTCCCGATCAACGATCCCGCGCTGGCCCCACGGCTCGAGCCGCGTCCCGACGACGACACGGTGTTTCTGCAAGGCATGCTGGAGGCGATCGCCCGGATCGAGGGCGAGGGCTACGCCGCCCTTGCCGCGCTCGGGGCGCCGGCGCCGAAGCGGGTTCTGACCGCAGGGGGCGGCGCGCGAAATGAGGCATGGACAGCGATCCGGCGCCGGACCCTCGGCTGTCCCGTCGAGAAAGCGCCCGACGCCGAGGCCTCTGTCGGCATGGCCTTGCTGGCGCGGCGCGGCATGGCGCCGATCTGACGGAGGGAGGCGGGATTCAGGCATGAAGGCCATCGCCTCCGCTAACCTGACAGGCTTCGGCTCGCCGGTCGAGGCCTTCCTGACGCCGGATGCCGAGGACATCGCGATGGCGTATCGCGGGCGGCGAAGTCCCGATCTTGCCTTCCCTCGTCACGGTTCCAGTTCTGTGTTGGAAGGACATCCGTCCGCCGCGAGCGGCGGCACAGCGAAAGGCTATTTCGATGACGATCAGACTTGCCACCATGACCGCGCTCATCGCGGCGACCATGAGCGTTTCGGCCTGTACCACGACGCAGAAGACGGTCGGCGGCGCCGTCGTCGGTGGTGTTGGCGGGGCGGTTCTGGGCGACGCTGTCGCTGGTACTGGCGGAGCCGTGGTCGGCGGCGTCGCGGGTGCCGTCGCCGGCGGCGCGGTCGGGCGCAATCTGCGGTAAGTGCCGGAGCGATTGATCGGTCCGATCCTCACCTGAAGGCGGGCATGCGAAAGGCCGCGCTTTGATGAAGCGCGGCCTTTCTTTGATTGGCAGGGACTGCGCGTCAGCCGTTGGTGAGCGGCGAGATCGAGATTTCGACGCGGCGGTTCTGGGCGCGGCCCTGTTCGGAAGCGTTGGAAGCGATCGGCTGGCTTTCGCCGAAGCCCTGGGTGTTGAGCCGGCGCGGATTGACGCCCTGGCTCGCCAGGAACTGGCTGACCGAGCTGGCGCGCTGCTGCGACAGCTGCAGATTGTAGCCGTCCGAGCCCTGGCTGTCGGTGTGGCCGTAGACGTCGACAATCGACTTGTCGAACTCCTTGAGAACCAGCGCGACCGAACTGAGCGTCGGATAGAAAGCCGGCAGGATCGACGCCTGGTCAGTCGGGAAGGTGATGTTCGACGGCATGTTGAGGATGATGCGGTCGCCGGCCCGGGTGACCGAGACGCCGGTACCCTGGAGCTGCTGGCGCAACTTGTCTTCCTGCGAATCCATGTAGGCGCCGACGCTACCGCCCGCCAGCACCCCGACGCCGGCGCCGATCAGCGCGGCACGGCCCGAATCGACGCCGGTGGCCTCGCCAACCAGATAGCCGCCGAGCGCGCCGACACCGGCGCCGATGCCGGCACCGCCCACGGTATTGGAGAGCTTGGCTTCACCCGTGTAAGGGTCGGTCGTGCAACCGGCGACGGCGGTGGTCAGCGCAAGGGCGAGGGCGAGCTTTTTCATGAACGATATCCACTGTTGACTTCGGGGCCTTCACGGCCCGCTTCGTGTCCATTCGCGGTCGGCGTTAACGGCTACAGATGACTGAAATACGGCCGACCGGACCGCTGCCGCAATTCCATTGCAGCGTTACCCACAGGTAACAGATGGGCCGTGCGTGGCGCTGGTCGCGCGCGAAAGAAAGGCCGGCCCCGCAAGGCGACGCCGGCCGTCCTTTGATCGGGGCTGCTCAGGCAGCCCGCTGTTTTTCCAGAAGGCCGCGATTGATCAGCAGTTCGGCGATCTGAACGGTGTTGAGCGCCGCGCCCTTGCGCAAATTGTCGGAGACGATCCAGATGTTCAGCCCGTTCTCCAGGGTCTGGTCCTCGCGGATGCGGGAAATGTAGGTGGCGTCCTCGCCAGCCGATTCATACGGCGTGATGTAACCGCCGTCCTCGCGCTTGTCGATCACCAAGCAGCCCGGCGCCTCGCGCAGGATGTCGCGCGCCTCGTCGGCGGTAATCGGGTTCTCGAACTCGATGTTGACGGCCTCCGAATGGCCGATGAAGACCGGCACGCGCACCGCCGTACAGGTGACCTTGATCTTGGGATCGAGCATCTTCTTCGTCTCGACCATCACTTTCCACTCTTCCTTGGTGGAACCGTCCTCCATGAAGACGTCGATATGCGGAATGACATTGAAGGCGATGCGCTTGGTGAACTTCTTCCGTTCGATCTCGTCGGCGACGAAGACCGCCCGGCTCTGGGTGAACAGCTCGTCCATGCCGTCCTTTCCCGCGCCGGAGACCGACTGGTAGGTGGAAACGACGATACGCTTGATCCTGGCGTGGTCGTGCAGCGGCTTCAGCGCGACGACAAGCTGCGCGGTGGAGCAGTTCGGATTGGCGATGATGTTCTTCCTGGTGAAGCCCGTCACGGCGTCGGCATTCACTTCCGGAACGATCAGCGGCACGTCGGGATCGTAGCGGAAGGCCGAGGAATTATCGATGACGACGCAGCCCTTGGCCGCGATCTTCGGCGACCACTCCTTGGAGATGTCGCCCCCGGCCGACATCAGGCAGATGTCGGTTCCCGCGAAATCATGCTGGTCGAGCGGCTTCACCTTCAGCGTCTTGTCGCCGAAGGAGACCTCGGTGCCCGGGCTGCGGCGCGAGGCGAGCGCCACGACCTCGTCCGCCGGAAAGCCCCGCTCGGCGAGGATGCTGAGCATTTCGCGCCCGACATTGCCGGTGGCGCCGACGATGGCAACCTTGTAACCCATGGGATACAACCCTTCGCTCTCCCCGTCCGACCATTGCACGCTCGTCTACCGCCCCGGGGGAGACAAGCGGGGCAGACGGCGTCAGATAATCGACGTTTTGATCGTGGAGCGTGCGGACATAGGCTGCGATATGCGCGGAGACGCGTCGCTTGTCAATCACGCGGGATTGATGGCGGTTCGGGCAGGGAAGATCATGTCCCGATCAACAAAACCTTCTTCGCTGCGTTCCTGTCCCAGCCCGACTCTCGAGAAGGAATACGAAATGGCCAGCAAGAACCCAACCCGAGCGCGCGCGGTCCTGGTGGCCGCCGTCTTGATCGCCGCCCCGGTCGCCGCATCAGCCCATCATGGCTGGGCCTGGACCGAAGAGCAGGAAAGCCGGTTGCGAGGAACCATTGTCGCGATGTCCCTCGGCAACCCGCATGCTCATCTCGTGGTGGAGAACGAAGAGGGCGTCTGGGAAGTCGACCGCGCCCCGCCCGCGGCCACGCAGCGATCCGGATTCGTCGAGGGTGTCGCCGCCGTCGGCGACCAGGCCGCCTTTACCGGTCATCGGTCGCGCGATCCCAACGAACGCGTCTTCAAGGCCGAAACCGTCACGGTGAACGGGACGACCTATGATGTCTATCCCCGCCGCGAGAAAAGCCTCGAACCGTCGGCCTGACCATCCGTTGCCGGAGCGCGATCGGTGATCGATGAGTTCCTCGTCGCCGTGGCGGCCTCGCCGGTCGCCACCGCGTTGAAAGCCTCGCGCGTGGTTTATCCGCTCGTCAACGCCGCTCATATTCTCTCGCTCGCGACGCTGTTTGGCGCGATCATGGCGCTCGACCTAAGGCTGCTGGGTGCGTTCCGCATCGCGCCGGTCCAGCCGCTCGCCGTGGTGCTTCCCAAACTCGCGGCCGCCGGCCTTGCCGCCGCGGTCATGACTGGCGCGTTGCTGTTTATGGTCCAGCCACTCGATTATGCCGCCAACCCCGCCTTTCTGACAAAGATCGGGTTGGTGGGCATTGGTACCCTGCACGCCGGTTTCGTTCACGCCACCGGCCATTGGCAGCGCGTTGTCGACGAGGGGCACCTGTCCGGATCGATCAGGATATCGGCCGCGCTGTCCATGACGATCTGGATGGCGGCGATCGTCGCCGGACGATTTATCGCATTCGTCGGGTGACGGGCGCGGTCGCGAAAAAGGCCGGTCTCCCATGGAGCCGGCCATTCGCATTACTTGGTTTGCCCTTCTAGACCCGCCGAGGGCCGCGCTTGGGCTCGCTGTCGCGGCCGAGGAACTTCTTGGCGACCCAGCCGACGAAGACGGCCTTGAGGATGCTCCTGATCATCGTTGCTCTCCTGCAAATGATAATGACTGCGAGTATAATGCATGGTCGCGTCAGGTGGTTGCATGAGGGCTGATCTTCAGCAGACCGCAAGGGGGCGAGAGGTCAGGCCGTGAGCTTCGTCCGGAAACTGTCGCGCACCGCGTCGCCCATCCCGGCCGTGCCGACCTGGCGGCAACCGTCGCGCATGATGTCGACGGTGCGGATGCCCGCGTCGAGTCCCTCGGCGATCGCGGACTCCAGCGCCTCGGCCTCGGCGGTCATCGCGAAGGAATAGCGCAGGCACATTGCCAGGGAGGCGATCATCGCCAGCGGGTTGGCGATGCCCTGGCCGGCGATATCGGGTGCCGAGCCATGCACCGGCTCGTACAGCGCGCGCCGCTTGCCGGTCTTGGCATCGACGGCGCCGAGCGAGGCCGAGGGTAGCATGCCGAGCGAGCCGGTCAGCATCGCCGCGATGTCCGACAGCATGTCGCCGAACAGATTGTCGGTGACGATGACGTCGAACTGCTTCGGTGCGCGCACCAGCTGCATCCCGCCGGAATCGGCCAGCATGTGTTCGAGTTGCATGTCGGCATATTCGTCCCGGTGGATGCGCGTCACCACCTCGGTCCAGTAGAGGCCGGACTTCATGACGTTGCGCTTTTCCATCGACGTCACCTTGCCGCGGCGGGCCCGGGCGAGGTCGAAGGCTGCGCGGGCGATGCGCTCGATTTCATAGGTCTCGTAGACCTGCGTGTCGACGGCGCGTTTCTGGCCATTGCCGAGATCGATGATTTCCTTCGGCTCGCCGAAATAGACGCCGCCGGTAAGCTCGCGCACGATCAAAATGTCGAGCCCTTCGATCACCTCGCGCTTCAGCGACGAGGAGCCCGCCAGCGCCGGATAGCAGATCGCCGGGCGCAGATTGGCGAACAGCTCCATGTCCTTGCGCAGACGCAACAATCCGGCCTCCGGCCGCAGCTCGTAGGCAACGCCGTCCCATTTCGCTCCGCCTACCGCGCCGAACAGGATCGCGTCGGCCTGCATCGCCAGATCCATCGTCGCATCCGACACCGGCTTGCCGCAGTCGTCATAGGCCGAACCGCCGACGAGCGCGGTTTCCATCTCGAAGCCGGCGTCGCTCGCCTCGTTCAACAAGGCGACCAGCTTTTCGACCTCCGCCATCGTCTCGGGGCCGATGCCGTCGCCGGGAAGCAGCAGAAGCTTGGTGGTCATCGAAATCCTTCCTTACCAAGATTTGTCGCCTCTGCTACCCGCGAGAGCCGCGCGCCGCAAGGCCGGTTGGCCCATCCGGAAGGCGCGCGCTGCCCTCGCCTCGCGACAGCTGATGGTGGCGCGCTCGACTGAAATACCTCGATTTCGACATAATGTTTCAACCCCTGGTTAACGCTTCGGGAGCGATAGATCGGCCATGCAGCCACGGCGAAAGCCGCCCGCGACTGGCCGGTTTGCCGGCCGCCGCCGTGTTGTCCTGCCGGCGGAGAAAGCCATGCCATTCGTCAGTTCCCGAGTCGCCGACAACTTGACGATCAGCCTCGCCATCCTGTTCGGCGTCCTCGTTCTTCGCTGGTTGGGCGAGTGGCTCGCCACCCGCAGGGCCGATCCGATCGTCAAACGCCAACGCCGCTTCACCATTCGCGCCGTCTGCAACGCGGTTCTGGCAATCGCTCTCCTCGGAATCTGGCTGAGCGAGATCCAGAACATCGTCTTCTCGCTGGCGGCGGTGATGGTGGCTCTGGTGGTGGCGACCAAGGAGCTGATCATGTGCATCGCGGGCTCGGTGCTGCGCTTCAGCGGCCATCTCTTCAAGGTCGGCGATCGTATCGAGATGAGCGGCATCCATGGTGAAGTGATCGACCATGGGCTGTTCTCCACGACGATCATGGAGCTGCCACCGCATCATCTCGGCCATGCCGGCACCGGTCGGACGGTGATGCTGCCGAACTCGATCCTGCTGACCGGGCCGGTCAGGGTCGAGCCGCAGCCGCGCCACTTCGCGCCGCATCGCTTTACCTTGACGCTGGAGATGGCAAGACCGGTGCGGGAAACGATGGCGCTGATCGAGGCAGCGGCCGGGGCGGCGGTTGGCGACGACCTCGAACGGGCAACGCGTTTCCATCGCCTGGCCGCTGGCAAAGCCGGCGCCGATATCGCGGGGCCCGGCTTTGAGGTGGCGGTGGCGACATCGGAGATCGGCAAGCTGCAGTTTCACGTCATGATCTACTGCCTGGTCAGGGACGCCAGGGCGCTCGAGCAGAAGATATTGCTGGACGTCCTTTCGGCGGCGTTGCCGGAGGCCCGGAACTCGGCGCTACCCGCGGAAGCTGCCGGGTGGGACGATATCGCACGCCAGCTCCGCGCCACCGCCTGGCCGCAGGCGCACGTGGCGGCGTAGCCCGGATGGGTCACGTCCGTCCGGGAACTCACCCCACGCGGCGCGTGAAGAACCGGCCGCGGCCGGCACCATTCGTAGCCGCCGGCAAAGCCGCGCGACATGTCGTGCCTGGATAGCGGACCGGGCCGTCTCGCTTGGCGCGAAGCGGCCCTGACGGTTGCGGGTGATACCGGAGCGAAGGCCCGGCTCAGCCCTCCGGGATCGGCTTCGACGTCAATTCGTCCGCGCTGGCGCGCACGAAGCCGTAGCTTTCATAAATTGCCTGCGCCTCGTCGGAGCGCAGATAATCGAGGAATGTCTCGGCATTGTCGGGATTGCGGGCCGTGGTCAGCGTGCCGATGGCATAGGCGACGTTGTCCTGCTGGTTCTGCGGCGCCGGGATCTCGACGCCGTCGATCTTGCGGCCCTCGGCCTTGGCGTGGCGCACTTCGGTTTCCCAGACGATGCCGACATCCGCCTCGCCGGCCTCGATGCGGTCGGGCGTCTCGCGATGGTGCCGCTCGGTGAACCAGGTCTTGCCTTCCACGGCCCAACAGCCCTTGCAGTCGGCGTTTCCGGTGACCTTTTCGTAGATGCCCATGTCCTTGAGCATCCGCGATCCGTAGAAACGGAAGATGCCCTCGGTCTGCGGATTGGGATGGGACTGCACCAGATCGTCTCGCGCCAGGTCCTCGGCGCCCTTGATGTCCTTGGGATTGCCTTCGGCAACCATCAGGGACAGCCGATTGTGCGTATAGACCATATAGGTGTCCATCACACCGGCGGCCTTCAGCTTCTGCAAGTGCCCGAGGTTCACGCTTGCGTAAAGATCAGGGTTCTGCGCCGTGTCCTTGCCCTTGATCTGACCCTGTTTCAGGATTTGCTGGTTGATAATCTGCCCCGGCGGGATGGTCTCTACATACACTTTCGCGATGTTCGGATGCTTCGACTGGAAATCCTTGATCAGCTCTTCCATGACCATGAACTGGTTTCCGGCGAGATACATGACCAGATCAGCCGTGTAGGAATCCTCGATCGCGCTATATTCGACCTCCCCTCCTGCGGTGAAGGTGCGGTAATCCTTGTCGCCGCTTTCATCTTCCTGCGCGAATGCCGTTCCGGCCAAGAAGATCGCGGCAACGGCGGTCGTAATTATTCTTTTTAACATTGGTTTTTCCTCCCATAAGGCGGACGAATTCATACATGCGAATGAGCGAATGTAAAGCAGGCCGTCGTCCGAGATATTGCGCAGCCGGTCTCTCGATCGGCGGGACGCAGCCTCACAAGTGCGACGCGAGCTTGCGCACGAGCTGTTTGCGCTGGCGTCGCGAGTGAAGCTGCCGGGTCCAGAGCGTATCCGGGCTGATCCGCATGCCGCCAGCCTCGGCCCGCACGAAGGAGAAGCGCCGCGACGCCCCGACGGGAAGCCGGTCGGATCCGTAGAGAGCGAGCACTGTCAGTTCGATGGCGTTGACGGCATCGGTCCAGTTGTGCAGCCGCGCGCGGTCGGGGTCCGTTTCGACCAATTGGGAGACGAACTCGTCGAAATGGCCGATGTCGAGATACTCGCCGGCGGATAGACTCCCCTGGCGCATCGATGAGCGTGGGTCGGCGCCCAGATCCTCCGGGAGATCGCGCAGGTCGGTGAGGGCATATTCGTAGGACTTGGCCTCGGTCTCCAGCGTCGCGATGATGCTTGTAACGTAAAGCGGCTCGGCGCTCATGCTGGTGATGAGGCAGCGTGACCGGATGCCGTGTCCGGCGCCGCGGCTGATCAGGATGGAGGAACGGCGCTGGCGGCGGTAGCCGTTCAGCAGAAGTTGCAGATAGACGATCCAGACGACCAGCATGGCCATGCTGACCGCAAGGCTCAGCACGTCGGTGTTTTGCGACAGCCAGTTCCACATGAGGGCGCTCCTGGGCTCGTTCGGCAACGCGTCCGCCGGCTGCGTCAATCGCCTGCGGAACGCGGGAACGCCGCGATCGATCCGTTTGGCCCCGCCGAAATCCCGCCGCGATCACGCCGAATCGTCAAAGCGTGACTCGCTTGGCGCGCGGCCGGCGCGCACAATCGCGACCGGAACGCGACGGCGATGCGGGATCGGGAGGAAACGATGCACCTAGGATTGCGGTGGGGCGCATTCGCCACGGCGATGA
Organism: Aurantimonas marianensis; assembly: GCF_024195285.1. Taxonomy (GTDB): domain Bacteria; phylum Pseudomonadota; class Alphaproteobacteria; order Rhizobiales; family Rhizobiaceae; genus Aurantimonas; species Aurantimonas marianensis. Next base: position 61,224 of record NZ_JALHBS010000016.1, read on the forward strand.
CGCTTCTGATGATGACTGGACTGGCCGGCGCGAACCCGGCGCGCTGGGCCGCCGAGGGGTGGCGGACGGATTTCTCCAAGCAATCGGTCGATCTCACCGAGATCATTTCGGGCGGTCCGCCGAAGGACGGCATCCCGGCGATCGACGATCCGCGCTTCGTGACGGCTGCCGAGGCGGATAATCTCCAGCCGCGCGAGCCGGTGATCCAGCTGACCGTCGGCGGCGAGACCCGTGCCTATCCCTTGAGCATCCTGATGTTTCATGAGATCGTCAACGATACGGTCGCCGGCGTTCCGGTCGCCGTCACCTATTGCCCGCTCTGCAACGCGGCGATCGTCTTCGAGCGTGAGCGCGACGGAAAAATCCTCGATTTCGGCACCACCGGCAAGCTGCGCCATTCCGATCTCGTCATGTACGACCGGCAGACGGAAAGCTGGTGGCAGCAATTCACCGGCACGGGGATCGCGGGTGCCCTGACCGGCAAGACGCTCGACGTCATTCCGTCGGGCCTCGTCTCCTGGCAGGCCTTCGCCAAGCGCCATCCGGGCGCCAAGGTGCTGGCGCCGCCGAAGAACATGAGCCGGCCCTATGGCCAGAACCCCTATGTCTCCTATGACGGCTCGGCGACGCCGTTCCTCTATCGCGGCGAGATGCCGGAGGGGATCGAGCCGATGGCGCGGGTGGTCGTCGTGCGCGCGGCGAAAACCAACGAGCCGGTCTCCATCGTCTCCTTGGCGAAGTTGCGCAAAGGCGGGAGCCTCGAGCGTGGCGGCTATCGCTTGAGCTGGGAGAAGGGGCAGGCCTCGGCACTGGATACGCGCGATATCGGCAAAGGCCGCGAAGTCGGCACCGTCAGCGTCACCGGACCGGACGGCGAGCCCGCGGTCCACGACATCACCTTTGCCTTCGTTGCCCACGCCTTCCATCCGGAGATGGAAATCGAGGGGTAGATTGACCGGCCCTGATCAACCGCGAAAGGCGGTGGCCTCTATCTCGATTTTCATCTCCGGCCGGATCAGCCCGGCGACGATCATGGTAGCGGCCGGGCGGATGTCCGCGAGCCAGCGGCCGGTCACGGCGAAGACTTCGGAGGCGAGTGCGGCGTCGGTGACGATATAGTTGACGCGCACGATGTCGGCGAAGGCGAAACCCGCCTCGCGCAAGGCCGCGTCGATGGTCAGCAGCGCGTTTTCCGTCTGCTCGGCGGCGCTGTCGGGCATGTCCATCGAAGCATAGTCGTAGCCCGTCGTTCCGGCAACGAAGCACCAGTCGCCGACCGCGACCGCGCGGGAATAGCCGGCCTGCCGCTCGAACGGAGAGCCCGTCGAAATCAGGCGGCGCGGCGGTCTATCATCGCAAGGCGACTGGCGATCCATCCTGGCCCCGTATCACGCCCAGGGACGCCGTTCGGCCAAAGCGGCCTCGTAGCCGGCGATCGAGCCCGCCTTCTCCATGGTCAGGCCGATATCGTCGAGACCGTTGAGGAGGCAATGCTTGCGGAACGGATCGATCTCGAAGGAGATCTGCCCACCATCCGGCCCGGCGATCGTCTGGCTCTCCAGATCGACCGTGAGGCGCGCGTTGGCGCCGCGCTCGGCGTCGTCCATGAGCAGGTCGAGCTGCTCCGGCGTGACGCGGATCGGCAGGATGCCGTTCTTGAAGCAGTTGTTGTAGAAGATGTCGGCGAAGGACGTGGAAATCACGCAGCGGATGCCGAAATCGAGCAGCGCCCAGGGCGCGTGCTCGCGCGACGAGCCGCAGCCGAAATTATCGCCCGCGACGAGGATTTCGGCGTTCCGGTAAGCCGGCTTGTTGAGGACGAAATCCGGGTTCTCCGAACCGTCCTCATTGTAACGCAACTCGGCGAACAGGCCCGTGCCGAGGCCGGTGCGCAGGATCGTCTTCAGATAGTCCTTCGGAATGATCATGTCGGTGTCGACATTGACGATCGGCAAGGGCGCGGCGACCCCGGTCAGTTTGTCGAATTTCTGCATCGCCGTCGTCCTTCACGTTTCCAATGGTTCCTTGCTTGGTGGATAGCATTTCGGCTCGGGCGCGCAAACTCCGGAGAGTTTTGCGTGTCGGCGATTGCCTGTTTCGTCTGAATCGGCGATGAGGTTCGCCATGACCAAACCATTCCGCCCCCGCCGCTCGCTGCTCTTCGTGCCCGCCGCCAATGCGCGCGCGCTGGAAAAATCCGTAAGCCTTGCCGCCGACGCGCTGATCTACGATCTGGAGGACTCCGCCGGTCCGCGCGAGAAGGAGGACGCCCGCGAGAGACTGGCGACGCATCTGCGCTCCGACGGTTTCGCCGGCGAGCGGATCGTCCGGATCAACACGCTCGACACGCCCTGGGGACTTGACGACCTGCGGATGGCGGCGAAAGCCGGCGTCGACGCCGTCCTGCTCCCCAAGGTCGAGACGGTGGAGACGCTTCGCCAGGCCGCCGAGACACTGACGGAGGCGGGCGCGCCGGACAGCGTGAAGCTCTGGGCGATGATCGAGACGCCCCTCGGCATCCTCGATGTCGGCAAGCTGGCTGCCGCCGGACGCGACATGCGGGTGACGGCCCTGATGGTCGGCCCCTATGACATCGCCCTGTCGACCGGCATCGATCCCGGCGCCGACCGGGCCGAATTGATGCCCTGGATCATGCAGATCATGGTGGCGGCGAAAGCCTATGGAATGGCGGTGCTTGACGGCCCCTATGCCAATTTCCGCGATCAGGAGGGCTTTGCGGCCGAATGCGCGTCGGGCCGACGGCTGGGATTCGATGGCAAGACGCTGATTCATCCGTCGCAAATCGCGGGCGCGAACGCTGCTTACTCGCCTGACCCGGCGGCCATCGCCTGGGCCGAGCGGATCGTCGAGACCTTCGCCAAGCCGGACAATTCCGACAAGGGCGTGTTGCAGATCGAGGGACGCATGGTCGAGCGGCTGCATCTCAAGCAGTCGCAAAAGCTGCTGGCGATGCGCGACGCGATCGCCGACCGGGAGACGGCGCGATGAAGCTCTACCGTTTCCTGTCAGGGTCGGATGATTCCGCCTTCTGCCACAAGGTGTCGCTGGCGCTGTCCAGGGGTTGGGAGCTGCATGGGTCCCCGACCTACGCCTATGACGCGGCGATGGGCACGATGCGCTGCGGCCAGGCGGTGGTGAAGACCGTCGCAGGCGAAAAATACGACCCGGCGCTGAAGCTCGGCGAGCAGTAGGCGCCGTCGCGGGGTTTCAGGAGTAGTCCGGCGGATGAAGCGATCCGGTCCCGAGATGCGAAGGTCGCTCGAATCCGCCATTGGTTACGGAATCGGCTGCGCCCTGGTCGGCCTTGCCGCCTTTGTCACGATCGCCATCCTCGTCGTCGTGGCGATGGCCTTTCCGCTCACCCTGACGGTCGTCCTCGCAAGCCTGGCTGGGCTGGCGCTCCTGCGCTGGCGGCAAAGCCGGGCGATGTCCAGGACGAGGCGATGACGGGCGGGTCAGGCCACGCTTGCCTCCAACGCTTCCATGTCATCGTCCGACAGGCCGAAATGATGGCCGATCTCGTGGATCAGCACATGTGAGACGAGGGTGCCCAGCGTCTCCTCGTGCTCGGCCCAATAATCCAGGATCGGCCGGCGGTAGAGGAGAATGCGGTTCGGCATCTCGCCGGTGACCGGGCTGTCGATGTCGCCGATCGCGCGGCCCTCGAACAGGCCGAGAATGTCGAAAGGGCTTTGCAGCTCCATTTCGCGGATCACATCGTCGTCGGGAAAGTCCGCGACGTGGAAACGAATCTCGCCGGAGAGCGCCCGGAACTCGTCAGGAAGCTCGGCATAGGCCTTGATCGCCATCGCCTCGATCACGTCCAGTCCCGGCGCCATCGCTATTTCCCACGACTGCGCGTCGGCGTTGCTATCCATGAAGGCTCTTTCGTTTCTCGTTCACGTGGTGGCCGTTCACTCAACGGCCGACTGGCTGGGCCGCATACCATGCGGCGACCGCCGCGATCTGCGCCTCGTTCATGTTTTTCGCGATCGGCGTCATCAGGTGAGAGAAGCGCGTACCACCGCGCGTGCCTTCCTTCCACAGTTCCAGATGCGTCCGCGCGTACCATTCCGGCTGACCGCCGAGATAGGGATAATGCGGGTTCTTGGCGCGGCCCTCGGCGCCGTGGCAGCTCTCGCAGGAGGGGATCTTGCGGGCCGGAAGGCCTTCCTGGGCGATCTTTCGTCCGAGATCGCGCATCGCCTCGGGGTTTTCGGGCAAGCCGCCTGCTGCCGCAGTAGAGACGACGGCATTTCCGCTGCGTGTGTCGGGCGGAAAGATCTGCGCCGGAATGCCGTCGGCCATCGCGACTGTCGGTTCCGCTTCGGCCTCGGAGATCTGACCGGCCGGGGCCGGGCTCTCGCTCGGCTCACGGGAATCGCGCGTCACCGGCTGGCCGGCATACCATTTTGCGAGCGCGGTCAGCGTTGCCTCGTCATAACGCTTGGCCGGCGGCTGCATCAGGCCGGAATGGCGGAAACCTTCCGAATAGGCCCTCAGCGTCTCAAGAAGATAGGCCTCCGGCTGCCCGGCGATGACCGGGAAGGCGCCGGCGGCATCCTTGGCGCCCTGGCCGAGGCCATCGCGTCCGTGACACCGGACGCAATCGGCCAGCGCGTTCTCGAAGATGCCGTCCAGCCCGGCCAGTGTCTCGCCACCGGCTTCCAGTGGTTTGTCGCCGCGGTTTCCGCCGAGCGCAAGTTCGGCATAGCGCTCGGCCGTCATGTTGGGCAGCGCCCGCAGGAAGGCGACCTGGGCCCAGACCTCGTCGTCCCGCTCTTGGGTCGGCCAGGACGGCATGCCTGTATATTTGAGGCCGTGTTTGACGATCCAGAACAGTTCGCTGTCTCCCCAGTCCCCGACGCGGTCCGAGAGCCGCGGCGGATGCGGCGTCATCGCTAGGGAAACCGGCGACTGTGGTACGCCGGGGGCGCCGTGGCAGGGGGCGCAGCCGGTGGCGAAGTGTCCCGCCGCGCGTTGAACCAAGGCGGGGTCGTCGAGGTCGATCTCCTCGGGAACGGAAATTAACAAGGACTGGCGCGCGACGGCATTGCGCATGGTCCAGTTCAGGAACCAGCCGACGGGCCCGAAATGGCCCGATGAGGCGGCTATGGAGACCATGCCGGAGAGACTGAAGGCGAAGGCGAGCGCGGCGCCACCGGCCGCCGCCAGGAGAAGCTTCTTCCAGGTGAGGATGAAATCGATCCGCATCAGCACGTCCCATCGCTGCGCGCGTCCTCGCGCAAGAGCGAGGCGAGCAGCGCCAATCCCCCGCCGAGATAGGCCGCGCCGCCGACGAGCAGCATCAGGACACCGCCGAGCTGCTGGTCGGCGAGCGGGGTCAATGCGGCGGCCGGCGAACAGAGTTCGGCGCAGGCATAGAGCGGACGCGGCGCAAACAGGAGCAGCGCGCCGAGCAGCGTCATATGCATCGAGGTGACGAGAAGCGCGACGACGCCCGCTGCGCGCGCGGCCGGCCGGCCGGCGCTGGCCGCTCCGATCGCGCTGGACCAGAGGAGGATCCCGGCGCCGAGGAAGGAAGTCTGTTCGAGGACGAAAACCGATCTATCCACGCGCGCCGCATCATGCAGCACCGGTGCGTGCCAGATCCAGATCGCAACGAACTCGACCAGTGAGGCGAAAATCGCCAGAGCCGGCGGGAATGCGGCGATCAGACGAGGAAAGGCGCGCGCCAGGCCGAGCGCCAGAACCGGCGCGGCGAGGGCGACGAGGCCCATATGCAGCACCATATGGGCGGCGAAAGAGCCGCGCGCGGTCTGCGGTAGCGGCCCGAACCACAATAGCGCCAGCAGGAGGACGCCGGCGATCAGCGGCCAGAACCGCGTGATAGGGGACCAACGCGATGCCGCCGGTGTTGTGGCCGGGTCATGGCCGGCCAGCGTGGGCGCGGCGGTTCTCATCGGCAATCCGCGTTGATCAGCACCGGCAGGGCGACAAAGAGCACGGCGACGAAGGACAGCGCGGCCAGCAGCACGGTGGAGAATTCCAGAAACCGCTCGCGCGCGGCTTCGGTGTCCTCGTCGTTATAAAAACGGCTGCCGCCTCCCCCGCGCCAATCACGCCATGCGCGCCGGAAGACGGCCGCGATCAGAATCAGCGCGACGAGCGTGACGCCGGCGATGGCGACGCGGGCGCCGCCGATGGTCTCGAAAATCCTGTCATTCGGGGTGCATTCATAGGCCGCCAGCACATAGGAGACGAGGAAGTGCAACGCCCAGAGCGTCGGCGGGGTGATCAGCGTCCAGAGATTGTCGCGGGTCTGTCCGTCGGTGTGCATCCCTGTCTCCTCAGACCGCCAGCGGGAAAAGCGCGATGGTCAGGACGGTAATCAACGCCGTCGCGGCCAGGAAGTGCCAGTAGAGGGCGACATTGGCGATATCGATGTCGTAGATCGGCGTCAGCCGGCCGGCGAAAGATCGCGCCAGGCAATAGAAGAGCATCAGCGCGCCGACGGCGCCGTGGGCCGCGGTCCAGATGACCAGCACCCAGACCGTCGCTGGATAGACATGGGTGACCGGATCGAGTCCGGTGGCGTAAGGCGCCCAGACCAGCGCGGCGCCGCCTGCAAGGGCCAGCAAGGCACCGCCGCCCATCAGCGCCCGCGCCATGCCGACCGAACCGGCGCGGTTGATTCTGAGCGCCAGGCGGGCGGCGACCCATCCTCCCGCGAAGAAGACCAGCGCGACCAGCGGCCAGACGAGCCCGGGCCCCTCGACGCCGGCCGGCGGAAATTCCTCCTGGATCGTGAAGAAGAAGAAATAGCCGAAGACCAGCGACAAGAAGGCCGTGCCGTCGCCAACCATGGTGATGAACATCGCCCACCAGCCGACGGATTTCGGCCCCGACAGGTAAAGCGGCAGCGTCAGTCCGCGGCCGACATCCTTGTTCGGTTTCTCCGGGATGATGGCGGTGCCGCGCCACAGCCAGGTAAGGATCGCGGCGGTCGCCAGCACCATCGCGGCGATGGTCGCCAGCCACCAGTGGAAAGTCGCGAAGATGAAGACGGCGCCGAGGAATATCGCCGCCCACATGGTCATGAAGGTCGGACCGGGAACCCGCAGGCATTGCTCGGGCGTTGCGTCGAGAACGCCGGTCACCATCGTCTCGCGCTTCATTTCCTCGGCATCCGGCATGTAGAAGCGCCCCATGTCGACGTCTTCCATGAAACCCGGCTGCTCCCACAGCGGATAGCGGGTTTTCACGATCGGGATCGAACGCACGCCCCAGGCCTTGTCCTCGGTCTCGGCCAGCCACTCCAGCGTGCCGGCATTCCAGACATTGCGCTCGGCGCGGGGCAGATGGCGGCTCGGCCGCACGACGTCGAAGACGACGACGAGGAAGCCGGCGGCGAAGATGAAGGCGCCGACCGAGGAGATCAGATTGGGGATGTCGAGCCCGAGATCGGCTGGATAGGTCCAGATGCGGCGGGGCATGCCCATCAGGCCGGACCAGTGCATCGGCAGGAAGGCGACGTTGAAGCCGACGAACATCAGCCAGAAGGCGATCTTGCCGAGACCGTCGGAGAGTTTTCGCCCCGCCAGCATCGGCCAGAAATAGTAAACGCCGGCAACGACCGGAAACACCATGCCGCCGATCAGGACGTAATGAAGATGTCCGACGACGAAATAGGTGTCGTGGGCCTGCCAGTCGAACGGCGCGAGCGCGACCATGACGCCGGTGAGCCCGCCGAGCACGAAGATCGCCAGCGCGCCGGAGACGAACAGCATCGGCACGCGATAGATCACCCGGCCGGTCAGGAGCGTCGCCAGAAACACGAAGATCTGGACGCCGGTCGGGATCGCCACCGCCTCGGAGGCGGCCGAGAAGAAACCGAGCGAGATCGCCGGCAGGCCGGTTGTGAACATGTGGTGGACCCACAGGCCGAACGACAGGAAGCCGGTGCCGACGGCGGCCAGCACGATCCAGGAATAGCCGAGGATCGGGCGCTGGGCGAAGGTCGGAACGATCATCGCCAGCAGCGCGATCGCCGGCAGGAAGACGATGTAGACCTCCGGGTGGCCGAAGATCCAGAACAGGTGCTGCCACAGCATCGGGTCGCCGCCGCGCTCGGGATCGAAGAACGGCCAGCCGAACAGCCGCTCCAGCTCGAACAGGATGTCGCCGGCGATCAGCGGCGGAAACGCGAACAGGATCATGCCGGCGACGACGAGCACGTACCAGGCATAAAGCGGCATCAGATTGAGCCGCATGCCGGGCGGCCGGCACTTCAGCGTACCGACGATCAACTCCACCGCCGCGGCGATCGAGGCGACCTCGATGAAGGAAAGGCCGAGCAGCCAGATGTCGGGACCATAGCCCGGCGTGAAGCGCTCCTGGGTTGTCAGCGGCGGATACATGAACCAGCCGCTGGCCGGCGCGGAACCGAAGAAGATCGAGCCGGTGACGAACACCCCGCCGATGAGAAAGCACCAATAGCCGAAGGCCGACAGGCGCGGAAACGGCAGATCGCGCGCGCCGAGCATCTGCGGCAGGATGATGATCGCCACCGCCTCGAAGATCGGCACGGCGAACAGGAACATCATCACCGTGCCGTGCAGCGTATAGACCTGATTGTAGAAATTGGCCGACAGGAAATCATTGTCCGGAACGGCGAGCTGCACGCGGATCATCAGGCCGAGCACGCCGGCGAACAGCATGAAGGCGAAGGCGGTGGCGGTGTACCAGACCCCGACCTCGGTATTGTTCACCGCCGACCAGTAGCGCCAGCCTTTCGGCGCCTTACAGGCCTCGATCAGCCGCTCCTCCTGGGCCCGGCGGACGGCCTCGTCCTCCTGATCCTGATTGGTGGCGCCGGTTACGCCGGGCTTGCCGAAAGCGGTCTCGCTCATCGCAGCGCTCCCAGCCAGTCGGCGATGGCGGTGATTTCGGCCTCGGGCAGCATGGCGAAGGCGGGCATTTCGGCTCCCGGTTTGACGTGGGTGGGGGAGCGGATGAAGGCGGCGATATTCGCCGGCGTCGTCTCCAGTAGCCCTGCGCCGATGGTTCGCCGCGAGGCGATATGGGTAAGATCCGGTCCCACCGCGCCGTCGGCGGGCGTGCCGCGCACCGTGTGGCAGGCGCCGCAGCCGCGTTCGAGGAACCGCGCCGCGCCCTCGCCTTCGGTGACGGCGGCCGGCCGAGCCTGGATCTCGACATAGCGGGCGTAATCGGCCTCGGAAACGACCACGACGCGAAATCCCATCTGGGCGTGAGCGTCGCCGCAGAATTCGGCGCAGACACCGTTATAGACGCCCTCACGGGTCGGCTCGAGCACCAGCCGGTTGACCCGGCCGGGGATGGCGTCGGTCTTGCCGGCGATGGCCGGCACCCAGAAGGAATGGATCACATCCGGGCTGCCGAGGAGGATTTCGGAGCGTCGGCCGACCGGCAGCCAGAGCTCGTTGGCGCTTTCGACGCCGCCGGCGGGAAGGCTCTTGGCGACGCCCGGTTCGCCTTCGATGCCGTAGGCGATACGCCACCAGAAGCGCTCGCCGGAAACCGCGATCTTCGGCCCGTCGGCCTCGCGCCGGAGATCCGGCATCATGGCGAGGCCCCAGACGAGCAGGGCGGCCAAGACGATGGTGGGGACGACCGCACCACCCCAGATGATCAACCGGATGCCGGTCGCTTCGCTGTGAGCCGCCGGGTTGGCCCTGGTCGCATAGACGGAAAGGCCGATGACAAGCAGCCAGATGACCACAGCCCCGGCCAGCATGATCCAGAACAGGGTCTCGACGCTGGCGGCCTCGGTCCCGGCGCCATCGAAGGCCGATTGCGGGCCGGCGCAGCCTGCGGCGAGAACCGGAAGGAAGCCTGGGCTGACCGAACGCGCCCATCCGCGCATCGTCGCGATGCGACTCGGCGCGGCAAGCTTTGCGGTCCGTTGCGGTCGGCCTGTGGTCGGCCGCGATTCCGGCATGGGTCCCCCTGTCGTTCGGCGTCGCCGCCGACTGTGCCGGCGCATTGGCGAAGATAGCAGGGTCGCCGGATTCGGCCAGAGCCTGATCGGTGAACCGGCGATCGATCGCGCGCTTGTGGACATCGCGGTTCGCTCACTGAAAATTCCGTCCCTTCGGCAGCACCTGGCGCACCGCGCTATCGGCCGAGCGAGGACGATGCGCCGGATCGGCTGCCGCCAGCATGGAGTGGTGGCGGGCCAGCAGCTTGGCCTGACCGCGCTGTTCGTCGACCGGCCGGCGGATCTCGTCGGCCCGGCAGAGGGCCGAGTCGAGCGGTTCGGCGATCTGGACGTTTGTTCTGGCTTTCGCCGCGATCGGAGCCGCCTCGCGATCAAGGGACGACGGGCGTAGCGGATGCCTGACGTGATCGGCGGGAGAAAGGGTTCCGATCGCGGTAGCCTCGCCATTGGCGATCGGGACCAGCAGCGACGTCAGATCCTCCATTCGCTCGGCGACGATGTGGATCACGCCGCGATCGGACTGCATTCGTCCCGTCACCTTGACGAAGCGCGCGCCGAGAACGAGGGGACGGTAACGTTCGAAGATTTTCGGCCAGACGATGATGTTGGCGATGCCGGTCTCGTCCTCGATGGTCATGAAGATCACGCCCTTGGCCGAGCCCGGTCGCTGGCGGATGAGGACCAGCCCCGCGACCGCGACGCGGCTGCCCGAGCGCAGGGTTTCCAGCGTCTCGTTGGCCAGCACCCGCCTTTGTCGCAGTTCGGCGCGGACGAAGGACACTGGATGCGCTTTCAGGGAAAGCGACAGGAAACGATAGTCGTTGAACACCTCCTCGCCGACCGGCATCGGCGGCAGATGCGCGTCGGGCTCGGCCTGCAGATCCTTGGCCGAAGCGCGCTCGAACAGCGGCAGACGCTCGGCCGCGCCGTTCGGATCGAGCGCCCGGCAGGCCCACAGCGCGTCCCGGCGGCTGAGGCCGAGCGAGGCGAAGGCGTCGGCGTCGGCCAGCCGCTCGATCGTCGCGCGCCTCAGCCCCGAACGCAGCCACAGATCGCGGATCGAATCGTAGCCCGGCCCCCGCGCCGCGACCAATGCGGCCATCTCCTCTGCGCCGAGCCCCTTGACCTGGCGAAAGCCGAGACGGACGGCGTGGCGGGTCCGGATGGCGTCCCGCATGTCCTGGTGCCGGGCCTTCATGCGGCCGGGGTCGAAGGGGGCCGTCTCCAGCGTCTGGTCGAAGGCGGAGTGATTGACGTCCACCGGGCGGATCTCGACGCCGTGCTCCCTGGCGTCGCGGACGATCTGCGCCGGGGCGTAGAAGCCCATCGGCTGGGCGTTCAAAAGCGCGGCGGCAAAAACATCGGGGTAGTGGCATTTCAGCCAGCAGGAGGCATAGACGAGCAGCGCGAAGGAAGCGGCGTGGCTTTCGGGAAAGCCGTATTCGCCGAAGCCCTCGATCTGCTTGAAGCAGCGCTCGGCGAAGTCGCGCTCATAGCCACGCGCGACCATGCCTTCGACCAGCTTCTTCTGAAAGGTGTGGATGGTGCCGACCCGGCGGAACGTCGCCATGGCGCGGCGCAATTTGTCCGCCTCGTTCGGCGTGAAGCCAGCCGCGACGATGGCGATCCGCATCGCCTGTTCCTGGAACAGCGGCACGCCGAGGGTGCGGCCGAGCACCTTGCGCAATTCCTCCTTCGGGTAGGTGACCGGCTCCAGACCCATCTTGCGCCTCAGATAGGGGTGGACCATGTCGCCCTGGATCGGGCCGGGCCGCACGATCGCCGCCTCGATGACGAGATCGTAGAAGCATTCGGGCTTCAGCTTGGGCAGCATCGACATCTGCGCCCGGCTCTCGATCTGGAAGACGCCGAGCGTGTCGGCCCGCTGGGCCATCCGGTAGGTCGGCGTGTCGTCCGCCGCCAGCGACAGGTCGGCGAGGCTGAGCGTCACGCCATAATGGCTTTCAAGCAGACCGAAGCCGCGGCGCAGACACGACAGCATGCCGAGGGCGAGAATGTCGATCTTCAGGATGCCGAGCTCGTCGAGGTCGTCCTTGTCCCATTCGACGATGGTGCGCCCGTCCATGCCGGTGTTGAGGATCGGCACGACTTCGTCGATGCGGCCCTTGGTAATGACGAAGCCGCCGACATGCTGGGACAGATGCCGGGGGAAGCCGGCGAGTTCGGCGGCGAAATGGAGGACGTTCGCCGTGGTCGGATCCTCGGCCGCCAGGCCGGCCGCCGCGGCTTCCCGTTCCCCGAGATCGGAGGAGTGGTAGCCCCAGACCGAGCCGGACAGCGCCGCGACCGCGTCGTCCGACAGGCCGAAGGCCTTGCCGGCCGCGCGGGCGGCCGAGCGGGCGCGATAGGTGATGACGGTGGCGGCGATGGCGGCGTTGTCGCGGCCGTAATGGTCGTAGATGTACTGGATCACCTCCTCGCGGCGCTCGTGCTCGAAATCGATGTCGATGTCGGGCGGCTCGCGTCGGTCCGACGAGATGAACCGCTCGAACAACAGTCCGGCGCGCTCGGGCGAGACCTCGGTGATGCCGATGCAGAAACACACCACCGAATTGGCCGCCGAGCCGCGTCCCTGGCACAAAATGCCCTTTGACCGGGCGAATTCGACAATGTGGTGGACGGTGAGGAAATACGGTTCGTATTTCAGCTCGCCGATGATCTGAAGCTCGTAGTCGATCTGCCGGGTGACGCTCGCCGGAACGCCTTGCGGATAGCGCCATCTGGCGCCGTCATGGGCGAGAAAGCGCAGTTCTTCCGCCGGGGTGCGGGCCAGCTTCAGCGCCTCGTCGGGATATTCGTAGCGCAGACACTTCAGGTCGAAATCGAGTTCGGCGAGGAAGTGGTTGGCGGTCTCGACCGCCCAGGGATAGGCGCGAAACAGCCGCGCGATCTCGTCCGGGGCCTTCAAATGCCGCTCGGCGTTGCACGACAAAAGGCGCCCGGCTTCGGCGAGTAGCACATGCTCGCGAATCGCGGTCATCACGTCCTGCAGCCGGCGGCGGCCCGGCGCGTGGTGGAAGACGTCGTTGGTCGCCATCAGCGGCGTGCCGCAGCGCTCGGCGAGGCGGGCGGCGCGGGCGAGTCGGCGCTGGTCGAGCCCATCATGGGCCGGCGCGGCGGCGAGACGCACGGCGCCCTGAAAGGCCGACGCAAGCGCCTGGAGAGCGCTGGCGAGGCGAGCTTCGGCGAGGTCCGAGCCGCTTTTCTCGTCGTGGCCAAGCCCTGCCGGGACCATGACGGCAAGGTTGAGGCCCGCGCCCCATTCGAGCAAGTCCGGTAGATGAAGGACGCAGTCGCCCTTGCGGGTTCTGAGGTTGCCGAGGCTGAGCAGGCGACAGAGCCGGCCCCAGCCGGCGCGGTCGCGCGGATAGGCGAGAATGTCGGGCGTTGCGTCGCGAAAGACCAGCCGGGCGCCGGGCGCATAGGCAAGGCCGGCTTCTCGCGCCGCCTGATGGGCGCGCACCACGCCTGCGACGGTGTTGCGGTCGGCAAGGCCGAGGCCGGTAAGGCCGAGCCGGCGGGCGGTGACGACCAGTTCCTCTGGCTGCGAGGCGCCGCGCAGGAAGGAAAAGCAGCTGGCGACGCCGAGTTCGGCGAAAGCGGGCGGGGATGGCGGGGGTGTCATGCGAAGATCCCGTGCAGATACCAGGCCGGACGCGGGGCCGGCCGCTGCCATTCGGGATCGACCGCCGGGTCGGCCCAACCGGCTCGAAACAGCCAGAAGCGGCGGCCGTCGGCATCCTCGACGCGGTAATAGTCGCGCGCGGCCTCGCCCGCGTCCCGCCACCATTCGGCGCCGATCCGCTCCGGCCCCTCGGCGCGGCGCACGACATGCAGCGCCCGTCGCCAGCGAAATTGCAGCGGCGCGCCGTCCGGCACCTCGACGCTTGCCTCGATCGGCTCCGGCAGGGCGAGCAGCCGGACCGGCCGGGGCGCGCCGACCGGTGCAAGCCCCTGCCGGGCCGCGCAACCATGGGCCTCGCCGGCATTCACTGGCTGCCAGCGTTCGGCCCGTTCCGGCCAATGGCTGTCGGCGGCTTCGATCCGCAGGACGCTGGCCTCGCCGAGCCTTGCGCCGAGCCGGTCGATGAGGCTCCCGAAGGCGTCGACGGCCGCGTCGACGCCGGAGAGATCCGTCTGCACGTCCGGCATCGGCGCGGCCTCGAACACCGCCAGCTTGACGAGATCGTAGCCGTAGCCGGCGTCGAACTCCTCGCCGAGACCCTTCATGCGCTCGCGAAACAGGCGCTGCACATGGCCCGGCTCGCGCACCGGCCGCGACGCGCCGACGGCGAGCCGGTTGACCTGTCCGTCGATGCGGAACAGCGACAGTTCCAGCCGCCGCGCGCCGACGCCGCGTCGCGCCAGATCGTCCTTCAGCCGTTCGGCAAGGAGGAAAAGGACGCGTTCGACATCCTCGACCCGGCTGATCGGCTCGAACAGCCGGCGCTCGACGGCAAGCTCGGGCACCGGCCGGCGCGGACTGATCGGCCGGAAGATCCGGCCCGCCGCCGCGTCGAGGCGCGCGAGCAGGTCCTCACCAAACCGGCGGGCCAGCCCGGCGCGAGGGAGCGAGGAGAGCGATCCGACCGTCTTGAGGCCGAGCCGCCGCAGCATGGCGGCGAGGCTCGCCTCGAGCCGCAGCGCGGCGACGGGCAGCGGTGCGATCGCGGCCTGTTCCCCGCCCGCCGCAACGATGCGGGAGGCGTCGTGACCGACCAGGGCGAGCGCCGTGCCGGCATGGCTGGCGATCACGGCGGCCGCCGCGAAACCCTGCTGGAACAGGCGGGCCAGAATGTCGTCGATCAGGGCTTTCTCGCCGCCGAACAGATGGGCGCAGCCGGAAATGTCGAGGACGAGACCGCGCGGCGGGTCGAGCGCGACGAGCGGCGTGTAGCGGTCGCACCAGTCGGCAAGGACTGTCAGCAGCCGCGCGTCGGCCGCCGGATCGGCGAGGAGGGTGTCCAGACCCGGAAACCGCGCCCGCGCCTCGGCCAGCCCGACTCCCGGCGACAGCCCGTCGGCCTCGGCCCGCTCGCAGACAGCAGTGATCCGGTTGGCATTGGCGGTCGTCTCGTAGAGCGCCAGCGGCGTCATCAAGGTTGCGGCCGCATCCTCTTCACGACGCGCGTTGCAGCGCCATGCGCGTCCCAGCGTCTCGCGCCGGATCCGGTCGGTCGACAGGCGCGGCAGCGAGAGGGCGAGAAAACGCGGTTGCACGCTCTGGGCGAAGCGGATCGAAACGTCGCTCATGGGGGTTCCACTCCAGACTGAAATGCCGCAGCCTGCCATCGCGGGATTTTTCGACCGTGACGGCGAACACCGGATGGCCGATGAGCTTTTGATGATCGGCGAGGTCGGGCACGAAAGCCGCCGGCGATGGCCGCACGCGCAGCCTGAGCGGCGCCGCCGTCGCTTCGGCGCGGGCGCTCTGGCGCAGAAGCAGGAACGGCAGGCCGGCCTCGCGGGCGCGAAAATGCAGCCGCCTTGTGCCGTCGAGGCCGAGCCGCGCCGGATTGCCGCGCACCTCCAGGATCGCCATCGTCAGCGCCGACGAGGCGGCGGCTTCCTCGCCGGCCCAGGCCGCGTCCTCCAGCCGGCGGGTTCGCACGATGCAAAGCGCGCTCGGGTCGAGGCCGAATCCCGCAAGGCCGGGCCAATAGGGCAGGCCGGCTTCGCAAAACGCCATTCTGTCGCCGATCCACAAAAGCGGCTTGTCCGGCCGGACGCCGAAGCGCATCGCGAGGGCAAGGGCGAAACCCGCCAGCGTTCCGCCGTTCCGCGTCTCGTCGAGATGGATTTCGGTCAGGCCGGCGGCCGGAAAGCCGCCACCGAGCGCCGCGTCGGCCGCCTGGCAGCCGAGGGAGTAGAGTTTGAGCGCGCTGCGGCGGGATGCCGTCTTCGCCGCCGCCGTTTCGTCGGCGTGCTCCAGCCGGGCGACCGGTTGCCCCTCGATCCGGGCGATCTGGTCCCGCAACCGAATTAGGGTTGGATTCCTGGACCCTGTCACCGCGTCATTCGCCGCGGACAGCGCCCGCGCCGAGGGGGAGTCCGCCGGCCGGGCCGGCCAAGCATCGCTGACAGCCATGGAATCTCCTTCGGCCGCAAGGAGTTACGGCCGTTCCGCCTCTGCGAAAGAGGTTTTGTTCCTGATATGTTCCTATAGATTCCAGAGGGGAATGGGAGAGTCAAGCGAGGCGTTGTGCGATTATTTTCCTGTCGTATTGAATGGCGGGTGTACTTGACGACCGGCATTGTATCGGTAAATGATACAGCGCTTCAGGAGCGGCGATGATCGTTTCATACAAGGGCAAGACGGTCGAAGCTGTTGCCGCGGGCAGGGCAATCAAAGGATTTCCGGCTGATCTCGTCACGCGTGCCGAGCGCCGTTTGCGGGCTATCGCGAATGCGATCCAATTGGATGATCTTCGCTCTCCACCTGGCAACCGTCTCGAAAAATTGTCCGGGGATCGCACTGGACAGCATTCGATCCGCATCAACGATCAATGGCGCATCTGCTTCAGATGGGTCGAGAGAGGCGCCGAAGATGTCGAAATCGTCGACTATCACTGATCCCGTTTATGCCTCGGTAACCGCCAAGGAGGGCAGAATGGCCTTGCAGTTCGCTCGCCCCATCCACCCCGGCGAATTCCTCCGGGAGGAATATCTGGTTCCGCTGAACATGAGCGCCGGCGCGCTGGCCAGGCAGCTTCGTCTTCCGCGAACCCGTATCGAGCGGATCGTCAAGGAAGAGGTCGGAATCACGCCGGATACGGCGCTGCGCCTGGGGCGCTATTTCAACACGACCCCGCAGTTCTGGATGAATTTTCAGCAGGCCTATGAGTTGGAGACGCAGGCCGCGAAGCTGGCCGAGGAACTAGAATCCATCGAGCCCTTGCCGGTCGGGCCTATCGCTGCCTGAGAGGCGCGTCCGGCCGTTCGGCGCCCGGACACAGCTTGTCCCGTCCGCCCCTACACTCGCACCCGCCGCACCGCGTCGTCCGGTTCGATGCGGCCGTGCCACTGCTTGGGATAGCCGAGCGAGACCTCCTCGAAGGCGACGCCATCGATGTCGCGGCTGGAGCGGATGTGGATGTGGCCGGAGATCACCGCGCGGGCGGCAAAGCGGGTGTGCCAGTCCTCGGTGCGTCGCGTCCCGCACCACAGCGAAAAGCGCGGAATGCGCGGCAGCCGGGCGAGTTCCTCGCGCAGCGGCCAGTGATTGATCAGCACCGTCGGCAGGCCGTCGTCGAGCGCTTCGAGCCGCTGTTCGGTGAGGTCGCAGCGCGCCGCGCACCATTCGCTCCGGCTGGCGAAGGGCGCCGGCGACAGAAGCTGCTCGTCGGCGCAGCGAATGCCCGCTTCCCGCGCCCAGGCGACGGCGGCGTCGAGCGGCACATGGTCCGGCCGGAACGAATAGTCGTAAAGAAGGAACATCGGCACGATCCGCACAAGCGTCCCGTCGATCGCGGCGACCGGATAGGGGTCTTCGGGCGTCAGCACGCCGCGCTCGCGGCAACGTGCCACGAAGCGCTCATAGCGCGCCTCGCCGCGGAGCGCCGTTCCCCGCGAGGCGACCGACCAGAGCTCGTGATTGCCCGGCACCCAGACGAGTTGCTTGAACTTCGGCTGCAGGGCGTCGAACGCCAGATCGAGATGGCGCTCGGTCTCGCCGACGTCACCGGCCAGAATCAGCCAGTCGTCCGGCCGCGCCCTGATCCTGTGGATCGCCTCGCGGTTGGTCGGATGCCCGAGATGCAGATCGCCGACGGCGAAAAGTTTCACGAAGCAGACCAGCCCGTGTCCGCCCCATGAAGAAACGCAGCCTCCCCTGACGGGACGGCGGGATGGAGCTCCTCGACGATCCCGGTCAGGGGCACGGTTCGGAAAAAGCGGATCGGGCCGGCGGGATTGGCGGGCGAGACCGCCAGTGCCAGCCGGTGTTCGGCCGACATCCGCCGCCGGAGAAAGGTCCAGCGCGCGGGGTCGTCCGGGCAACTCGGCGCGAAGCCGATCGTCGGCGCTTCGTCGGTCAGATCGAAGGAAAAGCCGTCGAGCGGCAGCGCCAGCCCCATGCCGCGCGCCTTGATATAGGCTTCCTTGAGCGTCCAGAAGGCAAAGAAGCGCTCGTGCAGGGCCGGGCCGTCCGCGGCGCGCACATAGGTCGCCTCGGCCGGCGCGAAATACCGGCCGGCGAGGTCACGGACGGCGCTCTCGCGGCCGATCGTCTCGACATCGACGCCGAGATCGCAATGCCGGGCGACGGCGAGCGCGGCGAGGCCGCGGGTGTGCGACAAGTTGAAGGTCAACCCGTCATCGTCGCCGCCAGAAATCTCCGGCCGGCCGTAGCGGTTCGCCGTAAAACGCCAGGATTCAGGTGCGACGGGCCGGTAGCGCGACAGGGTTGTGCGCACCAGAGCCTTGCCGACCAGGAACTCTTCCCGCGCTCCGTCGACGCGGTAGCGCTCGTAACGCTCGTGCTCATCCGCATCGAGAAGCGCGCGATAGGGCGCGTGCAGAGCCGGCGCGACCTCGGGCAGGAAGGTCAGCCAGACGTCGATTCCGTCAAGCGGCGGCCGCTTCGCATTGGTGGCGGCGTCGCGGTGGGCGGTTTGCAAGGGCGCTCCTCGTCAATCGCGGCTGCTCGCGCATGGCGCGGTCTGGAACCTTTAACGCCGTTGGCTGTGAGCGCCGGGCCGCGGGGATTCCAGCTTATCGATCGGTTCGCCGAAGGTGAAGTCACCGCGGTGGCGCTTCCAAAGCGCCGGTGACCGTCTTGCCGGAGGACGAGATATGGAAACGAGGCGCGAGCGTGCCCGCGCCTCGACGATGTCTGGAAAATAGGGGTCAGTTGACCCGGTAGAGCGGCACGACGGGATCGGGGCGATCATCGGATGGTGAGATCCGGCGCTCATCTCGCCGTTCCCAGTGCCGCTCGCCGCGCTCATCCCGCCGCAACTCGCGACGGTCCTCCCGCCGTAACTCGCGCCGGATTTCACGGCGCAGCTCGCGCCGCTCGGCCCGGTCGTGGCGAAAATCGTCATCGTCAAACCGATCGCGCTCGCGGTGATATCGCCGGCTGCGGAAGTCGTCGTAGCGATCGCGCTCGCGATAGAAGCGGCGGGCCCGATAATGGTCGTCCCAGTAGCCCCCGATGGAGAAGCTGATCACCGGCGCCTCGATCGCCCGGATCGCGCGTTCCCCGGTGTAGCGCTGGTTACCGCCTGCATAGGCGAGGTAGTTCGACGACATCCAGCCGCGCTGGCCGTCATAGCCCACGTCGCACCAGGCGCGGCTCTCAAGGCATCCGTACACCCGGACCCTGTCGCCGCTGGCGACCACATCGACCGCCGGGTAGCGGGTGGAGGGGCCGGCGCGCAGATTGACGTCGGCGGTGGCAATGGCGCGCGAAGCGGCGTCGGCCGTCGCCGGAAGCGCGAACCCGCCGACGGCGGCGAGCAGTCCGAGAAGCATCTTGTTCATGTCATTTCCTCGCGAAACCGAGATGAAGATCTGTTGTCGCGAAGGAGTAAGCCATAGCCAGTCCGAACGGTTCCGGAACGGGGTTGTTATCCGCCGTTCAGAATGGCCGGTTCAGCGCTTCGCCTCGATCGCGTCCCACAGCAGCGCGGCGATGTCGGCACCGCCGAAGCGCTTGACCTCGCGGATGCCAGTCGGCGAGGTGACGTTGATTTCGGTCAGATAGTCCCCGATGACATCGATACCGACGAACAGGAGGCCGCGTTCCTTGAGCGCCGGACCGATCCGTTCGCAGATCTCCCGTTCGCGCGGCGTCAGCTCCGTTGCCGTGGCGGTACCGCCCACATGCATGTTGGAGCGCGTGTCGGTTTCGGCGGGAACCCGGTTGATGGCACCGGCATACTCCCCATCGACGAGGATGATGCGCTTGTCGCCCTTGCGCACGTCGTCGAGATAGCGCTGCACGATATAGGGTTCGCGGAACAGGACGCCGAAGGTCTCCATGAAGGAGGTGAGGTTGCGATCGTCTTTCCTGAGATGGAAAACGCCGGCGCCGCCATTGCCGTAGAGCGGCTTCATGACGATTTCGCCGAACTCGGCGCGGAAGGCGGCGACCTCCTCAGGGTCCTTGGTGATCAGCGTCTCCGGCATCAGGTCGGCGAATTCCATGACGAAGATTTTTTCCGGCGCGTTGCGCACCGAGGCTGGGTCGTTGACGACGAGCGTCTTCGGATGAACGCGTTCGAGGATGTGCGTGGAGGTGATGTAGGCCATGTCGAAGGGCGGGTCCTGGCGCAGCAGCACGACATCCATCTCCGCGAGATCGATCTTCCGGGATGGACCGAGGCTGAAATGATTGCCCTCTTCCTCGCGCAATTCCATCGTCTCGACTCGCGCGGTGACGTGGCCGCCGCGCATCGATAGCTGCTCCGGCGTGTAGTGGAACAGCTGGTGGCCGCGGTTCTGCGCCTCGAGACACAGCGCGAAGGTGGAATCGCCCTTGATCGAGATCGAGGAGACATGGTCCATCTGGACCGCGACTTTCAGCGCCATGCGGGCTGTCCTTTGCGTTTGAAACTGCGTGTGTCGAACGCGACGTAATGCCTTGCCGACCGGCTGGCAAATCCGCGTGTGGTCCGCCGCCGCCGGTCCCGGCGGTGGCCCCGACAGGAGACGTCAGGCGACCCAGCGCCGCCCTGTGGTTTCCAGCCCGAAAAAGCGCGGCGTGCGGGCGTATGTGGCGAGCCCCGCCAGCGCGGCGAGCGGCTCGGTAACGACGAAGAGCGGGATCTCGCGCATCAGATCGCTGTGTGGCGCCTTGTCCTCGAAGGCGGCGCGAAGCTGGTCGGTCTTGAGGATCGGCATGATCCGCTGGAAGATGCCGCCAGCAATGAAGACACCGCCGCGCGCCATGAAGATCAGCGCCAGATCGCCGGCGACCCGTCCGAGATAGGTGGCGAACAGATCGACCGCCTCGATGGAGAGCGGTTCCTTCTGATTAACCGCCGCGTCGGTGATATCGGCCGGCGTGGTGTGGACCGGATCCGCGCCGTCCACCGCCGCGATGGCGCGGTAGAGATTGACCAGCCCGCGTCCGCACAGCACCTGTTCGCCCGAAATCCGACCCTCGATGGTCTCCAGATGCGGCCAGATCGCCAGATCCCGCGCGGTGCGCGGTCCAAGGTCGACATGACCGCCTTCGCCAGCCACCGGTATCCACATGTTGCGGGCCCGCACGAGACCCGCGACGCCGAGGCCGGTTCCGGGGCCGACGACCGCCCGGCTGGCGCCTTCATGGACTTCGCCTCCGCCGATCTTCATGCGCGATTGCTCGCCGAGGGAGGAGATCGCCAGCGCCTGCGCCTCGAAATCGTTGACGACGATCACCTCGCCGATTCCGAGCCCGGCCAGCATTTGTTGCGGGCGGATCACCCAGGGCGCGTTGGTGAGGTCGATCTCGTCACCATCGATCGGCCCGGCGACAGCCAGCACCGCCGATTTCGGTTGCACCGACGTCTTGTCGAGCACGGTCTCCTGGATGGCGTCGTCGACGGTCTCGAAATCGGCGGTCTGGACGACCGGAAACATCTTGGGTTCGGCGAAGGAGTCGAGAAGCAACGCGAAGCGGGCATTGGTGCCGCCGATGTCACCGATCAGGATCGGAAATTTCAGCGCGTCAGCGCCGTCCCGCCGTTGTTCCATGGGTCGCCTGCTTCAATCGATTCGTATGACGATCGACATAGGACACTGCCGTGACGAACGCAAAGCATCCGGATCGGCTTGGATGACCGGCCTCGTCAGATCGCCCGGCACGCTTGCTACCTGGCGATGAGAGAATGCCGGTTGCGGGGTGATTGTCGCACGCGGACCTTCCATGCGGACGCGGTGAGGCTTGGGCGACAAGCGTTCGGCAACGCTTGATCCAGATCAATATGGATTCACCCTTTGCGCCTATCATTGCGCAAGGTTCATTTTCATACTGCCGATTGACGGTAGCTTGGTTTGACGTGGGAGAAAGTCGATGTCGACTGCGAATACAACCCGAGGCGTTGTCACGTCCATCACTGTTACGATTTCTTATCCCGATGATTCGACGAAGCAAACGACGATCGAAAATCCTGCGGACAAGCTGAAGGTACTGATCTTTGACGAAGAATTTGCTGCCGCGATGGCTGATGCCGAGCTGATATCACCGGAAGCGGTCGCCGAATGGACCGCCCCCGGCAAGTGGCAGGAGCGGCACACCTTCCTCGTTCACGGTGCCGGGATAGAGGGTGCGGCCGCCCCCATTCAGGCGTCGAGCAAGTCCGGTGATGGCACTTGCCTGATCTGCATGTGCCAGTTTTGCGAAAATCCCGTCATCTTGAAATAGTCAGGCGCCGGTCGCGGTGCACAGACCGGCTCTGCTAGCTGCTTGGTTCGCCGCATCGGCTGTTACCGCTCGGGGCGGTCCGTCGGTATCGGTACCGAGCCGGCCGGCGCATAGGCGAGGCCGACGGACGCGGCGGTGGCCTTCGTGCCGGTTGCCGCGATCATGGCGCCGGACGAGCCCATCGCCGGCGCGTTCGCCACCGCGCGGCACTGTTTCGGCAAGTCGGCCAGCGTCATCGCCGGCTTGGGCTTCGCCGGCTTGGCATTCGGCGGTGGCGGCTGCAGGGCGACGTCGAACCACCAGTCGAGATCGCCGCAGCCGTCGCCCCGGCCTGTGGATTTCTGTTCGGTACAGTCCGGCGATCCGGGCTGGCAGAACAGCCGCACATGGAAGTGCTCGTGATGGCCGTAATAGGGCCGCACCTTGTTCAGCCAGACGCGATCGCCGCTGGAGGTTTCGCAGAGCTTCTTTTTGATGCCGGGATGGACGAAGATCCGCTGCACCTTGGAGTCCTCGGCGGCGAGCTTGATCAGGTCGCGGTAGCGCGCGTTCCAGATCCTGTCGTCGACCTGGAAGGTGCCTTTCTTCAGGACCGACCGGAAGGGAAAGTCTTCCCGCGCCGCGGCCGTCAGGCGCGGTGTCGGCATCGGCTGCAGCCAGATATCGGCGTCGAGGCCGATCTGGTGCGAGCTGTGTCCATACGGCATCGGACCGCCACGCGGTTGCGACATGTCGCCGACCAGGAGGCCCGGCCAGATTCCGCGCCGTGCCGCTTCCCGGGACAGGTTCTCGATGAAGGCGACGGTCGTCGGGTGGCCGTAATGCCGGTCGCGCGACAGGCGCATCGCCTGCCAGGTGGGACCGTCGGCGGCAAGCTGGGCGCCGCCCGCCAGGCACCCTTTGGTATAAAAGCCGAGGCTCTCCGCCGGCAGCGCGGCGGCCGTGCGCTGGGCGCTGAAAATCTGTTTCGCGTTCGGCTCCGCGAACGTCTGTCCGGTCGTGGTCAGAAACGCCAGCGCCGCCGCGATAGTGGCGAATACCCGAAGCGTTCGTGAAGCAGGCTTCATGAAGATCCCTCGAACTGGATGACATCGCGGATTTTAGACGGGTCGGATGGCCCCGGCCTTGCCGGGCGAGTCCGTCTCGCGATCGCCCGCAACCTTGCGCCGGGATGCGTCGATTTCATGACCCGGCCGGTCAGGCGACCGGCACCCAGTCGCCGCTGCGCCCGGCCGCAAAAAGCGCGTCGATCGCGGCCTGGTTGCGGCGGCTGGATTCCAGCGGGAAGACCGCCCCGTTCCCGGCCACCGCTTCGCCGAACGCCTCGATCTGCAAGCGATACTGATCGATCCCGGGAAAGCGGAAGGTCTCGGTCAGCCGGTGGCCGCGATCGTGCAGCAGAACCTTGTCGCCGTCGTAAAGGCTCGCATTGAACGGCGCGGCAAGCTCGATGAAGCCCTCCTCGCCGTGGAAGACGATCGTCTGGCGTTGCGCCATGCGGGTGCCGAGATAGACGCTCATCTCGAAATCGCCGAAGTCGACCGTGCCGGTCACGAAGGAATCGGTGCCGAACGCCTCGTCGGTCACGACCCTGGCGCGGACACGCACGGGCTCCCTGCCGGTCGCGAAGCGCGACGTGACGAGCGGATAGACGCCAATGTCGCGCAGCGCGCCGCCGCCGAGTTCCGGCCGATTGCGCATATTGGCGGGGTCGACATTGTGGTAGCTGAACGACGCCTCCACATGGACAAGCCGTCCGATCGCGCCCTCGGCGATGAGGTCGCGCACCTTCGCCCATTGCGGATGATAGGTGACCATGAAGGCTTCGGACACGATGACGCCCGCGCCCTTCGCGGCCGCGATGATGCGCTCGATGTCCGTTGCGGTCATGCCCATCGGCTTTTCGCAGAGCACATGCTTGCCGGCGGCGATCGCCTTCAGGGTCCATTCCGTGTGCTGGGCCGTGGGCAGCGGAATATAGATCGCGTCGACATCGGGAGAGGCGAGCAGTTCGTCATAGCTGCCATAGGCACGCGGGATGCCGAAGGCGGACGCGATCTCCCGAGCACGTTCGAGATCGCGGCTGGCGATCGCCGCCAGCGAGCCGTTGGTCGCCTTGCCGATCGCCGGCATCAGATGCTCGCGCGCGATCTTGGCCGTCGACAGGATTCCCCATTTCAGCATGTCCGGCACGTCCTTCTCCAGGTTCGAAACGTCGCGAAGGCTCTTCGGGACGACGCGAAGCCGTCTCTCCACCGGCAGGAGCCGGCCGGTCGCGGTCAGCCGCCGAGCACCGCCTTCACCGCCGGCAGATCCTTCAACGGCGTCTGCGGACGCGGGCCGATCTGCCCGATGATATGGCCGGCTGCGGCGACGCCGAGTTTTGCACATTTCTCATGGTCGAGACCCATCGTGTAGCCACGCAGAAAACCGCTGGCGAAGAGGTCGCCCGCGCCGGTCGTGTCGACGACGTCCGCTATCGCCAGCGCCGGCACCGAAACGCGCTGATCCCCGTCGACGACGATGCAGCCCTTTTCGCTGCGGGTCACGGCGCAGAAGCGTTTGGTGTCCTTCGCCAGCTGGTCGAGCGCGGTGCCCAGATCGTTCACTTCGTAAAGCGACAAGGCCTCGCTTTCATTGGCGAAGACGATGTCGACGGTGCCAGAGCGCATGAGGTCGAGGAATTCGTCGCGGTAGCGATGGACGCAGAACGCGTCGGACAGCGTCATCGCGACCTCGCGGCCGTTGTCGTGGGCGATCCGCGCCGCCTCGACGATCGCCTGCTTGGCGCGGGGCGGGTCCCACAGATAGCCCTCGAAATAGGTGACCTTCGCGGCCGCGACCACGGCCGCATCGATGTCCTCCGGGCCGAGCTCGACACAGGCGCCGAGATAGGTGTTCATCGAGCGCTGGCCGTCCGGCGTGACCAGGATCATCGAGCGGGCGGTCGGCGGATGGCCGTCAAGCGGCCTGGTGGCGTAGTGGACGCCGAGGGCGCGGATGTCGTGGGCGAAGATTTCGCCGAGCTGGTCGTTGGAGACCTTGCCGACATAGGCGCCGGTTCCGCCGAGGCTGACGAGGCCGGCGATCGTGTTGCCGGCGCTGCCGCCGGACATTTCGATGCCGGGGCCCATGACGCCGTACAGATGCTCCGCCCGCTCGGTATCGATCAGCGTCATGCCGCCCTTCTGGATCGCCTCGCGGTCGAGAAAGCCGTCGTCGGCGCGCGCGATGATGTCGACGATCGCGTTGCCGATCGTGAGAACGTCGTAATCTGTCATGCTGGGGTCCGTCGTTGAAAATCGCGGCCTTCCTAGCGCGCGGTGCCCCGGTTGGCCAGACGCGCCGCCGATCCGGCCCCGTAGTTGCGGGCGCCAGCGCCGCTGCCTATCTCGCCGGGGACGGAAAGGATTCAACGATGATCTTCGCCTCCGCCCGGCTGGCTTTCGCCGATATTTTCTCGGCCCCGTTCCGGGGCGCGTTGTGGAAGGCCCTCGGGCTCACCGCCGTGGTGCTGGTCGCCCTGTGGTTCGGGATCGCGGCGATCGCCGAATGGTTCGCGGTGCCGTTCCTGTCCAATCTGTTTCCCGACGTTCCGGCCTGGGTCGATCAGGCGGGAACGCTGGCCGGCTGGGCGGCCGGCTTCGCCCTCGCCATCCTGCTGGCCTTCCTGATCGGGCCGATCAGCGCGGTCATCGCCAGCCTGTTTCTCGACGATGTGGCCGAGGTGGTCGAGGCGAACACCTATCCCGAGGTCTCGGCCGGGACGGCGATGCCCTTCGTGCCCGGCCTGATCCTGTCGGTGAAATTCTTCGGCGTGGTGATCCTCGGCAATCTTCTGGCGCTCATCCTGCTGCTGGTGCCGGGGATCAACATCGCCGCCTTTTTCGTGGTCAACGGATATCTGCTCGGCCGCGAATATTTCGAGTTCGCGGCGATGCGCTATCGGACGGAAGCCGAGGCGAAGGCGCTGCGCGGCCGCTACGGCACGACGGTGTTTCTGGCCGGCCTGCTCATCGCCGGGTTCCTCGCGGTGCCGTTGCTCAACATTTTCACGCCGCTCTTCGCAGCGGCGCTGATGGTGCATCTCCATCAGCGTGTCTCGCGCAAGGAGGGCGGGCTGATCCCAGGCGAAGCGACGAGCGCGGCCCGCATGGTGCGGGGGTAAGCGGCCGTTTTGGGTGGTTAGTTCTAGGGCTACCTTCGGGCCGCCGATCTCACGAAGCAGACATTCAACCGGGTCGCACCGAGCGTTAACTCGGCGGCCAATGTCGGTCAGCCTCCAGCCGCGCGAACATCCGTACAATTCGCCCCTTCATTCGCGGATTCGGCTGACGGAAGGATAGGCAGTTTCGCCGCTACGTCGCTGGCGAAAAGATGGCAAGCCATCGCTATTTCGTAGAAGTCCGACGCCGATATCACGACGGGTTCGTCGAGCGCATATGTTCGGGTCCGCGTGACGCGATTCATATAGATCGGCACGTCCTCGCCCTTGCCGAACGGGTTGTCCGGTTCGTGCGTGTCGATCACTTCGCCGGGCATTAATTCGATTTCGGCTTCGCCGCGATGATAGAACATACGAAGGCGCGGAAAGCGAAGCGTCATAGATCCGGTATCGTCCACGTCCCGCGCGCCGACGCGCCCGCCGCGATGCTCCAGACAGTTTCGGACCTTTTGCAGCGACAAAAATTCAGCGTCGAACGCCATCGGTTCGGTAAGCCCAGCGTTCACATCTTCTAGCAGCTTTGGAAACAGCAGCTTCGCGGCGTCGGCGCGTATTGCGGCGATATCCGCCTCGACCTTTGCCAGCGTCGTTAGACCCGCCTCGCGCTTTGACATTGTTAGATAAAGTACAGCTTCCTCAAGCGTCTCGCGTACGCCGCGCGCCAAGTCCTGAAAGCCTTTGCTCAAAATCCAGTTCTGAAACGTTATGCGTCGTTCTTCATCGCTCATTTCGATACCGGAAAATTGGTATCCCAAAAGTCCGCCCTGCATCTCCGGTGGCGACAGATCGTCGTTGGTGAGCGCTCGAAGAGCGGTCGCTACGACTTGGCTTGCGATAATGACTACGCGCTGTGCCGGCGCCGCAACGCCATTTGGCTGGAGCGTGATTTGTAGCGCCGGCGGTTCACTCATTCGCCATCCCCGGCCGGTCAAGTTTGCGCAACGGCACGGTAGAGATCACGCATTCTCTTTCCGTTGAAGGCCGACTGACTTCCCTACCCACAGCCGGCGTGCTCGATTCGAACGGGCGTGCCGGTCCAATAGCACTTCGTACACGTTGGCCGTTCCCATTCGCGTTCGTCGCACGGTCCAAGGTCCATTCCTGGGGCAGTATACCATGGTGGCAGCGACACGGCACGCATTAGGACATAAAACCCCTGCTGCATTTCGAGCTTTTCCATCGCGCGGAAAGTCTGCTTTCGGGCACGGGTGAGACTTCGTCCATCGTTCGGTCAGCCGGACGCGGTCGGTTCCGGCAGGAGACCGGGCGGCAACTCGCGAAGCGGCGCCGGAACGACGCACGTCTTGACGTCGGCCTTGCAGAGATCGGCGATCACGCAGGCCTCGCAGGCGGGCTTGCGCGCCTTGCAGACATAGCGGCCGTGCAGGATCAGCCAGTGATGCGCGTGGCGGAGATAGGGCGGGGGGATGATCCTCAACAGCCCCGCTTCCACCGCCTCCGGCGTCTTGCCGGGCGCGAGCTTCAGCCGGTTGCCGAGCCGCAATATGTGGGTGTCGACGGCGAGCGCCGCCTCGCCGAAGGCCGAGTTGAGCACCACGCTGGCGGTCTTCCGCCCGACGCCCGGCAGCGCTTCGAGCCCGGCGCGATCGCGCGGCACCTCGCCGCCATGCTGCTCGACCAGGGTCCGGGCCAGCGCCGCGACGTTCCTGGCCTTGTTGCGATAAAGCCCGATCGTGCGGATATGCTCCCGGATCATGTCTTCGCCGAGGGCGGCCATCTTTTGCGGCGTGTCGGCGATCTGGAAGAGCTCGCGGGTCGCCTTGTTGACGCCGGCGTCGGTCGCCTGGGCCGACAGCACCACGGCGACCAGCAGGGTGAACGGGTTGGAATGTTCGAGCTCCCCCTTCGGCTCCGGCCGCTGCACGGCGAAACGGCGGAAGATTTCCGCGATCTCTGCGCGAGTATAGGGGATTCGCCGCCGGGCGGGCGGACGCTGCGCGGATCGCCGTTGAGACGAAGCGTCGCTGCTCTTGCGCTTGACCGATTGGGGAAGTGGGACGATCTTTTCTGTCATGTCGGTCCTATAGCGATGCGGGAGCATGGGTGACAATTCCACGGTGAACCGAACCGGCGACCAGGCGGCCGACCGGCCTATCTTCCAGGCTCTGCTGGTGCCCTATCGCTCGCTCGGCCCGCGCGGCTTCACGGTGGTGATGGCCTTCGTCGCTCTGGTGAGTCTGGCGACCAGTCTCGGCTTTCTCGCCAGGGGCGCATGGCCGGTCGTCGGCTTTTTCGGCCTCGACGTCCTGCTCGTCTGGTGGGCTTTCCACGCCAGTTTCCAGTCGGCGAAGGCGCGCGAGGAGGTGTCGCTGTCGCGCACCGATCTGGCGATCCGCAAGATCTCGCCGCGCGGGGTCGTGCGCGAGGCCCATCACAACCCGTTCTGGGCGCGGTTCCATGTCGCCCGGCACGAGGAAATCGGCATCACCCGCATGAGCGTCGATTCGCGGAGTGCCTCCACCGAAATCGGCGGCTTCCTCAATCCCGACGACCGCGAGAGCTTCGCCCGCGAATTCAACCGCGCGCTGTTGACGGCCAAGGGCCGCTGAGAACGGGCTTGGGCCGAAAATCGGGTGGCAGGTCTCTCGTGGCTGTGGTTTGACGGGAGCCGAAGGAGACCACGCCATGCTTTCCATCGATGTCACCACGGTTGACCGCGTCGCCGTCCGGCCCGCATCCACGCCCGCCTCCGCCGGCCTGTCCGACTACGATACCGTTCGCCGCACGATCGAGTTCATCTCGACCGAATATCGCCACCAGCCGAGCCTTGGCGAGATCGCCGGCGCACTCGGCAGCGACGAGGAAGCGCTGTCGGCGGTGTTCAAGCGCTGGTCGGGCCTGACCCCGAAGGCGTTCCTGCAGGCCGTCACCATCGACCATGCCCGCCGCCTGCTCGGCGAGGGCGCCACGTTGTTCGACGCCGCCTTCGAGG
>NZ_JALHBS010000017.1 GCF_024195285.1 Aurantimonas marianensis
CCTCTTCGTCAAGCACGAGGCGCTGTCGCCGGGCGCCTACAAGGCGAAGGGCGAGGGAATCGCGCTCTCCTACGGCTTTCATGCAACACCCTTCGGCCTGTCGCTGGTCATCGCCACCGAACGGGGGCTCGCGGGCGTCGCCTTCGCCGAGCCGGGCGCTGCCGGTGAGGCCGAGGCGCTGGACGACATGCGCCGGCGCTGGCCGAAGGCGTCGTTCCGGCGCGACCAGGACGCGACCGCGCCGCTGGCCGCCCGTATCTTCGAGCCATCCAACTGGCGCGCCGACCGGCCGCTCCGGGTCGTCATGATCGGCACGGATTTCGAAATCCGCGTCTGGGAAGCGCTGCTGGACATTCCTGTCGGCGAAGCATCGACCTATTCGACCGTTGCCGAGCGGATCGGCGCGCCCAAGGCCGCCCGCGCCGTCGGCGCGGCGGTCGGCCGCAACCCGATCTCCTTCGTCGTGCCCTGCCACCGGGTGGTCGGCAAATCCGGCGCGCTCACCGGCTATCACTGGGGCATCACCCGCAAGCGGGCGATGCTCGGCTGGGAGTGCGGGCTGCTGGCGCGGGATTGAAGGGAGCGGGGTTACCCTTCCAGCACCTGCTTCTCCGCCACCGTGGAATCGGCGTTGAGCCGGTAGACGATCGGCACCCCGGTGGCGATCTCCTGGCCGACGATCTCCTCGCCGGTGAGGCCGTCCAGCGCCATGACGAGGGCGCGCAGCGAGTTGCCATGGGCGGCGACGAGCACGGTGCCGCCGGCGAGCACCTTCGGCAGGATGTCGTGGATGTAATAGGGCCAGACCCGGGCGCCGGTGTCCTTCAGGCTCTCGCCGCCGGGAGGCGGGGTGTCGTAGGAGCGGCGCCAGACATGGACCTGCTCCTCGCCCCATTTTTCGCGCGCGTCGTCCT
The DNA here is from genome assembly GCF_024195285.1 of Aurantimonas marianensis. GTDB lineage: Bacteria > Pseudomonadota > Alphaproteobacteria > Rhizobiales > Rhizobiaceae > Aurantimonas > Aurantimonas marianensis. The sequence goes on from NZ_JALHBS010000017.1 coordinate 915, forward strand.
TGTTGAGGCCGGAGAGATCGCCGTAGTCGCGTTCGTTGAGAGCGACGTCGCGGATCGTCTCGAGACCGGTCTGGCCGAGTTCCTCCAGCATCAGCGTCAGCGTGCGCTGCGCGCGCGACAATTCGCTGGTGAAGGCGATGTCGAAGCTGAAGCCGCCCGCCTTCAGCCGCCGGCCCGCGTCCTTGGCTTCCTCGACGCCCTTGTCGGTCAGGCCGGGGTCCTTCCAGCCGGTGAAGAGGTTCTTCAAATTCCATTCGCTCTGGCCGTGACGGACGAGGACGAGGGTTCGGGACATGAGAAAAGCCTTTATTCGCAAGGGATGGAGGACAGTTGCGGGTCCGATGTTCTAGTCGGCGAGCCCGAGGACGTCGCGCATGGAGTAGAGGCCGGGCGCCTGATCCTTGGCCCAGAGCGCGCCCCGAACGGCGCCGCGCGCGAAGATCGCCCGGTCGGCCGCAAGGTGCGAGAGTTCGATGCGCTCGCCCTCGCCGGCCAGGATCACCGAATGGTCGCCGACGACCGAGCCGCCGCGCAGGGTGGCGAAGCCGATCGCGCCCGCCTCGCGCGGCCCGGTGTGGCCGTCGCGGACTCTGACGCTGTTGTCCGCGAGCTTGACATTGCGCCCCTTGGCGGCCGCTTCACCCAGTAGCAGGGCGGTGCCGGAGGGGGCGTCGACCTTGTGCCTGTGGTGCATTTCGAGGATTTCGATGTCGAAGGCGTCCGGTCCCAGCGCGCGGGCCGCCTTTTCGACGAGGCCGGCGAGAAGATTGACGCCGAGGCTCATATTGCCGGATTTGACAATCCGCGCGGATTTCGCCGCTGCGGCAATATCGGCCTCGTCCTCCGCCGAAAAGCCGGTCGTGCCGATGACGTGGACCAGCCCGCGCTTGGCGGCGAGAGCGGCAAAGCCCGTCGAGGCGACGGGGACAGTGAAGTCGATGATGCCGTCGGCGCCGTCGAGGGCGGTGTTGACGTCATCGGTGATCGTCACGCCGAGATGGCCCGCGCCGGCGAGCGTTCCCGCATCATCTCCGAGCGCCGGTGAGCCGGAATGTTCGAGTGCGGCGTGGAGCCTGGCGCCTTCCGTCTCCTGGATGACGGAGACGAGTGTGCGGCCCATCCGGCCGGCGGCGCCGAGGACGACCAGTTTCGTTTCGCTCATCTCACCTCTCCGGCTGTACTCGATGCTGTCTCGGACCGTCAGGCGCGGATCGCGTCCGCGATCGCCTCCGCTCCAGGCCGGCCGTCATGTGTCTGCAGCCCATAGAAATGGGCATAGAGCCCATTCGGGCGGCCGACAAGTTCGTCATGGGTGCCCCGCTCGACGATCTCGCCGCCGTCGATGACCAGGATCTGGTCAGCGTTGACGATCGTCGACAGACGGTGGGCGACAACCAGCACGGTGCGGTTTCGCATCGCCTGTTCCAGGGCCGCCTGGACGAGCGTTTCCGATCGCGTGTCGAGGGCCGAGGTCGCTTCGTCGAGCAGCAGGATCGGCGCGTCGCGCACCAGGGCGCGGGCGATCGACAGGCGTTGCCGCTGGCCGCCGGAGAGCGACACGCCGCTTTCCCCGACCGGTGTGTCGTAACCCATATGCTGCGCGAGGATGAATTCCTCGGCCTGAGCGAGCCGCGCCGCTTCCTCGATCTCCGCGTCGCTGGCGTCGGGACGCCCGAGACGGATGTTGTCGCGGATCGTGCCCTCGAAGAGATACGGCGCCTGCGGCACATAGGCGATCTTGGAGCGAAGCGAACGTTTGGTGACGTTTCGGATGTCCTGGCCGTCGACCGTGATGCGGCCGTGCTCGACGTCGTAGAAGCGTTGCAACAGGGAGATGATCGTCGACTTGCCGCCGCCCGAAGCGCCGATCAGGGCGGTCGTCTTGCCGGCCGGCGCGGTGAAGTTCAGGTCGCGCAGCACCGGTTCGTTCGCATGATAGGCGAAACCGACGTCCTCGAAGACGATTTCGCCCCTTTCGACGACGAGGCATTGCGCGTCCGCCGGGTCCGACTGGTTTGGCTCGAGGTCGAGAATCTCGTAGATCATCTGCGCGTTGACGAGCGCGCGTTCGAGCTGAACCTGCAGCTTAGCCAGACGCCGCGCCGGGTCGTAGGCCAGAAGCAGCGCGGTGATGAAGGCGAACATGGCGCCGGGCGAGTAACCGTAGACGATCGCCCGGTAACCCGAATAGGCGATGACGCCGGCGATGGCGATGCCGGCGACGACCTCGGTGACCGGCGTCGTCCGTTCCGTGATGACGGCGATACGGTTCGAGCGTTCCTCCGCGGCGAGGATCAGATGTTCGATCCTTTCGCGCAGCGGCTTTTCCATGGTGAACGCCTTGACCACGGCGATCCCTTGCGCGGCTTCCTGCATCGAGCCCAGCACGCGGGCGTTGAGGTCGATCGACTGGCGCGTCGCCACCCGCAGCTTACGCGCGAGGCCCGCGATCATCAGGGCGATTGGCGGACCGGCGAGCAGGGCGATCAGCGATAGCAAAGGGTCCTGATAGACCATCACGGCGACGAGAAAGACCAGCGTCAGCAGATCGCGGGCGATCGAGGTGACGGTGAGGTTCAGCGTGTCGCGGATCCCGGCGACGTTCTGGTTGATGCGCGCGGCCAGATGCGCCGAGCGGTTCTCGCCGAAGAAATCGACCGACAGGTCGAGGAGATGGGTGAAGAGGCGCCGCTGGTAGCGCGCCACGATGTTGTTGCCGATCCGCGCCAGGATGACGCCCTGGCCGTAGGTTGCAAGGCCGCGCACGCTGAAGGCCAGAAACACGACGATCGGCAACGTGACGATCGCCGCGCGGTTCTGCAGCACGAAGATCTCGTCGATCACGCTGCGCATGATCCAGGCGAGGAAGGCGGTGGATGCCGCGACGAGGACCAGGCAGACGATGGCGATCGCGTACTGGCGCAGGAACAGCCGGCCGTTCTCTTCGATGATCCGCCTCAGCAGGCCGGTCACCAGGCCGCGCTCGGTGGGTTTCGTCAGGGAGATTTTATTGGTCGTCACGCCGGCGGCCGGCCTCGCTGTCTGTCGTTTCGGGATGGCTGCCCGGTCCTATAGAGCGCCGCACCGCCAATGCCTATCCGCGCGCGGCTCGAACAGCGGACGCAAGGGGCGGGTGAGACAATAATATCGCGCCGGTGGAAAGCGGAAAAGCGGCGTCAACCCCGCCCCTGCCAGGCGTGCGGGACATGGACCGGCCAGCGCCATGGCAGGACGGCGACGATATCGAAGCGCAACGACAGGCGCCCGTGATCGCGCTGGCGGGCGAGCCAGAGATCAGCCGCCGCCTCGATCCGTCGCCGCGCCACGGGCCCGACCGCGTCCATCGCCTCGCTCAATGTCCGCCTGACCTTGACCTCGACGATCGCGACCAGGTCGCCGCGCCGCGCGATGAGATCGATTTCGCCGCGTTTGGTGCGATGGCGCACGGCGAGGATGCGATAGCCCTTGAGGCGCAGCGCCCAAGCGGCGAGCCGCTCGCCGCGATGCCCCTTGCGAAAGCCCTGGCGCCGCCTTTCGGATGCGGGGGAAGCTGGACTCACGGCCCCTCCTTGAGGCTGAGGGCGCGCTGGTAGAGCTCGCGCCGGGGAAGGCCGGTGAGCCGGGCCGCTTCCTGCGCGGCCTTGGTCGGTTTCATCTCGGCCAGAAGCCCCAGGAGGATCGTGTCCGCGTCCTCGCTCCCGGCGGCCGCCTCCTCGTCCGGCGGGGCGACGCAGACGACGATCTCGCCGCGAACCCGTTCCATCTCGGCGAACGCGGCGGCGAGCTCGGCCAAGGTGCCGCGATAGACCGTCTCGAATGTCTTTGTCAGCTCGCGGCACACCGCCGCCTGCCGCGCGCCGAAGACCTCGGCCATGGCGGCAAGGCTGTCGGCGATGCGGTGCGGGGCTTCGAAGAAGACCAGGGTCCCGGGAACCCGCGCGAGATCCCGTAGCCTTGCGGCCCGCGCCTGTTCCTTCTGCGGCGGAAACCCGGCGAAGAAGAAGGCGTCCGACGGCAATCCGGAGGCCAGCAGCGCGGCGAGCGCCGCCGAGGCGCCGGGGATCGGGATGATCGGGATGCTCCGTTCGATCGCCTCCCGGACGAGCCGGTAACCCGGGTCCGAGACGAGCGGCGTGCCGGCATCGGACACGAGGGCGACCGACAGGCCCGCTTCGAGGTCGGCGAGGAGCGCAGCGCCGGCATCCTCGGCATTGTGCTCGTGATAGGCAAACATCCGCCGCCCGATCCCGAACCGGGCCAGCAGCTTCGCGGTGACGCGGGTGTCCTCGCAGGCGAGCCGGTCGGCTCCGGCGATGATCTCCAGCGCCCGCAGCGTGAGGTCGCCGAGATTGCCGATCGGCGTTGCCACGTGGTAACGGCCCGGCTCGGGTCGCGGCGCGGTCCGTTCGACGTCATGGATGCGATAGCGGCGGGGAGGATCGGAAATCCCGCTCACTTGCTGATCGCCCGTTTGAGCGTCTCGTCGATCCGGGTTTGCCAGCCGGGACCGGTGGCCTTGAAATGCGAGACCACGTCCGGGCTGAGTCGCAGGGAGACCGGAACTTTCTTGGCGGCCCTTTGCGCTCCGCGAGTGTTGCGGAACTGTGCGACGATTTCGGGCGGCAGACCCTGGTCGGCGGGCTTGGCCGTCCGGAAGTCCGCCTCGGTCCATTCGGGGTTGTCAGAGTCGGAAGCGCGAGGTTTAGGATGCTTGGACATACCGCTCGAACTCCTTGCGGTGGGCGCGGCGTAAACTGATTGGTCGCACCGATCCGGATCGGATCGGATCGTGAAGGCAAGGGAGTAAGCCTTTCCGTCGATCAGTCCGAATCCGCGATACCGGACTTCTCCGTAGTCCTTCCGCTCGTCCGGAAGGACCACCTTCAGATCCATGTCGGCGGCGCGACCCAATGAGATTCCGTGCTTGGCGATGTTTTCCTCATCCTTGGACGGATCGAATTCCACGAATGAACCTGTTGCCCAAAGACGGTATCAAACCTTAATCGTATATACGATTTGCGGGGAGCGACTGCAATGGCCTGACCTCACGCCAGATCGGCGACCACGGCGTCGAGGACCAGCATGCCTGCCGGTGTCGCCCGGATGCGGTCGGGGCCGAGCCGCTCGACCATGCCGTGGGCGCGCAGGTCGGCCTCGCTGGTCGCGTCGATGTCGCGGCCAGTCAGCCGGCGCCAGCGGGCCAGATCGATGCCCTCGGTGAGCCGCAGCCCCATCAGGAGCAACTCGTCCGCCTCCTCGCTCGGCGCCAGCAACTCGTCGACGACCGCACCGCTGTCCCACGACTCGACCATCTTTAGCCAGGTTTCGGGCAGCGGCTCGTTGGAAATGGCGTGGCGGCCGTCCGCGCCCATCAGCCGGCCATGGGCGCCGGGCCCGACGCCGGCGTAAAGACCGTAGCGCCAATAGGTGAGGTTGTGGCGGGATTCGGCCCCCGGCACGGCATGGTTGGAGATTTCGTAGGCCGGCAGGCCGCGCGCCGCAGTCAGGCGCTGGGTCGCCTCGTAGAGCTCGGCCGACAATTCGCCGTCGGGAACGATCAGCTTGCCGGCCTTGTGCAAGGCGAAGAAGGGCGTGCCCTCCTCGATGGTCAACTGGTAGAGCGACAAATGATCGGCGGCGAGATCGATCGCGCGTGTAAGCTCCGCCTCCCAGGCGTCGACGCTCTGGTCGGGCCGGGCATAGATCAGATCGAAGGACAGGCGCGGGAATATCTCGCGCGCCAGGCCGATGGCATGCAGCGCCTGCTCCACGTCGTGAAGGCGCCCGAGCAGCTTCAGGTCGCGGTCGTTCAGCGCCTGGACGCCGAGCGAGACCCGGTTGACGCCGGCCGCCCGGTAGCCGCGGAAGCGCTCGGCCTCGACGCTCGACGGGTTGGCTTCCAGGGTGATCTCGGCGCCGTTCGCGATGGTCCAGTTCGCGGCGACGGCGTCGAGTATTCGCGCGACCGTCGCCGGTTCCATCAGCGATGGGGTGCCGCCGCCGAGGAAGATCGAGGTGACGGTCTGGCCGGCCGAGCGCCGCGCCGCCTCGGCCAGTTCCCGCTCGAAGGCCGCCGCGTAACGGGCCTGGTCGACCGGCTTGTGGCGGACATGGCTGTTGAAGTCGCAATAGGGGCATTTGGCCGCGCAGAAAGGCCAGTGCACATAGACGCCGAAGCCGGGCTCGCGGGGAACCGGATCAAAGGCGAGGATGTCGCCGGTGGGGCGGGTCTGCTTCGTCATTCGACTCCGAGCGCGTCACGCGCGAATTTCTGGAACGCCCGCGCCCGGTGCGAGAGCGCCGTTGGCTGGCCGGGCTTCCAGGCGTGTTTTTCCAGCGACATCATCTCCCCGAAGGTGCGGTCCTGACCTTCCGGGAGAAAGATCGGGTCATAGCCGAAGCCGAGCGTGCCGCGCGGCGGCCAGACGATGGTGCCGGCCACCTCGCCGCGGAACAAATGCGTCTTGCCGGACGGCCGCGCCAGACAGAGGACGGCGACGAACTTGGCACTGCGCTTGTCGGGCGTCGTCGCCCCCGCGGCCTCCAGCTTTTCCTCGACATTGCGCATCGCCATGGCGAAATCCCGCTCCGGTCCGCCCCAGCGCGCCGAATAGATGCCGGGCTCGCCCCCGAGCGCGTCGACGACGAGGCCCGAATCGTCGGACAGCGAAGCAACGCCTGTCGCCCGCATGGCCGCCAGCGCCTTGATCTCGGCGTTTGCCTCGAATGTGGTGCCGGTTTCTTACGGATCGTCGAGGTTCTGGTCCTTCGCCGACGTCACGTCGAAGCCCAAGGGCTCCAGCAGTTCGCGGAATTCCCAGATCTTGCCGACATTGTGGCTGGCGACGAGAAGCGGCCCGTCATTCGGATCGATCAGTTTCACCGAACGGCCTCGAGCACGGCGCGCTGCATCGCCACGAGGTCGCCGATGCCGTTGCGGGCCAGTCCCAGAAGCGCCATGAACTCGGCCTCAGAGAAGGGCGTACCCTCGGCGGTTCCCTGGATCTCGACGATGCCGCCGGTGCCGGTCATGACGAAATTGGCGTCGGTCTCGGCGGCCGAATCCTACAGGTAATCGAGGTCGAGAACCGGTGTGCCCTTGTAGATGCCGCAGGAGATCGCCGCGACATGATCCGTCAGCACCTTGTCGCGCTTGACCATGGAGCGGGCTTCCATCCAGCCGAGACAGTCGGCGAGCGCCACAAAGCCACCGGTGATCGCCGCCGTGCGGGTGCCGCCATCCGCCTGAATCACGTCGCAATCGACGGTGATCGAGCGTTCGCCGAGCGCTTGCAGGTCGACGACCGCCCGCAGCGAGCGTCCGATCAGGCGCTGGATTTCCTGGGTGCGGCCCGATTGCTTGCCGCTGGCGGCCTCGCGGCGCATGCGCTCGCCGGTGGCGCGCGGCAGCATGCCGTATTCGGCGGTCACCCAGCCCTTGCCGGAATTCTTCAGCCAGCCGGGCACCCGCTCTTCCAGGCTCGCGGTGCACAGAACATGGGTGTCGCCGAACTTGACGAGACAGGAGCCTTCCGCGTGGCGCGAATAGTCGCGCTCGAGGCTGACGGGCCTCAACTGGTCGCCGGCGCGTTTCGATGGGCGCATGATGCCGTCCTGAATAATAGTCTTTGAAAGAAGGCGGTTACCGCCACGGGTTGTTCCGGGCTTGTATCGGCCATGCGGCGAGGCGGCAAGCCGGGCTCGTCGAGAGCAGGGCATTGCGGCTTGGCTCCGCCGGCCGGGATACCTATAGTTAGATCGTGCCCGAAGCGAACATCCAGCCATGACCGAATTCCGCTTGCCTGTCAGCGACTTGGCCGCCGCGGCCCCATTGGGTCTCGACGAGCGGACACGCGACATCTTCCGGCTGATCGTCGAGAGCTATCTCGACATCGGCGAGCCGGTCGGCTCGCGCATGCTGTCGAAGCTCTTGAGCAACGCGCTGTCGCCAGCCTCGATCCGCAACGTCATGAGCGATCTGGAGGCGCTCGGCCTGATCTACGCCCCGCATGTCAGCGCCGGCCGGCTGCCGACCGAGCTCGGCCTGCGCTTTTTCGTCGACGCGTTTCTGGAAGTGGGCGACCTCGGCGCCTCAGAGCGCGAGGAGATCGAGGAGAAGGTGCGGCTGTCCGGCGACGGCAGGCCGTTCGATTCGCTGCTGACCGAAGCCAGCAACCTGTTGTCCGGCCTCTCGCGCGGCGCCGGCATCGTGCTCACCGCCAAATCCGATCTGCGACTCAAGCATATCGAATTCATCCGGCTGGAGCCGACCAAGGCACTGGCGGTGCTGGTCGGCGCCAGTGGCGAGGTCGAGAACCGCATCCTCGATCTTCCGGCCGGCATCACCGCCTCGCAGCTTGTCGAGGCCGGCAATTTCCTCAACGCCCATGTCGTCGGGCGCACGCTCGGCGAAGCCAGCGAGCGCATCGCCCGGCTGAAGGACGAGACCGCGAACGCCCTCGACGTCCTGTCGCGCGAGCTGGTCGACAAGGGTTTGGCCGTCTGGTCCGGCGCCTCCGCCGACCAGCCGGCGCGGCTGATCGTGCGCGGCCGGGCCAATCTTCTGGAGAACGTCACGGCGGCGGAGGATCTGGAGCGCCTGCGCCTCCTGTTCGACGATCTGGAGACCAAGAGCGGCATCATCGAATTGCTCGGCCTCGCCGAAACCGGCAATGGCGTGCGCATCTTCATCGGCTCGGAGAACAAGCTGTTCTCGCTGTCGGGTTCCTCGCTGGTCGTCGCGCCCTACAGGGGCGGCACGGAGAACGTCATCGGCGCAGTCGGCGTTATCGGCCCGACCCGGCTCAACTACAAGCGCATCGTGCCGATGGTCGACTATACCGCCCGCATCGTTTCGCGGCTGCTCGCCAAGGGCTCCGCCGCGCGCGAGGGTTGATTTCTGCGTCCGGCAATTCGATATGCGGCCTCGATAACGATTTTTTCGCCGCAATCCGTGGTCGCCCGTCCGGCGATCCGAGGCAAAGCGTGTTGCGGCGTGGCCCAGATGAGGTGAAGGACGGATGGCGAGCGACAAAGACAGGCGCAATCAGGGTGTCTACCGCAGCGAGGCGGCGGAAGCGGCGGCGGCCGACAGGGCGGCGATGGCGGAGACCGAACGCGCTGCCGCCAACGCCAATGCCGAGTCCGACGCCGCGAGCGGCTTTGCCGATCCCGACGCGGCGGCCAACGCCGATGCCGCCCGCATCGCCGAACTCGAGGCCGAGAACGCCGACGTCAAGGATCGCCTGTTGCGGCTTGCCGCCGACATGGAAAATCTGCGCCGGCGCACCGAGCGCGAGATCAAGGACGCGCGCACCTACGCCGTCACCAGTTTCGCCCGCGAGATGCTGTCGGTCGCCGACAATCTGCGCCGCGCCATCGAGGCTGTGCCGGCCGAGGCCAAGGAACACGGCGACGACGGGCTCAACGCCCTGATCGACGGTATCGAGGTGACCGAGCGCGGGCTGCTGGGCACGCTGGAAAAGCATGGCGTCAGGAAGCTCGATCCCGAGGGCCAGCGTTTCGATCCGCATTTCCATCAGGCGATGTTCGAGGTGCCGAACCCGGAGGTTCCGAACAACACCGTCGTCCAGGTGGTGCAGGCGGGTTATGCGATCGGCGACCGGGTGCTGCGGCCGGCGATGGTCGGCGTCGCCAAGGGCGGTCCGAAGCAGGGCCAGCCGAAGCCGGACGAGACGGCCGAGGCCGGCACCGCCGAGGGCGCGGCGTAAAGCGCCTCCGATTGTTTTTGACCAGGTCCATGTGGCTTGCCGATCCGGCAATGCCGGGCTTTCCATGCCCCCCAAGCTTCTATGGCAGAAAGCGGCTGACGGCCTGCCCTGATCAAAACCCCGGCGGCGTCTTGCCGGCCGCGCGATAGGCCGCCGTCAGCGTGTTGGCCATCAGCATGGCGATGGTCATCGGCCCGACGCCGCCCGGCACCGGCGTGACCGCCGCGGCCTTTTCGGCTGCCGACGCAAAGGCGACGTCGCCGACGAGGCGCGTCTTCGGCTTGCCGTCGTCACTGAGGCCCTTTTCCGGTGCGGCGATCCGGTTGATGCCGACGTCGATGACGACCGCGCCGTCCTTCACGTAATCGCCGGTGATCATCTCGGGGCGCCCGACGGCCGCGACCAGAATGTCCGCGCCCCGGCAGACGGCGGGAAGGTCCTTGGTGCGCGAATGGGCGATGGTCACCGTGGCGTTGGCGGCGAGCAGAAGCTGCGCCATCGGCTTGCCGACGATGTTGGAGCGGCCGACGACGACCGCCGTCTTGCCCGACAGATCGTCGCCGACCACGTCGCGGATCAGGATCATCGCGCCGGCCGGCGTGCAGGGCACGAAGGCTTCGTCGATCGCGCCGGTCGACAGCCGCCCGACATTGGTAAGGCCGAAACCGTCTACATCCTTGTCCGGCGCGATCGCCTCGATCACCTTGGCCTCGTCGATCTGCCCCGGCAGCGGCAGCTGCACCAGAAGGCCGTGGATGGTCGGATCGGCGTTGAGCTCGCGGATCTTGCCGAGGAGCGCGGCTTCCGTGGTGTCGGCGCCCAGCACATGCTTGACCGACTTGAAGCCGCATTCCTTGGCAGTTCGCGCCTTGGAGCCGACATAGACCTGGCTGGCCGGGTCCTCGCCGACGATGACGACGGCGAGCCCCGGCTCGGTGCCAGTCTCATGGCGCAGCGCCTCGGCCGCGCGCTTCACCGCGTCGATGATTCGCGCCGCGCGCGCCTTGCCGTCGATCGTCTGTGCCGTCATGCCGTCCCCCCAAGTGCCGGTGCCGGGACGGTTCTAGGGCAGAGACAGGGTGCGGGGGAAGGGGGCCGGGGAAACGGCCGCCCCGTATCGGGCTATGACATCGCTTCCGTTTTCGGCTGAAGCGCCCGCGCTTCCTCGAACGACAGGCTGCGGACGGCCTTGCCATCGAAATAGACGAAGGCGAGGGATTCACGCCGGGACACCATCGCCGCCGGCAGTGGATCGTAGCGAAAGCTCTCGCCGCCGAGATGCGGCGCCAATGCGCCGATGTCGACGACATTTTCCTGCGCGACCCTGAGCAGGGACAGCGTACCACCGTCCCCGGCCACGGCGACGAGTGGAATTCCGGTCAGCCGCAGGAAACTGGTCGGGTCCTTGACGGCGGGAAAGGCGTCGGTGAACGCCTTCTCCACTAGATCGAAATCCGGCTCGTGAGTGTGATCGTCGGCCGGATGCGCGGCGTCCGGCTCATGCGGCGTTTGCCACTGGGCAGTCGCCTCGGTGTGGTTGTGGCCACGAGGCGTCCGTGGCGGGTCGAAGGGGTGGAAGTGGTCGTGATCGTGGCCGCGATGCATGGTCGGTTCTTCCTCTCGCGATCAATAGGTGACCGGCTTGTCGATGATGCCCTTGTGCTTTCCCATGTTGCCATGGGCAACCATCGAACCCAGCGCCTCGACGCAGACGCGGACGCCCATCAGCGCCGTGATGTCGGATGTGTCATAGGGCGGCGAGACCTCGACGACCTCCAGTCCGCAGATGCCGGGAGCGCAGACGAGGCCAAGGATCTTGAGCGCCTCGCGCGGCAGGAAGCCGCCCGGCTCGGGCCAACCGGTGCCGGGCACGAAGCCGCAATCGAGCGAATCGACGTCGAAGGAGACATAGACCGCGTCGGCGTCCTTCCAGGCGAGTTCCAGGGCGATTTCGGCGGTTTTTTCGAGGCCGTAGTTTTCGATGTCCTCGATGGTCAGGACATTGGTCTGACGGCGAAACGCCTCCTTGGCGCCGGGGCGCGGAACCTGCCAGCCGCCGATGCCGAGCTGCACGAGATTGACCGCCGGCACGTTCGGCAAATTAGTGGCCCAGAACCAGGGTGTCGTGTGCATGCGCTCGTCGAGATCCTTTTCCTGGATGTCGATGTGGCGGTCGAAATGAATGATGCCGATCCGCTTGGAGGTGCATTCGGCGATGCCGCGCACGCAGGGAAAGCCGATCGAGTGGTCGCCGCCGAGCATGATCGGCACCGCGCCCGACGAAAACACATGGCTGACGCCGCGCGAGATCTGGTCGAAGCTCTTTTCGAGGGTGCCGGGGATGGTGAACACGTCGCCGGCGTCGCACAGCGTCATCTGTTCGCGCAGGTCGACGCCGAGCTCGTAATTGTAGGTAGTGTAGAGCGACGAAATGCGGCGGATGCCCTGCGGTCCGAAACGGGTGCCGGGACGGTAGGTGGTTCCGCTATCGAACGGAATGCCGAGGACGGCGGCGTCGTATTTGCCGACGTCGCGGACGTTCTCGACATAGGGCGCCTTGAGGAAGGTGTTGATCCCGGCGAAATGCGGCAGTTCCCCGCGCGAAAAGGTCGGAATCGACTTGTCGGTGATCGAGTCGGCGCCGGGCAGTCCCATATCGAGCGCCCACTGGACTTCGCGCTTCCAGCCCTCGCCGGAAAGCTTGTCCTCGGCTTCGAGCGCCTTCCAGCCGCGGGTCGACTTGGCATCGAAATTCGGATGATGCGCGCGCGCGCGTTCCCATTGCGGCGAGCGCGCGCCGGCCATTCGCGTCGGGCGGGTCGGCTGTCGGTCAAGCATCATGTATCGTTGTCCTCGTTTTTGTCGCGGTGATGGCACGGACGGTCTGCATGTCCGGCGTCAGTCCCTCGCGGGTCTTCAGGGGGAGGTCGTAGGTGATGGTGGCGCCGTAGGCGGCGGGAAACTGCGGGTCGTGGCGGACCTTGTCGAAAACGATCAGCCGGGTGCCGAGATCGAACGCTTCCTGGATGTCGTGGGTGACCATGAAGACGGTCATGCCGGTCTCGGTCCACAGGTCGAGGAGCATCGCCTGCATGTCCTTGCGCGTTCCCGGATCGAGCGCGCCGAAAGGCTCGTCGAGAAGCAGGATGCGTGGTCGCTTCAAGAGCGCCTGGCCGATGGCGAGGCGCTGCTGCATTCCGCCGGAGAGCTGCGCCGGATAGCGCTCGCTTGCGTGCGCGAGGCCGATCTTGTCCATCATCCGCCCAGCCATGTCAGCGGCCTCGCGGCGACGGCGGCCGAACAGCCGGGCGAGCAAGCGTGACCCGTCGAACTCGAAGGGCAGCATGAGATTTTGGCGCACGGTGAGATGCGGGAACACCGAGTATTTCTGGAAGACCACACCCCGGCCGGGGTCGGGCTCGGGCGCGATAGCCGCGCCGTCGATGCTGATTTCGCCGGACGTCGGGGTTTCCTGGCCGAGCAGCAGCCTGAGGAACGTGGATTTGCCGCAGCCGGAGGCGCCGATGATGGTCACGAACGAGCCTTCGTCCACACCGAGATTGACGCGCTCCAGGATCGGTGCGTCGCCATAGGTGACGGAAATCTTCCGGGCGTCGAGGAAGCTCACAGGCGGTCCCCCGACAGATGCGCCCATGGAAACATCCGCCGCGAGAAAAACGCCAGCACCCGGTCGATGGCATAGGCGAGAACGGTGATCCAGACGACGTAGGGCAGGATCACATCCATCGCGAGATAGCGGCGCACCAGAAAGATCCGGTAGCCGAGTCCGTCGGTCGCGGCGATCGCCTCGGCCGAGATGAGAAAGATCCAGGCCGGAACCAGGCCGAGCCGAATGGCGACCAGAAGCAGCGGTCCCATGCGCGGAAAGACGATCCGGGTCGCGATCTGCCAGGTGCTGGCGCCGAGCGTCTGCGCCTTGACGATCTCCTCCTGTGGAATGTCGAGCACGCCTTGCGCGAGTGCCCGCGTCATCAAAGGCGCGGTCCCGACCACGACGAGGCCGATTTTGGCCGCTTCGCCGAGGCCGAGGACGATGAACAAGATCGGCAGGACGGTGATCGGCGGGATCAGCGAGAAGGCCGAGACGAAGGGCGAAAACAGCGCGCGAGCCGTTGGAAGAACCCCGATCAGCGCGGCCAGGACGAAGGCGAGCGCCGCCGCGATAGCGATGCCGAGCCCGAGCCGTTCCAGACTCGCCGCCGTATCCGTCCACAAGAGATAGTCGCCGGTGCGGTTGTCGGCGACTGCGGCCATCCGGTACATCGCCTCGCCGATCGCCTGCAGCGACGGCAAAAGCTTGTCGGCCGGATTGTCCGCCCGGCGAATGGCGCTGCCGATCGCATAGGCGCCGACCGCGACCGCGAAGGGCAGGGCGCCCAGCGCGATCGCCGTCGCACGGCTTGGCTTGAGATTGATCAGCCGCATGGCGTCTTGTGCCTCGCCACGGTTCTCACAGCGCCGCGTCGGCGGCCATTTTCATCACGCTCGGGTCGTAGCGCAGCTTGATATTGGCCGCGTCGCCGGTCGTCTTGTCGCCGGGATAGGCGATCCCGACGAAATCGGCGCTCGGCGCGCCCTGGCCGAGAATGCCGTGGTCGAACAGGAATTTCGACACGAACATCATCGTCTCCGGCAGCTTTTCGGCTTCGGTGAAGGCGATGGCGTCCTTGGGATCGTAGAACATCGCCGTCGTGGCGAGCTGCGCCTTGTAGCCGGCGAGATCGGTGCCCGACGCCTCGGCCATCGCTTCGAGCGCGGCCTCGCCTTCCGGCGTGTCCGACTGCATCAACTCCATGGTCTCGTACCAGGCGCCGACCAGCGCCTTGCCGAAGTCGGGATTGGCCTTGAGGGTCTCGGTGTTGACCACCATCAGATCGATGATCTCGCCGGGGATCTTTGAGGAATCGAAGACCTGGTGCGAATCCGGGGCGGCCGCGACCTCCGACAGGAGCGGGTTCCAGGTGACCACGGCGGTCACGTCCGGTGTCTGGTAGGCCGCCACGAGATCGGCGTCGGAGGTGTTGACGACGGTGATGTCGCGCTCGGACAGCTCGACGCTTTCGAGTGCGCGGGCGAGCAGGTAATGAGACACCGACAGTTCGACGAGGTTGACCTGCTGGCCCGCAATGGCGGCCAGTTGATCCTTGCCCTTGAGGACGATGCCATCATTGCCGTTGGAATAGTCGCCGACGATCAGCGCCGTCGTGTCGACACCGCCACCGGCCGGGATCGACAGGGCGTCCATGTTGGTCATGGTGCAGCCGTCGTACTGGCCGGCGGTGTATTGGTTGATCGACTCGACATAGTCGTTGATCTGCACGGCCTCGATCGTCAGGCCGTAGGTGTCGGCCCATTTCTTCAGGATGCCGGAATCCTGCATGTAGCCCCAGGGCATCCAGCCGGCATAGATCGACCAGCAGACGGAGAACGCGGTCTTCTCCTGGGCTTTGGCGACGCCGCTCAAAGGGGTTGCGGAAAACGTGACGGCAAGGGCCAGTCCGGCGAGGAGGCGTCTCATGGGCATCGTCCTTCTTCGTCGCTGCGACCGCCATGCGACCGCGTTCGAAAATTGACGCGAAGAGGACCGGGAGACAGCCCGCATCGCGCGGAACTGTGCGGCGTTCTCCCGGGATTTTGGCCCGCCGTGTCTCCCCGCAACTCACGGGGAGTGCGTCTCTCGGACCAGTCGCATCGCTCGATGCCGGAACCCTAGACGCACCGCACGCATGGGGCGAAGCAAACGGCGTGCCACATACTGAACGCCCGCCAGCCGCCGGTTGCTCACCGTGGCGGATCAACCGGCTGCACAGGATTCGATCGCGCGCTGCCTGAAAAGACGGCAGATGGGGAAATGTTGCTGCCTTAAGGGATGGACGAGCCCATCGCTGTGCCGGCCCAAAAAAGCATGGTCGGCGAGAGCGATCACCATCAACCGATGCGCGCGGCGATCGCCCGGCCGGCGGCGACGCCCGACGACCAGGCCCACTGGAAATTGTAGCCGCCGAGCCAGCCGGTCACGTCGACGGCTTCGCCGATGGCGTAGAGGCCCGGAACCCGGCGCGCCGCCATGGTTTTCGAGGAGAGTTCCGCCGTATCGATGCCGCCCGCCGTCACTTCGGCCTTGGCATAGCCTTCGGTTCCCGTCGGGCGGAAGGTCAGCCGCGTCAGGGTTTCGGCCGCGCGATCGAGCTCGGCATCGGCGATGTTGCCGAGTTCTTTCGCGATGCCGATGCGGGCTGCCAGCGCCTCCGCCAGCCGGTTGGGA
Source organism: Aurantimonas marianensis (assembly GCF_024195285.1). Taxonomy (GTDB): domain Bacteria; phylum Pseudomonadota; class Alphaproteobacteria; order Rhizobiales; family Rhizobiaceae; genus Aurantimonas; species Aurantimonas marianensis. Next base: position 16,932 of record NZ_JALHBS010000017.1, read on the forward strand.
AGCCGCTCGGCCAGCGCCGCTTTCAGATACGCGCGCGGCATCCGACGTCTGGCGCCTCGCAGCATCTCGGCGGCGTCCGCGACCAAAGTGAGCGCGACGGTCTCGCCGGGTTTCCAGTAGGACGAGATCTGCAGGATGGCCGGGCCGGAAAGCCCCTTGTGCGTGAACAGCGCGGCCTCCTCGAAAGCCCTGTCGACAACGCGCGCCACGACCGGGCAGGCCACCCCGGAAATCTCCCGGAACAGCATCTCGTCCGGGCCGAGGGTCAACGGCACCAGCGCCGGGCGCGGCGTGACGACATTGAGGTCGAAGCGCCTGGCGATCTCATAGGCCTTGCCCGTCGCGCCCATTTTCGGGATCGAAGGGCCACCCGTCGCTATGACCAGTTGCGGCGCAATCGCATTTCCGACCCGGAAGCGCCCGTCGGCATGGCCGATCTCGCCGATCTGCGTGGACAGCCGGATCTCGACGCCGCCGCGCTGGCATTCGCCCACGAGCATCTCCACGATCTGCCGTGCGGACCCGTCGCAGAACAGCTGTCCGAGGGTCTTTTCGTGCCAGGCGATGCCGTGCTCTTCGACCAGCGCGAGAAAATCCCACTGGCTGTAGCGGCTGAGCGCGGATTTGGCGAAATGCGGGTTTTCGGAGAGGAAGCAGGCGGGCTCCGTCTCCCGGTTGGTGAAATTGCACCGCCCCCCGCCCGAGATCAGGATCTTCTTGCCCGGCCTGTCGGCGTGATCGATGAGAAGAATCCGCGCGCCGGCCTGCCCCGCCGTCGCCGCGGCCAGCAGACCCGCGCCGCCCGCGCCGAGGATGATCGCATCGTAGTCCATGCCGGCCTTCTACCGGGGAGCGATGACGGCGTGAAGCGCGGCCCGGACCCGATCGGTCACGCCAATCTCGCTGATGATGGCGACGGCCGACCCCCAGGCTTCATGCCAGCCGCAGTGTTGAGCGCCTCGGCCGCTCCCTTCACCGAATCATGATCCGCGCCGCGCGTGCATTGCCGTCGATCCGCTGCGCCGTCATGCCGGCTGTTCCCCAAAGTGCCGGGGTCGGGCTGGTTTTTAGAGCGGAGGGCGGGTGTGAGGACAAGGGGGCGGATAGGGGGGCACTCGGACTGATAAGCTGGAGGCACACAGAGCAGTAGAGCGGAAAAGACGGAAGAAAAAAACCGGGAAAGGCGTTGGCCCACCCGGCAGCAAGGTCGATGCCGAGAACGAGCGGCGCCCAGACCGGCTCCGACGCGGGCGCGTCACGAACGAAAGAGGCCGGGTTGGTTCAATTTCTGCTCAAGGGGACCAAGTTGTCATTTGACATGCAGGTAAATACCTGCATTATTTGTTGTCACAGACGAGTGAGACCGATGGACACGGACAAGATTTTCAAAGCGCTCAGCGATGAGACACGCAGACAGCTGCTGGACCGTCTGTGTGAAAAAAACGGACAGACACTCGGCCAGCTTTGCGAAAACCTCGACATGGCCCGGCAATCCGCCTCACAGCATCTCGGAATTTTGGAGGCGGCGAATTTGGTGAGCACAGTGAGACGTGGTCGGGAAAAGCTGCATTTCATTAATCCCGTGCCGCTGCACGCGGTCTACGAACGGTGGGTACGGAAATTTGAAACTCAGCGGCTCAGCCTGCTGCACGATCTGAAGAAAGAAATCGAAGGAGAGTGATAATGACCAAAGAGACGACGAGCTTTGTATACGTGACCTATATCGCATCGACGCCGACGAAAGTGTTCGAAGCCATCACCAAACCGGATGTCGCACGGCGCTACTGGGGCCATGATAACGTCTCCGACTGGAAGCCCGGATCGCGATGGGACCATATCCGCGACGATGACGAGCAGGCCGTTGAAATCGTCGGCGAAGTCATCGAAGTTTCGCCGCCCAACCGTCTCGTCATCACTTGGGCGAATGCATCGCAAGCCTCCGATCCGGCGAGCTACAGTCGGGTGATTTTCGAGGGTGAGGAATATGACAACATGGTGCGGTTGACCGTCGTCCACGACGAACTCGAAGTTGGCAGCGGCATGGCAGCCGGAATCAGCAAAGGGTGGCCACTTGTTCTCTCCAGCCTGAAATCGTTTCTAGAAACCGGTAGCGGCATTGACCTTTCCGCTAAGCCGAAAGCGGCCTGAACCGCCGCATTGCCGATCACAAAGTCTGCCGACAGGAAAACGACAATGACCAAGCTCTATACCGGCGGATGCGCGTGTGGCGCTGTCCGCTACGAAACGAGCGGCGAACCCATCGTCGAGAACCACTGCCAATGCCGTGATTGCCAGAGACGAAGCGGCACGGGACATGGATCTTATCTGACCTTCCCGCAGCGAGCCGATGTAACGGTAACTGGCGAAGCGGAAAAATGGCGGGTAGCGGGCGACAGCGGGAACGAAAAGGTCCACGCATTCTGCCCAACCTGTGGAACGCCGGTCTATTTGACATTCGTCGGGATGCCAGACCTGATCGCAATCCACGCGTCCAGCCTTGACGATCCAGGCCAATTCAAACCGCAGATGGTCACATACAGCATCCGCGGCGAGGCTTGGGACACGATTGATTCCTCGCTGCAGAAATTCGAGCGAATGCCACACAGATAAATTCTGCCGGGCGCATTACGAAACTGCAGACAGTGGTGGTGGGTCCAAGGGCTCAGAGCCGGTCATCCAACGCTTTCGTTCGGCTTATGGGTCCTGACCCGGGTCGTCCCCCTACGCCGCTGAGCGCGACTTGACATACGCCTCCAGGATCGCGGCCATGCGGGTGGTGTAGCCCTTCGGGTCCTGCGCCTGAAAATACGCCTTCACCTCCGGCGACACGCGCATGGTGACGGTCGGGCGGGTGCGCGGCTCGACAATCCGGGCGTGCTCCCAGAAGGCGGCGTCCAGTTCGGGAATGTCGCTCGTATCGATTTCATGGTCCGGGGTGTCGCGAAAGCGACCCCTCGGGCGGTTCGGGTCAGTCAGGGAGCGTCTGACCGAGGGCTTGTCGGAATCGCTGTCGCTCATCTTGCCTCGCTTTGCGGGCGGATATGATCCGCAATCGGGCCTCCCGCACCGTGTCACGACGAGAAGGACGGTTCCGGCGGTCTCGCCGATCACGCGGAAGCGCGTTTCGCCATAGTCGCGCCGATCATCTTCGCTTTCGAGGGTGAAGCCTTCGAAAATGCCGATGGCATGGTCGAAATCGATTCCGTGCTTCTCGAAATTGATGGCGTCCTTGGCGGCGTCCCACTCGAAGTCCATTTCGCGCCTGTTGTCTTACAAAAAATCTTACGGATCAAGTTCGTCCGCGCCGTCCGACGGCGCGCACCCCCTCACAAGCTCGCGGCCGTGCGCGCCGCCTGGTCGTAATGCCCCGACAGCACCCGCATCAGCCGGGCGACGCTCGACATCGCGTCGGGCGAGATGCCCAGCTCCCGGGCGCCGGCGACGAGGATGCGCTCGCGCAGCTCGCGATAGCGCAAGCACGCCGCTTCGCCTTGCGGTGTCACCGAAATCAGCCGTTCCTTGCCGGATTTTTCGCGCGAGACGAGGCCGCGGGCCTCGAGCTTCCTGATCGCATAGGTGGCCAGATGCGTATCCTCGATGCCGAGCACGAGGCAGATGTCGGCGAGGCGCTTGGCCCTGCCGCGATGGGTGACCGAGTGCAGGACATTGACCTCGGTTGCCGTCAGGCCCGGCTCGCCCGCCGCCGTCATGCAGCGGACCACCCAGCGATCGAAGGCGTGGCTGACGAGATGCAGGCCGAACTCGACCTCCGACAGCGCCGGCAACGCGCCGTCGGCCAGATGCGCCGAGGAGACGATCGGGCCGATGCCGTCTGCGGCGGTCGCGGGTGCTTTCGGATCGTTCGTCGCCATTGTCAGCCTCCCGAAAACATCGTGCGCGGCAGAAACAGGGCCAGATCGGGAAACAGCGCCAGCAGCACCACCATCAGGGCGAGGAGGCCGAAGAACGGCGCCGTCGCGGCGGCGATCTTGAAGATGTTCTGGCCGGTCAAGCCCTGGATGACGAAGAGGTTGAAGCCGACCGGTGGGGTGATCTGCGCCATTTCGACGACGATGACGAGATAGATGCCGAACCAGACGAGGTCGAAGCCGGCCTGGGTGACCAGCGGCATGATCACCGAGGTGGTGAGGACCACCATCGAAATGCCGTCGAGAAAACAGCCGAGCACCATGAAGAACAGCGTCAGCGCGGCAAGCAGCGCAAAGGGCGACAGCTCCAGCGAGCCGATCCAGCTCGCCAGCTCGCGCGGCAGGCCGGTAAAGCCCATGGCGGTGGTGACGACGGCGGCGCCGGCGAGGATGAAGGCGATCATCGCCGAAACGCGCGTCGCGGCCATCAGCCCATCGCGGAAACTCGGCCAGTCGAGCGCGCCTTGCGCCGCCGTGATCACCAGCGCGAGGACCACGCCGATGACGGCGGCCTCGGTGGGCGAGGCGATGCCGCCATAGATCGAGCCGATGACGCCGGCGATCAGCAGGATGGTCGGCAGGATGCGGCGGAAGGAGCGAAAGGCGCTCTCGGTGACGATGACGTCGGCCGCGCCGGGCATCAGCGCGGGTTTCACGGTCGCCGCGAGTGCGACATACCCCATGAACATCAGACCCAGCAGGACGCCCGGCACCACCCCGGCGATGAACAGCCGGGCGATCGATTCCTCCACCGCCGCGCCGTAGACGATCAGGATGATCGAGGGCGGGATCAGCAGCCCCAGCGTCCCGGCGCCGGCGAGCGAGCCGACGGCGATCTTCTCGTCATAGCCGCGGCTTTTCAATTCGGGCAGCGAGATCTTGCCGATCGTCTGGGTCGTCGCGGCGGACGAGCCGGAGACGGCGGCGAAGATCGCGCAGCCGACGACGTTGACGTGGATCAGGCGGCCGGGCAGCCGGCGCATCAGCGGCGCGAGCCCGGCGAACATGTCCTCCGACAGCTTCGAGCGGAACAGGATCTCGCCCATCCAGATGAACATCGGCAGGGCGGTCAGGTCCCAGGAGATCGAGGCCGACCAGATCGTGGTGGCGAGAATTTGCGCGTCGGGCAGCACCGGCCGCGTCATCAGCGCGGCCAGCGCCGTGAGAACCAGCGCCAGCGCGACCCAAAGGCCCGAGGCGAGGGCGCCGAACAGAACGACAAGCAGGAGGATGGAGACTTCGAAGAGACCCATCAGAGCCCGCCCCCGCTGCCGGCGATGCGGTCCTGCCCGGCAAAGGCGAGCGCCGCCTCGTCGATAAGCGCGATGGTGAAGACGGCAAGACCGAGGGCGAGCACGGACTGGGGCAGCGCCGTCGGCACCGCGATCATGCCGTAGGAAACGTCGTTGAATTCGAGGCTCTTCAGGGCAAGCGCCCCGGTCGCATAGGTGCCGAAGCCGGCGACGCCGGCGCCGAGAAGCGCGACCAGGCCGTCGACGATCTGGCGGGCGCGGTCCGGCAGCCGCGCGGTGACGAGGTCGACACGGATGTGGACGTTCTTCGCCAGCGTATCGGCCAGGGCGAGGAAGGTCGCGCCGGCCAGGAGGAATCCGGCGATCTCGGCCAGCGACGGCACGATGAAGCGGGTCGGGGTCAGGCCGGCGAAGACGAGTGTGTAATCGAGGATGCGGGCGCCGATCTGCAGCGCGACGAGGACCGCGATCGCGACGAGGCAGAGCGCGGCGAGGGCGCCGGCCAGGGTATAGAGCGTATCGAGGGTTCGGCGCATCGACGCTCCTCGGGAGGGCTTGGGAAGGATCGGGCGGCCGTCCGTCGCGGCAGCCGCCCGGCTTGGCGGCTTACTGTCCGTAGGCCTTCAGCAGCTTTTCACCATCTTCGCCCGCGCTCTGTTTCCAGGCCTCGGTCATCTTTTCACCGATCTCCTTGAAGCCGCTGTTCAGCTCTTCGGACGGCTCGACCACGTTGATGCCGTTGTCCTTGAGCGTCTGCGTCGCGTTCTTGGTTTCTTCCTCGGACGCTTCCCAGCCGCGCGTTTCGGCCGCGGCCGCCGCCTCGGTGATCGCGGTCTGGGCTTCGGCCGGCAGCGCGTCGAAGGCGGCCTGGTTGACGATCACCATGTTGCGCGGCAGCCAGGCGTTGAGGACGTAGTAGTTCGACAGGAAGTCCCAGGCCTTGGAATCGACGCCGGTCGAGGGCGAGGTCATCATCGCCTCGACGCGCCCGGTGGAAAAGGCGGTCGGGATGTCCGAGGCCTCGATCTGGGTCGGCACCATGCCGGCGCCCTTGGCGATCTCCTCGGTCGACTTGTTGTAGGCGCGGAAGCTCTTGCCGCTGAGGTCGGCGATCGCGTTCACCTCGTCCTTGGTATAGAGGCCCTGCGGCGGCCACGGCACCGAGAACAGCAGCTTCAGGCCGTCCTTGGCCAGCGCTTCCTCCATCATCGGCTTCTGGGCGTCGTAGAGGCGCTTGGCGTCCTCGTAGCTCGTCGCCAGGAACGGCACGGAATCGGCGCCGTAGATGGCGTTCTCGTTTTCCAGCCGCGAAACCAGAACCACGCCGATCGGCACGATGCCGTCACGCACGGAGTTCTTGATGTCCGGGTGCTTGATCAGCGACTGGTTGGGGTGCAGCGTGATCGAGACCGCGTCGCCGGCCTTTTCGTTCACGTCGGCGACGAAGGCGGCGATGTTCTCTTCGTGGAAGTTCCCCTCGGCATAGGGGGTCGGCATGTCCCAGGCCGTCTGCGCCATGGCGGAGGCGGGCAGCGCCAGCGCGGCGGCGAAGAAAACGGCGTTTGGCAGGTGTTTCATCGGGGTCTCCTCATCCCAGTTGTCCGGTCGAAGACTTCCACGAAAATTGCGTTGCGTCAAACACACTGATAATATGCCGATAAATTATCGATATGGATGAAATCATGAGCGGAGTGCCGACAATGCAGGCAGCACCGGACGGCAAATGGGACTTCTGGATCGACCGTGGCGGCACCTTCACCGACATCATCGGCCGTGATCCGCAGGGCCGGCTGCACCCGAAGAAGCTCCTCTCCGACAATCCCGGAATCTATGATGATGCCGCGCTGGAAGGCATCCGCAATTTGCTCGGTCTCGACACCGGCGCGGTAATTTCGTCGAACCGGGTCGGCACCGTGCGCATGGGGACGACCGTCGCCACCAACGCGCTGCTCGAACGCAAGGGCGACCGCACGCTGCTGTTGATCACCGAGGGCTTTCGCGACGCGCTCAGGATCGCCTATCAGGCGCGGCCGGACATCTTCGCTAAGGAGATCATCCTGCCCGAACAGATCTACGAGCGGGTCGCGGAAGCGCCGGAGCGGGTGCTCGCCGACGGCACGGTGGAGCGCGATCTCGACGAGACGGCGGTGCGAGCGGCGCTCGACAGCGCGCGTGCCGACGGCATCGAGGCCGTTGCCATCGTCTTCATGCATTCCTGGCATTTTCCGGACCATGAGCGGCGCGCCAAGCAACTGGCCGAAGCGGCGGGCTTTTCGCAGATCTCGGTCAGCCACGAGGTTTCGCCGCTGGTCAAGATCGTCGGACGCGGCGACACCACGGTGGTCGACGCCTATCTGACGCCGATCCTGTCGCGCTACGTCTCCCGTGTCGCCAAGGCGCTCGGCGCCGATGCGGACGACGCGAGCGCGCCGTCGCTGCAATTCATGATGTCGTCGGGCGGGCTGACCGCGGCCGATCTCTTCCAGGGCAAGGACGCGATTCTTTCGGGTCCGGCCGGCGGTGTCGTCGGCATGGCCGAGACGGCGAAACTGTCCGGTCACGAGGCGGTCATCGGCTTTGATATGGGCGGCACCTCGACCGACGTCACCCACTATGCCGGCGCCTATGAGCGGGCGCTGGATTCGGAGGTCGCCGGGGTTCGCATCCGCGCGCCGATGATGCGCATCCACACGGTGGCGGCCGGCGGCGGCTCGATCCTGCATCTCGACCAGGGCCGCTTCCAGGTCGGGCCCGATTCGGCCGGCGCCAATCCCGGCCCCGCCGCCTATGGCAAGGGCGGGCCGCTCACCGTCACCGACGCCAATGTCATGGTCGGCAAACTCAAGCCGGAGTTGTTTCCGGCGGTGTTCGGCCCCGGCCAGGATCAACCGCTCGATGCCGGCATTGTCGCGGAGAAGTTTGAGGCGCTTGCCGCCGAAATCGGCGACGGGCGTGACACAAGGCAAGTGGCGGAAGGGTTCCTGACCATCGCGGTCGAGAACATGGCCAACGCCATCAAGAAGATCTCGGTGCAGCGCGGCTATGACGTCTCGCGCTATCTCTTGAATTCCTTTGGCGGCGCCGGTGGCCAGCACGCCTGTCTCGTCGCCGACGCGCTGGCGATGGAAAAGGTGCTGATCCATCCCATGTCCGGTCTGCTGTCGGCCTATGGCATCGGTCTGTCGTCGCTGTTTTCCTCCAGGAGCCGGGCGCTGGTGGCGCCGCTCGAAGCTGGCGCGAAGGCCGAGATCGACGGGCTCGCCGAGGAACTGTCGGCGCAGGTCGCGGCGGAGCTTGGCGCGCAGGGCGTTGCGCAAGACGCCATCGACCGCACCATCCTTCTGCAGCTTCGCTATGACGGCACCGACACGACGCTGCCCATCGCCTATGACGGCGATCTCGTCGCCGCTAGGAGCGGCTTCGAGGCGGCGCACAAGGCGCAGTTCGGCTTCGTCTACGACAACCGGCCGATCGTCGTCGAAAACGTCTCGGTCGAGGGCGCGGAGCATCGCGACGACACGGGAGACGGGGATGTCGGAACGGCCGAGCGCTACGATGCCGAACCCGGCGAGGTCGGCCGCTTCTTCACCGGCGGCGGCGAACGCGAGGCCGGTCTTTATCGCCGCGAGAATTTGAAGCCGGGGGCGCGGATCAAGGGGCCGGCGCTGATCGTCGAGCCGAACCAGACCATCGTGGTCGAGCCCGGCTGGTCGGCCGAGATCACCGCGCGCGACGACGTCATGTTGACCCGCGTCGAGAGGAAGCCGCGCCACGCCGCACTTGGAACGGGCGAGGCCGGCGAGGGGGCCGATCCGGTGCTGCTGGAGGTCTTCAACAACCTCTTCATGTCGATCGCCGAGCAGATGGGCGTGACGTTGCAGAACACCGCCTCCTCGGTCAACATCAAGGAGCGGCTCGACTTCTCCTGCGCGGTGTTCGACGCAACCGGCGCGCTGGTCGCCAACGCGCCGCACATGCCGGTGCATCTCGGCTCGATGGACCGCTCGGTCGAAACGATCATCGCCCAGAACGAGGGCGCGATCCGCCCCGGTGACGTCTTCGCCCTGAACGCGCCCTACAACGGCGGCACGCATCTGCCGGACATCACCGTGGTCACGCCGGTGTTTGAACAAGAGGCGTCGAGTGCCGAAGGCACGAGGGGGAACCAGAAAGACCAGGCGTCGAGCGCCGAAGACACGAAGGGGAGCGAGAAAAACCAGGCGTCGAGCGCCGAAGACACGCGGGGGAACGAGGAAAACCAGGCGTCGAGCGCGACAGGCGCGAGCGGGAAGCCGGGAAAAATCCTCTTCTATGTCGCCTCGCGCGGTCACCATGCCGATGTCGGCGGCATCGCGCCGGGCTCGATGACGCCGCGGGCAACCAGGGTCGACGAGGAAGGCGTCCTCATCGACAATCTGAAGCTGGTCGACGGCGGCGTCTTCCAGGAGGACGAACTCAGGCGAGTGCTGACCGACCACCCCTATCCGGCCCGCAACCCCGATCACAACGTTGCCGACCTGAAGGCGCAGATCGCCGCCAACGAGAAGGGGGTCGCGGAGCTGCGCAAGATGGTCGAGACCTTCGGCCTCGATACCGCGCGCGCTTACATGGGGTTCGTCCAGGACAACGCGGCGGAAGCCGTGCGCCAGATGATCGACGGGCTGGACGACTGCTCCTACGAATACCCGACCGATTCCGGTCAGGTGATCAAGGTGAGGATCAGCGTCGACAAGGCGGCGCGCGAGGCGACTGTCGATTTCACCGGTACGTCCGACATGATGGCCAACAATTTCAACGCGCCGGAGCCGGTGACGCGGGCGGCGGTGCTCTATGTCTTCCGGGTGATGGTCGAAAAGCCGATCCCGATGAACGCCGGTTGCCTGAGGCCGGTGAGGATCGTCGTGCCGGATGGCTCGATGCTCAAGCCCCGCTATCCCGCCGCCGTCGTCGCCGGCAATGTCGAGACCTCGCAGCACGTCACCAATGCCCTGTTCGGCGCGTTCGGGGCGCTGTCGAACTCGGAGGGCACGATGAACAATCTGACCTTCGGCGACGACCGCTATCAGTATTACGAGACGATCTGCTCAGGCTCGCCGGCCGGCCGGATGAATGACGGCCGCGGCTTCGACGGCACCGCCGGCGTCCATGTCCACATGACCAATTCCCGGTTGACCGACCCGGAAATTCTCGAAATGCGCTATCCGGTGGTGCTGGAGGATTTCCACATCCGCAAGGGCTCCGGCGGCACCGGAAAGAATTCGGGCGGCGACGGTACGCGTCGCACCATCCGCTTCCGCCAGACGATGGACTGCGCGATTCTTTCCTCGCACCGCACCCAGCCGCCCAAAGGTATCGCTGGCGGCGGCGACGGCGAGATGGGCCGCACCGCGGTGCGGCGCAACGGCGGCCGTATCGAGACTCTCGAAGGCTGCGATCAGACCGTGCTCGACGCCGGCGAGGCGGTGATCGTCACGACGCCGACGCCGGGTGGTTACGGGGCTGCGTGACCGGTGCGCGGGGGCGCGCGGAAATCCGTCGCCCAGCTTACCGAATATTGATCACGCGGAAGTGAAGTCTTAAGTTTTGGCGTTTTATGTTGCGGCTCCAAGCAGGGGATACTGGTTCAAAATCAACGAATTAGCGAATGATTCGCTTTGAGCTGCGAGCCGATCCCTGAATCGCCGCCCTCCGCATACGTCAGAATGCGCCTGCCCCCCCGAGGATCGAATTTATGCTCCGTAGGCTCTCTTTACCTGCCAAGGTCTCCGTCATGGTCGTCGCCTGCTTAGCCGTGCTGACGGTTCTGTTCGGCGTCGCCAACGTCATTGTCCTGCGCGAGGACGGCGCCAGACGGGCGGCGGAGCGCCAGGAAAGCAATATGCGGGTGGCATGGGAGGTTCTCGGCGCCTATGGCGACTCCTTCCGTCGGGAAGGCGACAGCTTTTACGTCGGCCAACAGCAGCTGAACGACTTCTCCGAATCGGTCGACAAGATCAAGGCGCTGGTCGGCGGCACGGCGACCGTGTTCATGGGCGACAAGCGGGTGACCACCAACGTCAAGAAGCCCGATGGCAGCCGCGCTGTTGGAACGGTGCTGGCGCGCGGTCCGGTCTATGACGCCCTCTTCGTGGATGGCCGGCCTTATCGTGGCCGGGCCGACATCCTCGGAACGCCGTTCTTCACGGCCTACGATCCGATCAAGGATGCCTCCGGCAAGACCATCGGGATTCTCTATGTCGGCATTCCCGAGGCGGAATTCTTCTCGTCCATCGATTCGCTGCAGTACAAGCTCGCGGCGATTTCGCTGGGGGCGGCGATCATCATCGGATTGTTCGTGTTGTGGATGTCGGGACGCTTGTTCGCGCCGCTGAAAGAACTGACCAGGACGATCGCCGCGGTCGCCGATGGACGCACCGATCTGACGGTTGTCGGGCTCGATCGCGAGGATGAGATCGGCCGGATGGCGACCTCGGTGGAACATCTGCGCCACGCCATGATCGAGCGCGAGCGTCTGGAGAGCGAGGCCGAAGCATCGCGGATCGACCAGGAACAGGCGAAGAACCGTCAGGCGGCGCTGGACAATGCCAAGGCCGAGGATCTGCGCGCCTTCGTCGGCGCCGTGGAGGTCGGTTTCGAGCGGCTGTCGGCGGGCGACCTGACGGTGCGCATGGCCGCGCCGGTGGCGGCCGAGTTCGAGCCGATCCGGGCGAAGTTCAACGATTCGGTGGCCAAGCTGGAAGACGCGATCGGCG
>NZ_JALHBS010000018.1 GCF_024195285.1 Aurantimonas marianensis
GGTGCCGGTCGAGGTCTTCCAGGGCAACCCCAAGCAGTTCGGCAAGCAGCTGCAATATGCCGACCGCCGCAACGCCCCCGTCGTGATCATTCAAGGTGCGGACGAAAAGGCGGCCGGAAAGGTCCAGATCAAGGATCTGATCGAGGGCAAGCGCATCGCCGAAACCATCGCGGACAATGCCGAATGGCGCGAGGCCCGCGCCGGCCAGGAGATGGTCGAGGAAGCCGACATGGTGGACGCCGTCCGCCGCATTCTCGCCCGCCACGCCGAGGAGCGTTCAGGCGGGCGCGCGTCCGGCGCCGGCGGGAGCTGAACCCGTGAGCGACACCGCGCCCGCTCCGTTCCAGACCGCGCTCGGCGCCCTGTTCGCGGCGCGCGGGGCGAACCGCGTCCATGCACCGATCATCCAGCCGGCCGACCCCTATCTCGACACCGCCGGCGAGGCGCTGCGTCGCCGCATCTTCCTGACGCGCGGCGAGGCCGGCGAGCATCTGTGCCTGCGGCCCGATTTCACGATCCCGGTGTGCCTTGCCCATGTCGGCGCCGGCGAGGCGCTGCCGCGCCGCTATTCCTATCTCGGCCTCGTCTTCCGCCAGCGCCCGAGCGGGCCGGGCGAGTTCTTCCAGGCCGGCATCGAGGATCTCGGCGAGGCCAACCGCGCCACCGCCGACGCAAGGGCGCTGGCCGACGCGCTGGCCGGATTGTCCGCTTGCGGCGTCGATCCGGCCGGCCTCGACATCGTCCTCGGCGATCAGGGTCTGTTCGAGGCGTTCCTGAAGGCGCTCGGCCTGCCCGACGGCTGGCAGCGCCGGCTGGTGCGTACCTTCGGCCATGACGGGCTGCTCGACGCGGCTCTGCAATCGCTCGCAACCGGCGGCGCCGGCACGCTGGAGCGGCTCGATCCGGAGCTTGCCGATCTCGCCCGCCGCCGCGAGGAGGGCGCGCTGACACGCACGATCCGGGCGCGCATGGAAGAGGCGGGCCTGCCGCCCCATGCCGGCCGCTCGCCCGGCGAGGTCGCGGTGCGGCTGATCGAAAAGCTCGCCGTCGCCGAAGCGCGGCTCGACGACGCGCCGCTGAACCTCTTGCGGCAGTTCCTTGCGATCGACTGCCCGCTCGGCGAGGCCGGCGACCGGCTGCGCGGTCTGGCGGAATCGGCCGATCTCGATCTCGGCCGCGCGGCACTGTTCTTCGAGACCCGCAATCTGGCGCTGCGCGCCGCCGGCGTCGATCTGGCGTCGGTGCGCTATCGCGCCGCCTTCGGCCGGCCGATCGACTATTATACCGGCCTGGTCTTCGAGGCGCGGTTGAAGGGTTCCGACGAGACGCTGGCCGGCGGCGGGCGCTACGACCGGCTGCTCACGATGCTGGGCGCTTCAGCGCCGATCCCGGCCGTCGGCTTCGCGCTCTGGCTCGACCGCATCGGCGCGGCGACCGGCCAGGCGGGAGGCATGTCATGACCGTGTCGCTGGCGATCCCGTCCAAGGGGCGGTTGAATGAACAGGCGATCGCGGCGCTGGCTGGGGCTGGCATCAGCGTCGCGCCGGCCGAGAACGCCCGCAGCTACCGCACCTTGGTCAGCGGCGCGCCGGGGCTGGAGGTGCTGCTTCTGTCGGCCTCCGAGATCGCGCGCGAGCTGCGCGACGGGGCGATCGACTTCGGCATCACCGGCGAGGATCTGATCCGCGAGACGGTTCCCGAACCCGACAGCGCCGTCGACATCGTCGCGCGGCTCGGCTTCGGCCATGCCGACGTGGTCGTGGCCGTCCCCGATGCCTGGGTCGATGTCGAGACGATGGAGGATCTGAGCGACGTCGCCGGCTCCTACCGCGCCCGGCATGGGCGACGGCTCAGGATCGCCACCAAATACTGGCGGCTGACCCAGAGCTTCTTCACCCGCCTGCATGGCATCCAGAGCTACCGGATCGTCGAGAGCCTGGGCGCCACCGAAGGCGCGCCGGCTGCCGGCTCGGCCGACATCATCGTCGACATCACCTCGACCGGATCGACGCTCACCGCCAACCATCTGAAGATCCTCACCGACGGGGTGATCCTGAAGTCGGAAGCCTGTCTGGTGCGCTCGAACAGGGTGGAACGGGACGCGGAGGACGCGGCGTTGATGGCCGAGCTGGCGGGGCGGTTCGGCTAGAAAGCGGCCCGTTGCCTGAAACGTAAGCGCCGCGTACCGTTCGGCCGGGGAAGACAGGTGCGTCGTTCGATGGAGGTCGAGACGCGCGCCGGGAGGAGAGGAGCGACCGCTTGAATCTGCAACATCTGCTTCGCCGCCGCCGTGAGGATGACCGGCCGGTCAAAGTCGCGCTGATCGGCGCCGGCAAGTTCGGCTCGATGTTCCTGTCGCAGGTGCCGACGATACCGGGGCTCCAAGTCGCGGTCATCGCCGATCTCGACACCGACAGGGCGCGCCAGACCTGCCGGGACGTCGGCTGGGACGAGGCGCGGATCGGCGCAACGCGCTTCGTCGAATCCGGTGTCGATGCCTGTTCGGCCGACGGCGTCGAGGTCGTGATCGAGGCGACGGGGATGCCGGAGGCCGGCGTCACCCACGCGCTGGCGTCAATCGCTGCGGGCAAGCATCTGGTGATGGTCAATGTCGAGACGGACGTTCTCTGCGGTCCGCTGCTGGCCAGGCGCGCCCGCGAGGCCGGTGTGGTCTATTCCATGGCCTATGGCGACCAGCCGGCGCTGGTCGCCGAGATGGTCGACTGGGGGCGCTCGGCCGGATTCACCATTGCCGCGGCCGGCAAGGGCACGAAATATCTGCCGGCCTATCACCAGGTGACGCCCGACGACGTTTGGACCCATTACGGCCTGTCGCCGGAGGAAGCGGCAGCGGCGGGCATGAACCCGCAAATGTTCAACTCCTTTCTCGACGGCACCAAATCGGCGATCGAAATGGCCGCCATCGCCAATGCCTGCGATCTTGCGGTGCCCGAGGACGGGCTCAAATTTCCGCCCTGCGGCGTCGACGATCTCGCCCACATCCTTCGCCCTCGGGAGGTCGGCGGGCAGCTCGACCGCGACGGCATGGTCGAGGTCGTCTCCTCGCTGGAGCGGGACGGCCGCCCCGTCTACCGGGATTTGCGCTGGGGCGTCTATGTCGTCCTGAAGGCGCCGAACGACTACGCCGCGGCCTGTTTCAAGCAATACGGATTGCCGACCGACGCCACCGGTCGCTATGCCGCCATGTACAAGCCGTTTCACCTGATCGGGCTGGAGCTGTCAATCTCGGTGCTCAACGCGGCGCTGCGCGGCGAGGCGACCGGCGTGTCGCAAACCTGGCGCGGCGACGCGGTGGCGGTCGCCAAGCGAGACCTCGCGGCGGGGGACATGCTCGACGGGGAAGGCGGCTTCACGGTCTATGGCAAGGCCATTCCCGCGGCCCGCAGCTTGGCGAACGGTGCGCTGCCGATCGGCCTTGCCCATCGCGTCAAGCTGACCCGGCCGGTCGAAGCGGGCTCGCCGGTGACCTACGCCGACATCGCGGCGCCCACCGGCTCCAGGGCCTATGATCTGCGCCGCGAAATGGAGCAGGCATTCGTGCCGGAGAGCGGAACGTAAGGCGGCCGGGTCACGCGGGGTGGGGCTTATCAGGAGGGCTCTCCGACACCGATGAGAATGCGGTCCGGCTCGATGGGCCGATTGACCCAGATTCGGACTTTGCTCGACAGTGTGCCCGTTGTCAGTCTCAGCAGCGAGGGATGCTCGACCGTCGAGACGCGTACACCACGATTGGGGGTTTTAAGGAAGCCGGTGAATGCTGGCGGCAGCTTCAGATCGAGTTCCGTCGATGGCGCCAGCGTCAACGTCGTCTTGCCGTCGACAAAGGCAAGACATCCGATCGAGATGCAGGATGGGGTCGACAGGATCAGGCGATCCGGAGCGAATTCCGGTCCTGCTCCGTCATCCTCGATGTCCGACAGAAAGAAGAGGGAGTTTGGAGGAGCGAGTTGAATGGAATCCGTCAATGCCGACCTCCTTCCTGCGGTGCCGATATCGTTCCTGGTAGCTATTCCTGTCTGAGGCTGACGCCGATCGACACGAATTCGGAGCATTTGTGGCCGTCTGTCCAGATTATCAGTCGGGTTCGCGCCGCAGGTACGGCAAATGACGTGATCTCGTCGATCTCAACACCCTCGATCCTGATCTTTCCGCTGGGGGTGTCCAGCCAATCGTCAAAGATTTTATGAGGCGAATGCCTGACCTCGTCGCTCTCCCTCGATGGAAGTCGCGCCTTCGGAATGCGGCAGACAACTCACGACGACGCACGTGTCGCTGCGCCAAAATGTACCGATCCCGTCGACGTCCGGGGTTGTCCACTCGCCGCCGTCGTGAATGAAGATGAGGCCGTTCGCGAGGATGTGGCGGAAGAATCGATTGCTCATCGGGTCGGCTATCGCTGATGCAGACAAGGGTGGAGGCTCTATCGTGCCTCATTGGCTGACGCCGATCGACACGAATTCGCTATCCTGATGGCCGTCCGTCCAGATCCGCAGGCGAGTCATGGTGCAGAGAACGGCCAGTTCGCCGATCGTCTCGATATGGACGGCGTCGAGCTTGATCCGCCTTGAGGGCGTGTTCAGCCAGCCGTCGAAGATCTGGTGCTCGGACTGCCGGACATCGGATGGGCCGCCGATTTCGATGATCGTGTCCGCGTCACAGCCGGGGCTGCAACTGACCGCGATGCATGTCGGCGTCGCCCAATGGCGCCCAATTCCATCGATCTCGGGAAGATCATAATTCCCGTCATCGTGGATGAAGATCAGGGAGTTCTGAATGGGATGACGGGCGGTCCAATGGATGATTTCAGTCATGTCGATGCACCCCGACGATAATGATCGAGGAAAGCGACGTTCCGTCCGTCCAGATCCGAACGCGCGTCGACGGCGTCCCTGTCGCGACGACCGCAAGGTCATGATCGTAGACAGATTCGACGGTCACGGATTTCGACGGCGTCTCGATCCGCCCATCGAAGGTTTCGTGCTCGGTTCGCGGAACGTCGGCGGCATCGCCGACGATGATCCGTGTCACGCCGTCGATGTCCGGCAGGCATCCAACCGCGACGCAGGTCTTGCTCGTCCACAGATGTCCGATGCCATCGATCGCCGGCACATCCCAGTCCCCGGTGTTCCGGACGTAGATGAGGGCGTTGTGGATCGGCAGGCTAATGTCGGCGAGGGGGCTCATCGTTTGGTCCTTCCGGAAACAAAACCGCCTTGCTGGCGGCTGCAGCGGATGCACTGTGGAAACAGCCTTTGCGCCCTTCCGCTTGGATTCAGTGCACTTGGCAGTTGATGATCCGGAACAAAATTTCCGCTGCGGGATCCTGGGTCTTTATCACCGCATGTATGGCATCCGCCGCGCCGCCCGATTTTATTGATCCCATCTCTTTCGGCTCGCGTGAAGTTAAAACCTGAATTACGCGCAGGCAATGAATCGGTCGAATAGCGACCCGGAAGCAAAGAGCGGGCTTGCAACTGGCGGAGGTGAACCATTGCGGCCTGCGCTTGCGCCTGTTGAGCCCGGATGGCTCCCTCGACTGTCTCGAAAAGCTGAGCGGGCGGCCTCCATTGCGGCTCGATCTTTTGAATTTCGCGGAAGGCGCGCTGGTAGGCATTCCGCGCGGCTTGATAACGGGTCTGTTGACCAGGAGTCGCTTCCAGAAACCGTGAGCCGATTCGAACCGGCAGCGTACCACTCGGTCCGCGCGCCTGCGCGACGCGTTCGCCGATGCTGGTCCACTGACCGCCGTCGGGATTGCCGGCCGGAACGCGCGGCTGGTTCGGATCGTAGCGGGTCTCGATCCGGAGCGCGAAGCGCGCGGCCGCCAGATGGAGGCGCAAGACCACGAATCCGCGGCGAAGCTCTCCCAGAGAATCCGAGCCGATCCTGTTTGCGTTTCCTTGCTCCATCCGCGCCGTTCCCCGTCTTGTGACAGGTTCAGGCTAAGCGAGCGTGGCGGTGCGGGGATAAATCATGCTGAAAAAAGACGGTGACGACCGTTCTGCACAAGGCGTCCGCTCAGCCGAGATACTTGATGCCGAGGAGGATGAAGGCGGCGAGGAAGACGGTCTCGGCGACGACGAGGAGGACGGCCTCGCGGCCGACGGCGAGGATGCTCTTCAGCGCGGTCTTCATCCCGACGGCGGCGATGCCGAACAAGAGCGCCCAGCCGGAGACGTCGGCGGTAATGTCGGCCGCCTGCCGGGGGATCAGGCCGAAGGAGTTGAGCGCGGCCAGCGCCAGAAAGCCGAGCACGAAGCCGGGGATCAGCGGCGGCCGCTTGCCGGCCTCGGCTTCGCTCTTGTGGGTTGCTCGGAACACCAGCGTGAACACCAGCACCACCGGCGCCAGCATGGTGACGCGGATCAACTTGACCAGGGTGGCGGTTTCGCCAGCTTCGTCGGAGACCGAAAAGCCGGCGCCGACGACCTGGGCGACGTCGTGGATGGTGCCGCCGAGAAACACCCCGATGGCCTGGTCCTTGAGCCCAAAGACCGGGATCAGCAG
This sequence comes from Aurantimonas marianensis, assembly GCF_024195285.1. Classification (GTDB taxonomy): domain Bacteria; phylum Pseudomonadota; class Alphaproteobacteria; order Rhizobiales; family Rhizobiaceae; genus Aurantimonas; species Aurantimonas marianensis. The sequence continues at coordinate 6,529 of NZ_JALHBS010000018.1, forward strand.
CGGATAGACGATCATCGCCACGGTGCTGAGCACGGTGACGCTGAGCACGGTGAAGATCAGATTGCGCTCGGAGTACTGGTTCTTCGGCAGAACGGCGGCGATCGCCATCGCGGCCGAGGCGCCGCAGATCGCCACCGAACCGCCGGTCAGCAGCGCCAGCCGCCAGCCGCGGCCGAGCAGCTTCGCCGCGACGAAGCCGAACAGGATGGTGGCGACGACGCCGGCGACCAGCAGCGCGATCAGGCCCGGGCCGAGGCCGATCAACAGGGCGACGGAGATGCGCACCCCGAGGAGCGCGACGCCGATGCGCAGGATCGTCCTGGCGGTGAAGTTGACACCGGCCACGCATTTGCCTTCCTCGGTGAGGAAGTTCAGGGCGATGCCCAGGAGCAGCGCCATCAGCATCGCCGGCGCGCCGTAATGCTCGGACAGGAACTGCGCCGCGACGGCGACCGTCGCCGCCACCAGCACCCCAGGCGCATAGTCCCGCAGCCGGCTCGCAAGCGTCGGCGCGGACTTTTCGGTGGCCTCCGGCGCGGTGTCCTCGCCTGCGGTCATGGCTGCCTTCCCCCTGCAACGCGACTCGGCTCCGTCCCTCTTGCAAAGCCGACCGGACGTTACACAAACCGGCCGCGATAGGAACCCGTTGGCCGCGTGCCTCTATCCCGGCGACGGGCCACGAAGCGACCGGATGACGGCACGGGCGGCCTCGCAAACCGGCGCCTCGGTCTCCTTCAGGATCGCCAGACGGTCGAAGCGGTCGGGGTCGCGGTCGACGGCCTCGCGCAGCGCCTTGCCGAAGGCCATGCGCAGTTCGGTGCCGATATTGAACTTGCAGATCTTCGACTCGCGCGACAAGCGGCTCCGCGTGGCCACCGGAACGCCCGAGCCGCCGTGGATGACCAGCGGCAGGTTCGTGACCACCTCGATGGCACGCAGCGCGTCCATGTCGATCTCGGCGGCCTTTTCCTGTTGCAGATGCACGTTGCCGATGGAAACCGCCATTGCGTCGACGCCGCTCTCGGCGGCGAAGCGCGCGGCCTCGTCCGGCGTGGTTCCGGCCGACGCCTCGCCTTCAGAATAGCCGACGAAGCCGATTTCGCCCTCGATCGAAACGCCGGCGGCGCGCGCAATTTCGGCAATGCGGGCCGTCGCCGCGATGTTCTCGTCGAGCGGCTTGCGAGAGCCGTCGAACATCACCGAGGTGAAGCCGCAGTCGATCGCCTCGCGGCACTCGTCTTCCGTGTAGCCGTGGTCGAGATGCGCCACGACCGGAACGCTGGCCCCCTCGGCCAGCGCCCGGAACATCGCGCCGAGAACCGTGAGCGGCGTATGCGCCCGGCAGCCGGGGCCGGCTTGCAGGATCACAGGCGCGTTTTCGGCCTCGGCCGCTTCCACATAGGCGCGGGCGTCCTCCCAGCCGAGGACGACGAGGCCGCCGACCGCGTAGCCGCCCTCAAGCGCCGGTTGCAGAACTTCGGAAAGCGTCGCCAGCGTCATTTGAACTTCGCGATCATGTCCTTGATGCCGGGAATAGTTTCGAGCTGATCGGCATGGCTCGGCTGGAAATACTGCACCAGGCTGCGCTGGCTGAGGCCGCCGAGGATGGTGAAATAATACATCTCGTAGCCCGGCAGCACCGCACAGGGATGGTAGCCCTTGTCGAGGCAGATCGTCGAGCCGTCGACGATATGGTAGGCGTCGCCCGGCTTGCCGTCCTCGCGCTGGAGCATCTGTACGCCGGTGCCGTGATTGGGGCGGAAGCGGAAATTGTAGGTCTCGTCGTGCCGCGTTTCGTCAGGCAGACGGTCGGTGTCGTGCTTGTGGCTGGGAAAGCCCGACCAGCCGCCCTTGCCGACGGTGTAGAGTTCGGAAACCAGCAACCGGCCGACCTTGTCATGCTGCTTCTGGCCGAGGATGTGCTTGATCTTGCGGTGGGTCTTGGTGTCGTCGGAGCCGTATTGCACCTTGTCCAATTCGTCGGCGCGCACCGCGAAGGGCGACAGCACCTTGTCGTATTTCGCTCCCGCGACGAAGACCTCGGCCGCGTCCGATACGCAGACCATCCGGGCGGTTGCGCCGGTCGGCACGTAGACACCCTCCGGCTCGCCGTCCCAGACATCGACGCCGCGCGTCCCGAGTGCGGCGAAGGCTTCGCCCTCGACACTCACGTCGACCGTGCCGGTGGCGGGCACGATGCAGGTCTCGTAGCCCGGCACGCTATACTCGAAGGCCTGGCCCCTGGTCAGCTTGACGATGTTGAAATAGTTCAGCGGAACCAGCGCGTCGTCGACATCGACGATCGGTTTGTTGCGGTTGTCATAGGGCGCGATATGCATCGGCTGGTCCTTTCAGGAATCGGTCGGGCCGGGATGGTCGGCGAGAAACGCCTCCAGCTCGGCCGTGGTGGGCATGGCGGGCGCGCAGCCGACCCGCGACACGACGATCGCGGCGGAGGCGGAGCCGCGCAGGACGCAGTCGCGCAACTCATGGCCATGGGCGAGCGAGGCGACGAAGCCGCCCATGAAGGCGTCGCCAGCGCCGGTCGGCTTCAGTGCCGTGACCGGGTAGATCCCGGTGCGGAATTCCTCGTCCGGCGTGATGGTGATCGCGCCGTGTTCGCCCATCTTGTAGACGACGATACTGGCGGTACTGCGTGCCAGATCGCGCGCCTTGGCGAGGCCCTTGTCCTTGCCGCCGGCCATAAAGCCGAACTCGTCGTCATTGCCGATGACGATGTCGCAGAGCCGGCCGGCGCGCGAATAGACGTCCGAGGCGATTTCGGGCGACGGCCAGGAATACGGGCGGTAGTCGATGTCGAAGATCAGCGGCAGCCCGGCCTTCCGGGCCAGGTCGAAGGCGTGGAACGCCGCGCCGCGCGACGGCTCGGCGGCGAAGACCGTGCCGGTCGTGATCAGCGCGCCATAGGCTTCGAAGTCCACCGCCGCGACGTCCTCCGTCGTCATCTGAAAATCCGCCGCGCCGTTGCGGTAGATCACCGACTGGTGGTTCTCGACCCGGCTTTCGACGACCGCCAGCGAGTTACGCGCCTCGCCGCCGACCGAGCGGACGTGGCGGGAATCGACCCCGTATTTCGCCAGTTCGTTGAGGCAGAACCGTCCGATCGCGTCGTCGGAAACCGAGATCACCAGCGCTGCACGGCCGCCATGCCGGGCGATCGCAACACCGATATTGGCCGAGGAGCCGCCGAGGCTGGCGACGAATTTTTCCGCCTCCTCGGTCTTCGTGCCCGGCGGGTCGGGATAGAAATCCATGCCCGCCCGCCCGACGATGACGAAGTCGTTTCGCGCGATGCGTGCGAGCTCAACCATCACACGCCCCTGCGCTGACGCGCGCGGCCGGCTTCCTGCTCGACATGCGCGGCCCGGACCCGCTCGTTGTCGGTGACATGGGGCGTGCCGACCTCCCACCAGGCATGGCCCTCGGCGGTCCAGCCGTCATGGGGATCGACTTGCATGACGATGACGGACGTCCGCGCGGCCGCCTTGGCGCGCTCGAACGCTTCCGCCAGTTCGGCCGGATTGGCGACGGTCTCGGCCTCGGCGCCCATGGCGCGGGCGTGCGCCTCGAAATCCACCGCGAACGGTTCGACCGCGATGTTGCAGTCGGCGATGAGGTTGTTGAACGAGGTGTTGCCGGTGTTGTTCTGCAGCTTGTCGATCACCGCGAAGCCACCATTGTCGAGCACCAGGATGATCAGCTTCTTGGCCGTCAGCACCGACGAATAGATGTCGGAGTTCATCAGGAGATACGCCCCGTCGCCGACGAAGACGATGGTGTCGGCCTCCGGCTCGGTCTCCGACTGGGCGATGCGCGCGCCCCAGCCGCCGGCGATCTCGTAGCCCATGCAGGAAAAGCCGAATTCGACATCCACTGTCCCGATGTCGAGGGTGCGCCAGTTCGCCGTTATCTCCGCAGGCAGGCCGCCGGCCGCGGTGACGATCCGGTCGCGCTTGTCGCAGAGATCGTTCACGACGCCGATCGCTTGCGCATAGGAATTCGGCCGGTTGCCGGGCCGCACATTGTCGGCGACATAGGCGTCCCAGGCGTGGCGCTCGGCCTTGGCCGTGTCGGTCCATGTGCCTGGCGCTTTATACTCCGCAAGCGCGGCGTCCAGTGCCGTCAGCGCGCGTTTCGCGTCGCCCACCACCGGCAGCGAGCGGTGTTTGCCGGCGTCATGACGCGCGGCGTTGATGGAGATGAGCCGGGCGCTCTTGTCGAAGGCCGTCCAGGAGCCGGTGGTGAAATCCTGCAGCCGCGTGCCGACGGCGAGGATCACGTCGGCCCTTTCGGCGATCGCGTTGGCGGAACTGGAGCCGGTCACTCCGATCGGGCCGATATTGAGCGGGTGCGCCGCCAGCATGTTGGCGCGCCCGGCGATGGTCTCGACCACGGGGATGGCGTGGGCCTCGGCGAAGGCGGTCAGTTCCGCGACCGCGCGGGAATATTGCACGCCGCCGCCGGCGATGATCACCGGGCGTTTCGCCGATTTCAGCAGCGCGGCGGCGTCGGCGATCTCGTTCGCGTCGGGGGCCTGCCGGCGGATGCGATGCAGCGTCCTTTCGAAGAATTCGACGGGATAGTCATAGGTCCAGCCCTGGACGTCCTGCGGCAGGGCGAAGAAGGCCGGGCCGCAATCGGCCGGATCGAGAATGGTGGCGATGGCGGCGGGGAGCGACTGGATGATCTGCGCCGGATGGGTGATGCGATCCCAATAGCGGCAGACCGCCTTGAAGGCGTCGTTGAGCCCCAGCGAAGGATTGCCGAAATGTTCGAGCTGCTGCAGCACCGGATCGGGCAGGCGGGTGAGGAAGGTATCGCCGCACAGCATCAGCATCGGCAGGCGGTTGGCGTGGGCGAGCGCGGCGGAGGTCAGGAGATTGGCGGTGCCCGGTCCGGCCGAGGCGGTGCAGAACATGAAGCGCCGGCGCAGTTTCTGCTTGGCGTATGCGGCGGCAGCGAAGCCCATGCTCTGCTCGTTCTGGCCGCGATAGACCGGCAATTCGTCGCGGTGGTCGTAGAGCGCCTCGCCGAGGCAGGTGACGTTGCCATGGCCGAAGATGGCGAAGCCACCGCCGCACAGACGTTTCTCGCTGCCGTCGATATCGATGTACTGGTTGGCCAGATAGCGGATGACGGCCTGCGCTGTCGTCAGACGGACCGTTTCGCTTCCTGCGCTCATGCTTTCCTCCGTTGGTGGGCCGGCGTAAATTTTCTTGCAAAGCCGATTGTCGAACGATCGGCCGCCCGCTATTGAGGTTACGGTTTTTGCAACCGGTTGCAAACCTATTTTTACGGCAGGATCACCCTTGACCCCAATTGGCATCGGTATCGTCGGCGGCGGTTATATGGGCAAGGCGCACGCGGTCGCCATGCAGGCGGTCGGCGCGGTGTTCGAGACCGACTTGCGGCCGCGACTGGAGATGGTCTGCGCGACGAGCCGCGAATCGGCGGAGCGTTACCGCGCGGCGTTCGGATTCGATCGCTGCACCGCCGACTGGCGCGAGTTGGTGACCGACCCGGCGGTGGAGGCGGTCGTCATCGCCTCGCCGCAGGAGACCCACCGGGAAATAGCGGAAGCGGCGTTCGCCTTGGGTAAGCCGGTATTCTGCGAAAAGCCGCTCGGCGCGTCACTGGAGGATAGCCGGGCCATGGTCGCGGCGGCCGAAGCCTGCGGCGCGGCGAACATGGTCGGCTTCAACTATATCCGCACGCCGGCCTCGCAATTCGCCCACAAGCTGATCAATGCCGGCGAGATCGGCGACATCACCTGGTTCCGGGGCGAGCACACGGAAGATTTCTATGCCGATCCGCAAGCTCCGGCGACCTGGCGCACGCGCGGAGCGGGCAATGGCACTATGGGCGATCTGGCGCCGCACATGATCAATGGCGCGCTGGTGCTGGCCGGTCCAATCCGCGAGTTGATCGCCGAGGTCGAGACGGTGCACGCCACCCGTCCGGGGGCTGAGGGCGACGAGGCCGTGACCAATGACGATCAGGCGCAACTCATGTGCCGGTTCGAGAACGGCGCGATGGGGCATCTGTTCTTCAGCCGCGTCGCGACCGGCCGCAAGATGGGCTACGCCTATGAGATCACCGGCACCAAGGGCGCGATCCGTTTCGATCAGGAGGACCAGAACGCGATCTGGCTCTATCGCATGGACGGCCCGGAGGAGCGGCGCGGGTTCACGAAGATTCTGACCGGTCCCGCGCATCCTAATTATGCGGGGTTCTGCCAGGGGCCGGGGCACGGCACCGGCTATCAGGACCAGATCATCATCGAGGCCAAGGATTTTCTCACCGCGATCGCGACCGGCGAACCGGTCTTTCCGACCTTTCGGGACGGCATGGACGTCAACCGCGTCGTCGCGGCGGCGATGGCGTCGGCCCAAGCGAAATCCTGGCAGTCGCTCGACAGTTTCTGAGTTTGGCAAAGGCTTATCCGACCATGACCATCCGTATCGGCAACGCCCCCTGTTCCTGGGGCGTCGAATTCGCCAACGATCCGCGCAATCCGGCCTGGGAGACGGTGCTCAGCCAATGCGCCGAGGCCGGCTACAAGGGCATCGAGCTCGGCCCGGTGGGCTTCATGCCGGAGGACCCGGCGATCCTGTCCGACGCGCTGGCGAAAAACGATCTGGAACTGATCGGCGGCGTCGTGTTCCGGGCGTTTCACGACCCCGACCAATGGGACGACGTGCGCGACGGCGCCGTGCGCACCTGCAGGGCGCTTACCGCCCACGGCGCACGCCATCTGGTGCTGATCGACTCGATTTCGCCGCGCCGGGCGCCGACCGCCGGCCGCGCGAGCGAGGCCGCGCAGATGGACGCCGCCGAGTGGAAGGCCTTCGTCGATCGAATCCGCACCGTCGCCAAAATGGGCGCGGAGGAATACGGCCTGACCGTCGGGATGCACGCCCATGCGGCGGGCTTCATCGACTTCGAGCCGGAACTGGAGTGTCTCCTGAACGAGGTGGACGAGGGCATCCTGAAGATCTGCTTCGACACCGGCCATCATTCCTATGCCGGCTTCGACCCTGTGGCCTTCATGCGGCGGCATATCGGCCGCATCTCCTACATGCATTTCAAGGATATCGACCCCAAGGTGAAGGCCGACGCGATCGCCAATCGCACCGGCTTCTACGACGCCTGCGGGCAGGGCATCTTCTGCAATCTCGGCGAGGGCGACGTGGATTTTCCCGCCGTGCGCCAGGTGCTCCTGGATGCCGGCTTCGAAGGCTGGTGCACGGTCGAGCAGGACTGCGACCCGGCGGGGGACCCCTCGCCGGTCGACGACGCGGCGGCCAACCGCGCCTATCTGGAATCCATTGGTTTCAACTGAGGACGGCAACGCCATGAGCAAGCTGAACTGGGGCATGGTCGGCGGCGGCGCGGGCAGTCAGATCGGGCCGGCACACCGGCTGGGGGCGGGGCTCGACGGTGCCTTCGCCTTTGCCGCCGGCGCGCTCGACCATGTGCCCGACGCCGGGCGCGCGTACGCGCAATCGCTCGGCGTCGCGCCCGACCGCGCCTATGGCGACTGGCGGGAGATGCTCGAAGGGGAGCGCGTCCGCGACGACCGGGTCGACCTCGTCACCGTGGCGACGCCCAACGCCACCCATTACGAGATCACCAAGGCCTTCCTCGAGGCCGGCTTTCATGTGCTTTGCGAAAAGCCGATGACGATGACGGTCGAGGAGGGGGAAGAGATCGTTCGGATCGCAAGCGCGACGGGACGGATCTGCGCGGTCAATTACGGCTACACCGGCTATTCGCTGGTGCGGCACATGCGGGCGATGGTGGCGCGCGGCGATCTCGGCCGGGTGCGCCTCGTCGTCGCCGAATTCGCGCACGGCCATCACGCGAACGCGGCGGACGCGGACAATCCGCGCGTGCGCTGGCGCTACGATCCGGCGCAGGCCGGGGTTTCGGCGCAGTTCGCCGATTGCGGCATCCATGCGCTGCACATGGCGAGCTTCGTCACCTGTCAGGAGGTCGCGTCGCTGTCGGCGGATTTCGCCTCCTGCGTCGAAAGCCGGACGCTCGAAGACGACGCCATGGTCAATTTTCGCATGGAGGGCGGCGCGGTCGGGCGGCTGTGGACCTCGTCGGTCGCCATCGGCCGCCAGCACGGGCTGACGTTGCAGGTGTTTGGCGAGGCCGGCGGCCTGCGCTGGACGCAGGAACAGCCCAACCAGCTCTACTGGACCCCGCTCGGCGGCCGCGTGCAGACGATCGAGCGCGGCGAGGCCGGATTGTCGCCGGAGGCCGACCGCGCGTCGCGCGTCACCATCGGCCATGCCGAGGGAATGCCGCTGGCCTTCGCCAATATCTACGCCGATCTGGCGGAGGTCATCAGGGCCGCAAAGGAAGGCCGGGTGCCCGATCCGGCCGCCGACCTCTACCCGCGAGCGGAGGACGGCCTGCGCTCCATGGCGGCCGTCCATGGCGCGGTCGCCTCGGCCGGCCGGCAAGGCGCCTGGGTCGACGCCCGCCCGCCTATGTTTCGGGCGCCCTAGATCACGATGAAATAGGATCGATTCGATCCCATTTCATAAACGTGATAGATTCCAGTGATTTTCGAGCGGGATGTGGACGGAAAACCGGTTCCCACTTTTCCTCATCCCGCTCTAACCGCAGGCGGTCTGAGCGTTCCCCGCTCGACGATCCGGCAGGGAAACAGCCGGGATTCGGGATAGCGATCCGGCTCCTCGAGCATCGCTACGATCAATTCGATCGACGAGGTGATGATCTGGCGGATCGGCTGGTGGATCGTGGTGAGGTTGATGTTCTCCCACCGCGCCATTTCCATGTCGTTGAGGCCGATGATGCCGATGTCGTCGGGCACGGACAGGCCGGCGGACTGGATCGCGCTCAAGGCGCCGATCGACAGGACGTCGTCGCCGCAGAAATAGGCTTCCGCCGGTGCTTCCCGGATCAGCCGCGTCATCTCCTGCCGCCCGGCGTCGAAGGAGTAGGCGGCGGCGTAGCTGTGGCTGACGGCAATGTCGGGGTGGGCCTGCATCGCCGCGATGAAGCCGGCAAAGCGATCCTGGGTCGAGGTGGCGGATTCCGGGCCGCCCATGAAGCCGATCCGACGGTATCCCCGGGCGACCAGCAAATCCGCCGCCATCTTGCCGCAGTAACGGTTGTCGATGCCGACGACATGCACCGCGGGCGCGCTCGAATAGCGGCCGAAGGAATGGACCACTGGCATACCGGCATGACGAAAGGCGTGGGCAAACGCCGGGGGCAGGGTGGACGAAGCGACGATCACGCCATCGACTGAGTATTGCCGCAGCATCCGGACGGAATTCTCCGGATCCGTCTCGTCCGTCAGATTGACGAGCAACGGGCGGAGACCACGATCCTGAAGCCCGCGGGTGAAGAGATCAAAGACCTGCAGGAAGATCGGGTTGTGGAAATTGTTGGAGACCAGCCCGATCAGCTTGGTGCGCCGGGTCGTCAGGCTGCTGGCGAACAAATTGGGGCTGTAGCCCAGTTCCGCCGCCGCCTTGGCGACCTTGCGGCGGGTCTTGACGGACACGGAGGCACCTTCCGTGAAGGCGCGCGAGACGGCCGAGCGTGAGACCCCGGCGCGTTCCGCCACTTCCTTGAGGGTTACTGCCATCCAGCGATTATTTCCGTTGTCGCGGGCGGGATCGTTCGGCCGGCCGGGGACCGGCTCAACACCGCCGCACCGACTCCCGCAAATGTCGATGGACGGGCTCTATATGGAACAGGCTGGCGCGGGTTACCATCATCCGGGCCGCCGGCGCGGGGCCGGGGGCACGCGGTCTTACACCGTCCCGCCCAGCGTTCCTTCCAGTTCGGCCAATTCCTGGCCGCCCGCCATCATGTCCTGCAGCTCTTCGGCCTTGATCTCGCCGCGCTTGGCGGTGCCGAGCGTCTTGCCGCGATTGAGCACGGTGAAGCGATCGCCGACCGCCATGGCGTGGCGGACATTGTGGGTGATGAAGACGACGCCGATCCCCGACTTGCGGACCCGGTCGACCGTCGCTAGGACATTGGAGGTCTGGCGCACGCCGAGCGCCGAGGTCGGCTCGTCGAGGATCAGGACCTCGGCGCCGAACTAGACCGCCCGCGCGATCGCCACGGTCTGGCGTTCGCCGCCGGAGAGCGTTCCGACCGCCTGGGTCGGCTCGCGCAAGTGGATGCCCATCTTCGCCATCTCCTGCATGGTGATGGCGTTGGCCTTGTCGAAGTCGAAGAATTTGAACGGCCCGAGCCGCTTCTCCGGCTCCTGGCCCATCCAGAAATTGCGGGTGACCGACATCAGCGGGATCATCGCCAGATCCTGATAGACGGTGGCGATGCCGGCGGCCATGGCGTCACGCGGGCTAGTGAAATGAACTTCCTTGCCGCCGACGAGGATCTTGCCGGCCGACGGTTTGTGGACGCCCGACATCGTCTTGATGAAGGTCGACTTGCCGGCGCCGTTGTCGCCCAAAAGGCAATGGCATTCGCCCGGCATGATCGACAGCGACACGCCGGCCAGCGCGATAACCGGGCCGAAGTGCTTTTCGATATCGACGAGTTCGATCAAGGGTGTCGTCATGGTCAGCGCTCCCCGGTGATCATGCGGCGGATGTAGGTGTTGAGGATCACGGCGATCAAAAGGATGCCGCCGAGGAAGACCCGGAACAGCGAACTCTCGACGCCGGCGAAGAACAGGCCCTGCTGCACCACGCCGAAGATCAGGGCGCCGAGTGCCGCGCCGACCACGGAGCCGTATCCGCCGGTCAGAAGCGCGCCGCCGATGACCACCGAGATGATCGCCTCGAATTCCTTCAACAGGCCACGGTCGGCGGCTGCCGATCCGAACTCGATCACCTGCAAGGTCGCGAAGACGGTGGCGCAGAAGGCCGAGAACATGAACATCAGGATCTTCACCCGGTTCACCGGCACGCCGACATAGCGTGCCGCCTGGGCGTCGCCGCCGGAGGCGAAGATCCAGTTGCCGAACTTGGTGCGGGTGAGCAGGATATGGCCGAAGAGGATCAGCCCGAGCGCCCAGACGATCAGAATCGGGATGCCTTCGACGATCGGCTGGCCGGCCCGGCTGCCGGCGACGAATTTGCCGACGATGCCGATATCGGCCAGCCAGACGAACAGGCCCTTGAACAGCGTACCGCCGAACAGCCAGCCGATTGGGTCGCCTTCGGTCACGTCCCGGACGCCGCCGATGATGGTCTTGCGGGTCGTGACGACCGCCGCGAAGATCGTAAGGCCGCGCAGGATGTAGAGCGAGGCGAGGGTGACGATGAAGGACGGCAGGCCGGTCTTGACCACCAGATAGCCGTTGAGCGCGCCGATACTGATCGCGCAGGCGAAGGCCACCAGAATACCGAGCCAGAGCGGATAGCCGCCCGTCACCGAGACCAACGCGATGACGATGCCGGAAAAGCCGATCATCGAGCCGACCGAGAGATCGAACTCGCCGGCGATCATCAACAGGCAGGCGCCGACGGCGATGATGGCGAACTGGGCGGAGACGACGCCCCAGTTGACGATGCCTTCGGGGGCGAACATGCCGCTGTCGCCGGCGACGCCGAGGAAGAAGGCGAATACGAGGATGGTGCCGCAAATGGCGCCCAGCTCCGGCCGCATCAGCGCCTTGCGAATGGGCGAGCGCTTGCGAATCCGCTCGTCGACTTCCGGTGCGGTTTGCGCTTGAGGAAACGGTTGATCGGCCATGTCTCTCCTCCCGGCCGCGTCAGCGGTCGAACCGATGGAGCACGGATAGCGTGCGCCCGGTTGTTCCTTCGGTCTGTCGGGGTCGCGGCGCCGGCGTCGGCGCAGCGATGAGGCGTGCGGAGCCGGATGGCGCCGCCTACGCGCGGGTCTACCGGTATTCGCCGGCGAATTCCTCGACCTTCTCCAGTGCGTCCTTGGTCACGAAGCCCGGGCCGGAATTGATGTTGTTGCCGGGCAGGACGCCGTAGCGCTTGTAGTTGGCGAGCACGATCACCGGCAGATAGGCTTGCAGGAAGGGCTGCTGGTCGATGCCCCACTGGATCGTGCCGTCCTTGATCGCCTTGACGATCTCGGTCCCCAGATCGAATGTCCCGAAATAGATCTGGCCGGCCATGCCGTTTTCCTTGACCGCCTCGATGGTCGGATCGGCCGAGGTCGGGCCCAAGGTCAGAATCGCGTCGGTGTCAGGATTGCTCGACAGATAGGCCATGACCTTGTTCTTGATCTCGGCGGGATCCTGACCGGAATCGATCATCGAGTCGCCGAGCTCGACCCCGAGGCCGTCGGCGAAGCCGCGGCAGCGTTCGCCCACGACCGGGTTCGAGACCACATGATTCACGCAAAGGAACGACTCGATGCCGTCCCGCTTGGCCCTTTGACCGGCGGCAAGGCCGGCATCGTATTCGGGCTGGCCGACATACATCAGCGCGCCGAGTTCCGCGGCCTGCTCCGGCGTGCCGGAGTTGATGATGATCACCGGAATGCCCTTGGCGACCGCGTCCTCGATCGGTCCCTTGAGAACGTCGGGATCGGCGAGTGTCGTGATGATGCCGTCGGGGTTTGTCGCCGTGGCCTGTTCGATGATCCGGGCCATGTCGGCGATGTCGCCGGTCGTCGGATTACGGTACTCGACCTCGACGTCCATCTGCTCGCCGGCCAGCGCCAGCGCGTTCTTGATGGTGTTCCACCAGCTGTCGCTGTCGGGCGCATGGCTGACAAGCACGAAGCGCTCGCCTTCCGCCTGCGCGACACCGACCATGGCGGTCGCCGCCAACGAAGCGGCGAAGGTCGCGCCGAGCAATTTCGAGATGAGTTTCTTCACTGTGATCGTCCTCCCATTTCGCGAGCGGAAACGGCCAGCCGGTCCGGATCGCCACGAAAGACAAGCACAGGTCGAGATTTTTTGCAACCGGTTGCAACATTTCTGGCCGAGGCTGGAACGGAACGCCCAGGCGGGGTGGCCTCGCACTGTTTTAAGGGCTGCAAATGGGTCAGCGTCGCCACGTCGATTGAGCGTGATAGCTGCCTGTGCCATAGCAAGGCGCGCCAACGCGCCGGGCGCGCGTCCCATGATCCATGCGATGCCGTGACCGTCACCATGCAAGGACTGACCGATGTCGTTTCGCCCGACGAGCCCTCCGCTTGCCCGCGCCCTAGCGGAGCGCGGCTATGAAGATCCGACGCCCGTCCAGGACGCGGTGCTGGAGGCGGGGGCGGCGGAGCGCGATCTCCTCGTCTCGGCCCAGACCGGATCGGGCAAGACGATCGCCTACGGTCTGGCGATCGCCTCCACGCTGCTCGGCGATGCGGAGCGGCTGGGCGTGGCCGGCGCGCCGCTGGCGCTGATCGTCGCGCCGACGCGCGAGCTGGCGATGCAGGTCACGACCGAACTGACCTGGCTCTACGCCCAGACCGGGGCTGAGATCGTCACCTGCGTGGGCGGCATGGACCCGCGCGCCGAGAAACGAAAGCTGGCCCAGGGTGTCCACATCGTGGTGGGAACGCCTGGCCGCCTGCGCGACCATCTGGAGCGCGGCGCGCTGCGGATCGGCGGGCTCAAGGCCCTGGTCCTGGACGAGGCTGACGAGATGCTCAATCTCGGCTTCCGCGAGGATCTGGAATTTCTGCTCGAGGCGACGCCGCGCGACCGCCGTACCCTGCTGTTCTCGGCAACCCTGCCGAAGACGATCACCGCCATGGCCAAGCGCTATCAGCGCGATGCGGTGCGCATCGAGGCGACGCGTGGCGCCGCCGGCCATGTCGACATCGAATATCGCGCCATCCGGATCGCGCCGAACGAGATGGAGCACGCCATCGTCAACGTGCTGCGGCAGGCGGATTCGCCGAGCGCGATCGTGTTCTGCAACACGCGTGAGGCGGTGCGCCATCTCTCCTCGGGGCTGCTGGAGCGCGGCTTTTCGGCGGTGACGCTGTCCGGCGAACTTGGCCAGAGCGAGCGCAATCAGGCGATGCAGGCGCTGCGTGACGGGCGCGCGCGGGTGTGCGTTGCCACCGATGTGGCGGCGCGCGGCATCGATCTGCCGAGCCTTGGCCTCGTCGTCCACGCGGATCTGCCAAGCGACGCGGAGACGCTGCAGCATCGCAGCGGGCGGACGGGCCGCGCCGGCCGCAAGGGCGTGTCGGTGCTGCTGGTGCCGATTTCGCGGCGGCGCAAGGCCGAGCGGCTGCTGGCCGAAGCCCGCATCCAGGCGACATGGGGCGGGGCGCCCTCCGCCGACGAAATCCACCGGCTGGACGAGCAGCGATTGTTGTCCGATCCGATCCTGACCGAGGAGGCCAGCGAGGACGATCTGGCCGCCGCCCGCAATCTGCTGGCGACACGATCGCCCGAGGAGATCGCGGCGGCGCTGGCGCGGCTCTATCGGTCGCGCCTGCCGTCGCCGGAGGACGTCTTCGATCCCGGCTTCGGCCCGGACCCCAAGGCCGGCAAGGATTATGCCGAGGGCCGGGGAAGGGACCGCGATCGGGGCCGCGGCAAGGAGCGCGCTCGCGGCGGTCCGACCGTGTGGTTCCACATGGATGTCGGCCGGCGCAACAATGCCGACCCGAAATGGATTCTGCCGCTGCTGTGCCGGCGCGGCAAGATCACCCGTGACGAGATCGGCGCGATCAAGATCTTCGACCGCGAGACCAAGGTCGAGATCAGCGAGGGCGTCGCCAAGAAATTCGCCGCCGCGGCTGAAGTGAGCGACGGCGACGACATCACGATCTCGATAGCGGGTTCGCCCGGCGATCAGGGGCCGCGCGGGGACAAGCGGCCGTCGGGCAAGCCGCGCGGCAAGAAACCCTTTCAAGGCAAGCGCCAGGACGGCGCGCCAACCCCGAATAAACCCCAGGGCAAGCCGCGCCGACCGAAACGGGCGAAAGTCTGACTCGCCAACCGATCCCGCGTACCGGCGTCTGACGTCGGTCGGTCATCGCCCTGAAGACGTGAAAAATCTGGCGGAGATGCGCGCAAATCATCGCGCCGATCCGTTGCCGCGAAAGAAACGCAGCGGGAACCGCGAGGCGGATGAGTTCATTCCGGCCGACTGCGCGCCCGCCGGCGACAGCAGGGCGAGCGCGGATCGATCGAAAGGGGAACGATGAACAGCCACAATGTTCGCAAGAGGCTGGATCGGCAAACCGCCCATCTTTGCGTCGATATGCAGAGGATGTTCGCCGAGGAGACCGAGTGGCGCACGCCCTGGATGGATCGAGTCTTGCCGGTCGTCGAATCGATCGTGAAGCATTGCCCCGAACGTACGATTTTCACCCGCTTCATACCGCCGCGGACAGCAGACGAGGCTGAGGGTGCCTGGCGGGGCTATTTTCAGCGTCATCACCGGTTCACCCGGGACGAGATCGATGCCGGGCTTCTAGATCTGGTCCAACCGCTCGCCGCGCTCGTCCCTCCGGCCACCCTGTTCGACAAGTCGGTCTACTCGCCCTTTTACGATGGCCGGCTAGTCAGCCGTCTGAGAGAGCGGGATGTCGAGACCTTGATCATCACGGGTGCGGAAACCGACGTGTGTGTTCTTGCGGCCGTGATGGACGCAATGGACCATGGCTTCCACGTCGTTCTTCCCCGGGACGCGCTGTGCAGCGGCGCCGACGAGACCCATGACGCTCTGATGCGAGTGTATGAGAGCCGGTTCAGCCAGCAGGTCGAGCTCACGACGGCGGTGGAGGTCCTGCGACGCTGGATGATCGATACATGCCGAACCTGAAGGCAGCTCCGTTCGTGCCGATTGCCGCCACTGTTTCGTCCCGAAAACGCCCAAAGTTCAAATGGCTTAATGCATGGCATGCGACATCGCGAAAATATGCTGTGCAAGGAGGTCCGGATGGACAATTTACGTGACAGCATCAAAACCATGGTCGAGGAGGCGCGCGAGCGCATGACCGCGGTGTCCGTCAACACCCTCGTGGCAGAACTTGCCGGCAGGTTTTGCGGTGAGGAGGCGAAGAAACTGATGATCGCGCGCTTGATCATCAGCGAATGCGGCGCGGCCGGCGTACCGATGACCGTCAGTCCGGGCCTGGTTGGCGGAGGTCCTGCGATACTTCCACCGGATCGGCCGCCTTACAGGCAGGGGTTGCCCCGGTCGCAGGAGCGTGGCGTTCTTTGACGGAAGCCGGCAGCTGCTCGTCACGTGAACGACGGCAGCGACAAGACCCAGGTCCGCACGAAGCTCTCATGCATCGCGACACTGATCGGGCTCGCTCGGCTCTCTTGCTGGCCTAGATCGCTCTAACCCGGTCAGGACCAGCTTCTGGATCAGTTGGAGCCGAGGGCTGCGGGACGGGAACCCAGCTGAGTTGATCGACCCGGTGGACGATTCTTTTTGCAGCCTTTCTCGACCTGACAGGCGGGGGACGCGGATCGGCACGCCCGTGCCCGCCGCATAGGGTCTTCGCGAGCCGTACCGAAATCACCCTTTCCTCGGGATGCCGTAGGCCGCGATCGCTGTTATATCGAGCCGGGATCGATCAGTGAATCAGCGGGGAAAATGACGGCTCTCCAGGAAATCGGCGGGGCTCTGGCCGCCTTCGATGTGGTCCATGACTGGCTTTTGGACGGGCTGGCGCCGGTCGCGCCGGTCGATCTGCCGCTTGACGCCGTGCTCGGCGCAATCGCCGCTGAGCCCGAACCGGCGTCGCACGCCTGTCCGTCGTGGGATGAAGCGGCGATCGACGGCTGGGCATTGGCGGCGCGGGATCTGATCGGCGCCTCGTCTTTCGCGCCAGCCGTGCCGGCGGTTCCTCCGGTCCGGGTCGAGGTCGGCGACATCCTGCCGGACGGATGCGACTGCGTTGTCGACCTGCACGGTGTCGATGCGCAAGGACCATTGATCCAGGTCCTCACCGAGGCCATTCCGGGCCAAGGCGTGCGCCGCGCCGGCGAGGATATCGCGGTGGGGCAGTTACCGGCAATTCCCGGCCGAAGAATCTCCGCCTTCGACCTTCTGTGCGCGCGCCGGGGCGGCCTCATGGACTTGCCGGTGCGACGCCCGCTGGTTCGGCTGATCGATCTGGAATCCGCCCATGCCGCGCGCCTGACCGCCGATTTCGCGGCTGCGCGGGCGGGAGCCGCGGGCGCCGTTGTGGCGCGCGTTTCCTGCAAGCGCGACGCGGCCTCCATCGCGAGCAACATATTGGCAGAAGCCGCGGACCTGATCGTCCTCGTCGGGGGCACGGGAGCGGGCCGGAACGACCAAACGGCGGCCGCTATCGCACAGGCGGGCGAACGCTTCGCCCACGGGATCGCGCTGCAACCCGGGCGCACCGCCGCCTTCGGCCGGGTCGGACAAATCCCGGTAATCGCATTGCCGGGGCAGCCGGATCAAGCGCTGGCGGTCTGGCTGACCCTTGTCGAGCCGATCCTGCTCGTGTTGACTGGAGCCAGACCGCGAGACCCGGTATCCCTGCCGCTTGCGCGCAAGATATCGTCGGGAATCGGAGTGACGGACATCGTTTTACTGAAGCAGACTGAACGCGCCTGGACGCCGCTTACGGTCGGTGCCCTGTCGCCGGCGCAACTTGTGTCGGCCGACGCGTGGTGCCTGATTCCCGCGATGAGCGAAGGCCATGCCGCCGGCACGCCCGTTGCGGGATATTCTCTCCACGAGGCGCCATGACGAAGAATTTCGCGATCGCGCCGAACGCCCCGGCCACCGTCCGCGGCGGGGGTGTGGAGCAGGAGCAGTTCCTGTCGATTCTGTCACGCGAAGAGGCATTTCGCCGGTTCGAGGCGGCCGTGTTCCCACGCCCGCCCGCGAGCGAGCAATGCGCGCTCGAGGATGCGCTGGGCCGGGTGCTCGCGGCCGATCTCGTCTCGCCCATCGACGTGCCGCCGTTCGATCGGTCCAATGTCGACGGGTTCGCCGTGCAGTCGAATGATCTGGCGACCCGCGGCCAGGCCAATCCGGCGCGCCTGGCTCTCAATCCCGAGACACTCGCTTGCGGGGTTGCTCCGACATTGTCGGTGTCCAGCGGTACCGCCACGCCGATCTCGACGGGCGGGATGGTTCCGCGCGGGGCCGACGCGATCGTCATGGTCGAGCACACGCAGCCCCTTGAAGACGACGCGGTCGAAGTCCGGCGCGCGGCCTCGGCCGGCCAGTTCATTTCCTATGCGGGCTCGGACATCGCGCGCGGCGAAATGCTCTTGCGTGCCGGGACCGTCATCGGCTCGCGCGAAATCGGCATGGCGGCCGCCTGCGGCCTCGCGCGCCTGCCGGTCGCGCGAAAGGTCAAGGTCGCGGTCCTGTCGACCGGCGACGAACTCGCGCAGCCCGGACAGGCGCTCGGTCCGGCTTCCGTCTACGACACCAACGGCGCGATCATCGCCGCAGCCGTTTTCGAGAATGGCGGCGTGCCGGATTTCCTCGGCGCGTTCCCCGACGACGAGGACAAGCTGGAAGCCGCCATGCGCGCGGCGCTCGCAACTCACGACATGATCATCCTTTCCGGCGGCACCTCGAAGGGCGCCGGCGACGTCAGCCATCGCATCGTCGCTCGGCTGGGCCAGCCGGGGATCGTCGCGCATGGCGTTGCGCTCAAGCCGGGGAAGCCGCTTTGTCTGGCGGTCTGCGAGGCCAAGCCGGTGGTTATCCTGCCGGGGTTCCCGACCTCGGCGATGTTCACCTTTCACGACATGATCGCACCGATCCTTCGCCGTATGGCGGGCCTGCCGCCACGTGCCGAGACACGGGTATCAGTGCGGGTCCCCGTGCGGATCGCTTCGGAACTGGGGCGCACCGAGTTCACGATGGTCTCGCTGGTTCAGGGCGACGACGGGTTGATCGCCTATCCGACCGGCAAGGGGTCCGGCGCCATCACCTCGTTTTCGCAAGCCGACGGGTTCTTGCGCATCGAAGCGCTGGCCGACCATCTGCCGGCCGGGGCGCAAGCCGAGGTCACACTCTTCACACCGCATCTGCGCATCCCCGATCTGGTCATCATCGGCAGCCACTGCACCGGCCTCGACCCGGTCCTGGCGCCGCTGGCCCGCGACGGGCTGACGGTCCGCTCGCTCAGCGTCGGCAGCCTGGGCGGACTCGCGGCGGCCAAACGCGGCGAGTGCGATCTTGCGCCGATCCACCTCTACGATCCGCAAACCGACAGCTACAACGCGCGGTTCCTGGCCGACGGCCTGGAACTGGTTGCCGGCTGGCGGCGCATGCAGGGCATCGCGTTTCGCGCCGGTGATCAACGCTTCGAGGGCGCTGGCGCAAACGAGGCCGTCGCCAACGCACTCGCCGATCCGGATTGCCTGATGGTCAACCGCAATCAGGGCGCGGGCACGCGAATCCTGATCGACCGGCTGTTAGGGCAGCATCGCCCCGGCGGCTACTGGAACCAGCCGCGCTCGCACAACGCGGTGGCCGCCGCGATCGCGCAGGAACGTGCCGACTGGGGCGTGACGATCGAGCCGGTGGCAAAAGCGGCGGGGCTCGGCTTCATCCCGCTCACCGAGGAGTCATACGATTTCGTGCTGGTTTCGGCGCGGAAACAGCGGAGCGCGGTGCAGGCGTTTTTGTCGGCGCTCCACGCGCCGGAAAGCCGCGAGGCGCTGAAACAGGCGGGATTCCGGCCCGCCTGATTGTCAATCGGCGAGACGGGTCGCCAGAGCTTCGGCTTCGCCAAGATCCTCAACCGTATTGGCGTTGAAGAAGGGATCGACGGGCTCGTTCGGCCAGGAGACGGTCGCGAGGCGATAGCGCGCTGTCCACCGGTCGATCTTGCGCATGTCTTCGCCGATGAGGGCGTCACGCAATTCCTCGCGCAAGGCGACCTTCCAAAGACCGATTACCGGATGCGACCAGCCGCCGGAGGCGGCGACCGCCAGATCGGCGTTCTCGGCTTCCCGCGCCTCCTCGAGACGGGCCACCAGATCGCGCGGCAGGAACGGACAATCGCCCGCCACGCTCACGATCCAGGCTGTGCCAGGACGGTTTTCCGCGGTCCAATCGAGCGCCGCCAGAATACCGGCGAGCGGTCCGGGGAAGTCTTCGAGCGTGTCGGCGACCACCTGCAGGCCGAAGGCAGCAAAGCGGGCCGGGTCGCCATTGGCGTTGAGAATGAGTTCGGCGCATTGCGGCGCGAGGCGATCGACGACATGCGACAGGATCGGGCGCCCGCCGATCGCCCGCATCGGCTTGTCGCCGCCGCCCATGCGCCGCGCCAGACCGCCGGCGAGGATGACGCCGATCGGCAATGTCCGATCACTCGTCATGGCCGGCGCCCTTTCGCTTGCTGCGCGACGGCTCGTCCTCGACGGTCGCGATGTCCTGGTCGAAGACGATCCGGTCCGTGCCCGACAGCGCGGCGAAACGCTTGCCTCGCGCCCGGCCAACCAGCGTCAGGCCGACCTGACGCGCCAGCGCCACGCCCCATGCGGTGAAGCCGGAGCGCGAAACCAGGATCGGGATTCCCATCCGCACAGTCTTGATGGTCATTTCCGACGTCAGCCGCCCAGTGGTGTAGAGGATCTTGTCGGCCGCATCGATCTTGTGGCTGAACATCCAGCCGGCGATCTTGTCGACCGCGTTGTGCCGTCCGACATCCTCCATGTAGCAGATCGGCTCGCCCTTCACGCAAAGGACGCAGCCGTGGATCGCCCCGGCTTCCAGATAAAGGGAAGGGGTCGTGTTGATCGTTTTCGTCATCGCGTAGAGCCACGAGGTGCGCAGTTCCGCTGTCGGCAGCTCGATGTCCTCCAGCGCCTCCATCAGGTCGCCGAACGCGGTGCCCTGTGCGCATCCCGATGTCAGGGTCCGCTTTTTCAGCTTCTGCTCGTAATTCGTACCGCGCTCGGTCCTGACGACCACCACTTCGAGGTCCTCGTCATATTCGACGCTGGTGACGACATCGTCCGGTTTCAGCATGTTCTGGTTCAACAGATAGCCGAGCGCCAGATAATCCGGGTAGTCGTTGATCGTCATCATCGTGACGATCTCCTGGGCGTTCAGATAAAGCGTCAGGGCGCGCTCGACGGGGACGCTGAGGTCCACCGCCGCACCGGTCTGGTCGATGCCTCCCACCCGCTCCGTCAGACGTGAATTGCCGGGATCCGGCATGACGACGCGGACGGCCGCCCTGTTCTTCAGTTCCTGCATGGTGCTCCCATCGTGATCTTGTCGCGTGCGTCGCGGCCAGGGCCGGCGCCGGCGCCGGCGCCGGCGCAGAAGATTTCCGGACAAGGGTAGAGTGTCGATCGCTTGTCATATAGTGCCGATCGCAGGACGTCCGGTCATTCCCGGCGACCGGCGACGAATATGGGTTGTGACGATGGCTCAACTTTCGGACGATTGCTTCGCCTTCGGCGGGCCGATGATGACGGTCGCAGAGACGATTGCCCTTATCGCATCGCGGTTGCTGCCGCTTGCGGAAACGGAAACGCTCGCGCTGGGCGACGCCGACGGGCGCATTCTCGCCCGCGACCTGATCGCGCCGATAGCCCTGCCGCCCTTCGCCAACTCCGCCGTCGATGGTTACGCCGTCAGCGGCGCCGATCTTCCCTCGACCGGGGAGCGAGCATTCCAGGTCAGCGGGCGGGTGCAAGCGGGGCCGGGCGCGAATCTTTCCGTCGCCTCCGGGGAGGCCGTCCGGATCTTCACCGGCGCGCCGATGCCGGCCGGCGCCGACACGGTCTTCATGCAGGAAGATGTGCGTCTCGAGGAGACCGGTGCGGTGGTCCTTCCCGCCGGCCTCAAGGCGGGCGCCAACATGCGCCCCGCCGGCGAGGACGTGCGGAGGGGGGCGGTCGTCCTGGATGCCGGCCGGCGCCTGCGGCCGCAGGATATCGCGATGGCCGCCGCGCTGGGCGAGACCCGTCTGGACGTCAGCCGCCGGGTCCGCGTCGCGGTGTTCTCGACCGGCAACGAGATCGTCGCGGCCGGGACGCCGCGCGGGCCGACGCAGCTCTATGATTCCAACCGGTTCATGCTGATGGCGATGCTGGCGCGGCTCGGCTGCCAGATCACCGATCTCGGCATTCTGCCGGACGATCGGGCGGTGATCACGGAAATGCTGCGCGATGCCTCGTCCGCGCAAGATCTCATCCTGACATCGGGCGGCGTGTCGACCGGCGAGGCGGATTTCGTCAAGGACGCCGTGGAAAGCGCCGGATCGCTGGTGTTCTGGCGCGTCGCGATCAAGCCGGGCCGCCCGGTGGCGATGGGCGTCATCGGCGGGACCCCGTTCATCGGATTGCCGGGCAACCCGGTGGCGAGCTTCGTCACTTTCGCACATATCGCCCGACCGGCGATCCTGGCGCTCGCGGGCGCGACGTCGGAACCGCCCGTCACGACGCCGATCCGGGCGGCGTTTTCCTACAAAAAGAAAAAGGGGCGGCGCGAATATGTGCGTGTCAGCCTGAGCCCCGCCACAAATGGCTCGGTGGAAGCCGTGAAGTTTCCGCGCGAGGGGGCGGGCCTCCTGTCGTCGCTGGTCGAAACCGACGGGCTGGTCGAACTTGGCGAGGACGTGACCGCGGTTCAGCCGGGCGATATCGTCGGGTTCATTGCCTATGCGAGCCTCTACTGACAAAGCGATTGACGCCGTCCCGCGCCTCGGCCAATTTGCCGGCCATGTCCGTCACGACCAAACTCGATCTCGTCGGCCTGAAATGCCCGTGGCCGGCTCTGAAGACGCGCAAGGCGCTCGGCAGCATCGCGGCCGGCGATCGTCTCGAAGTCCATTGCAGCGATCCGCTGGCGATGATCGACATCCCGAATCTGATCCGCGAGACCGGCGATAGCGTCGAGATCACCGAGCGGGGCAAAGACCGCGTCGTGTTCCTGATCGAAAAGCGCCAGGAAACGGCGGTATCGGGCTAGAGCGCGGGAAACCGGAGGGGCTGGATGGGGATATCGCGGCCCCGCCTGGCCCGATCCAGCCCAGCCGCCGCGCGGCCCCTACTCGAAGACGATCGACGGCGCGCCGCTCATCTGGCGCTCCTCGCTTACCCGTCTCCATGCCTTGTCGGCGATTTCCCGGTAGATTTTCGCATGCGCGCCGTCCGGATCGGAAACGACGATCGGCGTGCCGCCGTCGGACGTCTCGCGGATGGCCATGTCGAGCGGCACCTCGCCAAGGAACGGCACGCCGATTCGTTCGGCCTCCGTGCGCGCTCCGCCATGGCCGAAAATATCGTGCTGGCTGCCGCAATTCGGGCAGATGAAATAGCTCATATTCTCGACGATGCCGAGGATCGGAACATCGACCTTCCGGAACATGGCGAGGCCCTTGCGCGCGTCGATCAAAGCGAGATCCTGCGGCGTCGAGACGATGACCGCGCCGGCCAGCGGCACGTTCTGGGCCATGGTGAGCTGGGCGTCGCCGGTGCCGGGCGGCATGTCGACGACGAGCACGTCGAGTTCGCCCCATTCGCCCTCGCGCAGCATCTGGGTCAGCGCCGAGATGACCATCGGCCCGCGCCAGATCATCGGCGTTTCCTCGTCGACGAGGAAGCCCATCGACATGACCTTCAGGCCGTAGCCCTCCATCGGCTTGAGGATGCGGCCGGACACGGTCTGCGGCCTGCCGGAAATATGCAGCAGACGGGGCATGGAGGGGCCGTAGATGTCGGCATCCAGTATGCCGACCTTCAACCCGTTCGCCTGAAGGCCGAGGGCCAGATTGACCGCGGTGGTCGACTTGCCGACGCCGCCCTTGCCGGAGGCAACGGCGATGATCGCGCCGATGCCGGGGACGCCGGCCTTTGCCGGCGGGGTTGGTTTGGCGTGAGCGGCATGGGCCGCCATTGGCGGGGGCACGGCGGCGGCCTGGCGGGCGCTCGGTGCCGGCCGCACAGCCGGCGCGGAAGCGCCGCTACGCTCGGCGGTCAGCGCGACGACCGCCTTCTCCACGCCCTCGGCATTCATCGCCGCCTTTTCGGCGGCGGCGCGCAGGGGTTCCAGTTCCTCGGCACGGTCGGCCGGCACCGTCAATGAAAAGAATGCCTTGCCGTCGGCGAGAAAAATATCCGAGACCAGGCCGAGATCGACGATGTTGCCGCTCAGATCAGGCCCTTTGACCCGCTTGAGCTGCTCCAGAATGCTGTCCTTGCTGATTGCCAACTGAACTCTCGCTGTTATGGAAGTCTGGACCGTCACATACGGCAAATGCGGTGCGCGGCCAATCGCGCTTCGTGATTGGAGATAAGGCCGACCGCCGGGACGCGCCAGGAGGAGACAGGAATATGCCGTCGCAGGGAAATGGCACGCAAGGGCAAGCGGCCGAGCCGCTGGAGGCGACCAGCCCGGAGGCGTTCGTCAGGCTGGCCGACCGGTTCATCGATGTCGCCAACCGCGCCAATCGGAAGGTCCCCGCGACGGACATTCACATGGCCTTTCTCTACGCCGCGGCGCGTTATAACGCCCATGTCGGGCGCAATGTCCGCGATGTCGCAGACCACGAGGTGTACGTCGAGGAAATGGCGGGCATCTACAAGGAAATGCTGCGTACCCACCTGGCCGATCCGGACGTGTGAAGGAGGGCCGGCCGGCGTCTCGGAGCCTGAAGTCCTACCCCTCCAGGCGGCTGCGTATAGACACCCGCCTTCGCGGCTGCTCGGCCTCTTCCGGCTCGATCGATTGCCCAGCCGCGAAGGCGGGTTCATCCGCCTCGTGGCTTTCGATGGCGATCTCGACGGGCGTTTCGTGTTCGTCCGGGGAAATGGCGGCGGTCTCGTCGGCTGCCAGCGGTTCGGCTTCCGCCTCGGATACCGCTTCCACCGGCTCCGCTTCGCCGCCAGCAGATTCCGCGACCGCGAGCTCCCGCGACATGCGGCCGGTCGCCTGCTGGGTCTCCTGCTCTTCAAGGCTCAAGAACCCGCGCCCGACCTGCCACAGGGATTTATAGACGTTGTGCGCGGGATTGCGGAAATCCTCGTCATAATCGTTCAGTCCATCGAGATTGGCGAAAACGGGATCTGTTCGCCACAGCTTTCGCAGCGCTTGCTTGCGTAGCAACTCGGGAACACCGCGCTTCAGGAAGATGGAAAAATCGTCGCCTCGAACAAGGGAATCGATGTCGACCGCTTCGGCGGCCATTCGATTCTCCTCGGCTTCCGGATCGGGCGCATCAGCTTCAACGACCGGCCCGCATTCGTCCGGCGCGTTCACCACCGCCGGGTCGGCGTCTTCGAGATCGCGCTTGCGCCGCGACCAGCGCGACAGGAAACCTTCAGGCTTGCCGGCGTCGTCAGCCATCGAATTTGCCTCCAGCGGGCTTTTCGCGGTGCAGGAAGATCGGCTCCTGGCCGAATTTATGGTCGTCCGTGTCGAGCTTGTCGCGCCGCCGCTTCCTGAACACTTCATCCTTGTGATAGCGCTCGACGAAATCCATGATCGCCCCGGCGATTTCCGGCGGCATGGCGACCCGCTCGACAATGTCTTCGGCGCTGTCGTCATAGTCCTGCGCCAGATAGGGCGAGGCCGTCACCGAATGGACGAACCACGGCAAGGGATGGGTGTCGTCCGCCGAGCGCCGCAGGATGACGAAAAGCGCCGGCGTCTGGCTGTTGAAATTATGAACATAGGCCTCGGTGTCCGCGGCGTGGCAGGTCAGATTGTGGACGCCCATGAAGTAGCGCGTCATGGTGTCGTCGCGCAGGAGTTCATCGCCGGCCGAAAAGCTCCCGGAAGCGGGTGTCACACCCACCGGAATCCAGTACTCCTTCGCCCATCTCGAGACCGACCGCCGCTTCTCTGCGAGCACGCCCACCATGATCGTCAACTCCCGGGCCAAGCGGCGTCATCCTTTCGTATCAGACAGGCTCATTTGCCCGCTTCCGCTGATAGAATAACGTGTTAAGGCTCGCTCACAAGGGAGAAGCCATGTCCGCAACGAACAAACGGTTCCTGATCTGCAATTGCGAGAAGTCCATGAAAATGGATGGAAAAGCCATTGCGCGTGCGATCGGCGAGACGGGGCTGACCGTTCATACCAATCTCTGTCGCGGCCAGATCGGCGTCTTCGAAGGCGCGGTGGCGGCCGGGGACGAGATCGTCGTCGCGTGTACCCAGGAAAGCCCGCTCTTTGCCGAAGTCGCGGACGCGGCGGGACGCGAGGTCGCGGCCTTCGTCAATATTCGCGAGACCGCCGGCTGGACGACGGACAAGACGACGACCGCGCCGAAGATGGCCGCGCTGCTCGCCGCTGCTTCCCTGCCGATCAAGCCGGCCCGTCTGCGCACCATCTCCAGCGACGGGCTGTGCCTCGTCATGGGCGAGGGGCAGACGGCCTTCGACGCCGCCGCGATGCTCAATCGGACGCTTTCGGTCACGCTGCTCCTGACGGGAGCCGACGACATTCTGCTGCCGGCCGTTCTCGATTTTCCGGTGTTCCGCGGCAAGGTGTCCATGGCGCATGGTTCGCTGGGGGCCTTCGACGTCGTCGTCGATGGCTATGCGGCCATGCTGCCCTCCTCGCGCGGCGAGCCCCAGTTCGGCCTCGCTCGGGACGGCGCCAGATCGACCTGCAGCGTCCTGTTCGACATGACCGGCGACGCCCCCCTGTTTGCGCGGCCGGCGGGTCGCGACGGCTATTTCCGCGCCGACCCGGGTGACCCCGCAGCCGTCATGCGGGCTGTCTTCGAGGCGAGCGCCTATGAGGGCGAGTTCGAGAAACCGATCTATGTCTCGTACGACGCCGCGATCTGCGCTCACGAGCGGTCGAAGAAGACCGGTTGCACGAAATGCATCGACAATTGTCCGCCGAGTGCGATCACGCCTGCGGGCGACGAGGTGCTGATCGACGCCGATATCTGCGGTGGCTGCGGCAATTGCGCCGCCCATTGCCCGACGGGCGCCGTCTCCTACGATTATCCGGTGCGCGCCCAGCTGGTCGAGCGCGTCCAGACGCTGGCGCAGACCTATCTCGCCGCGGGCGGAAAATCGCCCGTCCTCTTGATTCACGATCGCACCCACGGCGCGCCGCTGATCAATGCCATGGCGCGGCTCGGGCGGGGCCTGCCGGCCAACGTCATCCCGCTCGAACTGCACTCGACTACCGGCATAGGACACGATCTGATGGCCTCGGCGCTGGCCGCCGGGTTCCGCTCGCTGGTGGTGCTGGTGGACCCGCGCAAGACGGGCGAGCTGAACGCGCTGAATGAGGAGGTCGCTCTCCTCGACGCTTTGACCGGCGGCATGGCGCTCGGCGCCAACCGTGTCCTGATCCTCGACGCAAGCGATCCCGACATCGTGGAATCGACGCTCTACGAGTTCGAGCCGGCGCCGGAAATCGCGCGTACCGCTTTCGCGCCGGTGGGCGGCAAGCGCGAGGTGGCGCGGGCCGCCATTGCGATCCTGGCCAAGGCGGGGCAGGCAGAGTCCGACCTCATCCGTCTGCCCGAATCCGCGCCCTATGGCTCGATCAACGTCGACAAGCAACGCTGCACGCTGTGCATGGCCTGCGTCTCGGCCTGTCCCGCCGACGCGCTGCGCGACAATCCGGACAAGCCGCAATTACGGTTCGTGGAAGCGGCCTGCGTCCAGTGCGGCATCTGCGCGGCTACCTGCCCGGAAACCGCGATCTCACTGGAGGCGCGCTACAATTTCGCGCCGACCGTCATGCAGCCTGTGACGCTGAACGAGGACGAGCCGGCCGAATGCATCCGTTGCGGCACGCCCTTCGCGGCGCGCGGCATGCTCGACAAGGTCAAGGAGAAACTCGGCGGCACGCACTGGATGTTCCAGAGCGAGGAGCGTGTCGCGCTGTTGCAGATGTGCGAAAACTGCCGACTCGAAGCCCTTGCCGCCGACGGCGGCGATCCCTTCGCGATCGCCCACCGGTCGCGGATTCGCACGACCGACGATTATCTGGAGGCCGGCAAGCGCGGGCTGTCGATCGACGACTTCTTCAGAGAGGACTGATATCAACCGCAGATCGCTGCGGCCCGGATCGCTCAGTTGCGGTCGTAGCAGAGCGAGCGCGCCTGCGCGCGTGACTGCTCGGCGGCGTCCGCGCCGATCATGCCCTGCGCGACCATCGCGTCGATATCGGCGACTCGCTTGTCGATGCAGGCGGCCACATCGCCCGAAACGGTCAATTCCTCAAGTCGCTCGGCCCGTTCTCCCACGCTTGGCACCCATTCCTCGGTATTCAGCCAGAGGAAGAAGGCGCCGATGGCGAGCAGGATCGCGAGCAGCAGCGCAACGAGCCGCATCCACGGGGTGTTCACGATCGATGTCGATGATGTGGTCATGTCGGTTCCTTGCTCACTGTAGGCCCGGTGTCAGGGGAAGGTTGGTCAACAGGTTTTGTGGCTTCAGTCGAACGCGATTATCGGCCGTCGCCGCCAGACCCAGATAGGCGGGTTTGCCCCGCATCGTCTCGATGAGGCGATCGGGTTCCAGGAACTCCATGCGGTACAGTGCGGCGATGCGGTTGAGACGGTTCTCATCGACTGGCTCCCCCTCATAGAGCCCGTTCAGTATCAGCGTTGATTCCGCGTCGAGGCCGACGTGCCAGGTCCAGCGTTCGTCGGTGATCGACTGCATGGCCTGAACGCGGACCGGCAGCCGCATGAAATGGCCGACCCATCGTTCGACGACGCGGGCCAGCGCGTCCTGTCCCGGCTGGGTGAAGCGGAAATCGAGCGCGAAATTGAACTGATCAGCGCGCTCCCAATAGGCGGCGGCGTTGTCCTCGGTCATCACATCGAGCAAGACCTCGCGCATCGGCGTTCCGGCCTCGGCCAGCAAGGCTCCAAGGCCGCCGAAACCGCCGGATTCCGAATACATCTCGACCATTTCCGCGTCGGCGAGCATGAGCTGGCCATCGCTCGTCGTCGCCTTCTGGTCGCGGAAGAACAACTCGGCGGCGCGCAGCACGAAGGGATCGCGCACATCCGCCAACAGCGAGCACAGGACGAGATGAACCATCTGCCCGATGAAGACCGGCGGCACTTGCGGCGCGCCCGGCTGAAACAACGCCAGATAACCCGCTTCGATCGAGCCGTGCTTCAAGAGATGATCGCGATAGCCAAGCACCAGCCGGTAATTGTCGGCGGCGTCCTTGTCGGCGATCGCGGCGAGTTCGGCGTCGGGAACCGGCGCTGTCGGGGCCTCCATCAGCTTTTCGAACAGGCGATGCTCGTTCTCGCAGCTCTCCTCGATCGGGTGGATTTCCGGTCGCGTGTAATAGGCGCGCAAGAAGTCCGGCGTGACGGCCAGCCAGCCGCTTTCGAGCCTGTGCGTCAAATGCAGGCCGGCGGATTTCCAGATTGCCCGCTGCCCGTTACGGGGAGGGGCGGGTCGAGCGTCCATCAGGCGCCTACTCCCAAGCCTGTGCAAAGAGGGACCAGCACCGGCTGCCCCTCCGCCTGAACAAGCAGGCCGCCGTCCTCATCCATGCCGACCATTGTGCCGGAGCGGGCACCGTTGTCGAAAGGGAGGTCGATATGCTTGTCCAGATCGTTGGCGCGCGCCAACCAGGACTGGTGCGCGTCGCGAAATCCATCATGCATCCAGCCGTCGATCCATGACAGGAAGTGCCGGGCGACAGCCTCGATGATGCTGGTGCGGTCCAGTTCGCCGCAACCTTCCTCGAACAGCGCCGTCACATTCGGGTCAAGGCCGGGTTCGCCGCGCGAACGGGCCGAAATGTCGAGCGCCAGCTCGAACGCGACGACGATGTGGTCCGGAATATCGGAAGCTTCGGCGTTTCCGGAAGAGTGGAAGGCGACCGTGCCGACGATCCCGCCATTGGCCAGAATCGTGCCGGGCCAGCGGAAGGTCAATGCCAGATTGGGCGGGCCGATGGCGCCGAGCGCGTCGCCGAGCGCGACCATCATGACCGGGACCATCTGCGCCGCAACGACGAGAGGCGTCTCCGGTTCGAGAACGAACGCAGCCGTGGCGCGGCCGCGATCCTCGCTCCAGACGACATCTCCGGCTCCATACGAACCGGATGCGACGCCCTTCACCGCGACGGCGAAGGGGTCCGCGTCCAAGGCGACCGCGTGACCGGTGAAGACCGGTGGAAATTCCGGAACGGCCAGCGGCCGGAGCTCGGGCGCCGCGATCATCACGGCAGCTGGATTTCGCCCTCGACCACATGATTGAGCGGGGCGCCCTCGGCGGTCAGGACGATCTTGACCTTCATCGGCCCGGAGCCTGCCTTGCCGGAGCGCACCAGTTCCTCGATTTCCCGCTGCGAGGTCACGCCGACCTGCTTCAGAAATTTTCTCAGCGACATGTTGAAGGCTTCTTCGCTCATCGGTTTTTTTCCTTTTCGCTTTCGTTCTGGACGAGGATGTCCAACAATTCGCCGGCGCGTTCAATCGAAAAGGTGAGCGTGTCCTGCCCGGCGGCAAGGACGATCGCGGCGAGATAGTCGGGCTGGCCACGCACGGCCAGCTCGCCGATGGCGCGGATACGGTCTCCTTCGGCCATGCCGGCCCGATCTTCCGGCGAACCGGGTGAAACGCGAACGACTTCAGCGCCGGGTTCCCCCGTCTCGCCGGGCGCCGGCAGCGGGCGCAGGATGAGGCCCGCCGCGCGGCGGTCGATACGGCCATCTTCGCCGTCATCCAGCACCGCCGCAAGGAGCCGCGCGGAGACGGCGAAGTTGACACCGAGATTTCCGTCCGAGGACTTGGTGAAGATCGCGCTGGCCATTCCGGCGACGTGTCCGTCCGCCGTGATGAGTGGCGCTCCGGACATGCCCGGATTGATTGCCGCGTCGGTCTGGAGGAAGTCCTCGACGCGATTGAAGCCGACGCCGCGCCGGCCGGTCGCCGATATCACGCCGCAGGCCAGGCTGATCCCGAGGCCGAAGGCGTTTCCAAGCACGCAGGCATCGGCGCCCGTGCGTATGTCGGCGGGGAAGGCCAAGGGCGGAAGCGGCTCGGCGATTTGCAGCAGGGCGATATCCGTATCGGCGTCGCGCAGGGTGATGTCGGCGTCGCGGACGGCGCCGGAAGCCAACCGCACGCGCACGGCGTTGGCGCGTCCGAGCACATGGTCGGCCGTCACGATGGTGCGGCCGTCGCGGATCGCGAACCCGGTGCCTTCGGGCTCTTCCTGATCGATCTCATGCTTTGGCAACAGCGGAAGCACAGCGACAACGGATTGCGTCGCGGCGGTCGCGATGGCGGTGCGCCAATTGCCGCCTTTGAGCGCGGCCGTCTCGCCCGTGCCGGCCACCCCGATGGCCAGCGCAAGCACAGCCGCGAGGCCGCGAGCGACGCGCATTACAGCCGCACGTTCTCCGTCGAGTAGGCACGGCTCGCCGGCGTTTCGAGAGGCTCGTCGAGGAGGTATCCGACGCCGAGTGAGACGACGAGCAGGATTACGATGCTCAGGAGGAAGGCTTTCATTGTCGGTCCGACTCCGTCAGTTCGTGGTCTGCCGCTCGCCCGGCAGCGGCGTTTTTCCGTCAGCGGCCGTGGCTTGAAGCAAATAAGCGATCAGCGCGTCCCGCCGTTCGACGCTTTTCAGCCGCTGGACAGGCATCTTGGTTCCCGGCGTCACGATATCCGGTCCGTCGTCGAAGAGCCGCGAAACCGTCTCGGGAGTCCAGACAATATCCGATTCCACCAGAGCCCGGGAATATTTGTAGCCCGGCAGCGTTCCTGCCACACGGCCGAACAGGCCGTACAGCGTCGGTCCGGCGCGGTTGGCGTCGTCCGGCGTCAGCGTGTGGCAGACCGAACATTTGCGCAAGAATTCCATCTCCCCCGGGCCGGCCCGGCTGACGGTTTGAAACCGGCGCGGATAGACCGACTGGATGGGCTCGAGCGGATGGCGCGGCGCGACCTGCCAGCGGATGACGAAATCGTCCAGCCCGCTGCGATAGAGCTGGGTGCCTTCGGGCGTGAACGAAAGCCCCCACACGGGGCCGTAGATATCCCCGTATTCCTCCACGAGATTTCCCGAGTCCATATCGAACACGCGGACATGACCGTTGGCGCTGCCGGTGGCGAACCACCCCGCGCGCGGCGAGGCAGCGATCGACAGGACCGGGTGCTCCTGCGACGCCAGTTCGACGACTTCGCCGGTCGGCAGATCAATGACGCCGGTCACGCCGTTCAGCGTTCCGAAGGCGAGCAGCGAACCGCCGGGAAGAGCGGCCAGCACATTGACGCCCCAGCCATGGGCGTGAAGCAGGCGCGAGGGGCCGGCGATCAGCCCGTCGTCGAGCGGCCACTCGCGCACCGTGCCATCGTAACCGGCGGTGAAGAGCTGCCGGCCGTCCAATGAAAAGGCAACGGCATTGACATTGCCGCGATGGCCTTCGGTGCGGGCGATCTCCCGCCCACCGGCGATATCGAAGATCCGCGCCGTCCCGTCCCAACGCGCCGCGGCCGCGAAACGCCCGTCGAGGCTGACCACGACGTCCTGAACCTTGTCTTTGGTATCCTCGATCAGGGTTTCCAGCCGGTTTTCCCGCAGATCCCAGATCGCCAGCGCGCCGTCATCGGAGACGGAAACCGCCTTTTCGGTGCCGGGAACGAAGACCACGTCATTGACGGCGGCGTTGTGTCCGATCAACCGCGCGACGATCGTGCCCTCCGGGCCCTGCATTCGCCAACGAATGATCGAATAGTCGAAGGATGCGGTCAGCGCCTCGGAGCCATCATCGGACAGGGCGATCGCCATGACGGGGCCGCCATGGCCGACCAGGCGCTCAGGCCATTCCTGCTCGCCCGAAGCGGACTGCGCCGGCGCGGACAGGGCAAGGAGCGCTGCCAATGTCACCCGCCGGAGCGTCCGGTCCATATCGCCTGCTTTCCGACTGTTATTCCGCGGGCTCGGGATTGGCCGCGACCGGGGGCATGGCGTCCTTCTCGCGAAGCTCATCGACCCAAAGCGAGTGGTGTTCCCTGGCCCAGTTAAGATCGACCTTGCCACTGCCGACCGCGCCGAAGGCCCCCTCCATGCCGATCGTGCCGATGTAGATATGGCCAAAGATCACGCAGACCATGAAGACCGCCATCACGGCGTGCCAGACGGTGTTGAACTGTTGCTCCAGAATCGCCGAATAAGGCGGCTGCGGCAGCCCCAGCAGCGCCGGGATATCAAGACCGATCGAGGCGAGACCGGTGAAGGTGTCGCCGAAGAAAGTGTGCTCGAAGGGAAACAGCAGGGCCCATCCCGAGACGGCGAGCGAAAGCCCACCGAGCATGACCAGCCAGAAAATGATCTTCTGACCCGCGTTGAATTTATTTGCCGGGGGATGCACGCCTTTGGACAACAAGCCGCCGGCATGGGCGAGCCACACCAGATCGTGCCGGCTGGGCAGGTTGTGGACGATCCAGGTGACGAACGCGATACCCAGGCCCAGCATGAAGGCGAAGGCCACGTAGTTATGGGACAGCTTCAGGAACTCGGAGATCGGCCCGAACGCCTCCTTGCCGATCACCGGCATGACGACGCTGCGTCCGAACGAGACATTGAGGCCGCTGATCGCCAGAATGATGAAGGACAGCGCCATCAGCCAATGGCCGGTGCGCTCGATGGTGGAGAACCGCTTGATCTTGACGCCGGCCAAGCCGTGTTCGACGCGGATCCGTCCACGAATGGCGAAAAACAGGGCCAGCAGGATCAAGGTGCCGATCATGGCGAGGCCGAGATAATCGAACATCGGTCCATTGCGCAGCAACCGCCAGGACTCGCCCTCCGACTGGACCAGCACGGCAGCCTTCTTGTCGGGAATCGAAACATTGCCCGAGACCCCTTCGCGGACTGCCCGCCAGATTTCCGCGTCCGACGTGGTTCCCAGCGCATCTCCCGGCACCGCACCGCCGGTCGGCGATCCGGTTGTCGAGACAGCGCTCTCGGGCGGACGGACCGAACTCTGCGCGGTCCCGGCGCTGGTCGCCGCCAACGTCATCAAGAATGCCACGGCAATGACGGGTGCGATCGACGTCAATGAACGTCCGGATACAAGCCGGGTCAGCCAAGCGCGGAGCATCCTCAAGCGGGGCATTTGCTCTTCTCCTGAGCGGATCGAAAACACCGGATCCAGCGTCAATTGCCGGACAAGAAGGCAACGGTCTCGCCTTGCCGTTCGGAAAAAAGGGCGGGCAGCCGGAGCCGCCCGCCGATCGGATGCGATGACCGGCTCAGCCGCCGGTCTTCTGGCCGTAGGCAGTGCCCCAACCCCACGCGCCGGACCCGAAGCCGCGCGCCACGACCCGTTCGCGGTAGATCGCCGAGACGGTGTCGCCATCGCCGGCCAAAAGCGCCTTGGTCGAGCACATTTCCGCGCAGAGCGGAAGCTTGCCCTCGGCAAGGCGGTTGCGACCATATTTCTGGAACTCGATCGCCGAATTGTCCTCTTCCGGACCGCCCGCGCAGAAGGTGCACTTGTCCATCTTGCCGCGTGAACCGAAATTCGACGCCTGCGGATATTGCGGCGCGCCGAACGGGCAGGCGTAGAAGCAGTATCCGCAGCCGATGCACAGATCCTTGGAGTGCAGCACCACGCCGTCATCCGTCGTGTAGAAGCAGTCGACCGGGCAGACCGCCGCACACGGCGCGTCCGAACAATGCATGCAGGCGACCGAGATCGAGCGCTCGCCCGGCTTGCCGTCATTGATGGTGACGACACGCCGGCGATTGACGCCCCACGGCACTTCATTCTCGTTCTTGCAAGCGGTCACGCAGGCATTGCACTCGATGCAGCGCTCGGCATCGCAGAGGAATTTCATTCTCGCCATCGTCTTATTCCTCCCTCTAGGCCCGCTCGATCCGACACAGCGTCGTCTTGGTTTCCTGCATCTGGGTCACCGAGTCGTAGCCGTAGGTCTGCGCGGTATTACAGGCTTCACCGAGAACGTAGGGGTCTGCCCCTTCCGGATATTTCGAGCGAAGATCGTTGCCCTGGAAATAACCGCCAAAGTGGAACGGGGTGAACACGACCCCCCGGCCCACACGCTCGGTGATCATCGCCATGATGCGGATCTTGCCGCCTTCCGGACTGTGCAGCCAGACCGTGTCGCGATCCCGAAGGCCAAGATCGTTGGCGTCCGAAGGGTTGATCTCGACGAACATGTCCTGCTGTAGCTCGGCAAGCCAGGGGTTCGACCGCGTTTCGTCGCCGCCGCCCTCGTACTCGACCAGCCGCCCCGACGTCATGATCATCGGGAAGTCCTTGGAGAAATCGTTCTTCTGGATCGACGCATAGGCTGTCGGCACGCGCCAGAAGGTCTTGTCCTCATAGGTCGGATAGTCGGTGACCAGATCGCGTCGCGGCGTGTAGAGCGGCTCGCGATGGATCGGGACGGGATCGGGGAAGGTCCAGACCACCGCCCGCGCCTTGGCGTTACCATAAGGCGCGCAGCCATGGGCGATGGCGACACGCTGGATACCGCCGGAAAGGTCGGTCTTCCAGTTCACGCCGCCGACCTTCTCGTCGTAGTCGGACGGAATCTCGCCCGTGTGCGAGGTCTCCCCGACCTCGTTGTCCCTGGAGGGACGCTGATCGGCGAAACCGGCAACGTAGTCGATGTACCGGCGCTCGTAAGGCGTCAGGTCCTTATCCCAGCCCAGTTCCTTGAGCATCGCGAAGGTGAACTCCGGGTAGCCGTCCTCGATCTCCGAACCGACCGGCCATGACCCTTCGGCGAGAAGATTGTCGCCGTCGCGCTCGACGCCAAAGCGGGCACGGAAACCCATGCCGCCCTGCGCCACCGGGATCGAGGTGTCGTAGAGATTGGCCGAGCCGCTGTGCTTCATCTCCGGCGTACCCCAGCACGGCCATGGCATGCCGTAGAACTCGCCATCATGCGGGCCGCCAACGGCGCGCAGGGTGGTCTTGTCGAAGGTCTGCTGGTTTTCCATGTGCGACTTCATGCGCTCCGGCGACTGGCCGGTATAGCCGATGGTCCACATGCCGCGATTGAACTCGCGGGTGATGTCCTCGACGACGGGTTCGCCGTCCTTGACCTCGTTGTTGCGGAACATGCGGTCGGCGAAGCCGAACTTTTCCGCGAACTTGTACATGATGGTGTGGTCGGGCAGCGACTCGAACAGCGGCTCGACGACCTTATCGCGCCATTGCAGCGAGCGGTTCGATGCGGTGACCGAACCGACGGTCTCGAACTGCGTGGAGGCGGGCAGCAGGTAGACACCGTCGGTGCGATCCTGCAGCACGGCGGTCATGGTCGGATAGGGATCGATGACGACCAGAAGGTCGAGCATGCCCATCGCCTTCTGCATTTCCGGCAAGCGGGTCTGCGAGTTCGGGGCATGGCCCCAGAACACCATGACCTTGGTGTTATCCGGCTGGTGCAGGTTCTCCTTGGCTTCCAGGACGCCGTCGATCCAGCGGGACACGGGAATGCCGGTCTCGTTGATCATCATGCGGTCCTTGCCGTCGGCACCCGCGCCCGGCATGACCGCGAAGCGGCCCTTCAGCCAGTCCAGCTCCTCTTCCCAGACGCGGGCCCAATGTGCCCAGGAGCCATCGCTGAGCCCGTAATAGCCGGGTAGCGTGTCGGCGAGAACGCCCAGATCCGTCGCGCCCTGCACATTGTCATGGCCGCGGAAGATGTTGGTGCCGCCGCCGGCCGTGCCCATGTTGCCAAGAGCCAGCTGGAGGATGCAGTAGGCGCGGGTGTTGTTGTTGCCGTTGGTGTGCTGGGTTCCGCCCATGCACCAGATCAGCGTGGCGGGGCGGTTTTCCGCCATCGTGCGGGCGACGCGGTTCAACTGCGATCCCGGTACGCCGGTGACCTTCTCGACTTCCTCGGGCGTCCATTTCGCCACCTCGGCGCGAATCTGGTCCATGCCCCAGACGCGGCTCTGGATGAACTGCTTGTCCTCCCAGCCATTCTCGAAGATGTGATAAAGAATGCCCCAGATCAGCGCCACGTCGGTGCCCGGCCGGAAGCGGACGAACTCGTCGGCATGCGCGGCGGTGCGGGTGAAGCGCGGATCGAGAACGATCAGCGGCGCGTTGTTTTCCTCCTTGGCCTTCAACAGATGCAGCAGCGAGACCGGATGGGCTTCGGCCGGGTTGCCACCGATCAGGAAAATCGCCCTGGAGTTGTGGATGTCGTTGTAGGAGTTGGTCATCGCGCCGTAGCCCCAGGTGTTGGCAACACCCGCGACCGTGGTCGAATGACAGATGCGCGCCTGATGGTCGATGTTGTTCGAACCCCAATAGGCGGCAAATTTGCGAATCAGATAGGATTGCTCGTTGGAATGCTTGGCCGAGCCCAGCCAATAGACCGAGTCGGGCCCGCTCGATTCGCGTACCGCGAGCATCTTGTCGCCGATCTCGTTGATGGCCTCGTCCCAGCTGACGCGCTGCCATTTCCCGCCGACGAGCTTCATCGGATATTTCAGCCGGCGTTCGCCATGGGCATGCTCGCGCACCGACGCGCCCTTGGCGCAATGCGCACCCAGATTGAACGGAGAATCGAAACCCGGCTCCTGGCCGATCCAGACGCCGTTGGAAACCTCCGCAATGACGGTGCAGCCGACCGAGCAATGGGTGCAAACCGACTTCTTGATCTCGATGTTGCCGTTGGCCGCGTCAGCCGCGGCTTCGGCCCGACGCACCATTCCGCCGGTCAGCGACGAAATCGCCGCCGCGCCGCCAATGGCCAGCCCCGATCGTTTTAGGAACGTGCGGCGATCGACCGCCCGGTTTCCGAATTCCGACAGCGCAGATGACACCCGGGGAGTTCTCGCTGTCCCAACAGCCTTCTTCCTGAGCATGGTTGTCTCCGTTTCCTCCGTCGCAGTCGCCTGCAAACTGGCCTGTTAAGGGTTCGCGTCAGAAGCGCGCGGTCTGATAAAACGTCTTCACATGATCGGTTTCCCGATAGCCGTCCGCCGCGGTTGTCGCCTCCGCGATCTCGGCTTCGGCCTGCCCGCCGGTCACGAGGGCCGCGCCGGTCGCGACCGTTCCCAAGCCGGCGAATTTCAGGAAAGCGCGGCGATCCGTCCTGGAGTCTTTTGCCTTGTCGCTCATCGGTATCTCCTTCGTCGCGAGACGTGTTTCCTAATGTTCCAAACCGTCCCCAGCCTCGCCATTCGGCCCGCCGGCGTCGGTCACATGTCGAAGCCGGCTTCCTCGATTTCCAAAAAGTGCCTGCCGATCGCGCCGACCGGCCGGTACAACCGCGCCGATGGCGCCTTTTCCAGATCGGCGAAAAAATGTCCGGCCCAGGAGCCGATATGCTTCTTGAAGAACGCTTTTTGCGTCTGGAGCGGCTGGCGCGGTCCGAACGAGCCGTCGATCAGTCCGGCCATCATGTCCATCAAGGCACCGATGTGATCCTCGGGCTCCTTGGCGCCTGGCGAACGCGCGATGCCAAGCGGCGCCATGTCGTCGCGCAGACGCGCCAGCGGCTTCTCGTTCAGGAAGCCGGTCAGATAGTAGGAGCCGAAGGGGACCAACTCGCCCCGCCCTACGCCGATGAAAAGATCGTGATATTCTTCGCGCGCCTCAACTAAAGTCAGCGCACGCGCCGTCGCCGCCAAATCGCCGATCGCGGTGCCCAAATCCGTATGGTCCCCAGAAAGGGTGCCCAGCGTATCCAGCAATTCACGATCGGGCGACAGCGCCAGGAGGCGGGCCAGCAAGCGGTATAGATTGACGCGCAATTGTTCCGGTTCTGGCAGCCCACGCGAAATGGCGACGTTTTCCTGTGACAACCGGATTCTCCCTCGCGCAACTAAACCAGCAAATCCCGGATTCGGCAACGCAATTTGCATAAGACTAAAGACGAATAAGCGCCGCTTCCAGACGCCGGGATCCGGCTTCTCCGGCGGTAGCCAGGCCTCCCATCCGGCAAGCGGGTGGACTTGAGGTAGGATGCTTGCCATAAATCCTGCAAAACATCCGGAATAATTCGGCAGAACGTAAAAAATGCAGGATTTTACAGATAACTTTGGTCAGGCCGTCGGTTTGATCCTTCAAGGCGATTGGGAGCTTTGGGGGATCGTTCTGCTGTCGCTGCGGGTCTCGCTGACCGCGGTGGCGATCGCCGCGCTGTTCGGTATGCCGCTCGGCGCGGCGCTGGCCATAGGCCGCTTTCCCGGCCGGCGCTTCGCGGTGCTCTTGATGAACGCGCTCATGGGCCTGCCGCCGGTGGTGGTCGGTCTCGTGGTCTATCTGATGTTGTCGAGCAGCGGTCCGCTTGGCGTGCTGCAACTGCTGTACACGCCGACCGCGATGATCATCGCGCAATTCGTGCTGGTGACGCCGATCATCGCGGCGTTGACGCGGCAGGCCATGGAAGATCTGCATGCGGAATACGCCGAGCAGCTCTGTTCACTGGGGGTTTCGCGCGCAGCCTCCATCCCGACGCTGCTCTGGGACGGACGGGCCAGCTTGATGACCGCTTTCCTCGCCGGCTTCGGACGGGCGATCGCGGAAGTCGGCGCCGTCATCATCGTCGGCGGCAACATCAATCATGTCACGCGGGTCATGACGACGACCATCGCCCTCGAGACATCGAAGGGGAACCTGGCACTGGCGCTGGCGCTCGGGGCCATCCTGATCCTGATCGCCGTCGCTGTGAACGCCGCGGTCGCACTGCTCGACAGCACCACGAAGGGGATGGCCCATGCCGATCGCTTCGACTCCTAGCGCGGCGATCCCCCAACCGCGCGACGGCGGGTTGGATATGCCATCGCGTGTGCTCGACGGGGCCACTGCGACGATCCTGCCGATCCATGCGCAAGGGCTTGCGCTTCGCGCGGCCGGGACGGATCTGGTCCGTCTCGATGCCTTGACGCTGGCGGGGCGCGGGCCGACCATGGTGATGGGACCGAACGGTGCCGGCAAGAGCCTGCTGCTCAGGCTGCTGCATGGACTGATCGATCCGACGGAAGGGCGGGTGCTATATGGCGGCCAGCCGATGTGCGCGCGCATACGCCGCCGTCAGGCAATGGTGTTCCAGCGGCCTGTCGTCCTGCGCCGCTCTGTCGCCGCCAATATCGGGTTTGCGCTTCAGGCCCACGGGGTTTGCCGCCAAGAGCGTGCGGACCGCATCCGCTCGCTGCTCGAGATCGGGGATCTCGCGAGCAAGGCCAGGCAGCCGGCGCGAACCCTGTCAGGCGGCGAGCAGCAGAGGCTGGCGCTGCTGCGGGCCATCTCGACCGATCCGGATATCCTGTTTCTCGACGAGCCGACATCGAGCCTCGATCCCACAGCGACACACAGGATCGAAGCCATGATCCTCCAGGCAGCGGAGCAGGGGGTGAAAGTTGTCATGGTGACGCACGACATCGGCCAGGCCCGCCGGCTCGGCGCCGAAATCGTCTTCCTTCATCGCGGGCGGGTCGTGGAGCAGACTTCGGCGGCCTCGTTTTTCAAACAACCGAGCACGCAAGCGGCGCGGGCATTTCTCGCCGGCGCCCTTCTGCTTTGAGCAATACCAGCAAGCACCAGTGGAGAACGTCATGTTCAAACGCGCCTGTCTCGCCCTGACCATCGCTTTGGCCGCGACCGCGGGTTTCGGCTCGACGAGCGCGTTGGCACAGGACAAATTCATCATCGTCCAGTCGACGACATCGACCCAGAATTCCGGCCTGCTGGACGCGATCCTGCCGGCGTTCGAGAAGGAGTCCGGCATCGCGGTGCGTGTCGTTGCCGTCGGTACGGGCCAGGCGATCAAGAACGCCGAAAACGGTGACGGGGATGTTCTTCTTGTCCATGCCAAACCGGCGGAGGAAAAATTCGTCGCCGATGGCGGCGGCGTCGAGCGCTTCGACATCATGTACAATGATTTCGTCATCGTCGGGCCGCCGAGCGATCCGGCCGGCGTCAAGGGCATGACCGACGCCGTCGCGGCCATGCGGAAGATCGCCGAAGCCAAGGCACCGTTCGCCTCGCGAGGCGACGATTCCGGCACCCACAAGGCCGAACAGCGCTTGTGGACGCAAGCGGGCGTCGATGCCGGCGCCGCCTCCGGCGACTGGTACCGCGAAACCGGCTCGGGCATGGGCGCGACGCTCAACACCGGGGTCGGCATGGGCGCCTATGTCCTGACCGATCGCGCCACCTGGATATCGTTCGGCAACAAGGGCGATTTCGCGGTGGCCGTCGAGGGCGACCCCAGGCTTTTCAACCAATACGGGGTGATCCTCGTCAATCCGAAGAAGCATCCGGGCGTCAAGGCCGCTGAGGGACAGGCATTCATCGACTGGCTGACCGGCGAGAAGGGGCAGGCCGCCATCGCCAACTACAAGGTTGACGGTCAGCAGCTGTTCTTTCCTAACGCCAAGTGACGATCGTTTCTCCGACTCTCCGCGCAACCTCCACTCGGGTTAAGGGGTGGGCGCGTTGTAGTGAACGGTCCCGGTCCCGCTGACGTCATAGCCGGCCATCTCACGGGCGCGGTCGGCGAATTCGCCGGAGGCCATAAACCGCAGCAGTCGCTGAAACGGCGGATCGAAATAGGCTTTGCGCCAGACCAGCAAGTCCGTGCGGTCTTCCGCCAGAGGGATGAATCCCAGCCGATATTGCTTGGCCATCGCGGCGAGGCCGAACGCCGCGTCCGCCTTGCCGTCGAGCACGAGGCGGGCCACGTCGTCCTCGGTCTTCGCCGGCGCTTGCGGACCGGCGAGCGCCGAGACATCGACGCCGGCTTCCCGCGCCAGCATATCGAACAGGCGCTGGCCGCCGGCGCCCGGCTGACGGCGAGCGAAGCGAAGCGGCGTGAGATCGGCGATCGCGGCGATCCGCCGGGGATTGCCCGATTCGACGATCAGGCCGCATCGACGCCGCGCGAATTCGATCAGCACCACGGGCGCTTCGCCGAGGGTTTTGCGGACCGTGTCGACATTCCAGCCGTCGGGTTCCCTGATATGGGTGGCGCAGGCCGCCGCATCCGCGCGGCCAAGCCGCGCGATTCCGTCCAGGCTGCCATCGAAAAAGGCGGCCAAGCCGCTGCCGGACTGGCGCAGCGCCCATTCCAGAAGAGGATCGTGGCTGCCGGCCAGGATCAACGGCAGTTGGCGGCTGGCCACGACAGGACCAGAGCGCGAAGCCGCCATCCATGCCGCCACCTCATCCGTCGGGAACAACAGCTTTCCGACCACGCGGACGCACGGCACCTCGCCACTCGCGGCGAGGTCGTAAACCTTGCGCTCCTTGATGCGTAACAGATCGGCGAGTTCGCGGGTCGTCAGATAGGGGGACGTCGATTCGGACATGGCCGCATTTAGCCGCGTCGGGCGGTGGCGGCAAACCGCGGCGCGAAGGATGGCGCGCCGGCAAAAGCGGGCTCGCGGAGTTGACGGCGCCGAGCCCACGCTTACACGTTCCTGACGGCACATCGCCCCGAGAGCGGAAAACTGTCTGGAATCGCTTCGATCATGACGCAGCGCCTGTTCGGCATCACCGGCTGGAAGAACTCCGGCAAGACGACGTTGACCGAGCGTCTCGTCACCGAGCTGACCCATCGCGGCTATCGCGTTTCGACGGTCAAGCACGCGCATCATGCCTTCGATATCGATACGCCGGGCACCGATTCCTTCCGTCATCGTAGCGCTGGCGCGAGCGAGGTGGCGATCGTTTCATCGACGCGCTGGGCGTTGATGCACGAGCTGCGCGGCGAGAGCGAACCGACGCTCCACGCGATCATCGCGCGGCTCGAGCCGTGCGATATCGTCCTCGTGGAAGGGTTCAAGGCCGCGCCGCATCCCAAGATCGAATGCCGCCGGACGGCATCGAAGGAGCGCACGCCGATGCTTGGAACCATTCCGGCGATTGCCGCCATCGCCGCCGATCACGCGGTGGAGGAGGCCGCCGTGCCCGTTTTCGATCTCGACGACGTCGCCGCGATCGCGTCGTTTATCATCGGCCAGGCAGACCTGGCCTGAGGGAGCATGATCTGCTCGGCGAGTCAGGGAAACTCGGGGGAATTTGCCCGCAGACGTCGGAACATCCGCGTTCTGCGCGCGCGGCTCACATCTGCAACGCTGGCAGCCGCCGCAAACGCGTATCGCGACGCTGGCGAGAGCGATCACGCCCGGCAAAGGGCACGGCACGCGGACGGCGAATCGGATGCCGTGGGTTCGATTCCTGATAGCGTGAGAACGATTGACCGTGATCAAGGGCGGCGACGGAATTCGCCGACAAAGATGATGCCGGTCGCGTAACCGGAGAATTGAAAGGTTGTCACCCGCATGAGTCTTCCAATGTCTACCCAGGCAATCCGGGACATCGCCGTCCAGGTCGACGGTTCGCACGGCGATGCGGCGAAGATGAGCCACGCCGATATGATCGCGGCGATGTTCGACGCGCATATCGTGGCTCTCCTGACGAATTATCTGCAAACCGGCCCCATTCCAATGGGCCCGGGCCGTGCGTGGCTCAGGTCCGAGTTGCACAAGCGAGGCGTACAATTGGGTGATGCGGCTGAAACGCATGCTCGCGAGCGTCTTGCGACTTCGCGAATGTCGACCGAGCTGAGGCGGATCGATTACGACGATCAGGAACTCGGCTCGCGGGTCGGACCGCTGGCCCGCGCCGTCGACCTGGTGGTCGTCGGGCGTCCGCATGGCGACGGCGGCCAATGGCCGGAGATGTTCGAGGCGGTGATCTTCGATGCCGGAGCGCCGGCCTATGTCGTTCCGCCGGACGCCGTGAACGCGAGGAAGCCGGACACCATCCTCATCGCCTGGAAGGACGCGGTCGAGTGTTCCCATGCCATCAAGGCGGCCCTCCCGTTCCTCCAGCGGGCGAAGCAGGTGTATCTGGTTTCCGTCGCGGAGACCTCGTCGGACGAGGAACGGCATCGGGAGCCGGCGGCGGATATGGCCCGACATCTGGCACGGCACGGTATCGCCGTCGAGATACGGCATCTGCCGCGATGGGAAGATGCGGCCGCGGGTCTTTTGAACGAGGCTTCGAGCCTCGGCGCGGAACTGATCGTCGTCGGCGCATACGGCCGCACGCGGCTCCGCCAGATGCTGTTCGGCGGCGTCACCCGCGAACTTTTGACGCGTAGCCCCATCCCGCTGCTGATGGCGCATTGAAGCCTCGGCCATTTGCCTTCCGCGCAACGACCCCCGGTGACGCGCAATGCCCGCCCAAAGCCAGGACGAAACGATCGCCTTCCTGAAGTCCGCGGCCTTCGACGATGGCGATGCTTCGACTGTCGAGACGGTGGTCACGCATATTTCCACGATCCTTCTCTCGGGCGAGCGGGCGATCAAGCTGAAACGGCCGGCGCATCTGCCCTATGTCGATTTCTCGACGCCCGAGC
This sequence comes from Aurantimonas marianensis, assembly GCF_024195285.1. Classification (GTDB taxonomy): domain Bacteria; phylum Pseudomonadota; class Alphaproteobacteria; order Rhizobiales; family Rhizobiaceae; genus Aurantimonas; species Aurantimonas marianensis. The sequence goes on from NZ_JALHBS010000018.1 coordinate 50,744, forward strand.
GCCGGCTCACGAGCTGTGAACAGGAACTCGTGCTCAACCGGCGCACCGCGCCGGAGCTCTACCGCGCCGTGCGCCAGGTGACGCGCGAGCCGGATGGCGGTCTCGCCATCGATGGCAGCGGGCCGCTCGTCGACGCTTATGTCGACATGCGCCGTTTCGACGAGGATTGCCTGCTGGATCGCATGGCGATGGAAGGCACGCTCACGGTGCCGCTGATGGCGCGGCTCGCCCACCGGATCGCGGTTTTCCACGCCGGCATCGCGCCCGATCGCAGCGTCACCGGCTCGGCTCAGGTGGCCCTCGTCCTCGATATCAACGAGCGCGCGCTGGCGACCACCGACGTATTTCCAGCGGCGGCGGTCGACGAGTTCAATCGCCGGTTCCGCGACGGTCTTACCCGCCTGGCGCCGCTCCTCGACGCGCGCGGCGCGGCGGGCAAAATCCGCCGCTGTCATGGCGATCTGCACCTGCGCAACATCTGCGTCTTCGACGGCGAGCCGACGCTGTTCGATTGCCTCGAATTCGACGAGGCCATGGCCACGACCGACATCCTCTACGATCTGGCTTTCCTGCTGATGGATCTCTGGCACCGGGGGCTGGAGGAACTCGCGAACCTCGTCCTCAACCGCTATCTGGACGAAAGCGACGAGACGGACGGCCTGCCGCTGCTGGCGTTCCTGATGGCGCTGCGTGCCGCGGTTCGCGCCCATGTCACCGCGACGCGGGTCGCCGAGGCCGGCCCCGATGCGCCGACACTGAGAGCCGAGGCGCATGATTATTTCGCCCTCGCGCTCGATCTCCTGCGGCCGCGCCCCGGTCGCCTGGTGGCGGTCGGAGGACTGTCGGGGTCCGGCAAGTCGACCGTCGCGGCGGCGATCGCGCCGCGGATCGGCCCGCCGCCGGGCGCCCGAATCCTCGCCAGCGACCGGATACGAAAGCACCTGTTCGGCGTTGCCGCCGAAACCCCGCTGCCGGCCGAGTGCTACCGGCCGCAGGTCTCCGAAACAGTCTACGCGCGTCTGGCCGAACAAGCCGGCGCGATCCTGCCGCTCGGGCACGGGGTCGTCGCCGACGCGGTGTTCGATCGGGCGCCCGATCGGGAACGGATCGCCGGCATGGGCGAGGGCGGCTCGACACCCTTCCTGGGTCTGTGGCTCGAAGCCCCGCCCGAGCGGCTCGTCGAGCGCGTCGCGGCCCGTCGCGACGATCCCTCCGATGCCACGCCGGAAGTGGTCCGGGATCAGCTGAGCCGATCGCGCGCGCCGGCCGATTGGATGCACCTGTCGAGCGTGGCCGAGATCGGGGCGGTGGCAGAAGCGGCGCGCCGCATCGTCGATGGCACGACGGACGACCCCGCCGGCGAACGGGAGGATGATCGACGCAAGGGCTAACCGGCGAGGAATGGCTTCCGGGGCGCCGCGCCACCGGGTCGACCGGGTTGATGCAGGTCAACAGGTCGGCACTCGGGCTTGGCTAGAAGCCCGCATCATGATCGATGAACAGGAAGGAGGGGCGGTGGCACCAACCCCAGGCGAGCGTTTGGCCTCCGATGTCGCCGCAGCGCACTTAAGCGATCGCAAGGAAGTGGATATCGACCCGGACGATCGCGATGCCGACGCGCTGCCGGCGGCCCTCGAGGAAGCGTCGCCGGGACGGCCCGCCTTCGCGTTCAACGCCAAGACCGTCCACCGGATACTGTTGCTGGTCGCCTTGGCGGGTCTGATCGCCGGCTCCGCCCTGGCGATTTCCGGCCGTCCCGCCACCGCAAATCTTGCCTGGGCGGCCGCGACCATTCCGGTCGTGCTAGGTCTGGCGATCTCTATTGCCGTCGATCTGTGGTCGGGCCGCATGGGCGTCGATGCGATCGCCTTCGTCTCGATGTCGGCGGCCCTGGCGCTGGGCCAGCCACTCGCGGGCATCGTTGTCGCGATCATGTATGCCGGCGGCAACGTGCTGGAGCATTACGCGGTCGGCCGGGCCGAGCGCGATCTGAAGCTGCTCACGGACCGGGCGCCCAGGACCGCCCATCGTCTGCTCGAAGGTCGAGTCGAAGCCGTCGCCGTGGCCGAAGTCGAACCGGGCAACCGGCTGCTGCTGCGCGCCGGCGACATCGTGCCGGTGGACGGGCTCCTAGCGGACGTCTCGACCCTGATCGACGAAGCGGCGGTGACCGGCGAGCCGCTGCCTGTGCGCCGCGGTCCCGGCGAAACCGTGCGCAGCGGTACCGTGAACGCCGGCGAAACCGTCACCATGATCGCGGCGGCGCGCGCCTCGGACAGCACCTATGCGGGCATCGTGCGCATGGTGAGTTCGGCTCAGGCGGCGAAGGTGCCGTTCGTGCGCATGGCCGACCGCTTTGCCCTGGTGCTCCTGCCGGTGACGCTGGGCGTGGCCGGGCTCGCCTGGTATGTCTCTGGCGATCCTGTACGCGCACTGGCCGTGCTTGTGGTGGCGACGCCGTGTCCGCTGATCCTGGCGGCACCGGTCGCCTTCATTTCCGGCGTGTCGCGCGCGGCCCGGCGCGGCATCCTCGTCAAGGGCGGCGGCGCGTTGGAGGCGCTGGCGCGGGTGCGCGTGGCGATCTTCGACAAGACGGGCACCTTGACAGTCGGCGGCGCGCGCCTTGTCGGTATCGAGACGGCGCCCGGTGAAGACGCCGACGACATTCTGCGTCTCGTCGCCTCGCTCGAGCAGGCGTCGCACCATGTTCTTGCCGCAACGCTGATAGCGGCGGCGCACGCGCGAAGCCTGCCCTTGTCGGTGCCGCACGACGTCGGCGAAATCCGCGGCTCCGGTCTGGAAGGCATCGTGGAAGGCAAGCGGGTCGCGGCGGGCTCCCAAGCCCTGATCGCCGGTGAGACGCAACTGGCGGATTGGGCCGCGCGCGCGATCCGGCGCGCGCGCTGGCGCTCGGCGCTGACCATCTTCGTAGCCATCGACGGGCGGCTCGCCGCCGCGATCCTGCTTGGCGACGAGGTGCGGACCGAGACCGCCGGCGCGCTGCGCTGGCTTCGCGCTCTTGGCATTTCCCGGCTGATGATGGTGACCGGCGATCACACCGCCGCCGCCGAGGCCGTGGCCGAGGGGCTGGATCTCGACGAGACCAAGGCGAATTGCACGCCCCGGCAGAAGATCGAAGTGGTGCGTGAGGAGGCTATCCGCCATCCCGGAATGATGATCGGCGACGGTATCAACGATGCGCCGGCCCTGGCCGCGGCTACCGTCGGCATTGCCATGGGCGCACGGGGGGCCAGCGCTTCCTCGGAGGCAGCCGACGTCGTCATTCTGGTCGAAAATCTCAATCGCGTCCCGGAAAGTATCGCGATTGCGCGGCGCACCCGCCAGATCGCGCTGCAAAGCATTGTCGCGGGGCTGGCGCTTTCCGGTGTCGCGATGGTCTTCGCCGCGGCCGGACTGCTTCCACCGGTCGCGGGGGCGCTGACGCAGGAGGCCATCGATGTCGCGGTGATCATCAACGCGTTGCGCGCGCTCGGATCCGGCTCCCGGCGGCGGACCGTCGCAATGCCGGCCTCGACGGCGCGGACGATCGCAGCCGAGCACACGGCCATCCATCAGACACTGGATCGCCTGCAGACACTCTCCGACTCTCTCGATGTCGCGGCGAACGGCGAAGCGCCGGGCCTGGTGAGTCAGGCGTCCGAGATGATCGATCGGGAAATCCTCGACCATGAACGCCACGACGACCGTGTCCTGTATCCGGGCCTGCTCGGGGACCACGAGTATGGCGCGCTGATCACGGCGCTGGGCTATGCCCACAGCGAGATATTCAAGCTGGCGCGGGTCCTGCGACAGATCGCGGCGGATCTGGCGGCGAGCGAGCCCGACCGGTTGCAGGTCCGGGACGCCCAGCGCGTGATCGACACGATCGTTCTGCTGGTCCGGCTGCACACCCGCCAGGAGGACGCCATCTGCGAACAGGATTAGCCGCGTTCGCTCCGCCCCGGGCTCGTCCGATCCGCTTGCCGGCGGTCGGCCGGGCCATTTGGTTCCGCTACCCGGTCGCGGAGCGCCTGCTTCATCAGCTTGCCGTTGACGTTGCGCGGCAGGGGCTCGCTGGTGAAGGTGAAGAAGTCCGGCACCTTGTAGTCGGACAGGCGTTCGCAGCAGAAGGCTTTGAGCGCTGCCTCGTCGAGGGTTGGGTCTGACCGGTGGACGAAGGCGTGGACCTTTTCGCCGAGTACCGGATCGGGGCGGGGCACCACGGCGGCCTCCGCGACGCCTGGATGGAACGACAGGACGTTCTCGACTTCGGCGCTGTAGACCTTGTAGCCGCCGCGATTGATCATGTCCTTGAGGCGGTCGTGGATGTAGAGCAATCCGTTTTCATCGAAACGGCCGACATCGCCGGATTTCCAGAAGCCGGCGTGAAAACTCTCGGCGGTCTTGTCGGACAGGCTCCAATAGCCGGGAACGACCATGGGCCCGCCGATCCAGCCCTCGCCGGATTCGCCGGCGGCGACCTCGCGTCCCGCCGCGTCCATGACACGGATATCGGCGCAGGGCGCGGGCGCGCCCACACTGGCGGGAGCAGCGGCCTGGCCGCCGGGCGGCATGATCGTGGCCGGCGACGTCGTCTCGGTCGAGCCATAGGCCTGTATGAGATCGAGATTCGGCAAGAGCTTGGCGAGCCGTTCGATGGTGGCGACCGGCATCGGCGCTCCGCCGAAGGAGCCGATGCGCCATGCGCCGAGATCATGCTTGGCGAAGTCGGCTCGCAGAAGGCACAGATTGTACATGGCCGGCACCAGCATCGTCACCGTCATCCGCTCTTGCGTGGCGAGAGCGAGAAACTCGTCGGCGTCGAACTTTTCCATCACGACGATGGCGGCGCCGGCGGCGAGCGGGGCGTAGATGCCGACGATCAGACCGGTGACGTGGCTGGCGGGCACCGCCATGACGAGGCGGTCGTCGGCGGTCAGGCGGAAGCAGTGAGCATAATGCAGGCAGGAATGGACGATGTTGAGATGCGTCAGCATCGCGCCCTTGGGTGTACCGGTCGTGCCGGACGTGTAGAGGATGACGGCGACGTCTTCCTCGCGAAGATCCGGCGGGGTAGTCGTGGGCGCAGCGGCGAGAAGATCCTCGAAGCTCGATCCCGCCGGCCCGTCGATCGCCGCGCGCGCCACGGTGTCGGGCAATATCTCGGCCTTTTCGGCGTCGCAGATGGTGAGACCGGCGCCGCAGTCGCCGAGAATGAATTCGATTTCCCGCGCACTCGCCCTGACGCTCAAGGGCACCGCGATGGCGCCGGCGCGCACGATGCCGGTCAGCGCCACGACGAACTGCCAGCGGTTGCGCGCCAGGAGGCCGACCCGGTCGCCCTTCGAGACGCCGCGCGACATCAGCCCACCGGCCACGGCATCGCTCATGCCATCCAGTTCGGCGTGCGAGATCCGGATTTTCCCGTCCACGACGGCGTCGCCTTGCGGACTTGCGACGGCGGCAGTACGTAACATGGCGTCGGCGTCTGGCGGACGATCCACGAAACAGGTGACGACGCGGTCGCCGAAATGCGCCTCCGCGCGCGTGGCCGGCGCGTCCTCCCAGAAGCGCGGGGACGCCGTCATGCGGCCTCGGCCACCACATTGGCGCCGCGCTCGATGCCCCAGACGTGGTCGAGCTGGGTCTGCGAATGGGTGAGTTCCGACATGCTCATGACGATCGACAGGTCGTCGCTCTTCAAGGCCGAGATCACGTCCGACAGGCGCTGCGCCAGCGCCGGGGCAACGCCCTCGAACGGTTCGTCGAGCAAAAGCAGGCGCGTGCCGACGGTCAGCGCTCGGCCCAGCGCAACCATCTTCTGCTGCCCGCCGGACAGCAGCAATGCCTTGCGGTCCGACATATTCGCCAGTTCCGGCATGATTTCGTAGACCACCTTGAGGCGCGCAGCACTGTCGGCGGACGTCACCCAGGTGGGCAGAAGGATGTTTTCCTCCACCGTCAGATCCGGGATCAACCCGCGCGTCTCGGGCATGTAACCGATGCCCAGGCCGGCCCTCTTATGCACCTCCAGCCCGGTGATGTCGGTGCCGTCGAAATGCAGCGACCCGCGCGTCAGCTTGGTGATGCCCATGATCGTGCGCATCACCGTGGTCTTGCCGGCACCGTTGCGGCCGGCAAGGCCGACCATAGCGCCGGCGCCGACCTCGAGCGAACAGCCGCGCACGGCTTCGACCGAGCCGATCTTCACATGGGCGTCCTTCAGGCTGAGCATCGGTCTACCTCGCCGTTCCGGT
>NZ_JALHBS010000019.1 GCF_024195285.1 Aurantimonas marianensis
CCTCGTCGGGTGCATCGTCGGCGATGATCTCGCCGGCATAAAAGGCCAGCACCCGGTCGGCGTAACGGGTCACGATATCCATGTCGTGCTCGACGAAGATCACTGCCGCGTCCTCGCCCGACAAAGCCTTCATCACCCGATCCATCAAGGGAAACTTTTCTTCCGAACTGACGCCGGAGGTCGGCTCGTCGAGCAATAGTACCCTCGGGCGGCTCGCCAGCGCCATGGCGATGTCGATCAGCTTGCGGACGCCGCCGGGCAATTCGTCGACCGGCTGTGCGGCATAGTCGGACAGTCCGAAACGGCCCAGCATCTCATGCGCCCGGTCGAGCGATTCCTCGGTATGGGCCGGACGCAAGAAGGACGGACGGTCCTTTCTGGCGATGTCGATGGCAACCAGAATGTTGTCGACCGGCGTCATGGTTTCGCAGAGCTGCGGGATCTGGAAGGAACGGCACATGCCGCGCCGGGTGATGCGCCTTGGCGCGAGACCCGTCACGTCCTTCCCGTCAAGCAGCACCTGTCCGGCATCGGGCTTGAGGTAGCCGGTGACCATGTTCACGAAGGTCGTCTTGCCGGCGCCGTTGGCGCCGATCAGGGAAAGCCGCGCCGTCGGCGTCACCGAGATATTGATGTCGTTCGCCGCGACCAGCGCACCGAAGGATTTCATGAGGCCGCGCGCCTCGAGAACGGCGTCGCTCATTCGGCTGGCTCCTCGTGAGGGCTGGCACCCCGCGCTCGCCATTTCGATGCGACCCGCTCGCCGGTGGCGCCGGCCCAAAGCGAACCGAAGCCGCGCGGCAGGAACAGGATGACCATGAGCAGGAACAGGCCGAGCGCCAGCTGCCAGCTGTCGGGGAAATACTGGTTGGCGAAGGAGCGCACGAGTTCGGTGATCAGCGCCGCGCCGAACACCGCGACGACGCTGGCATAGCCGCCGAGGACGGCAATGAACACCACCTCGCCGGACGTGGTCCAGTAGGCGAAGAACGGGTCGACATGGCCGAGCGCGACCCCGTTAAGCACGCCGCCGAGGCCAGCCAGAACTCCCGCGAGGATGAAATTGCGGGCGGTGACGGCGAAGACCGAGGCGCCGAGATATTCCACCCGCAGTTCGTTCTCGCGCGCCGCCAGCGCGATCAGCCCCGGACCGCTGTCGAAATAGATCCGGCAAACCGCGGCGGCGATGGCGGCAACGCCCACCGCGACGGCGTAGAGCGCGAAATCGGCGGCCCCGGTGCCCGGCAGATAGCCGAGGAAGCTGGGTGGCGGCACGTTGAAGCCATCCGATCCGCCGATCGCCGTGACCTTGGCGAGGACGCCGTAAAGCACCATCGACAGGGCCATAGTCAGCATGGCGAAGAAGATGCCGCGATAGCGCGCGATCAACGGCGAGACCAGGGCGGCGACGAGACCGCCGGAAAGCCCGCCGATGATCAGCAGCGCGAAGACGTCGGTTATCCCGAGCCGGCTTGCGAGCATCCCCGACACATAGGCGCCGACGCAGTAGTAAAGTCCTTGGCCGAAGGAGACGAGGCCGCCGCGCATCAGGGCGACGATGCCGAGCGCAATCAGCCCGAAGGCGATCGCCTTGGTCATGGTGAAGAGCAGCCAGAGCGGCAGCACCCAGCCCATCGCGATGAAAAGGACGGCACCGAGCGCCGCGAGGACGAGGGTTCGCATCGGCGCGCTCATATCTTGCGCGCCTGGACCGGAGTGAACAGGCCCTCGGGGCGGAAGATCAGCACGACGACCATGACCAGGTAGATGATGAAAATCTCCGCCTCCGGTATCTCATAGACCGCGAAGGACCGGGCCAGGCCGACAATCAGCGCGCCGATCGCCGCGCCGGGAATCGAGCCGAGGCCGCCGATGATGACCACCGCGAAACTGACGATGACGACGCTGACGCTGATGCCCGGCTGCACCGAAATAAGCGGGCTGGTGAACGCCCCGCCAAGGGCGGCGAGAAATACGCCGAGGCCGAAGGCGAGAAGATAGATGCGGGTGACGTTCACGCCCATCGCCGCGCTCACCTCCGGCTCGTTGATCACGGCCACGGTGATCTTGCCGATCCGGGTGCGGGTGAGGCCAAGCCAGACGCCGAGCCCGCAGACGATCGCCAGCCCGATCAGCGCGATGTCGTAGCCGACATAGAATAGGCTGCCGACCTCGACATTGCCGAAAAGATTGCGCGGCTCGAAGACGTAATAGGGATCGACGCCGAAGACCATCTTGGTGATGTCCTCCAGCATGAGGAACACCGCATAGGTGACCAGCAGGACGAGACCCTCGTCGCGACCGTAGAAAAACCGCAGCAGCCCGCGCTCGATGAGCGGCGCGACGACGATGGCGACTGCCAGTGCGGCGATGAACATCGCAACGAGGCTGAACCATTCTGGCAGCCCCCAGCCCGCGAACAAGGGCACGGCGACCGCCGCGGCATAGGCGCCGAGAGCGTACAGGCCGCCATGGGCGAAATTGAGGATGCGCAGCACGCCGAAGACCAGCGTCAGCCCGAGCGCGACGATGAACAGCCAGGAGGCGTAGATCAGTCCGTCGAGAATGATGGTGAGAACGATGTCCATCGCGGCGTGGTCCACCCGTCGCTGGCTTGCGGTAAACCGGGCCGCTTGGCGGCCCGGTCGGATTGCCGTGTCAGATCATCATTAGCATTTGGCGCCGGGAAAGCCGGCGTTGATCCATTCCAAACCCTTCATGTCGGCCGGCGGGTTGACGCAACGCGCGTCGAACCGGATGACGTCGTCGAGGATGATTTCGCCGTTCTCGTCCTTCTTCGAACGGCCGAAGCCGATCGGCTGGATCGCCTGGTGGCCGTTGCCGTTGACCATCTCTATCAAACCGCCCGGGCTTTCCCAGCTCAGCCCCTTCATCGCCGCGGCGAGTTCCTCGCTGCTGGGCTTCTTGCCGCCGTTTTCTGCCATCGCCTTTTCGACCGCGGTTTTCAGGCCGAGGATGGCCTGCGCCATGCGGTAGGGCGCTTGCACCGGCATGACGTCGTAGGTGGATTCGTAGTTTTCCTTCCACCATGTGTTCAGCTCGGATTCAGGCGCCATGAAACCGTAGGCGCCGCGCGCGCCGACGACGACGCCCTCCGGCATGTTCTTGCCGAGCGGCGGCAGCGAATGATCGCCGGCCGAAAACGCCACCTGGCTGCGCTGGAACAGGCCGCGCGGCAGAGCCTGCAGGATCAGAGCCTGAAGGTCGCCGCCCCAGAGCGAGGAATGCACGACGTCGGCCTTGCCCTGCAGCAGCGCGGATATCTCGGTGCCGTACTGGCCGGCGCCGAAGGCGGGGAAGAGTTCGGCGGTTACCTTCGCATCCGGGTAGATCTGGCCCATGGCGGCCTTGAAGTCAGCCCAGCTGTCCTGGCCCCAGGCATAGTCTTGGTTGATGCCGGAGAAGGTCTCGACCTCGATATCCAGGGCCTTCAGGTACCGCGCCAGCCCGACGTTATCCATCGTCGCGTGGGCGGCGGTGCGAAAGACGTATTCGTAGTCGTTCTCCTCGAAGACCCGCGGCGTGCCGCAATCGTAGAGGATCGTGAACTGCTTGAGTTCCTCGGCGACCGGCGCGACCGCCAGACAGTCGCCCGAGCCGACATAGCCGACCACGACATCGACGTTCTCGCGCTGAACGAGGTTGCGGTATTCCTGCACCTGGACCGTGGCGCCGCCGGCTTCATCGATCACCACCGGCTCGATCGTCATGCCGCCGAAACCCTTGGTGTCGTAAGGGGCGGGCGCCTCGCCGGCGTTCAGCTTCTCGATCAGCATCTTGCCGCCGTCCCAGGCGGGGACGCCGAAGCTCTGGGCGGCCTGGCCGGACAGGAAGGTGACCACGCCGATCTTGAACGTCTCTTGCGCCACGGCGGCGCCGGTCAGGGCAAAGGCGGCCGTGGTAGCCATGAGGGCGGCGGCGATGCCGGCGCGTGAAGATTTCGGGTTCATTGACGTTTCCTCCTCTTTTCAAGTCCGTTCCGCGCGGAGCGCGGCGGACCTTGTTTATTTGTTTGCGTCGAATCCTCGGGGCCGCCGGTCTCCCCAACCGGTCGGCGAAGCTCTGTCGTTAACGGCGGGCGCCTCCCTCTCGCGGCAGGGGCAGATGGACCGGCTCGTCCGGATCGCAGCCGGCAAGCACGTAGCCGCGCCGGAAATCGTTGATGTGCCGGCGCATCCAGTCCGCCGCCAGACCCGCGTCGCGGTTCTTGAGGGCGACAATGATGTGCTCGTGCGCCTCGATCAGCCGCGCGCCGGCCTGGCTCAGGCGCGGCAGCATGCGTTCATTGGCCGGAAACAGCAGCATCGCCGCGGGTTCGCGCGCCAATTGCCACGTGGCATTGCCGGTCGCCTCGGCGATCAGCGCATGGAATTCGAGATCGAGCCTGGTCAGGACGCTTTTCTCGGCCACGGCCACGCGGGTGCGGACGAGATTGTCCTCCAGCGCTTCGATCTGCTCGGGCCGGATGGCCAGCGCCGCCTGAGCCGCCGCCGCTGGCTCCAGCGCCAGCAGCAACTGCCACAGCTCGTCGAAACTGACACGCTGGAGCGCCAAAGCGCGGCTGGCGCGGGTACTCAAATCCTCCGCGCGTGGCGCCGAGGCGTAAAGGCGTCGACCGGTGCGGCGCTGGACCAGGCCGCTCTGTTCGAGCAGCCGCAAGCCTTCGCGTGTGGTGGAGCGATGAACACCGAGACGCGCCGCGAGTTCGGTCTCGGTCGGGAGCCGATCGCCGAGCGCCAGACGGCCGTCGAGGATTTCCCGCTCGATCGTCTCGAACACCAGCCGATAGGCCGGCGCCGCTTCGATCGCGGCGAAATGCGTCGCGGGGTTCTCGCTTCGCCGGGGCGCGGCAACGCTCGATACCGCTCCCGGCGTTCGATCCGCCATAGGCAACACACGTCCCGACAATGGCCGGGCCTCCTCCCACGAGTGCCGCGGCTCTTCCGGCCGTCGGCATCCTCATTGTCCGACAATCAGACTAGGCGGAGGATCATGGAAGCGTCAACCGAGGAATATGGTTGGCGCCGACGGCCCTATCCGCAGCGAACCCTGACGATCCGATTCTCCCCGTCGGTCTCCAGGTTGAGCCGGGTCGCGACGAATTCCTGGGTGATCGGCTGATTGGGATAGAGCACGCGCACGTCCTCGGCGCCGGGGGCCGCCTTCGCCGCCTCGGTGGCCTCGACATTGGCGATCCGTCCGAGGACGACGCGCGCGGCGTTGGCGTTGCAGGCCTCCAACTCAGGCGCTGGCATGCTCGGCCCGCCGACCGGCATGGGCAAGTTTTGCGGCGGCGGCACCGGGTTGGCGCGGTTGCTCGCGGCGCAGCCGGCCACGATGATCGCCGTCCCCGCAAGGATGGCCGGTAAGAGGGTTCGTTGCATGCCGCTTCCTTCATGTTTCGCTGTGATGCCGGCACTCTGCCCTTGCGGAATCACCATCGGGATCGAGGAGCGCCGTCATTGTCCGAGCGCAGACTAGCGCACCGGCCGCAAAAGACGAAAGCCAGCCACAAACCCGTGAGGATCGGTGGTCCTTTTCACGGCGGCAGCGGCGACTATGTCAAACTCCCAACACCCATTCCTTTCCCCGATGTTGTGCCTTGGAGCCTTCGCCATGAAATCTCTTCTCGCCGCCAGCGCCGCCCTTGTCGGGCTCTTTGGTCTTCCCGCCGCCAGCCAAGCCCAGGAAGGCTGCGGCACCATCCAGATCGCCTCGATGAACTGGGCATCGGCCGAGGTGATGGCCGCGATCGACCAGTTCATCCTCGAGAACGGTTTCGGCTGCGACGCGCAGCTCGTGCCCGGCGATACCATGCCGACCTTCACCTCGATGACCGAGAAGGGCGAGCCGGATGTCGCACCGGAGATCTACGTCAAGCAGTTCAAGGAGCAGATCGAGACGGCGCTGAAGGAAGGGCGGATCGTCTACGGCGCCAAGGTGCTCAAGGATGGGTCGGAAGAAGGCTTCTGGATTCCGCAATATCTCGCCGATGCGAATCCGGACATCGTCACGGTCTCGGACGCTTTGGAGCGTCCCGACCTGTTCCCTTCGCCGCAATCGTCGGACAAGGGCGCGTTCTACGACTGTCCGGCGGGCTGGGGCTGCCAGATCGTGCTCCACAACTTCTTCAAGGCCTATGACGCCGAAGAGAAGGGGTTCGAACTCGTGCCGACCGGATCGGCCGCCGGTCTCGACGGCTCCATCGCCAACGCCTTCGAGGCCAAGCAGGGCTGGCTCGGCTATTACTGGTCTCCGACCGCCATCATCGCGCGCTACCCGATGAAGAAGCTCGAATGGGACGTTCCCTACGACGATGCCGAGTGGTTGAACTGCACGACCCAGCCAAATTGCGAGAACCCCAAGCTGAACGCCTGGACGGAGGCCGATGTCTACACGCTGATGACGCCCAAGCTCGCGAAGGAATCGCCGGAAGCCGCCGCCTATCTCGAGCAGCGCGCCTGGGGCAACGATACCGTCAACAAGCTGCTGGCCTGGAAGGACGAGAACCAGGCGACCGGCGAGGACACCGCCCTCTACTTCCTCGACACCGAGGAGGACGTCTGGACCAAATGGGTCTCGCCGGAGGTCGCCGAAAAGGTCAAGGAAGCACTCTGACCGCCCGCGCGTTCATGGATACGCCGGGCGGCCACGGTTGGCATTTCGTCAGACGATCGTGGAAAGCCCGGCGAACAATGCCCAGAGCGCGGCGCCGAGCATTGCCAGGATCGACAGGCCGGTGCCTGCCGAGCGCTGCCAAGCGGGAGCATCCGCGGCGGTAAAATGCAGCGCGTGCAGGAAGCGACCGACAGTCAGAAGCAGACCGGCCCCGTGGATCGCCCAGGCCGGACCGCCCAGAAGGGCGGCGACGAGCAGGGCGATCAGCGTCACCGGAATAAACTCGATGGCATTCGCGTGGCCACGCATGATCCGGATCATGCGTGGATTGCCACCGTCGCCCATCAAGACCTTCTCGCTCTGGCGCACGCGTCCGGTCTGGAAGGCCAGCCAGAGGAGAATCAACGTGTTGAGACCCGCGTAGATCGCCAGCGCCCCTATCGCGTCGGTCGTGGGATTTATCATGGTCTCCGGTCCCATCCTGGCGGTGCGCTCGCTGCCTGATCCGATGGGTTTAAGGCGGTGTCGCCGGGATGTCGATCCGGCCTGTCATCGAGGGGGCGCGTTCGTCGCATCTTTGAGCTAGTCTTCGCTTCCCCGACGCGTGCGGCATCGGCCGATGACGCACGCGCGCGAACCGGAGAGGCGATGCCATGATGCCACTGCTGCTGGGAATGATCGTTTTCTTCGGGGTTCACTCGTTGCGGATCTTTGCCGAGGACGGGCCGGATCGGCTGATCGCTCGGCTGGGTGAAAGCCAGTTCAAGCTGACCTATTCGGCCCTGTCCTTGATCGGGCTCCTGTTGATCATCTTCGGCTATGGGCAGGCAAGGGCGGACGCGAGCTTGCTCTGGTCGCCGCCGGCCGGCCTTCGCCATCTGGCATTCCTTCTCGTGCCGGCGGCGTTCATCCTTGTCGTCAGCGCTTACGCCCCGACCGGTCACATCAAGGCAGCGGTTCGCCATCCGATGGTGCTCGGCGTGGCGCTCTGGGCCTTGGCGCATCTCCTCGTCAATGGCACGGACGCCGATCTCGTGCTGTTCGGCGGCTTTCTGGCCTGGGCGCTCGTCGACTATGCCAGCGCGCTTCGGCGCACCGCGACCGGCGCCACGCAGGCGACGGCGGAAAAAGGCTTGCGCGGCGACATCATCGCCGTGGCGATCGGTCTCGTCCTGTCCGGCGCCTTCTTGTACGGGTTGCATGGTTGGCTCTTCGGCGTGCCGCTGCTTGGATAGGATCACTAGAGCTTGCCCTTTCACAGACGCGAAAAATCGTTAGAAGACGCCATGTCTGTTGTGTGCGTCGGCTGCGGTGGATGGTGTGCCGCAACGATTTTTCGAAGAGTGAGTGAATGAGCGACGACAGTTTCTTCCGCGAGGTCAGCGACGAGCTTCGCCAGGACAAGGTCAAGGCCGTCTGGACGAAGTTCGGTGCATGGATCTTCGCCGCCGTCGTCCTCGCTGTCGCCACCACGGCTGGCGTCGTCGGCTGGGATCGTTACCGGATCGCGCAGGCCAATGAATCCGGCGACAACTATCTCGCCGCGCTGGATCTTGCCCGGGAGGGCAAGCGGGACGAAGCCGTGGCGGCGCTGCAAACGATCGCGGTGGACGGCTACGGAGCCTATCCCGACCTCGCCCGGATGAGCATCGGCGGCGTCCTGCATGAACAGGACAAGCCCGATGAGGCAGTCGCGGCATTTGACGCTGTGGCCAAGGATTCCGACGTGCCGCAGCCGATCCGCGATATGGCCGCCGTCCGGGCGGCCTACATTCTTGTCGACAGCGGCACGCTCGACGACGTCCGCAGCCGTGTCGAACGCCTGACCGGCGACAGCGAACCGTTGCGCTTTCCGGCGCGCGAGGCGATCGCGCTGGCGGCGTGGAAGGCTGGCGATCGGGAAACCGCCCGCCAGCTTTTCCAGGAGCTCCTCGACGATGCCGGGGCGCCGAACGGCATTTCCGGGCGCGCGCGCATGATGCTCGAAGTGATCGCCGCCGGCACGCCGGCCGAGTCCGCGGATAGTGTGGCCCCGGTCGATGGGGTCGCCGGCGTACCGCTGACAACGCCACCGGCCACCGCCACCGGTGTGCCTGGAAGCGACACCGGCCAGCCGGCAGCCGCCGGCACGCCGCCCGCCGATGCGCCCGAATCCGCGAGCGCCCCTGCGCCAGCGACCGGAACGAATTCGCAGGCCGCGCCCTCCTCGACGCCCTCCCAAGCGGTTAGCGAACCGGTGCCAGCGACCGGCGCGAACTGATCCCAATCGGCGTCCGGCCAACCGTCGGACGCCCCATCGCTCCGGAGGAGCGCGGAGACCTTCATGGTCACCATCGCCATCATCGGTCGGCCGAATGTCGGCAAATCGACCCTGTTCAACCGTCTCGTCGGCAAGCGGCTGGCGCTCGTCGACGATCGGCCGGGCGTCACCCGCGACCGGCGTTCCGGTGACGCGACGCTGATGGATCTCGAGTTCGAGATCGTCGATACGGCCGGGCTCGAGGAAGCCGGGGCGGAGACGCTGGAGGGGCGGATGCGCGCCCAGACGGAAGCGGCGATCGCGACGGCGGATCTGGCGCTGTTCATGATCGACGCCAAGGCTGGTCTCAATCCGCAGGATCTCGCCTTCGCCGATCTGATGCGGCGAACCGCGGCAAAGGTCGTGCTGGTGGCCAACAAGGCCGAGGCGAAGGGCGCCGAGTCCGGCTTCATCGACGCTTATTCGCTTGGGTTGGGCGAGCCGATCGGCATCTCGGCCGAGCACGGCGTCGGGATGGCGGAACTTCGTGACGCCATCGTCGAGGCATTGGGCGACGCGGTCCTGGACCATGCGGGGGACGACGAGAGCGCCGACGCGGACAGCGACCCGGCGTTTGCGCAGGAGGAGGAAGAGCCGGCATACGACCCGACCAAGCCGCTGCGAATTGCCATCGTCGGACGGCCGAATGCCGGCAAGTCGACGCTGATCAATCGCTTCATCGGCGAGGATCGCATGCTGACCGGGCCGGAGGCCGGTATCACGCGCGATTCCATCTCGGTCGAGTGGGAATGGCGCGGGCGAAAGATCAAGCTGTTCGATACGGCCGGCCTTCGGCGCAAGGCGCGCATTCAGGAAAAGCTCGAAAAGCTCTCCGTCGCCGACGCGCTCCGCGCGATCAAATTCGCCGAAGTCGTGGTGGTGGTTCTCGACGTCACCATCCCTTTCGAGCGCCAGGATCTTTCGATCGTCGACCTGGTGGTGCGCGAGGGCCGGGCGCCCGTCATCGCCTTCAACAAATGGGATCTTGTGGAGGATCGGCAGGCCGTGCTCGCCGATTTGCGCGAGAAGACCGGCCGCCTTTTGCCGCAGGCGCGGGGCATACGAGCGGTGACGGTGTCGGGCGAGACCGGCGAGGGGCTCGACCGGCTCATGCGCGCGATCGCCGAGACACATGAAATCTGGAATAGCCGCGTCTCGACGGCGAAACTGAATCAGTGGCTCGAGCGGATGGTCGGCCACCATCCCCCGCCCGCGGTCGCGGGCCGGCGGGTGACGATCAAATATATCACTCAAGTCAAGTCGCGACCACCGACCTTCATGTTGTCCACAACGCGGCCGGAAGCGCTTGGCGTCGCTTACACACGCTATCTTATCAATGGGTTACGCGACAGTTTCGGACTTTTGGGCGTGCCTATCCGTCTTGGATTGCGAAAGCCGGACAACCCTTACGCCGCAAAAGCGAAGCGGCGGTCATGAAATCACCATCATCTGTTAACCAAGAGACAAGGTTAATGGGGGAAATTCGGTGGATGTCCATCGAATGAAGAAGATGTTGGGGACGTAATGACGGCTGTTGGTTCGGTAGCAGGGGGACGCATGCATAGCCGTTCATCGAAACGCGCTGCACGCGCGATCGTGGTTGCGGCCGGCAGTTTCGTGACACTCACCGCGTTTACCGGCCAGCTCGCCTATCAGGACATGACCAGCCTGCTGGGCGGTTCCAGAGAAGCAAACCGCTGGCAGTCGTTTTTTGTTCCATCGCCCGCGGGTTCGGTGGAAACCGCCAAGATCGCCTTCGCCGATTCCGGCAAGAACAGCCGCCTGCCTGCCGGAAGCGGCGTGAAGGCCGGAAACGGCGATCTCTTCACCGTCGATACGGTTCCGCAGGCGCTCGATACGCCCGACGAGAACCGGGTCGCGCGGGCCGAGAAGGGAAAACGGGTCATTTCCGTCGCGCCCGCCGCCGGTCTGCCGCCGCGCGGCTTCTCCGCCGGCTCGATCCTGGAGCGGCAGTCGCTGCTCGGATCCCGGGTCACCGGCGGCCAGGAGCGCATCCGCAGCGCCTTCTCCAAGGTGACGCAGTCCACCAAGGACGCGATGACCGTCGCCATGAATTTCCAGCTCAAGGGCCCGCCGGCGATCAAGCCAGGCCGGGAGCGGGCAACCAACGACATGTTGATGCTGGCTTCGCTGAAGCCGTCGGACACAGAGACCGCCGCGCT
The DNA here is from genome assembly GCF_024195285.1 of Aurantimonas marianensis. Classification (GTDB taxonomy): domain Bacteria; phylum Pseudomonadota; class Alphaproteobacteria; order Rhizobiales; family Rhizobiaceae; genus Aurantimonas; species Aurantimonas marianensis. Next base: position 11,122 of record NZ_JALHBS010000019.1, read on the forward strand.
CGGCTACGCGCCGTCGGGGGGGCAGTCGGGCCGCGCCTCCTCGCTGTTCGAGAAGATCCTGAAGGAAACGCCGGAGGCGTTCATTCCGCCGATCAGCGAGAATGATCATGCCTGGGCCGCCACGCCTCTGCCGGCAACCGCCTATTCGGAGAAGGAGCAGAATTGCCTTGCCAACGGCCTGTATTTCGAGGCACGGGGCGAGTCGACGCTGGGTCAGGCGGCGGTAGGGCAGGTTATCCTGAACCGCGTTCGCAACCCGGCATTCCCGAACACGATCTGCGGCGTCGTCTACCAGAACAAGAACTGGCGCAATCGCTGCCAGTTCTCCTTCGCCTGCGATGGCGCGCGTGATCGCATCGCCGACAGCGGCGCCTGGTCCCGTGTCACGCGCGTAGCCGAACAGGTGACCAAGGGCGAGCTCTGGATCAACGCCGTCGGCTCGGCGACCCATTATCACGCCAATTATGTTCAACCCCGCTGGGCACGCGCCATGGAGAAGGTCGACAAGATCGGCAAGCACATCTTCTATCGCACCTTCAACGGCGGCTGGTAGGCGGTACGCGCTAGCGAGGACCCCCGGCGCCGACCGAATGCCAAAGGTTCCTCCGTGAAATCTTGTCGCATTGTGCCGTGCCGGCCTTAGCGCGACCCGAACATTTTGCCGTGGCCGAAAAATGCGCTAGAGCCCAAGGCTCCTCGTTTACATCGGTCGGACCCCCATGGCTCAGAAAACCAAGCACCTGCTCCATATCCTGACCGCCCAGCCGGTCATCCCCGTCGTCGCGGTGGAGAACGCCGCCGAAGGCGTCGAACTGGCGCGCGCCTTGGCAGCGGGCGGCCTGAATGCGATCGAGGTCACGTTGCGCACGCCCGCCGCCTTTGACGCGATTCGGGCGATCAGCAGCGAAGTGCCGGAGACGGCCTGCGGCGCCGGAACCATTCTCGAGCCGAAGCAATTCGACCGCGCGGTGAATGCCGGCGCCAAATTCATCGTGTCGCCCGGCGCGACGGTCGAGCTTCTGGACGCCGCCCGGTCGTCCGATGTGCCGCTGCTGCCCGGCTCGGCAACGGCCAGCGAGTTGATGGCGATGCTGGAGGAAGGCTACGAGATCCTTAAATTCTTCCCGGCCGAACAGATCGGCGGCGCCGCCTTCCTCCGCTCGATCGCTCCGGTTTTCCCCGCCTTGCGTTTCTGCCCGACCGGCGGCGTCTCGATGAGCAATGTGCGTGATTATCTCGCGCTGCCGAACGTCATTTGCGTCGGCGGGTCATGGGTGGCGCCGAAGGCGACGGTCGCGGCCGGCGACTGGGCCGAGATCACTCGCCTCGCGCGCGAGGCCGTGGCACTCGGCGACTGACCGCGGCTCATCGCGGGACTTACCAGTCGAAAATCATGTGCTCGCGGTGCGGTACCACCGCGGCGCTCGCTCGCAGTCGTCGTTTCCGCGTTGGTACAGGCGCGACAGCGCCGAGAACGGGTTGACGGACCGCCGCGGCGGGACCAGATTCAGGGCACCTGCAACGAAGGAGATCGTCATGTCCACAGACGCTACCGAGCAAGGCAGGCTCGCCTTCCGCAACAATTTTCCGATGTCGTCCTGCCAATACCCCGTCGGCTCATCCTTGCGGGCCGCCTGGATGAACGGTTGGACCGAGGCGCGCAACGCGACGCCGGAGGGTTCCGCCGGCCACCCCGGCATGATGAAGGATGCGCGAACGGCCGTTAATCTCGACCGGATCGACGCGCCGCATCAATCCTGATATCACGACAAGAAAACGGCGCCCTTTCGAGCGCCGTTTTCGTTACCTGAAAAGCAGGATCAGGCGGCGTTCGCCTCGATCTGCTTGGCGTTGCCGTTGTCGGCCGTGGCGATCTCGATCTTGCGCGGCTTCATCGCCTCCGGAATGACCCGGACGAGATCGATGTGGAGCAGGCCGTTCCTCAGGCTGGCGCCCTTCACCTCGACATATTCGGCGAGCTGGAAGCGACGCTCGAACGCGCGGCCGGCGATGCCGCGGTAAAGGAGTTCGTTTTCCGACCCTTCCTCGGCCTCGGCCTTTTCGCCCTTCACCGTCAGCACGTTCTCGCGCGCTTCGATCGACAGCTCGTCATCACCGAAGCCGGCGACGGCGATGGTTACGCGATAGGCATTCTCGCCGGTGCGTTCGATGTTGTAGGGCGGATAGGTGGGGCTGTTGTCCGCGACCGTCTGGCTGTCGAGCAGCGAGAAAAGCCGGTCGAAACCGACGGTGGAACGGTACAGGGGAGCAAAATCTACATGACGCATGGTGTTCTCCATTCAGAAGCAACGATGTTTGCGTTTGGCGCGAAGCGTGCATCCCACTCTGGCGATACTGCCCGGCCAGCGGCCCCATATTGGCGACCACAGAAATAAAATGGTGAGCCGAATTTCGCGGTTCAAGGGTTTTTGAAGGGATCGGATCGGGGTCTTCCGCAAAACCGCGGGGGCGCCGATCGCGACATATAACTCTCTGACTTTTCGAAACTTTTCTCCTGAACCGAAAATGAACGTTGCCTTCCACAACCGTTCAGGTGGGCCTCGGCATAGTGGCGCTCATGGCTCGGTTGATCAGCCCCGCCGGTCCCCGCGAGAACGGGGCTTCCGACGGCAGGATCATCGCGCCGGACAGTTTTCCGCCGGGCTCCGGCGGAACCGAAACGGTCGCAGCGTCCCGTCCCTTCCGCTGTGGCCGCTCCAGCCGGGAGCCTCGAAGGGGGCTCCCGGTTTTTTTGTGCCCTCTCGCCGTTCGGTTAAGCTTTGACCGGCCCCGCCCGCGACACTACAAGCCGAGGGCGTCCGTGCCGTTCGCGATACGTCGGCAGCGGCGGTACGGAACGATGCTCGCAGGCCGGTTGACGATGAACGACGCGTACGAACCCAGTGAACTCGTCAGCAGCGCTGGCAACCCCGCCCCGCCGGGCATCAGCGCGTCGAGCTTTCGCACTCCCGACGGCAAGCGCCTGCGCTATGCCATCGCGCCCAGCCAATTGCCGCGCACGCGCGGCACGATCATCCTGCTGCAGGGGCGCAACGAGGCGATCGAGAAATATTTCGAGACCATCGCCGACCTGACCCGTCGCGGCTACATGGTCATGACCTTCGACTGGCGAGGTCAGGGCGGATCCCAACGGATAATTCGCAATACCGGGCTCGGCTATGTCCGCAAGTTCCGCAACTACGTCAACGATCTGGAAAGCATTGTCCAGGACGTGGTGCTTCCCGATTGTCGCGGCCCCTATGCGATACTCGCCCATTCCATGGGCGGGCTGATCGCACTGCAAGCCTCGCCGCGGCTGATGAACGTCATCGAACGAATGGTCCTCAGCGCGCCGCTGATATCCTTTCCTCCCGGCCGGATCGGCCTGCGCGGACTGAACCGCATGGCGAGGATCGCGCAATTCGTTGGGTTGGGACGTCTGCCGACCCATCCATTTCAGGCTCGAACCCACGAACCGAGCCCGACGACCAGCGTGCTGACCAGCGACCCGAAGCGCCTTGAGCGCAACCAGGCCCTGGCCGAGGCTGCTCCTGGGCTGTTTCTCGGCAGCCCGACCATCGCCTGGCTCGCCGCGGTCTCCGGCGCCATGGTGCGCCTAACCGATTCAGACTGGATCGCCCGGCTGGCCATTCCGACGCTGATCATCGCCGCCGGCGACGACAGCGTGGTGGCAACCCCTGCGGCCGAGCGGCTGGCCTGGCGCATGCGTTCCGGCTCCAGCCTGACCATTCCCTTCGCCCGCCACGAATTGCTGCAGGAGGCCGACCGGTTCCGTGAGCCATTCCTGGAAGCGTTCGAGGCTTTCGTGGGGGGCGTGCTGCCGCCGGATTGATCGGCCCCGGCGAACGCCCTCAGCCGTGGAGAATCGCCAGCGCCGCCGCGTGCAATTCCGGTGTCGCCGCGGCGATGATATCGCCACCGGCTTCCGGCCGGCCGCCGGTGAAGGTCGTGACTATCCCCCCCGCCTGCTCAATGATCGGCACCAACGCGACGATATCGTAAGGCTTCAGGCCTGTCTCGACGACGAGATCGACGTGGCCGGCCGCCAGCATGCAATAAGCGTAGCAGTCGGTCCCGAAGCGTGTCAGCCGCGCGCGGACCTCCAGTTCCTCGAAACGGCGGAGCCCCTCGCCCGAAAACAGCCGAGGCGAGGTGGTGAATAGTGTCGCCTCGTCGAGACGGCGTGTCGGCCGCACGCCAATCCGGCTTCGCTGACCCCGGTACTCGCACCAGGCCGCTTCGCCGTCGGCGAAATAACGCTCGCCGGTAAACGGTTGCGACATCAACCCCATCCGCGCCCGGCCCGCCTGTGAGTAGCCGATCAGCGTGCCCCATACCGGAATGCCGGAGATAAAGGCTCTTGTGCCGTCGATCGGGTCGATCACCCACAGATGCTCGCTGTTTCCTTGCGCGCCGAACTCCTCGCCGAGCACCGCATGATCAGGGTAGCGCGCGGCGATGGCCGAAACGACCGCCCGCTCGGCCGCCCGGTCGGCCTCCGTGACCGGGTCGAAAGAAGAAGTCAGCTTGTTGTCGACGCCGCCACCGACGCGGAACCGCGGCAACGTCTCGGCGTCGGCGATATCGGCGAGCTCGAACAGCAACGCGATCTCGGGCAGTTCCATGGCGCGGACTCGCTGCTGGTCGGCGAAAGGTCGGAAGGAAACCGAAACCCCGGGAGATCGGCGCCTCGATATGCGGCATTTTTACACAGTCTCAATTCACGCAGTGGTCGAAAATCGTGCCAAAACGGGATTGACAGATTTTGCAGTGCAACATAAATAGAGTCCGCGGCATTGATTTACCGCCGCCCTTACGGGCGTTTCCTCCCTAGACTCTGGACCGCGCTGTTTCAACGCAGTGCGGTTTTTTTTGTCCGCGAATCGGCGCGCCGCCTTGCGACCACAAGCCGCCTTATTCGGCGGCCGCGGGCCAGGCATAATCCGCCGCGACATCGGCGGCGAAACCCGCGACGAAGGCGGTCAACCGCTGGCGCAGCGCATCGAAGCCCGCATGCGGACGGTATTGGCGCTCGTCGGCGTAAAGGCCGCGATTGATCTCGATCTGCAAGGCATGGAAGCCGACAGCGGGGCGACCGTAGCGTTCGGTGATGTAGCCTCCGGCATAGGGCTTGTTGCGTGCCACGTCATATCCGAGCGCGATGATTCGACTGGTGGCGATGGAGACCAGCCGCGCGGCCGCGCTGGTCCCAAACCGGTCGCCGATCACGATGTCGGGCCGTTGCCCGCCTGGCAGCGCGCGCAAGCTCGACGGCATCGAGTGGCAATCGACCAGGATCGCCAGGCCGAAGCGCTCCCGCGTGCGCTGCAAGACCTCTTCGAGCGTCTGGTGAAACGGCTTGTAGATATCCTCGATTCGTCGCAGGGCTTCCGCGGCGGGCAGAACGCCGCGGTAAATTTCCTCGTTCTCCGCGACGATGCGCGGGATCGTGCCCAGGCCGCCCGCCACACGGATCGAGCCGCTATTGACGAAATCGGGCAGCGGCCCCGCGAACATTCTGGGATCGAGTTCATAAGGTTCGCGGTTGACGTCAAGATAGGCCCGCGGGAAGCGCGCCGCCAAGAGCGGAGCTCCGAGATCGGGTACGAAGTCGAACAGGCGGTCGACGTAAAGGTCCTCCGACCGCCTGATCGATTCGCCCGACAGGCGCGTCGTCGCGATCAGATCCGACGGGTAGTCCCGCCCGCTATGAGGCGAGCAAAACACGAAAGGGATGGTCGGCTCGTCGGGTTCGAGGATCTCGTAGGCCGGAATCGTTCCGGCGGCGGTCTCGAATATCGGGGTTTTCGCCAAACTGAGCCTTTCCAGCCGCGTGACGCATCACATTTTCTCATACAGGATGGCCAGACGTTCATTCCTTTTAGAAAATCTTGGGCCATTCTGCTATGGAATTGTCCCTAGAATGAACCAGGCGCCGGGATCGTTGCCCCGCCGTATCCGGATAACACGAATGTCAAAGATACTTCTCGCAGAAGATGACAACGATATGCGCCGTTTCCTCGCCAAGGCGTTGGAAAAAGCCGGCTACGAGGTCGTCAGCTATGACAATGGCGGCAGCGCCTACGAACGGTTGCGCGAGGAGCCGTTCTCGTTGCTGCTGACCGATATCGTCATGCCCGAGATGGACGGGATCGAACTCGCCCGTCGAGCGACCGAACTCGACCCTGACCTCAAGGTGATGTTCATCACCGGTTTCGCCGCCGTCGCCCTCAATCCGGATTCCAAGGCGCCCAAGGACGCCAAGATCCTGTCGAAGCCGTTCCACCTGCGCGAGCTCGTCGACGAAGTCAGCAAGATGCTGGAAGACGCGGCGTAGCGGAGCTGTCAGCGGGTCTCTCGGCCGGGTTCGAAAACAGTCTTTCGGTCGGCCGCGATCCTATTGACGCGGGCTCAAATCTCGTGTTCTAAGCCGCCTCGTCGGATGGGCGTGTAGCTCAGCGGGAGAGCACTTCGTTGACATCGAAGGGGTCACAGGTTCAATCCCTGTCACGCCCACCATCCGCCTTCAAATCTTTGCCTGACCGATAGACGAGCCGGATCATCCGACGATACGAGCTCATGCTTATGGTTCGTGGGGCCGGAACCTGACGTTCCGCAGCCGCCAAAGCCTCGCCGGGCCATCGGCACCGACCACGGCAGATGCGGCCGCCGACCGACGAAACGGAATACGCCAATATGCCCGCCATGGATGACCAAGCCGAAGCCGTCACCGATCGCGCCACCACGCCGGGCGACCCCGAGCCCGACAGGCAGGCCGAAACCGGCCACCGCGCCCGGCGAACCTTCGCCATCATTTCTCATCCCGATGCGGGCAAGACCACGCTGACCGAAAAGCTGCTTCTGGCTGGCGGCGCCATCGAGATGGCCGGCGCCGTCCGCTCGAAGGGCGACGGGCGCAGAGCCAAGTCCGACTGGATGGAGATCGAGAAAAGCCGCGGCATCTCGGTGACCTCGTCGGTGATGACCTTCGAGAAGCACGGCATCACCTTCAACCTTCTGGACACGCCCGGACACAGCGACTTTTCCGAGGACACCTACCGGACCCTGACCGCGGTCGACAGCGCCATCATGGTGATCGACGCGGCCAAGGGTATCGAGACCCAGACCCGCAAGCTGTTCGAGATCTGCCGGCTGCGCGACATCCCGATCGTCACCTTCATCAACAAGATCGACCGGGAGGGCCGCGACCCGTTCGAGTTGCTCGATGAGATCGAGGAGATGCTGGCGCTTTCCGTCGCGCCGGTGGTCTGGCCGGTCGGCCAGGGCGGCCAGTTCAAGGGCTGCTACGACCTCGCCTCGAACTACTTCCTCGCCGCCGGCGGCGAACGGCAAGTGACGCACACCGAGGGACTCGACGATCCCGCTCTGGCGGCCCTGATTCCCGCCGACATCTACGCGCCGTTCCGCGACGCCGCCGCGCTGGCCAGCGAAGGCTATGCCGACCTCGACCCCGTCGCCTACCGTCAAGGCCACCTGACGCCGGTCATCTTCGGCAGCGCGCTACAGAACTTCGCCGTCGACCGGCTGCTCGGCCTCATCGCCGCGCATGCGCCCGCGCCGCGCCCGCAGCCGTCCGACAAGGGTCCGGTCGACCCCGACGGCGACCGCGTCTCCGGCTTCGTCTTCAAGGTCCAGGCCAACATGGATCCCAAGCACCGCGACCGTGTCGCCTTCGTGCGGTTCTGCTCCGGCCATTTCAAGCGCGGCATGAAGCTCGACCATGTTCGCTCCGGCAAGGCGCTGGCCGTATCGAACCCGATCTATTTCTTTGCCCAGGAGCGTGCCCGCACCGAGGAAGCCTTCGCCGGCGATGTCATCGGCATTCCCAACCACGGGACGCTGCGCGTCGGCGACACGCTGAGCGAAGGCGAGAATTTCCGCTTCACCGGTCTTCCCGCCTTCGCGCCGGAGGTGCTGCGGCGCGTGCGCCTGGAGGATTCGATGAAGCTCAAGCAGCTGCGCCGGGCGCTCGACGATCTCGCCGAGGAGGGCCTTGTCCAGGTGTTCCGGCCGTTGATCGGCTCGACCTGGATCGTCGGCGTCGTCGGTCCGCTGCAGCTCGACGTCCTCGCCTCGCGCATCGCGGCCGAATACAAGGCGGACGTGACGTTCGAGCCGGTCTCCTCCAATGTCGCCCGCTGGATCCGTTCCGACAGCGACGCCGCTCTTGCCGCCTTCATCAAGGACAACGTCACCCACGTCGCCCGCGATCGCGACGAGCGGCCGGTGTTCCTGTGCCGCGACGACTGGGACCTGCGCTTCACCATGGAGCGCAACAAGGACATCATATTCGACGCCACCCGCGAGATCGTCGGGCAGTAAGCTGCCGGGATCGGCGCGAAACTCCCGGCATCATCCGCACTATAGCCGCCGGTAGCGCACCCGCGCGGAATGCTCGATCGCCCCGCTCACCAGCCGGTCGAGTTCGAGCCCGTCGCGCAGCATTTCCAGGAACCGCAACTCCGCCTGCGTCGCGTGAACGTCGGAGGCCGCCACCTCGATGGCCAGCGCATAGGCGGTCTCGTACATCTTGGCCGGCAGCACCCGCTTCATATTCGCGATGATCGTGTCGAGCCCGTCCTCGCGTTCCAGGATATCGCTGCAATGGCGTGCCATCTCGTCCAGACTTGCCGGGTCGAAGCCTTCGAACACGGGGAGCGTGCGGATCAGTGTTTCCAGCTCGCGCAGCTCGTTCTCGCTGATCGCGCCGTCGGCGGCAGCCATCGAAACCATCAGATGGACGAGGGCTTCCTGCGGTTCGAGGTCGGCCATTGCACGCTACTCCTTCAGACTTGCGATCGCTCGAAGCTAGACATCGACCGGGGCCGCAACAAGACGCAGGCGGGCTTTGTTGACGGCCCCCCAGCTTCTTTCTAGACCGGGCGCGACATGCCCGGTCCGCAATGCTTCACCGTCACGTTGAGGGGGCGGGCGCAGCTCGAAAGCCAACCATGCAAGGACGCCCCATGCAAACCACAGTGGACGCGGTGGCCGAACGACCGTTGCGCGAGGAGGCCCTGGCATCCAACGCCTGGCCCTTCGAGGAGGCGCGCAAGCTCATCAAGCGCTTCGAGACCAGCGGCATGCCGGCGACGGTGCTGTTCGAGACCGGCTATGGTCCGTCCGGCTTGCCGCATATCGGGACCTTCGGCGAGGTCGCCCGCACGTCGATGGTGCGCCGTGCCTTTCGCGTCCTGACCGAAGACAAGGTGCCGACACGCCTCCTGTGCTTTTCCGACGACATGGACGGCCTGCGCAAGGTGCCGGACAATGTGCCGAATCGGGAGATGATGCTCACCCATCTGGGCAAGCCGCTGTCGCGGGTGCCGGACCCGTTTTCCAACGAGCATCCATCGTTCGGGGCGGCGAACAACGCCCGCCTGATGGCGTTTCTCGACCGCTTCGGCTTCGACTACGAATTCGCCTCGGCGACCGTTTACTATGCCTCCGGCCGCTTCGACGCGACGCTTTTGAAGATGCTGGCCGCCTATGACGAGGTGATGGAGATCATCCTGCCGACGCTCGGCCCCGACAGACGCGCCACCTATTCGCCCTTCCTCCCGGTCCATCCGAAGACCGGCATCGTCCTCCAGGTTCCGATGGTGGACCGCGATCCTGATGCCGGCACCATCACCTATCTCGATCCCGACAGCAGCGAGCGGGTCGAAACGCCGGTAACCGGCGGCGCGGTGAAGTGCCAGTGGAAAGCGGACTGGGCGCTGCGCTGGGCGGCGCTCGGCGTCGACTACGAAATGGCCGGCAAGGACCTGATCGATTCCGTCACCCTGGCGTCGAAGATCTGTAAGGCGCTCGGCGCGACGCCGCCCGAAGGCTTCAATTACGAGCTCTTCCTCGACGAAAAGGGCCAGAAGATATCCAAGTCGAAGGGCAACGGACTGACCATCGACGAATGGCTGGCCTATGCCTCGCCGGAGAGCCTCGCCTTCTACATGTTCCAGAAGCCGAAGGCGGCAAAGCGGCTGTACTTCGACGTCATTCCCAAGGCGGTCGACGACTATTACCAGTTCGTCGCGGCCTACCAGCGTCAGGATCCGCGCCAGCGGCTGCAGAACCCGGTCTGGCATGTCCATGACGGCCACCCGCCGGAAAAGGCGGTAGCGGTGCCCTTCGCGATGCTGCTCAATCTGGTCTCCGCCTCCCATGCGTCGAACACGGCAACGCTATGGGGCTTCATTACCCGCTACGCGCCGGGCGTGACCCCCGAGACCGATCCGGAACTGGACCGGCTCGTCGCCTATGCGCTGCGCTATTTCGAGGATTTCGTCAGGCCGTCGAAGACGTTCCGCGCGCCCGACGCGGTCGAGCGGGAGGCGCTGGAGGCGCTCGACGCCAAGCTGGCGGCCTTGCCGAAAGATGCCGACGGCGAGGCGATCCAGAACGCGCTGCTGGATGTCGCGCGGCCGATCGAGCGCTATCAGGACCACAGGAAAACCGGGCCGCAGGGCGGCCCTGGTGTCTCGGTGGAGTGGTTCCAGGCACTCTACCAGATCCTGATCGGTCAGGAGCGTGGACCGCGCTTCGGCTCGTTTGCAGCGCTCTATGGCATCGACGAGACCCGGGCACTGATCCGCGACGCCTTGGAGGGACGGCTGGTCGCGGAGGGCTGACGCGATCTACGAAGGCGCAGCGTCGGCCGACCTGGAAGCCGAACCACGGCGCCCGACGGTCCATTTAGCGGCTAGAGCGACCCGGTTGCCTTGGCGCGTACGACCCGCTCGAACGCCGCCAAGGTCTCCTCGCTGACGTGATGCTCGATACCCTCGGCATCGCGCTGGGCGGTCCCATCGCTGATGCCGATCGCGCGAAGGAAGCTGACGACGAGTTCGTGCCGTCGCCGCGAGCGGACCGCCATTTCCCGGCCGGCCTCGGTCAGAAACACCGCCCGATACGGCTGGCTCGAAACCAGTCCCTCCCGCTGCAAACGCGCGATGGTCTTGACGACGGTGGTGTTGGCGACACCCAGCCGCCGGGCGATGTCGACCGCGCGGGCCTCGCCGGTGCTGTCGATCAGGTCGGCGATCAGCTCGACGTAGTCCTCCGCGACCTCCTGCTGATGGACTTCGCGCACCCTCTGGAAATTGGCCGCCTGCTGTTCCGCATCGGGCAAGGCGGGAATGGCGCTCGTTTGAACCTTCGTCATCACCGTCACCCATAGACGTTCGACTGGACCCCGCCAACCGCGAAATCGGTGGCCAGCCCCGGTTGACACGGTCTCCTCTTTCAATGCATTTGTAGCATAGGCTAACTTTTATAGCCATCGACAAATGAACCGGTCAGGCCTGGCTCCTGCGCCATCCACCTCGATCGAACGGGAAGCAACCCGTGACACGCACCTCACACCGGTTTTTCGCGGCGACGGCAATGGCGTCGCTGCTCGCCCTCGGTAATGGCACCCACGCGGCGGAAGAGGATCCGTTCAAGGTGGTGACGACGTTCACGGTGTTGGCCGACATGGCGCAGAACGTCGCCGGGGACGCCGCCGAGGTGGTATCGATCACCAAGCCCGGGGCGGAGATTCACGGCTATCAGCCCACTCCGCAAGATATCGTTCGGGCGAGCGGTGCGGATCTCATCCTGTGGAACGGACTGAACCTCGAACTCTGGTTCGAGCAGTTTCTGGACAATCTGGGTGATATTCCGTCGGTGACGCTGACCGACGGGATCGAGCCGATCTCGATTGCATCCGGATCATACGAGGGCCAGGCCAATCCCCACGCGTGGATGGGACTCGATAACGCCCTGGTCTATGTCGACAATATCGCGAAGGCCTTTGCTGAGCATGACCCGGGGGATGCTGACACCTACATGGCCAATGCCGAGGCCTATAAGGCAAAGATCCGTGACACGATTGGCCCACTCCGCGAGCAGATAAGCCGGATTCCGGCGCAGGATCGCTGGCTGGTTACCTGCGAAGGCGCATTTAGCTACCTGGCGCGTGATTTCGAAATGAAAGAACTCTACCTCGGGCCAATGAACGCCGACCAGGTCGGCACGCCGCAGCAGGTGCGCAGCGTCATCGACGGCGTGAGGAACAACGATATTCCGGTCGTCTTCTGTGAAAGCACGGTAAACACGTCGCCGGCCGAGCAGGTCGCCCGTGAGACAGGAGCCTCCTATGGCGGCGTCCTGTACGTCGACAGCCTCAGCGAGCCGGACGGACCGGTCCCAACCTATCTCGATCTCCTGCGCGTGACCGCGCAGACGGTGGCTGACGGTTTAACCGCGCACACCAACTGAGCCTGGCTGAATCGGAAAACGCCAGGCGACCGCATGCCCCACCTGGTGACAAGCGCCCCGGAGCAGCGACCACAAAGGACCCTCGGATGCTCTTTCGATCCCCCGAACCACCTCATCCTGTCGCGGCCGGGGGGCCGGCGGGCGGCATTCTCGCCCGCGACGTAACCGTGACCTATCGCAACGGGCACACGGCTCTTCACGACGCGAGCTTCGAGATTCCGCGCGGAACGATCACCGCCTTGGTCGGTGTGAACGGAGCTGGAAAATCGACGCTTTTCAAGGCGATCATGGGCTTCGTTCCCGCCGGGCGGGGCGAAATCCGGCTGCTGGGAAAAACGGTGAAGGAAGCGCTGCGGGAGAACCTCGGTGCCTATGTCCCGCAGTCCGAAGAGGTCGACTGGACGTTCCCGGTGCTCGTCGAGGATGTCGTGATGATGGGCCGCTACGGGCACATGGGCTTTCTGCGACGTTCCGGAGCCGCGGATCGCGCAGCCGTCGATGAGGCATTGCGTCGCGTCAACATGCGAGATTTCCGGCATCGCCAGATCGGGGAGCTGTCGGGCGGCCAGCGCAAGCGCGTGTTCCTCGCGCGGGCGCTGGCGCAGGATGGCCAGGTCATCCTTCTCGACGAACCCTTCACCGGGGTCGACGTCAAGACCGAGGAGCAGATCGTCGGCCTGCTGCGCGAGTTGAAGGACGAAGGCCGCGTCATGCTCGTCTCGACTCACAATCTCGGCTCGGTGCCGGAGTTTTGCGATCGTACCGTGCTGATCAAGGGCACGGTGTTGGCCTACGGGCCCACCGAGACGACGTTCACGCGCGACAACCTCGAACGTGCCTTCGGGGGCGTATTGCGGCACTTTACCTTACGGGGCAACGCGCTGCACGACGATGACGACCCGCGCGAGGTCAGGATCATCACGGATGACGAACGCCCATTCGTGCATTACGGCGATCCGGCGCAGGTCGCTGACGTCGCCGTCGTTGGCGAGACGGGATCTGCTCCGCCTTCCGCACACGGCGGCCATGCGGAGAAGCAAGGCGGCCGGTCATGATCGCCACGCTTCTGGAGCCATTCGGCTATAGCTACATGTTCAACGCCATGTGGGTGTCGGCGCTGGTGGGGGGTGTCTGCGCCTTTCTGTCGGCTTATCTGATGCTCAAGGGCTGGTCGCTGATCGGCGACGCCCTGTCCCATTCGGTGGTGCCCGGCGTGGCGGGCGCTTACATGCTCGGCTTGCCGTTCGCGCTCGGCGCGTTCGTCGCAGGCGGGCTTGCGGCGGGGGCGATGCTGTTCCTGTCCGGGCGCTCGGGACTCAAGATCGACGTCATTATCGGCATTATCTTCACGTCGTTCTTCGGCCTCGGCCTCTTCATGGTCTCGCTCTCCCCGATGTCGGTCAGCATCCAGACGATCATCATGGGCAACATCCTTGCGATCACCCCCGAGGACACGCTGCAACTGGCGATTATAGGATTCGGCTCGCTGGCGGTGCTTCTGGCCAAGTGGAAGGACCTGATGGTGGTCTTTTTCGATGAGAACCATGCCCGCTCGATCGGCCTTCGCCCGGAGTTGCTGCGGGCGGTCTTCTTCGTACTTCTGTCGGCCGCGATCGTGGCGGCGATGGTGACCGTGGGCGCGTTCCTGGTCATCGCCATGGTCGTGACGCCGGGCGCGACGGCTTATCTGTTGTCCGATCGCTTCCCGCGGCTGATTGCGCTATCGGTGGCGATCGGAACCCTCACCAGCTTTTTTGGCGCCTATGCGAGCTATTTCCTCGACGGCGCGACAGGCGGCATCATCGTCACGCTGCAGACGCTGATATTCCTGACGGCTTTCGTCTTCGCGCCGAAGCACGGCCTGCTGGCGGCGCGCCGCCAAGCGGGAAAGGCGTTGGCCCGTGCGCCTGTCCCGCCGGTAACGACCAACGAGGCTCGGCCATGATCGACGCCTTGGTTCAACCTTTCCAGTTCCCGTTCATGCAGAACGCCTTCTGGATCGCCCTGCTGGTAGCGCCGCCGACGGCGCTTCTATCCTGCTTTCTGGTGCTGAAGGGCTGGGCGCTGATGGGCGATGCGGTCAGCCATGCCGTCCTGCCCGGCGTTGTGCTTGCCTGGATGACCGGTCTGCCGCTGATCGTCGGCGCCTTCGGAGCCGGTATGACCTGCGCGCTTCTAACCGGGTATCTTTCCCACAACAGCCGGGTGAAGCAGGACACCGTCATGGGCGTGGTCTTCTCGGGCATGTTCGGGATCGGGATCATCATGTACACCGCGATCACCACGAACGAGCATCTCGACCACGTCCTGTTCGGAAACATGCTGGGGGTAGTGCCGCAGGACCTGTGGACCGCGGGACTGATCTCGCTAGTCGTCTGCGCGTTTCTGGTCCTGAAGTGGAAGGATCTTGTTCTGCACGCCTTCGACCCGGCGCAAGCGCGGGCCAGCGGCCTGCGCGTCGGCATGCTCCATTACGGCCTTTTGTCGGTGCTGTCGCTGGCTATCGTCGCCACGCTATCGGCTACCGGTCTGATCCTCGCGGTGGCGCTGCTGGTCACGCCCGGAGCGATCGCGTTCCTCATGACGCGCAGTTTCGGGCGAATGATGGTCGTCTCCGTCGCCGTGTGCCTGGTGGGCATGCTGGCCGGTACCTACGCGAGCTTCTTTCTCGACAGCGCGCCCGCCGCCACGATCGTCCTGATCTTGACGGCGATTTTCATCATGGCTTTCCTACGGCGCTTGCAGGTTACCCGCGCAACTTCACGAAAGGTCGTTAAGGCAATCGCCTGAGGCGCTTGCCTCCGTTTGGGAACGGCCTCGCTGTCTTCGTCCCGGCGCGCGTCTGGTGGACGGTCCATTGCCTGGTTCCCGCCCTCCATTTCGCCGACGCGGCGACGTGACGGCAGCAAAGGCAACGCAACGAAGAACACGGCGACGAAGCGCTGCGGCGATCGGCCAGAGGCTGGAGCGGGCGATGGGGATCGAACCCACGACATCAAGCTTGGGAAGCTTGCGTTCTACCGCTGAACTACGCCCGCGCTCCGGCCGGGACCATGACCGGCCGCTGGTTCCGCGTCAAGACGCTTGTGGGCCGAGTGCGACCCGGTTTCCCCCCTTCATCTGCTGGAACGGTCCAGATTGTCATCTGACGCCCTAGGCGATCAAATCGCAGAAGCCCTGGATCCTCGCCGACGAGGTCGTGCACCCCATGCGGCGCATTCCAGTCGTAAAACACGACGCCCTTGCCCCGCAAGGTCCCGGCGAGATCGGAATCGAGAATGGCGAAGCTCTCGTTGGTATGGGTTTCCCAAGCCTGCCGCGCGTGCGGACTCGCGTCGATTCCGGCGCGCAGGCGATCGGCCATGCGGTTGGCGTGGGCCGCAAGATCGAGCCAAAGATCGTCCTCGAGATAGGCCATGAACTGGGCGGCGACAAAGCGCGTCTTGGAGAAGAGCTGGGCGCCGCGCTTGCGGATGTAAGGAAACTGGCGAGCCTTGTCGGGATCGAAGAAGACGACGGCTTCGGCGCACCAGCAGCCGTTCTTGGTGGCGCCGAAGGACAGGATGTCGACGCCGCGCTTCCAGGTCATCTCGGCCGGCGTCAGACCGGTCGCGACGAGGCCGTTGGCAAAGCGCGCACCATCCATATGCAGCGTCAGATCGCGGCCATGGGCGATCCGGGCGATCGTCTCGATCTCGTCGCCGGAATAGAGCGTGCCGGCTTCGCCGGGCTGGCTGATCGTCACGGCCATCGGCTGGCCCGCATGGACGAAATCCGGCTTGAAGCGGGCGATCTCGCGCTGAAGATTGAGCGGATCGATCTTGCCGTCAACCCCGTCGATCGGCGCAAGGCGGGCACCGTGGGTGAAAAACTCCGGCGCGCCGCACTCGTCCTCGATGACATGGGCCTCGCGGTGGCAAAGCACGACGCCGCCGGGCCGGTTCACGGCGGCAAAGGCGAGCGAGTTGGCCGCGGTTCCGGTGCCGACGAAAAACACCGCCACCTCGCGTTCGAACACTTCATCGAAGCGACGCTCGACGGTCTTGTCGAGGTCGCTGGCGCCATAGGCGGCGGCCATGCCGTCGCCATGGGCGGAAAGAGCTGAATTGATCGCCGGGTGGGCGCCGGACCAGTTGTCGGAAGCGAAAATCATGGCGCTGCCGTATCGCGCCGCGTCGCCAAGGGCAAGGCAGGTTCAGGGCAAAGCTGGAGACGGCGGAGGCCGCTCCGCTGGCTTGCCGCGGGCGGTGAAATCCGCTCACCTTTGCGTGTCAGATCTCAGCGAAGTCGAATTTGTCGTGCCAAAGCTCGCATCGGGATGCTAGCAGCACCGAATGTCGATTGCGAAATCCATGACGACCGGCAATGGTCCGAGCGTATTTTTCCGCTGGGTGCTTCCGGTCATCGGGGCAGCCATCGCGCTCGCAACCCTGTTCTGGCTTTACCAAGGCCTCGACGTCGGCCGATTTTTGTCGGCGGTCGCGACCGCCAATATGGGCTGGCTGGTCATGCTGGCGGCAACGATCCTGCTCGAGCAACTGACCCGCGGCTGGAAATGGCGCCAGATCCTGTTCGATCTGAAACCGATCTCGAGCGTCAGGTTGTTCGGGGCGATCATGGCGGGCTACGGGGTCGCGATTCTCGTTCCGCTGGGCGTCAGCCCGCTCGTCCGCTCTTGGCTGATCGCGCGGCTGGAGGGGCTGCGGATGGCCAGCGTGCTCATGACATCGGCGATCGAGCGGTTTCTGGACGGAATCGTGTTCGCGTTGCTCGCCGCTTTCGTGGCGCTGGTCGGCCGAATTCCTGATGTCGACGGCGATGTGAGGACGGGGCTGGCGGTCGCGGGCGGTCTGAACCTCTTGTTGTTGTCCGGGCTACTGTATCTTCTGTTCATCGGGCGCTCGCCACTGGGCCGCGAGAATGCACGGGTCAGCCGCTGCGTCGACTGGCTGGCCGCCAGGGGGCGAGGCCGGCTCGCCGGGCTGAGGCAGGCCATTCGCGACGGCATCGTCTGGCCGCGTGATCGCAATCGCCAGATCGGGGCGGTGCTGGCCAGCGTGGCCATGAAGTTCATCGCGGCGACCCATTTCCTTTGGGCCGGTCTGGCGGTGGGTGTCGTGCTGGCTCCGCTCGATTATCTCTTCCTGATGATTTTCGCGGGCTTTGCCCTGGTGCTTGCCCGGTTCGTCCGCGTTCCCAGCGGCTTCGTCATCGGCTCCGGCTTCGCGTTGAAGCTGCTCGGGGTACCCGACGAGCAGGCTCTGGCGATGATCCTGTTCAACCACGTCCTCACCATCGTCCTGATGGTCGTGGTCGGCCTGTTGTTCCTGTGGCGGAGCGGAATCGATATTCGGCAGGCGCGGCAAGCGGAGCCTGTCCAAGAGGCCGTCGAGCGAGGTTTGCGCAGGCTCGTGCGGTGAGACGGAGACTGTTCGCTCCCGCCATCTTGCCGATCCGGGCGGGTTCTGCCATATTGCCGCTGATAGGACAGCAATGCTGTCATAATATGGTGAAAATGGGCCGTGCGGGCGCGCGTTTCGCGCCTAAAAGACACGGCCAGGTTCTATCCTGACGCCAGAGGTCGTGCGACAAGCCGGCTGACATGGAATGCTCGGGCGGCGGCTGGACGCGGGGACATGCCCCGATGGCCACGCCGAACCGGGCCTAAAAGTGCGGCCGCAACTGGCCGGATGCAGATACGGGCGCGGCCGAATGGCGGCGCCGCGACGACGGGAGACGACGCGATGACGAATCTGTCCAACGCCGAAACCTTCGAGACCGCGATCTCGACCACGGACGTCGCCGCGGCGATCAAACCGCGCACGGCGCCCGGACGGACGGGTCTCTACGACCCGCGCAACGAGCACGACGCCTGCGGCGTCGGCTTCATCGCTCACATGAAGAACGAAAAGTCCCACTCCATCGTCGAGAAGGGCCTGCAGATCCTGCAGAACCTGACCCACCGCGGCGCCGTCGGGGCGGATCCGCTGATGGGCGACGGGGCGGGAATGCTCGTCCAGATTCCGCATGATTTCTTCAAGGAGGAGATGGCGGCTCGCGGCGTCGATCTGCCGGAGCCCGGCGACTATGGCGTCGGTCACGTCTTCATGCCGCGGGATGCCGAACGGCGGCGGCACATCGAGGCGGTGTTCGAGGAGGTGGCGCGCGAGGAGGGCCAGACGGTGCTCGGCTGGCGCGACGTGCCGGTCTCGAACAAAGAGCTTTCCGAGGCGCCAGAGATCGTCGCGACGGAGCCGGTGCACCGGCAGATCTTCATTGCGCGCGCCGCGTCCATCCCCGGGAACGACGAGTTCGAGCGCCGGCTCTTCATCCTGCGCAAGGTCGTCTCGAACCGGGTCTATTCGGAGGCGAAGGGCGAGGACATCGGCTTTTACGTCGTGTCGCTCTCCTCGCGGACGATCGTCTACAAGGGAATGTTCCTCGCCTATCAGCTTGGAGCCTATTACGCCGACCTTTCGGACCCACGCTTCGAGAGTGCCCTGGCGCTGGTCCATCAGCGCTTTTCCACCAACACCTTTCCTTCCTGGAAACTTGCCCACCCCTACCGGATGGTCGCCCATAACGGCGAGATCAACACCCTGCGCGGAAACGTCAACTGGATGGCGGCGCGCCAGGCGTCGGTGGACTCGGAGCTGTTCGGCAACGACATCTCCAAGCTCTGGCCGATCTCCTACGAGGGCCAGTCGGACACCGCCTGTTTCGACAACGCGTTGGAGTTTCTCACCGAAGGCGGCTATCCGCTCGCCCACGCCATGATGATGCTGATCCCGGAAGCCTGGGCCGGCAACAAGCAGATGGCGAAGGAAACGCAGGCCTTCTACGAGTATCACGCGGCGTTGATGGAACCCTGGGACGGCCCGGCGGCCGTTGCCTTCACCGACGGACGGCAGATCGGCGCGACGCTCGACCGCAATGGCTTGCGGCCGGCGCGCTATGTCGTCACCGACGACGATCTCGTCATCATGGCATCGGAAGCCGGAACGTTGGAAATCCCGGAAGAGCGGATCGTCACCAAATGGCGGCTGCAGCCGGGCCGGATGCTGCTGATCGACCTTGAAAAGGGCAGGATCGTCTCCGACGACGAGATCAAGCGCGAGATGGCCGGCGCGCACCCCTATCGCGACTGGCTGAAGAACACCCAGATCATACTGGAAGACTTGAAGCCGGTGGCGCCGCGGGCCTCGCGCTCGGACGTCTCGCTGCTCGATCGCGAGCAGGCCTTCGGTTACACGATCGAGGAGACCCGCACGCTGATGGCGCCGATGGCGACCACCGGCCAGGAAGCGATCGGCTCGATGGGCACCGACACGCCGATCTCGGCGATGTCGTCGAACCCGAAACTGCTCTACACCTATTTCAAGCAGAACTTCGCCCAGGTCACCAATCCGCCGATCGACCCGATCCGGGAGGAACTGGTGATGAGCCTGGTGTCTTTCATCGGCCCGCGCCCGAACATCCTCGACCTGGAAGGCTCTTCCCGCCGCAAGCGGCTGGAGGTGCGCCAGCCGATCCTGACCAACGGCGATCTGGAGAAAATCCGCAATATTGGCCACACCGAGGACCGGTTCGATACCAAGACCCTGGATATGACCTACGCCGTCGAGAGCGGCGCCGCGGGCATGGCCGGGGCGCTCGACCGTCTTTGCGAGCGGGCCGAGGCGGCGGTCGTCGGCGGCTACAACATCATCATCCTGTCGGACCGGCAGGTCGGCCCGGACCGGATTCCGATCCCGTCGCTGCTCGCCTGTGCGGCGGTGCATCACCACCTGATCCGCAAGGGCCTGCGCACGGCGGCCGGTCTCGTCGTCGAATCCGGCGAACCGCGTGAGGTGCATCACTTCGCGTGTCTGGCCGGCTACGGGGCCGAGGCGATCAACCCCTATCTCGCCTTCGATACGCTGCTCGAAATGCACCGGCGCCAGGAATTTCCGCCGGAAGTCGATCCGAACGAGGTCGTCACGCGTTACATCAAGTCGGTGGGCAAGGGTCTGTTGAAGGTCATGTCCAAGATGGGCATCTCGACCTACCAGTCCTATTGCGGCGCCCAGATTTTCGACGCCGTGGGCCTACAGTCGGACTTCGTCGAGCGGTACTTCACCGGTACGGCGACGACGATCGAAGGCGTTGGCCTCGACGAGGTGGCGCGCGAGACGGCGGAGCGCCACGCCCGCGCCTTCTCAGACGATCCAGTGCTGGCCCGCTCGCTCGAGATCGGCGGCGAATATGTCTATCGGATGCGCGGCGAAAGCCACATCTGGTCGCCGGACGCTGTGGCGACGCTGCAGCATGCGGTGCGGACCGATTCCTGGGACAAATACCAGGACTACGCCAGGATGGTGAACGAATCCGCCGTCCAAAACTCGACCATCCGGGGCCTCTTCCGCATCAAGACCGCCGAAGAGGCGGGCCGCAAGCCGGTGCCACTGGACGTGGTGGAGCCGGCCAAGGACATCGTCAAGCGCTTCTGCACCGGGGCGATGAGTTTCGGCTCGATCTCCCGCGAGGCACACACGACGCTGGCAAGAGCGATGAACCGCATCGGCGGCAAGTCGAACACCGGCGAGGGCGGCGAGGAATCCGACCGGTTCACGCCGCTGCGCGACGGCTCGGCGAACCCGGAGCGCTCAGCGATCAAGCAGATCGCGTCGGGGCGGTTCGGCGTGACCACGGAATATCTGGTCAATGCCGACATGCTGCAGATCAAGGTCGCGCAAGGGGCCAAGCCGGGCGAGGGCGGGCAGCTGCCCGGCCACAAGGTCGACGCGACCATCGCCAAGACCCGGCACTCGACGCCGGGCGTCGGCCTGATCTCGCCGCCGCCGCACCATGACATCTATTCGATCGAGGATCTGGCGCAGCTGATCTACGATCTGAAGAACGTCAATTCGGCGGCCGATATTTCGGTGAAGCTGGTCTCCGAGGTTGGCGTCGGCACGGTCGCGGCGGGCGTCGCCAAGGCACGCGCCGACCATATCATCGTCGCTGGCTACGACGGCGGCACCGGCGCCTCGCCGCTGACCTCGATCAAGCACGCCGGCAGCCCCTGGGAGATGGGACTGGCGGAGACCCAGCAGACGCTGGTGCTGAACGGCCTGCGCTCGCGCGTCTGCCTGCAGGTCGACGGGGGGCTCAGAACCGGTCGCGACGTCATCGTCGGGGCGCTGCTCGGCGCCGACGAGTTCGGCTTTTCGACCGCGCCGCTGATCGCCGCCGGCTGCATCATGATGCGCAAGTGCCACCTCAACACCTGCCCGGTCGGCGTCGCGACGCAGGACCCGGTGCTGCGCAAGCGCTTCAAGGGCACGCCCGAGCATGTGATCAACTTCTTCTTCTACGTGGCGGAAGAGGTGCGCATGATCATGGCGGAGATGGGCGTGCGTCATCTGTCCGAACTGGTTGGCGAATCGCAATTGCTCGACCGCAAGGAGATGATCGACCACTGGAAGGCGAAGGGACTCGACTTCTCCAAGGTGTTCTTCAAGCCGGACGCACCGGCCGGGGAACTGCGCTGGACCAAGCGGCAGGAGCACCCGATCGTCGATGTTCTCGATCGCAAGCTGATCGCCGAGGCGGAGCCGGCCCTGACGGCGCGGCAGACGGTAGTGATCGAAACCCCGATCACCAACGTCGACCGGTCGACAGGGGCGATGCTGTCGGGCGAAGTCGCCAGACGCTACGGCCTGAAGGGGCTGCGCGACGACACCATCACGGTGAAGTTCGCTGGCACAGCCGGACAGAGCTTCGGCGCGTTTCTCGCGCGGGGCATCACCTTCGAGCTGACCGGCGACGGCAACGACTATGTCGGCAAGGGGCTTTCGGGCGGACGCATCGTCGTCAAGCCGCGCGCCAACTCCCGCGTCGTGCCGGAGGAATCGATCATCATCGGCAATACCGTGCTCTACGGCGCGATCTCGGGCGAATGCTATTTCCGGGGCGTCGCCGGCGAACGCTTCGCGGTCCGCAACTCCGGCGCGATCGCGGTAGTCGAGGGTGCGGGCGACCATGGTTGCGAATACATGACCGGCGGCGTCGTTGTGATCCTCGGCCAGACCGGGCGCAACTTCGCGGCCGGCATGTCGGGCGGTGTTGCCTATGTCTACGACGCGGTCGGCGATTTCGCCGAGCGCTGCAACATGGCGATGGTCGATCTGGAGCCGGTGCCGGAGGAGGACGATCTTCTGGAAAGGCTGCACCACCATGGCGGCGACCTCGCCTACAAGGGCCGTGTCGACGTCTCCTCGGACATGACGGGCCATGACGACGAGCGGCTGTTCCAGTTGATCTCCAACCATCTCCACTACACCGGCTCGGGCCGGGCGGCGGAAATACTGGAGAACTGGGAGGTTTACCGCCCGAAGTTCGTCAAGGTGATGCCGGTCGAGTACCGCCGGGCGCTGCAGGAGATGGAGCGCATGAGAATGGGCGTGGCGGCGGAGTAGCCGCCGTATCCGGCTTTCGTCGGCGGTGTCAGCGGGTTACGGGCGCGCCGACGGACGATCGACTTTCGCCGCGGATTGCGGCATCAGCGCAGGCAAGCCGGCTTTGGCTCGGCCTGTTTCCAGATACAACCGGGTCCGAGACGGGGCGACGCTTCCCGGACCGTGGCCTGCGAAACGCTCTCGGCTCGCGAGGGTCGGAAGAACGGAGTGACTGAATGGGCAAGGTTACCGGATTTCTTGAGATCGATCGGCAGACGCACAAGTACCAGCCGGCCTCCGATCGCATTCGCCATTTCCGCGAGTTCACCCTGCCGATGTCCGACGAGGAAGTCGGCAAGCAGGCGGCCCGCTGCATGGACTGCGGGATTCCCTATTGCCACGGGCCCACGGGCTGTCCGATCCACAACCAGATCCCGGACTGGAACGACCTCGTCTACCAGGGCGACTGGGAGACGGCGATCCGCAACCTGCATTCGACCAACAATTTTCCCGAATTCACCGGCCGTATCTGTCCGGCGCCCTGCGAGGAAGCCTGTACGCTGACCCTCGAGGATGTGCCGGTGGCGATCAAGACGGTCGAACAGGCACTGGCCGACAAGGCCTACAAGCTCGGGCTGATCAAGCCGCAACCGGCCAAGACCAGAACCGGCAAGCGTGTCGCCATCATCGGCTCGGGACCGGCGGGTCTCGCCGCCGCGCAACAGCTCGGCCGCGCCGGCCATGACGTGCATGTGTTCGAGCGGGAATCGCGTCCGGGCGGGCTGATGCGTTACGGCATTCCGGACTTCAAGATGGAAAAGCACTGGATCGACCGGCGCGTCGCGCAGATGGAAGGCGAGGGGGTCACGTTCTTCTGCGGCGTCGATGTCGGCAAGGACAAGCGAGTGGCGGAGCTGACCGCCGAATACGACGCGGTGCTGTTCTGCGGCGGTGCGGAGCGCCCGCGCGACGCGGGGATTCCCGACGAGGGGCTGACCGGTATTTACGATGCGATGCCCTACCTCGTGCAGCAAACTCGCCGGGTCGCCAGCGAGCCGATCGCCAGCGTCGGCTGGCCGAGCGAGGAGATCTGGGCCGGCGGCAAGCATGTCGTCGTGGTCGGCGGCGGCGACACGGCCTCGGATTGCGTTGGCACGGCCTTCCGTCAGGGCGCGGTCAAAGTGACGCAGCTCGACATCCGCCCGCAGCCGCCGAAGACCGAGAACAAGCTGGAAGTCTGGCCCTACTGGGCGACCAAGATGCGGACCTCGTCGAGCCAGGCGGAAGGCGCGATCCGCGAATTCCAGATCGCTACGCTCGCATTCGTCGGCGAGGACGGGGTTCTCACCGGCGTCGAGTGCGCGGAAGTCGACGAACAACGCAAGCCGCTGCCTGGAACCGAGTTCATCATCAAGGCGGACCTCGCCTTCATCGCCATTGGCTTCGCGGGTCCGTTCATGGATGGCTTCATGCGTGACGCGGGCGATGCTCTGGCGACCCGGACCGATCGGCGCGGAAATGTTTCGATCGCGGCCGACGACGAGCGTTATCTGACGTCGATGGACAAGCTCTATGCCGCTGGTGATACGCGTCGCGGCCAGTCCCTTGTCGTGTGGGCGATCCGGGAGGGCCGGCAGGCGGCACGAGCGATCGATCTCGACCTGATGGGCGAAACGACGCTGCCTCGCTAGCGGCGACGATAGGCGTCGAGGTCGGCTCGATCCCGTGCGCGCTCGCCGTGCTTTGTCGATCGACGTCAGTTGGCGGGGGCGTCGCCCTTGGCGGCCTCGTTGTCTTCGGCCCAATCCTCGATGATCGCGTCGACGATCGACGGCATTTCTTCCGGCGGCTTGATGCCGTCCGATGCGCGCACGGCGTTCAGGTCCAACGTACCGCGATAGGCAATCGACTCCCCGTCCGGCACGACGGCGCCTGTTTTTTTGTTCCAGGTGAAATTGTCCGCGCGGCCCTGGACCTCCCCGGTTCCGTTGCCGGCAATAAGGCGATCGCGCGGCGACGGTTCCAGCGTGAAGCCGCGGGTCGTTCCGCCGCCCAGAAGGGTTTCGGCGCCGGCGAGCGCCGGATCATCGATGGAGAGGGGGACGGCCGTCACCGCATTGGCCGCATTGCCGAGTGGCGGCAATTGCATGTTCGGCAACTGCTCGGCGGACAGGCTGATCGCGGGGGATACGCCGTCCTTGAGAACCCGGGCGATGGCGCGCTCCGCGAAGAAGGCCATCTTGTCGTCGCCGGCGCTGGTCATCGTGATGCCGTCGGAGTTGCGAAGTTGTACCTGCTGGCCGCTGACGCCCGGTCCCGAATAGACGAAACTTCCGTTGGCATCGACGAAGCCTTCCCAGATGTCGACGAACTGGCCGGAAACCTTCGTCGCACCCTTGCGATAAAGATCATTGAGAAAGACCATGTCTTCGCTCATCCGCTCGAACTTGAACGACGGCATGCCAACCCAGATCAGAGGGATATCGCGGTTCTTCACCGTCTCGGCGATCTCCGCGATGCGTTTTTCGTACTCCTTCGTCCAACCCTCGGATCGCAACGACAGCGTCGCCGATCCGAGCTCGATCGGCTGACGGTCGTTGGACCCAAGCGCTACGACAAGCGCAGCCGGCTTTTCCTCGTCCAGTATCGGTCCGAGATTCTTGGTCCAGTCGTAGAAGTCGTCGCGCACCAGGCCGGACGAGCCGTTGGTGCGGGATTCGACCGTGACCATTTCGTTGTCGCCGTAAAGCGCGTCGAGACCATCGGCGAGCGAATCGGCGAGGAAATCGCCGACCACCAGCACCTTTTGGGCGTTGGCGTCCTTGGTTGCCTGAGCCTCCTCGGCAATCTGCGGCGCGCTGGCGCGAGCGCTGGAATTCCGGCTCGCAGTCTGCTTCTTAGCGGCATTACGCGCTTTCGGGCGGGCTTTGGCCTTTCGGCTGACCGTGGATTTCTTGCGGACGGAGGGTTTCTTGCGAATCACCTTCTTGCGGATGACCCGCGGCGGCGGCGCGGCGCGCGTACCGCCGCCGAACAGCATCTCCAAGACAGTGCGCGGACGTTCCTGTGCCGCCGCAATGCCGGACGGGGCCAACCCCGTTATCAGCACGGCGCAACCGGCGACAACGGCGATGAGGGCCAATCGCGCCCTTCTCCAGACCGTCATCGTCGCTTTCCGTGCCGTCATGAAGTCCAACCTTCCGCTACGGGATCAGTTTCGGCGAAGGAAGTCCAGCAGCGCCTTCGAGGCATTGCCATCCCGCGCCATGCCGGCTCGTCCCTGTAACGACATGATCGCGGATTTCGATCCAGATCCGATCTTACCATCGATCTTGCCGTCATAAAGCCCGCGGGAGGCGAGATGCCGCTGGAGTTCGTAACGCTCCTCGCTGGAAAGCGGCGTGTAGCCGCGCGGCCAGTCACGATACAGCCCGCCATATCCGCCGATCCGATCGCCGAGCAAACCCACGGCGAGCGCATATTTGTCGGCGTTGTTGTAGCTTTTCAGGACGAAGAAGTTCTTGGTCATCAGAAAGGCCGGTCCATTGTCGCCAGCCAGACGAACCAGATTGGCATTGTCGGAGGGATGCGGAAAAGCCTTGCCGTTCGCCCGGCGAAATCCAAGGCTCTGCCACTCGGCCAGCGAGCGGTTGTCGCGCTCCAGCTTGCCCCGGTAGCGATCCGGAACGATCACCTCGTAACCCCATGTCTTGCCGGATTGCCAACCGTTCTTGCGTAAGAGGTTGGCCGCCGTGGCGAGGGCGTCCGGCACCGATTCCCAGATATTGGCATGGCCATCGCCGTCGATGTCGGCGGCGTAGGCGAGGTAGCTGGTCGGGATGAACTGGGTGTGACCCATCGCCCCAGCCCAGGAACTGGTGAGCTTTTGCGGGGTAATATGGCCGGCCTGGACGATCTTCAACGCCGCAATGAGCTGCTGACGGGCGAATTTGCCGCGACGCTTGTCGAGATAGGCAAGTGTGGCGAGCGAGCGCGGCAAGCTCTTCATCACGTCGTCGCGGGCAAGAATCTGCCCGTAATTGGTTTCCATCGACCAGATCGCCAGGAGAATGTCACGGTCGACGCCGAAGCCCCTTTCGATGCTGTCGAGCCACTTGTCGTAGCGCGCGCGCATCGCCTGGCCCTTGGCGACCTGCTCGTCGTTGACGCGGTTGTCGACGTAATCCCAGACCGTGTCCTTGAACTCGGGCTGGTAGCGCGCTTTCTCCAGAACATCCGGATCGGGCGAGGTGACGCCCGCGAACGCCGCGCGATAGACGTTGCGGCTGACGCCATTCTTCGCCGCGACACTCTCGAAATTCTGGATCCATCGCTGAAAGCCAGCATCGGCGGAGGCCGGCGCCGCGAGAAAGATCGAGACGACCATCGCGACGAGGGTCGATCCGAGCCATCTCAAGCGGGGTCCGGTCTTTCGTTGCATGTGTCGTCTCCTGTGTCGGTTCATTCGGCTGGGCAAGGTTGGAAGACTAGGGCTATGTCATTAAGAGTTCGTTCATCACTCCGCAGGATTGCAAACGCGCGGTCGACTGTCTTTGCTGACTTATTTCGCTATTTCACGGCAAAAACGCGGCGAGACGTTCAAATAACGATATCGACCAAGCAGCCTTCCCGCGGGCATGTCGCCAAGGATTTGAGGACCAAGCCATCATGAAAAAAGTCAGAAAAGCCGTGTTCCCGGTCGCAGGTCTTGGGACGCGTTTCCTGCCGGCGACGAAATCCATTCCGAAGGAAATGCTGACGGTCGTCGATCGCCCGGTCATCCAGTACGTCGTCGACGAGGCGTGGGAGGCCGGGATCGAACACCTGATCTTCGTCACCGGGCGCAACAAGGGCGTCATCGAGGACTATTTCGACATTCAGGTCGAGCTTTCCAACACCCTGGCCGAACGCGGCAAATCGGCCGAACTCAAGCTGCTCGACGATCTGCAGCCCAAGCCCGGGACGGCGAGCTTCACCCGCCAACAGGCGCCGCTCGGTCTCGGCCACGCGGTCTGGTGCGCCCGCGACCTGGTTGGCAACGAGCCCTTCGCTCTGCTCTTGCCGGACATGATCATGCAGGCCGAAAAGGGCTGTCTTGCCGCGATGGTCGACCTATACGAGACCGCTGGCGGCAATGTCATCTCGGTCGAGCAATGCGACCCGAACGAAACGCAGAAGTATGGTATCGTTGGCGCGGGAGAGACGGTCGGGGCCGGTTTCCGTGTCGATGGCATGGTGGAAAAGCCAAGTCCCGCCGACGCGCCGTCGAATTACTACATCTCGGGCCGCTACATTCTGCAGCCTGAAATCTTCGACATTCTGAAGACGCAGGAAAAGGGTGCCGGCAACGAGATCCAACTCACCGACGCGATGCTGAAGCTCGCCGACCGTCAGGACTTTTCCGCCTATCCATTCACCGGACGGACCTTCGACTGCGGGTCGAAGGAAGGGTTCGTCGAGGCCAATGTCGCCTTCGCGCTGTGGCGTCCGGATATCCGGGAAAAGGTGATCGATAACATCGAACGGATGATCCATACGGTGGAGCCGAACGGCGAGGCGGTGGCGGCAAAGTAGTCGACGTCGCGCGCCACTCAGCGCTGCAGCTTCAACCCTAGACGTATCGTGTCGGCGCTGTAATCGCCATCGTCCGCGTCCGAATAGACTTCCTGATGGCTGTAGAGGCCAGTGAAGGCAAGGGTGCGGTTGAACCAGTAGGTGATGCCCGTCTCGCCGGTCAGCGCGATCTCGTCCTCCCGGGGAAGCGTCGAGTCGCTGTATTCGGCTGTCAGCGCCGCGGTCAGGTCCGCGCGGGCGGTCAGCACATGCCGCAGGCCGAGGGAACCCGTATAGGATGTCGTGGTGGATGTGCCCGCCGTCTCCGGCTCAAAGGCGGTGCGCGCGGCGAAGTTTACGTCCGTCCCGCGTCGCGGCGACCAGACGAGATTGGCGTCGAGGGTCGGTGTGCCAGTCGTCTCGGCCGCAGGGTCGTCCGGCAGGTTCCAGGCGTAACCGGCAGCGATCTCGCCTGTGAGCTTCTCGGCGAGGTCCAGCATCAGACCCGCCCGAAGCGAGGGAAGCAGCGAATCACGCCCGACATCGTTCGGCCCCCGGATGCTCGAATCGTCGAACAGGCGCCAGCCGACACTGCCCTCGATGAACGGGGAAAGCGCCGGTGACAGCTCGTAACCCGCCCTCAGCCCGGCGGTGAGCGTGGTGTAGCTCTGGTCGCGGAAACCCGCGGGCTGGCCGTAATAGGCCTCGCGGGCGGCGGTGCCGGTGCCGGTCATGCGCAGCCGGCCGAAATCGCGCTGGAGCTGCGCCGAGGTCGAGGCGGTCAGAATCTCGGGGCGGTCGGAATTACGCAGGGCTGCGTCGATTTCGCCGGCGTCCTCGCGGCGGTACGCCACCGCACCCCGCAGCGTAGCGGTGGTGAGACGGTCGAGATCGAACCGCCAGCGGCCGTCGACCGCCGCCTCCGGGTCGTCGCGGGTCTCGCCCGAGAAGTTTCGGCGAAAGGTGAGGCGGGAGTTCAACTCCGCCTCGTCCTGCGACCAGTCGGACAGCAGTCGGGCCGAGACGGTCGTTTCGCTGAAGGCACCGCCTTCACCACCGGGTATCTGGTCGCTATTCGTCGAGGTACCGAGGGTCTGGAGCAGCTCGGGATAGAGGATGAACCGTCCGGCGCGGATGCCGACGGGCGCGAAGGGGTCATCCTCGCCGCGGCGGACAATGCGTCCGATCGCTTCGGTCGGCCGGTTGGTCCGCAGGCTGGAATCGGCGGGCAGGGCTTCGCCAGCGACGCCCGCGGCGAGCGGCGGATTGCCCGGCGGAAGGCCGGTCGACGGACGGCTGTTCTGCCGCCGCCGCTCATCCCGTCGGATCTCGCCCGTATCACGCGCGTCGACGGGATCGGATCGCGGGTTTGCCGCGGGCACCGGCTTGGTGGCCCGCGACTGCCCAATCGTGACGTCAAGAGCATCGGCCTTGATGTCGGGTCCGCTGAACAGGTCGAATTCACGGGCCGGCGTCGGAGGTTCCCGGGCCGGGGCCTCATCGAGCAGCGGGCGGTCTCGCGGACGCTGCGCCGGATCCTGGGCACTCAAATCCCCGGACGCGTTGCTGAGAGTGCGCGTATCCGTTCGCAGGCCATCGAGGCCCCGCGAGCCGAGGAGTTCACCGTCGGTGCGCAGTTCCGGCATGGAAAGCGTCTGGCCGAAAGCCGCCATCGGGCACAGTCCGGACAGGAAAGGCGAGGCGAGGCCAAGCGCGGCGGTCGCTGTCGTCAATCGGAATCGGCGAAATTTCCAAACCATCGCGGCGTCGTCTGCACCTTCTGCGAGCACGCGCGGTGAAACCCGAGCTTGCCGAGAGGTAAATTTTCATGGTTAAGAATTCGTTATCGGGAATCACGCATCCCGTCTTCGACTTGGAAATCTGCCTGCGTCATCATTTGGTCCGAAGGGGCTGCGATGGGCGGTCACGGAGCCGTGGTGGCGGCACCTGACAGGAGCATGCGACGAACGTGTTTGCCAAATCCGAGCCTGACGATGTCGGCCTGCCTCTTGGCGCGCGGTCCGCCGTGCGCACGATCGAGACCGAAGCCGAAGGGCTGATGGCGCTGGCGGGACTGCTGAATGGTGACTTGGCAGCGCCGTTCGAGCGCGTTCTCGATATCATTCAGGGCATCGAGGGCCGGCTGATCGTCACCGGCGTCGGCAAGAGCGGGCATATCGGCGCGAAGATCGCGGCCACCTTCGCCTCGACCGGAACACCCGCCTTCTTCGTCCATCCGGCCGAAGCCAATCACGGCGATCTGGGCATGATTGGGCATGACGATGCGATCCTCGCGATGTCGTGGTCCGGGGAGACCGCGGAACTGAAGGGAATCGTTGCCTATTCCCGACGTTTCCGTATTCCACTCGTCGCCATTACCTCCCGTCCCGATTCCACGCTCGGACGCGAGGCCGACGAGGCACTGACGCTTCCAAGGGTCGCCGAAGCCTGTCCGCACGGCCTGGCTCCCACTACCTCTACGACGCTGCAAGTGGCGCTCGGCGATGCGCTCGCCGTCGCGTTGCTCGAACGCCGGGGGTTCACGCCGGGCGATTTCCGCGTCTTCCATCCCGGCGGCCAGCTCGGGGCGAGCCTGATGCATGTCGGCGACATCATGCATGTCGGCGAGGCGATGCCACTGGTTCCAGCCGGCACGCCAATGTCCGAAGCGATCATCGTGATGTCGCGTATGGGATTCGGCTGTGTTGCCGTCGTGGATTCGGACGGCCGCCTCAGCGGCATCGTAACGGATGGCGATCTGCGTCGGCATATCGAGGACGACCTGCTCGGGCAGACGGTCGACACGGTGATGAGCCGCGATCCCAAGACGATCGAACCGGAAACGCTCACCGCCAAGGCACTCGACATCGTCAACAGCCTGAACATCACGGCTTTGATGGTGGTGCGCCAAAAGCGGCCGGTCGGGATCGTGCATCTGCACGATTTGTTGCGGATCGGCGTGGCTTAGACGTGAAACGCGGCGGCGGCTCGATCCGTCAATGCGGCGGAACCGGCTCCACCGTCAGAACCGACCCCTTCGCGCCGACAATGCGCACGCGGCTCGCCTCGGGCAGGTCCGGCCCCTCGACGCTCCACCAGCTATCCTCGATGGCGACCCGGCCGCGGCCGTTGACGATCGCCTGGGTCAGTACCGCCTCGCGGCCGATCAGGCGGCGCGTCCTGCGATTGAGCAAGCCCGATTCGCCGGCTTCGCTTTTCGAGCCGTACCAGCGTCGCCCGAGATAGACGCTGATGGCCGATAGCACGACGAAGGCGAGAACCTGCTGCTCCCAGCCGAACCAGCCGCTGGTGCCAAGAAACAGGGTGTTCATGCCGACGATCAGCGCGGCTATGCCGAAAAACAGCAAATAAACGCCTGGCAGGACGACTTCGAGAGCGAGCAGGACGAGGCCGAGAATCCACCAGCCATAGCCCGACAGTGCCTCGATGAGGGTGTTCACGATTCGCTCCGTTCCCGTGGCGGCTCCGAAGCCCGGTTGCCGCTCGCCGGCGGGCGCAGGACGGTTCGCGACACGGACTGACCCGCCTCGCCGAAGGTGGCGCGGGCGACCTCGGCGATGCCGGCGATCGAGCCGATCAGCGAGGAGGCTTCCAGCGGCATCAGTACCACCCGCTGATTGGGCGCCGCGGCGATCTTCGCGAGGGCTTCGGTGTATTTCTGCGCGACGAAATAGTTGATCGCCTGGATGTCGCCCGCGGCGATCGCCTCGGAGACGACACGGGTGGCGGTCGCCTCGGCCTCGGCCAGCCGCTCGCGCGCCTCGGCTTCGCGCCAGGCCGCCTCGCGCTTGCCCTCGGCCTGCAGGATCTGTGACTGCTTCTCGCCCTCGGCCCGGAGAATCGCGGCGTTGCGCGAACCCTCGGCTTCCAGGATTTCGGCCCGCTTCTCGCGCTCGGCCATCATCTGCCGGGCCATGGAATCGACGAGGTTCTTTGGCGGGTTGATGTCCTTGATCTCGATCCGGGTGATCTTGATCCCCCAGCTGTTGGCCGCCTGATCGACCACGCGCAGGATCTTCTCCGAAATCGCGTCGCGATTGGACAGTAGGTCATCCAGATCCATCGACCCCATCACCGAACGAAGATTGGTCATGACGAGATTGAGGATGGCGTTTTCCAGCCCCGACACTTCGTACGCCGCCGCCGCCGC
Organism: Aurantimonas marianensis; assembly: GCF_024195285.1. Taxonomy (GTDB): domain Bacteria; phylum Pseudomonadota; class Alphaproteobacteria; order Rhizobiales; family Rhizobiaceae; genus Aurantimonas; species Aurantimonas marianensis. Next base: position 43,585 of record NZ_JALHBS010000019.1, read on the forward strand.
GTCGAGCACCTGATAGAAGGCCACACCATCGGCTGCCACCGACGCGTTGTCGCGGGTGATGACCTCCTGGGTGGGGACGTCCAGGACCTGCTCCATCATGTTCAGCTTGCGGCCGACCCGCTCGATGAACGGCACGATGATATTGAGACCCGGCGTCAGGGTGCGGGTATAGCGACCGAATTTCTCGACCGTGTAGTTGTAGCCCTGCGGCACCGTCTTGATCGTCGAGAACAGGACGACGATCGCGAAAAACAGAAGGACGAGAACGAAAATTCCGGAGCCCGAGAGCATGTCACCTCCACCCGCTCGGGACGGTGTCGCTCGGCGCGGACCCGTATCACCGACCGGTGTCTGACTATCGCGTCAGGCGCTCCGCGACGCAAGCGATGTTCCGCCCCTGCCGCAGCTGGGTATCAGTCGACCCAGCCCCTCAGCTCCCGCCGCACCATCGCCTCGATGACGTCCATGCCCGGCTCGGAATCGTTGAGGCATGGGATGTGGCTGAACTTCTCGCCGCCGGCCTCGTGGAAGATCTCCCCTGCCTCGCCGGCGATCTCCTCCAGGGTTTCCAAGCAGTCGGAAACGAAGCCGGGATTGAGCACGGCGATGCGCTTGATCCCTTCCTTGGCGAGGGCTTCGACGGTCTTGTCGGTATAGGGCTGCAGCCATTCCTCCGGCCCGAAGCGCGACTGGAAGGTGGTCATCAGCCGACCCGGCTGCCAGCCGAGCCGCTCCTCAAGCAGCCGCGAGGTCTTCTGGCAGTGACAGTGATAAGGATCGCCCTTGCGGAAATAGCTCTGCGGGATGCCATGATAGGAGGCAATCACGCGCTCCGGTTCGTAATCGAGGCCGGCGAGGCGGATCTCGATCGAGCGGGCGAGCGCATCGATATAGACCGGCTCGTCGTGATAGGCTGGCACCGTGCGCACCGCCGGCATCCAGCGCTTGCCCATCATGTGCTCGAAGAACTTGTCGTTCACCGTCGCCGTGGTCGAGGCCGCATATTGCGGATACAGCGGATAAACCAGAATGCGCTCGCACCCCCGGTCCAGAAGCGCGTCAGTGCGCTCGGCGATCGAGGGCTGGCCATAGCGCATCGCCCAGTCGACGACGACGGCGGCCTCGCCGGCCATGCGCGCCGCCAGTTTCTCTCCCTGGGCCCGCGTAAAGGTCCGCAGCGGCGATTCGTTGCGTTCCTTGTTCCAGATTTCGGCATAGGCGGCGCCGGATTTCTTCGGTCGTGTGTTGAGCACGATGCCGTAGAGGATCGGATACCAGGCGGCGCGCGGCCACTCGATGACCCGCTTGTCGGAGAGGAACTCCTTGAGATAGCGCCGCATCGGCTTGAAATCGGTGCCGTCCGGCGTGCCGAGATTGACGAGGAGAACGCCGACCTTCGGCTGTTTTACCGGCGGATGTCTCGGGGGGAGGGGGCCGATTGCCCGCTCGGCGATCGTCTTGGTCAGGGCATTCATCGTCGCGTCCTTGCACAGCCTCGCGGGAAGCACAGTCTCGCCGAGGCACAGTCTTGTTTGGCTCGTCGCTGGGGCATCGGTCAGTCGCCGCGACCACGCGGCCCGACACCCCGGTGGACCGCTCGCCGATCATCCTGGCCAGTCGCGGCGCCGTCGTCAGCGATCGGGATACAGGAGATCCTGCGGGTGGTGAAGCGGCTCGATCCCATTTGCGACTGCGACAAAACTCCTCAGGCGCGGGCGAGGTCGAAGCGATTGCCACTGGATGTCGCGCAGGAAAGACGATTCGTCTCGACCTGATTGCAGTTGGCCGAAACCTGCTGGTTGCGCGTGGTGGATGTGTAGAGAAGATTGATCTGGCCGGGGCCGAGATCGGTATAGTTGCCGGAGGCGAGGAGCCCGTTGGTCGCCCGCTCGACCGTGGTGAAACGGCCATTCTGGAAGGTCGCCGTATAGGCGACCGGTCCCCCGATGGAGGCCCAGCGTCCCTCGATGCCTTGCGGCTGAGTTGGCAGCACCTCGGCTCGCTGCTGGGTCTGGCAAGCGCTTAGCGCAAAAGTCGCGAGCAAAAGAGAAACGGCAACAGGACGCATCAGAAGAAACCCCAAAATCTAGGCGAGAAACCCCCATGGGCGGTGTCACGCGTGTACCAAACCCCATCGGGACCGACCACAACCAGTCGTGCAAGCCTAAGCCACGCCACGATTAAAAGTCTATCGTAATTTGAGCGAATTGCCCTGGATCAAGGTGCCGTCGCATCGCCAGCGTCATCATCGCCGTCCGGCAAGATGCTCAAAGGAGATCGCCATGTTCGCGCAACTGGCCGCCCCGGACCATGTCCTCGCTTTTCGGCTGAGCGGCAAGGTCACGGGCGACGATATCGCACGCTATAAGACCCTGCTCGATGCGATGCTGAAGGCACATGACGCCATCGGCCTTTGCGTCGACATCACGGGCCTTTCCGACATGGAAGGGGACGCGCTTGTCGCGGGGATGAAAGCCGACTTGGAATTGCTATCCCATCTTGGTCAATTCCGGCGCTGTGCGCTGATCTCCGACAAGGAATGGCCGCGCGCGCTCACCCGTTTCGTCGGCCCCTTGCTCCCGAACTTCGAAATCAAGAGCTTTGCTCCGGAGCAATATGACGAAGCGCTGAAATGGGCCGCAGAGCCGGCCGCGGCGCCGAAAACCGATAAGCCGGCTGTGCGTTTCTTGCCGACGTCGCGGAACGACGTGCTTGGCTTCGAACTCGACGGCGTGATCTCGGAAAAGGAATTTCCGGCCGTGCTCGCTCGGATCAATGGTTTGTTCGACAGTCATGAAAAGGTCCGCCTCCTCGGCCGGATCAAGCATCTGGGCGGCTTCGATCCGGCTATCCTCATGCAGAGCGGTCTGGTTTCAATGAAGCTCGCGGCCCTGCGGAAAGTGGAACGCTACGCGATCGTCGGCGCGCCCGGATGGATGTCCAAGATGATCTCGACGATGAATCCGCTGTTCGATGTCGACATGCGCGCATTCCCCGCCGAGCGGGAAGCCGACGCATGGGCATGGATCGAGACAGAGCCGGCGCGGTAGCGTTGCCGCGGCATGCCGACGCTCTACCCGACGGTTTCGGCCTTGCGGGACGGGATGACGGAATGTATCGAGCCGATCGTCTCGATCGACCTTATGCGGTTGTCGCTCGTGAAGGCGAACCAATACATGGTCGTGCCGGTGATCAGCGTCCCGGTCTTGTCGTCCCTGCGGGACCAGTCACAACGGCTAGCCGCTTCGTCCATCTCGCAGACGAGACCGCGCAATTCGTAGGAAATGTAGCTGGTGCGCTTCAGCATCTCGTCGAAAAAGGCGCGCGCCTGCTCCTGCCCATGAAGGCGGAATTCGCCTTCCATCCGGCCAAACCACGGCGTGTCGGACTGCTCTGCGTTGCTGCGCTGGGAGATCGTGGCCCCAGGGGCGAAATGCCGGGCTATCGACCCGGCCGCTCCCGCCATCACCGCTTCCATCACTTCTTCGACGACCGCGCGCTTCGCGTCGGTATCAGCCATGCATTGCTCCGGGAGGGACCGGACAGAAAGCCGATCCCCCAAATTGTAGACATCTTACGTCCCGACGCCGCATCGCCAGTCGAATACGCACACGCGTACCCTGCCGGTAAATGCTCAGCGAACGAGGATGTTCCGGAACTGCCAAGGGTCTTTTTCATCGAGGTCCTCGGGGAAGAGCCCCGGACGATCGGTCAAGGGCGTCCAATCGGTGTAATAGCCCTTGACTGGACCAAGATAGGGGGACTGTACCTCGAGGCAGCGCTTGTAGTCCATTTCGTCGGTCTCAACGATGCCGGACTCGGGGTTTTCCAACGCCCAAACCATGCCCGCCAGGACAGCCGAAGTCACCTGCAGACCGGTGGCGTTCTGGTAGGGCGCGAGCTTGCGGGTTTCCTCCAGCGACAGCTGCGAGCCATACCAGTAGGCATTTTTGTCGTGGCCGTAGAGCAAGACGCCGAGCTCGTCGATGCCGTCGATCAGCTCGTTTTCGTCGAGGACATGATGCTCCGGCTGGATCTTGCCGGCCGCGCCGAATAGCTCATGCAGCGACAGGACGGCGTCGTTGCAGGGATGATAGGCATAGTGGCAGGTCGGCCGGTAGGTGACCTCGTCGTCGCGGTTGCGATGGGTGAAGAAGTCCGCGATCGAGATGGATTCGTTGTGGGTAACGAGGAAGCCGTATTGTGGTCCCGGCGTCGGGCACCAGGTCCGCACCCGCGTATTGGCGCCCGGCTGCTCCAGAAAGATCGCCGACTGGTGGCCCTTCTTGTGCTTGTTGGCGTTCTTCGGCATCCACTTCTCGTGGGTGCCCCAGCCCAGTTCCGCCGGCTGCATGCCCTCCGAGAGGAAACCCTCGACCGACCAAGTGTTCCAGAACACGTTCATCGGCTTTGGCGCCTTGGCAAGCTGGGTGTCGCGCTCGGCGATATGGATGCCCTTGACGCCGGCCTTCTTCATCAGCTTGGCCCAGCCGTCGCGGTCGTCCTGCGCCGGCTCCTCGAAATCGAGGCCGACCTCGCGGGCGACATCGACCAGCGCCTGCTTGACGAACCAGGAGACCATGCCCGGATTGGCACCGCAGCAGGAGACGGCGGTCGTGCCGCCGGGATTCTTGCGCTTCTCCTTGCGAACGGTTTCGCGCAAGGCATAATTGGTGCGGTCGGCGTTGGAGAGAGACTCGTCGAAGTAAAAGCCGAGCCACGGCTCGACGACGGTATCGATGTAGAGGACGCCGAGTTCGCGGCAGAGCTTGATCAGGTCGAGCGACCCGGTGTCGACCGACAGATTGACGCAGAAGCCCTGGCCGTCGCCCTCGGTGAGCAGCGGGGTCAAAAGATCCCGATAGTTTTTCCGCGTCACCGCTTCGTTGACGAAGCGGATACCGCGTTCGTCGAGGAGATGCTTGTCGGCGTCGTTCGGATCGATGACCGTCATTCGGCTTTTGTCGTAGTCGAAATGGCGTTCGATGAGGGGCAGGGTGCCCTTGCCGATAGAGCCGAAACCGATCATCACAACCGGGCCGGTTATCTTGGCGTGGATCGGGTGGTTCTTCTTGGCCATGCGGCATTCCTTTCGATGATCGTTGCGCCGTAACGTTGGGCGAAGCCGCTAGAGCAGTTCGACGACGAATGGAAGAGCAGGGGGAGCCAGCGCGATGACCGGACGGCTTGATCGAGGAGTAAAGCAGCCGTGATCGACGCGATAGCGAGACCGTCGAGCTCACCATTGCGGCAGGCTGTTCGATGCAACTTCCCGCCGCGTTGAGACAGGCGCTCGACGCACGTCTCGACCGCCATGCGCTCGATGACTTGCGGAGTGCGGGGGAACGGCTTTCGGGACGCTACCGCGCAGAGATCCGCGACGGGAGGCGCCACCTCGATGGCGAGCCGGCGGTGCTTGCCTATCTCGCCGCCCGCATGCCGGCGACTTTCGCCGCCATCCGGGCGAGCCTGGAGCAGATCGTCCTGCGGCGTCCGGATTTCGCGCCAGAAACCCTGCTCGATATCGGTGCCGGGCCGGGCACGGCGCTGTGGGCCGCCAACGATGCTTTCGACAGCCTGCGCGAGGCGACGCTGGTAGAGGCGAGCGCGCCGGCGCTCGGCGTTGGCCAAGGGCTGGCGCAAGAGGGATTGGCGGTGGCGACGCGTTGGGTTCGCGGCGACGCGACGGCGGATCTGGCGGAACGCGCGTCGGCCGATCTGGTGACGCTCGCCTATGTCCTCGACGAATTGCCGCCCGACGCTCGGGGGGCGCTGGTCTTGCGGCTGTGGCAGCTAACGCAGGATGTCCTTGTGATCGTCGAGCCGGGTACGCCGGCCGGCTGGCAACGCATCCTCGCCGCGCGTGAACTGCTGCTGGCCGAGGGCGCGCAGCTGCTGGCGCCGTGTCCGCACGCCGACGACTGTCCTGTCGCCGCGCCCGATTGGTGCCACTTCGCCCAACGGGTCGCCCGCTCGCGCACCCACCGTCTTACCAAGCGCGGGACGGTTCCCTACGAGGACGAGAAATTCGCCTATCTGGCGGTCGCCCGCCGACCGGCCGTGCCGTTGACCGCGCGCGTTCTGGCCTCGCCCCGAAGCGGCAGCGGCAAGGTGCAGTTGAAAATCTGCACGTCGGACGGGCAGATGCGGGAGCAGATGGTCACCAAACGCGAGGGCGAAATGTTCCGCACCGCCCGCCGCCTCGACTGGGGCGATGCGATGGAATGAGAGAGAGGCTGGCTTGCCGCCCCGATCAATCGTCCATCGCCTCCAATTCGTCGATGAAGCCGGAAATCATCGCCAGACCCTTCGACCAGAAGGCGGGATCGGAGGCATCGAGGCCGAAGGGCTTCAAAAGCTCGGAATGGTGCTTGGTGCCGCCGGCTTTCAGCATCTCGAAATATTTCTCCTGAAAGCCCGACTCGGAATTGCGGTAGACCGCGTAGAGCGAGTTCACCAGGCAGTCGCCGAACGCATAGGCGTAGACGTAGAAGGGCGAGTGGATGAAGTGCGGGACATAGGTCCAGTAGGTGTCGTAGCCGTCGCCGAGGCGCAGCGCCGGGCCGAGGCTGCGGGTCTGAACGTCCAGCCAGATTTCGCCGATCCGCTCGGTCGTTAGCTCGCCCTGGCGACGCTCTTCGTGCAGCGCCCGCTCGAACTGGTAGAAGGCGATCTGCCGGACCACCGTATTGATCATGTCCTCGACCTTGGAGGCCAGCAGCGTCTTGCGCTCGGCCTTGGTCTTGGCCTGTTCGAGCAGCGAGCGGAAGGTCAGCATCTCGCCGAACACCGAGGCGGTCTCGGCCAATGTCAGCGGCGTCGCCGCCATCAGCGCGCCCTGCCGGCCGGCGAGTACCTGGTGGACGCCGTGGCCCAACTCATGCGCGAGCGTCATGACGTCGCGCGGCTTGCCCATGTAGTTGAGCAGCACATAGGGATGAACGCTCGGCACAGTCGGATGTGCGAAGGCTCCCGGCGATTTTCCTGGGCGGTTCGCCGCATCGATCCAGTCATTGGCGAAAAAGCGGTCGGCGATCGTCGCCATCTCCGGGGCAAAGCCGGAATAGGCCGACAGAACCGTCTGGCGCGCTTCGCCCCAGGAGATGTCGCGGCGGGTGGAATCGGGCAAGGGCGCGTTGCGGTCCCAGTATTCCAGAACGTCCAGCCCCAGCCATTTCGCCTTCATGGCGTAGTAGCGGTGGGAGATCGCCGGATAGGCCTCGCTTACCGCCTCCGACAAGGCGTCCACGACCTCGCGTTCGACCCGGTTGGCGAGATGGCGCGAGTCGGCGACATCGGTAAAACCGCGCCAGCGATCGGAAATCTCCTTGTCCTTGGCAAGCGTGTTGGTGATCAGCGTGAAGACCCGCAAATTCTCGCTGAAGACGTTGGCTAGGGCGCTGGCCGCCTTGCGCCGCTTCTCGCGCTCGGGGTCCTGCAAGAGGTTCAAGGTGGCTTCCAGCGCCAGGTCGTCGCCGTCCACCGTGAAGCGCAGCGACGTAAGCGTCTCGTCATACAGGCGATTCCAGGCGCCGCGGCCGGTGATCGCCTTTTCGTGAAACAGTTCCTCGACGCGATCCTCGAGCTGGAACGGCTTGTCCTTCCGCAGATCGACGATCCAAGGGCGATAGTGCGCCAGCGCGGGGTCCCGCTCCATGGCGGCGTCCATCTCGGCATCCGCGATACGGTTGAGCTCCAGCGGGAAGAACAGGAGCCGTGAGGAAATGTCGGTGACGCTCGACTGGATATCTCCGTAGAACTTCGCCCGCGCCGGATCGGACGTGTCGCCGGAATACACCAGCCCGGCATAGGAGATGATCCGGCCCAGCAACTCTTCCAGCGCCTCGAATTCGACAACCGCCGCCGCCAGTCCCTCACCTTGGGCTTCGCCCCGAGCGGCTTCGGCAAGTCGGCCGCGCCAGCGGTTCTGGAAGGCCTCGGACTTTGCTCGTGCCCTTTCCAGATCGCTCTTGAGTTCGTCGCTATCCATCGCCGGATAAAGATCGGCCAAATTCCATTCCGGCAGCGCGCCGGTGTCGGCGGCGGCCGCTTCGGTTGCCGAGCGGGTCTGGAAAAAGCTCTGGGTCATGGCATCGATCTCGTTGGCGAAGGGGAAAGGCTGGGCGGCGGGCAGGGCCGGTAGCAGCCATGTCGTTCAAATCAGACTGAAATCAACAGCGCATCGTTAGCCTTGCTTGTTCAGTCGAATTTTAGCGGCGCGTGTCAGATTGGGTCATTCTCGCGGCAAGACGAGACGGAGGCCGACATGATCCAAGCCGTACTGATCGTCGACGATGATCCCATACAGCGACGCCTGCTCGACGCTCAAGTGGCACGGGCGGGACTTCGGTCGCTGCCGTGCGACGGCGGGCGCGCGGCACTCGATACGCTGCGCGACGGCGAGGGGGCGCGGATCGGTGCGGTCATCCTCGATCTGATGATGCCAGACATGAGTGGTCTGGAAGTGATGGCCGAGATGCGGCGCCGGCGACTGGACATTCCCGTGATCGTTCAGACGGCCAAGGGGTCGATCGACACGGTGGTCGAGGCAATGCGCGCCGGCGCATTCGACTTCGTCGTCAAGCCGGTCTCGCCGGAAAAGCTTCGGGCCACCCTCGACAAGGCGCTGCGGATGCGCGCCGCGACCCGGCGACGCGGTGGCAAATCCACCGACGCGCCCCGCCTCGACGACCCTGCGGCCTCCGCCGCCCTGCGGCCTGTGCTGTCGAACGCGGCGAAGGCGGCCGCCTCGGCGATCCCGGTGCTCATTCAAGGTGAGACCGGAGTCGGCAAGGAATGGCTCGCCCGCGCCATCCACGGGCATGGGGACCGCGCGATGGCCCCCTTCGTTCCCGTCAATTGCGGCGCGATGCCGACCGAGCTTGTCGAAAGCATCCTGTTCGGCCACGCCAAGGGGGCGTTCACGGACGCGACGGCGCATCACGAGGGCAAGTTCATCGAGGCCAATGGCGGCACGCTTTTTCTGGATGAGGTCGGCGAGTTATCGGCCAGCGCCCAGGTGAAACTACTGAGGGTGCTGCAAGACGGCGAAATCGATCTGGTCGGAGGCAAGATCCCGACAAGGACCGATGTCAGGATCATCTCGGCAACCAACCGCGATCTCGCCGCGGCGGTCGCAGGGGGTCGGTTTCGCGAGGATCTCTACTATCGCCTCAACGCGTTCGAACTTTGCATTCCGCCCTTGCGGGAGCGCCGCGGCGAGATCGCGGCTCTTGCGCGCGGCTTCGTCGAGCGCTTCGTCGGTGTGGAGCGCGGCACGCGGGTCCGCGGTCTCTCCCGGGAGGCAATTGCGATATTGTGCGGTTACGACTGGCCAGGCAACATCCGTCAACTGGAAAACATGATCCATCGCGCCGTGGTGTTGGGCGAGGAAGAGAGCCTCGTTGCCACCGATTTCCCTCAGATCACGGCGCTCATCGCCGCCGATCCGCCGGGGCCGCTACAGCCGGAAGAATCCATCGCCGGCCATCCGGAACCGCGGGAAGTGGAAGACCAGGAAAAACCCTGGAGCGGTGTCGAACGGCGACACGACGCGCCGGCCTTCCCGCTGCGGGACGAAAACGGCGAAATCCGCCGCATGGAGGAGGTGGAGGCCGACCTGATCCGGCTTGCGTTGCATCAATATGACGGGCGGATGAGCGAGATCGCGCGGCGTCTCGGCATCGGTCGCTCGACGCTCTACCGAAAGCTGCGCGCCTACGATATCGCGGTCGACTGACCTCCCTCGTCATCTGCCCAACACCAGCCTCGGCAATGCCGGCCCCACGATTGCCCGCGCAGCGTCAAGTCAAACTTAATCCAAGCTTAACGCTTTCCCTCCAGAATCCGTAGAAAGTTCCACGACTGTCATTTTCATGCCGCAGTTTGGGCAAAACTAGACGAGCGTGAAAACAGTTTCTAAGACGGTGCTGTCCCCGGGGGATTTTTTACGGGGACAGACACGATCATTGAGGGGAAGACCGCATGTTCGGACATACCGCTCGTGCCGGGCGTAGGGCCTGGCGCATCGCGACGTTCGCAGCTTTGTCCCTCCTTGCCGTCAGCGCGGTGACCGCGGCACAGGCGGAAACCAGGGTTCTCAAGTTCTACAATCTCCATACCAAGGAAAAGGCGAGCTTCGCCTACAAGCGCAACGGCCGCTACGACCGCTCGGAACTGAAGAAGATTAACTGGTTCCTCCGGGATTGGCGCAAGTCCGAGCCGACGACCATGGATCCGCGCCTGATGGACGTGATCTGGGAAGCGTATCGTCAGTCCGGCTCGCGCGCCCACATCAACGTCATTTCCGCCTACCGCTCGCCCGGTACCAATTCGATGCTGCGCTCGCGATCGGCAGGTGTCGCCAAGAAGAGCCAGCACACCCTGGGCAAGGCGCTCGACTTTCAAATTCCGGATGTTCCGCTGGCGAAGATGCGCGAAATCGGCCTGAAGATGCAGGTCGGCGGCGTCGGCTACTATCCGCGATCCGGCTCGCCCTTCGTTCATTTCGACGTCGGCAATGCCCGGCACTGGCCGCGCATGAGCCGCAAACAGCTGCTGGCGGTCTTTCCGAACGGCAACACGGTTCATGTTCCCTCGGACGGCAAGCCTCTGCCCGGCTATCAGCAGGCGCTCGCATCGTACAAGCAGCGCCGGGGCGCCTCCGAAATTCAGGTGGCCAATGCCAGTTCCGGCTCGTCCGGCGGCGGCAAGACGCTGTTGGCCATGCTGTTCGGCGGCGGCAGCGACGAAGCGGAAGACGACGCGGAAGAAGGGGCGGCACCGGCCCGCGCCGCTCCGACCCAAAGCGCAGCGTCCGCTCCCGTGGTCGCCTTGGCCTCCGCTGTTCCCCAATCCCGGCCGTCGCTGCCAGGCGGCGTTGCGATGCCCGTCGGTGACCGCTTCGACACCGGAACGCCAACGAGCGCGGGTTCCTCGCAAGAGCCGACTGTCGTCGCGTCTCTAGACGCGGCGCGAATTCCGGTTCCGACTTGGGCACCGGTGCGCGCCACGGCGCAAACCCCGACCGACGCGTCGCAAGCGCCAGACCTGCCGGCGGCCGGAGTCCCGTCAGATTCGGTTTCCACTTTGGTCGCGGCGCTCGAGGCCCAAGCGACAGAGACGGCGGCCAGCGGCCAGTTGGCCTATGTCGTGCCGACACCGCGCGACCGTCCGGTGTTCGACGATTTGTTGAAGGCAGACAAAGCGCCCTCCGCCGCGACGCTTCAAGCGATCGAGAATGTCGTCGCGGCCGCGACGCCGGTGGCGCGCCCGGTCGTCGCACCGAAGGCGGCGCGGCCGGAGGCGATGGTGAGCGTTGCCGCGACGGCACCGGTTCGTTCGCCGCCGACCGCGCGGCCTGGCCCGCCGGTCACCGATACCGCTGGCGGCGGCAAGGGCGACCGCGTGATGCGGGTTGCGGCCAGACCGGCCGTGAAATCGACGCGGATCGATCCGCAGGAGGCGATCAATTCGCGGATCGAAATCGCCTCGCTCGTATCCGATCCCAGCCGTCGCGCCGAAACAATGGCACGAAGCACTCCCGATACGGGCCGGCTCGTCGGCGATCTGCCGCGCACGTTGTTTGCGGGCGGCTTCACGCCGTCCCATGCAACAGGCAAGACCGATCGCTTCTCCGGCTCCGCCGTGAACTTCCTGCCACTGGTCAAGCTCAAGCAATAGCGCGCCCGGTTTGCGAATTTTTGAAGGCGGCGGGTCGCGAGTCCTGGCCGTCGACCACCTTCAATTTCGCCCCGTTGTCAGGCTTGCCGTCGATGCTGTGGCGGGAGGATGCCTTGCCGTGCGGCGAGCTGGACACCCGCGCCAACCTTCCAGCCTGCCCGATCCCAAGCCTTCGACGCGTAGCACATCAAAATCGAACTATTAGCACCGTGGACGAGTGAACTCCGAAAGAGCGTCGGCGTTTTTAACCGGAGGCTGTCGAGGCTGCGTAGCGGATCAAGGGCTTTCTTGCCACCGCCGGAAAGGGCGAACCGGCTGCCGCAAGTTTCGCGGGGGATTTTTTCGGGGCAGTTGCAAGAGTTTTATCGCTCGCATCGGCTCTGTAAATTCTTACACTTTTGTAATGTCGCCGCCTCCCGGTGCATTCCTTGTTTGCTTGCGGCTGTTTACGTTCGCCGGATATTCGCAAAAATCTTGGGATTGTAATCTGGCATATTGACATTAAGTATATGCCCATCAATACATGGCCGAGAGTGGCAAGGTCGGATAAAGCAGCGCCACCGTTCAATTGTCTGTTTCACGAACGATATCGGGACATTGGAAGATTCCGCCGTGGCTTGACCAGCTACTGAGCGCAATGGGGCAAAACATGGATCAGATCGCAAACATCGAAAACAACGAGATGCTGATGGAACTGACGGCCGAAGTCGTGGCCGCCTATGTCAGCAACAACTCACTCCCGGTATCGGAACTGCCGGGGCTCATAGCGGATGTCTACGGGGCACTTGGCAGCACGACGAACGCTCCTCAGGCCGTGGAGGCCGAAAAGCCGAAGCCGGCGGTCCCAGTGAAGAAGTCGGTGACGGACGACTACATCATCTGTCTTGAGGACGGCAAAAAGTTCAAGTCGCTGAAGCGTCACCTCATGACCCATTACAATCTCTCCCCGGAAGAGTATCGCGAGAAGTGGGATCTTGCGCCCGACTATCCGATGGTCGCACCGAACTACGCCGCAGCCCGCTCGCGGCTGGCCAAGCAGATGGGTCTCGGTCACAAGCGCCGCCGCGCCGCTCGCTAGGCGTAGGGTCGTCGATCCCGGAGACCGCAGGGCGTCGGGGGCAACGCTGGCGGCCGTACGGCCTTGGCGCGTCGCCTCGAGTTCCTTCGGGCGGAGGCGTGGGCCACCCCGCGCCTGAGTTCATGGCAAGATTGGACTGCATCGGTCCGCTTTCATGAGACTGATCGATTGCGTGACGTGAACGGGGAGTGCGGACGGACCGGTTTTCCGCTTTTTTCTCATTCCGCTCCAAACCCCCAGAGCAACGCAAAAAGCCCGCCGGATCGGATCTGGCGGGCTTTTGTCAGTGAAGGCGAGCAAGCCGCCGGCTACATCAGTCTTTCGGCAGATCCGGTGCCATGCCCAACGCCTGCAGATAGAGGTCGAGGATAGCCTCCTGCTCCTGGCGTTCGTTCTGGTCCTGCTTGCGCAGCGAGACGACGCGGCGCAGCACCTTGGTGTCGAAGCCGTTGCCCTTCGCCTCGGCGTAGACGTCCTTGATGTCATCGCTGATCGTCTTTTTTTCTTCCTCGAGCCGCTCGATCCGCTCGACGAAGGAGCGCAGTTGATCTTGAGCGACACCATTTACGTCCGACATGTTTCCGTCTCCGTCTGGCGCATTCCTGAAAGGGTCCGCCGGCCCCTAGCAGACCCCGGTGATTCGTTGAATGGCTGAACGGTCTCAAATGGCGCCGTCGTTTCGTCAGTCGTGCGGCCGCCCGCTTTCAAACAGCTTTTGCGCTGCCGGGTCGGCCTCGGTCTGATGCCGCGAGCGCCACTGCTCGTAGGGCATGCCGTAGACGATCTCGCGGGATTCGTCTTTGCTGATCGCGACACCGTCGGCTTCAGCTGCATCACGGTACCAGTTGGACAGGCAGTTGCGGCAGAAGCCGGCAAGATTCATCAAATCGATGTTCTGGACGTCCGTTCGCTCCCGCAGATGGTCACGCAACCGGCGGAAGGCCGCCGCTTCGTATTCCAGGCGTTGCCTGGCGCTGATCTCATCCATGATTTTCGATGCTCCTACCAATGGGCGGCGCTTTCGGCCCCGCTCCGACATATCGAGCCGAACCGAACCGGCATCAACCCCGCGGCATGGAAGACGTCCTCCGCAGGGCTCGAAAGCCGCGCCGGGATAGGCTACTGGCAAGGGCACGCGTGCGAACCGGCCGGACCCCGGGGTCACCTCGTTGACAGGTTCAGCCGCTATGCCAAGACTGAAATCACGAGAACCACCGCCAGTTTCGAGGATGGCATGATGATATCAAGATCCCTGGGCCGGCTGCGGAGCGCAGCCATGCTGTGCCTGTTTGCCGCCGGGTTTTTCCTGGCATCAGCTCCGATCGCCGCGGTCACCGCGCAAGCGGCTTTCCGTGTCTGCAATGGCACCCAGTCGCTGGTGGGGGTCGCTATCGGCTATCGCGCCGAAGCGGGCTGGACCACGGAGGGCTGGTGGCGCATTCCGGCAACTACCTGCAAGACGATCATCGAGGGGCCGCTGTCCTCGCGGTATTACTATGTGTACGCAGAGGACGCGGAGGGGCAGGGGCGATGGGCCGGGCCGGTCGAGCTCTGCGTCGCCGAGAACGAGTTCAAGATCGCGGGCGTGACCGACTGCTTCAAACGGGGCTATCAAAAAATAGGCTTCCGGGAGTATGACACGGGCGAGCAAGCCAGTTGGATGGTCCAACTGACCGAAGCGCCGCGCGAAGGTACGGGGAAACAATGAGACGCAATCGCAGGGTCAAGATCCTGGCAACTCTGGGCCCCGCATCGTCATCGGAAGAGATGATCCGCAAGCTCCACGAGGCTGGCGCCGACGCTTTTCGAATCAACATGAGCCATGCCGACCATGACACGATGCGCGAGTTGGTCAGGCGCATCCGCAAGGTCGAAAGCGACATCGGGCTTCCGATCGGAATTCTCGCCGATCTGCAGGGTCCGAAACTGCGCGTCGGAAGCTTCACCGGCGGCAAGGCCGAGCTGACGGCCGAACAGGAATTCACCCTCGACGACAGTCAGCAGGAGGGCGATTCGACCCGCGTCTTCCTGCCCCATCCGGAAATCCTCGAGGCGGTCGAAGTCGGCCATCGCTTGCTGATCGACGACGGACGGTTGCAGCTGGTCTGCACGGAGACGGACAAGCGCCGGATCAAATGTCGCGTGGTCGCCGGCAACAAGATCTCAGACCGCAAGGGCGTCAGCCTGCCCGACACGACGCTTGCCACCGGGGCGTTGACCGACAAGGACCGGCGCGATCTCGACGCCGTGCTGCTCGAAAACGTCGATTGGGTGGGGTTGTCGTTCATCCAGCGGCCGGAGGATCTCGCCGAAGCGCGGAAGGTTTCGCGCGGCCGGGCATTCCTGATGTCCAAGATCGAAAAACCCCAGGCGGTCGAGCGTCTCGAAGAGATCATCGACCTGTCGGACGCGGTCATGGTGGCCCGCGGCGATCTCGGCGTGGAAATGCCTCTGGAGGCTGTTCCGGGCATCCAGAAACGTATCACCCGCGCCGCGCGCAGGGCCGGCAAGCCGGTGGTCGTCGCGACGCAGATGCTGGAATCGATGATTTCGGCGCCGGTTCCGACCCGCGCCGAGGTTTCCGACGTTTCGACCGCTGTCTATGAAGGCGCGGACGCGGTGATGCTTTCAGCCGAGTCGGCGGCCGGCCAATATCCGGTCGAGGCGGTGGCGACCATGGACCGGATCGCCGTGCAGGTGGAAAAAGATCCGTTCTACCCGGGCATCATCTTCGCCCAACGCCCGGCGCCGGAAGCGACCGGTGCCGACGCGGTCTCGCTGGCGGCGCGGCAGATGGCCGAAACGCTGGGGGTAGCGGTCATCGTTACCTATACAGCGACCGGAACGACGGGGCTGAGGACCGCACGCGAGAGGCCGAACATTCCCATCCTCGCGCTGTCGCCCGTGGTCGAGACGGCGCGGCGTCTGTCGATCGTCTGGGGCCTGCACTGCGCCGTGACCGAGGACGCCCAGAATCTCGATGACATGGTCGACCGCGCCTGCCGCATCGCGGTAGAGCAGCGTTACGCGAAGGCCGGCCAGCGCCTGATCGTCACCGCCGGCGTGCCGCTGAGAACGCCGGGCGCGACCAACATGCTGCGCATCGCCTATATCGGTTCGGACGGGTTGAGCGCGGTGTGATCACCGATATTCCATCGCCGCAGATGGTTTCGCGCCCACCGGCCAGGCAGCGAAACCTGACCAGATAGAAGCGGACGCCTTCACTCAGATTGCCGGGCCGACGAGCTCTTCCGATAGCCGCCCGGCGGCGTCCTGAGCGGATTTGAGGGCGGGATAGACGGCGAGAACCCGCATATAGGTGTCCAGCGCCTCTTCCTTGCGCCCGGTTCGCTCGAGGATCATCGCCAGTCCCATCAAGGCACCCCAGTGACGCGGCTCACGGGCAAGCGTCTGTTCGATGTCGGCCAGCGACTTGCCCCAGGCTCCGGTCGTGAAATTGAGGGTCGCCCGGCGGTTCCAGGCTTCGGCATAGGCGGGGTCGAGGACCAGCGCCTGATCGAGGACGTCGAAGGCGGCGGCGTTCTTCTTCTCGGCCATTGCCTCGGCGGCGCGCAGCATCAAAAGATCGACCGTCGCGCTGCCGCTGTTGCGCCACGACCTTTCAATGCGTGAGGCGATACGCCGCGCCTTGCTGTCCGAGGGCTCCCTGCGAAGTTCCGCAAACAGCCGGTCGCGCCTTGCGGCTGGCGTCTCGTCAGCGGCGCGGCCCTCAGGCTCGTCGGTGGATTCGCTCTCGGCCGTCGGCGCGCCGCCGAAAGCTTCGGGCGCGTCGACCGCCTCCTCGTCGGGAGGCGGGATCACCATGGGGGGCTGGTGGTCTTCGGGGGATGGGGCGATGTCGGGAGACGCTTCGGGATCGGGATCGATCTGGAAGTCGAACGGCGGCGGCACGGCGTCCTGCGCTGCGGCGGGCAGGGCGAAGAAGCCGTTCAAAGCAAGGCCGATCGCAACGGACATGACGAAGCTACGCATGCGGAGAGGGTAATTCTCCACAGCGCAGCGTCAATCAGAATTTTCGTGATCGTCGGGGATGGGGCGGACGCCCCGTTCCCGCGAAATCAGCCCTGACGCGCCTTGAAGCGCGGCGCCTGCTTGTTGATGATGTAAACACGGCCCTTGCGGCGCACGAGGCGGTTGGCGCGATGGCGCGAGCGCAGGGACTTGAGCGAGTTCTTGATCTTCATGACATCACCGGGTCGTCTGGTGCGAGGATCGGATCATCCGGCTCCGCCGCAAAATGAGCGGCGCGCCATCGCTGGCGCGCCGAAAAGATTGGCGTGGGGATAGCTTCACCGGGTGGGCTTGTCAATGTTGGGGGCCGTGCCGCGGTTGTGTCTCCGCCGAGGGGCTGGCCCAGCCCCTCAGCAATTTGCCGGCCCGGTCAACCGCGTGAAGTGGCCCATCTTGCGGCCGGCCCGCGCCTCCGCCTTGCCGTAGAGATGGACAAGGACGGCCGGTTCGGTAAGGAGGCTTGCGGCGCGCTTCACCTCGTCGCCGATCAGGTTCTCCATGACACAGTCGGAATGGCGGGCGGGCGCGCCGAGCGGCAGGCCGGCAACGGCCCGGATATGCTGCTCGAACTGCGAGATCACGCAGGCGGCCTCGGTCCAATGGCCGGAATTGTGAACCCGCGGCGCGATCTCGTTGACCAGCAGGCCGCCGTCGGCGTCGACGAAAAACTCGACACCGATGACGCCGACATATTGCAGCCGTTCGAGAATACGGGACGCAATATCCTTGGCCTCGCGCGCCACGTCGTCGGTGATCTTGCCCGGCACGGTGGAGCACCGGAGAATGCCAAGCCCGTGCACGTTTTCCGCCGGATCGAAGACGGCAATGGTTCCGTCGGTGCCGCGCGCGCCGATTACCGAGCATTCGTAGGCGAAGGGGACGCGCTTTTCCAGGATCGACGGGACGCCGCCAAGGCTTTCGAAGACATCGGCAAGCGGGGCGTCCTTGCGGATCGTCGCCTGGCCCTTGCCATCATAGCCCAAGCGCCGCGTCTTCAGGATCGCCTCACCGCCAAGCTGGATCAGAGCGTGATCCAGTTCCGCCGCGCTGTCGATCGCCCGCCATTCGGCGGTCGCGACTCCGATGCCATTGAGGAAGGCCTTTTCGACCACCCGATCCTGGGCGATCTCCAGCGCGTCGGCCGATGGATGCAGCGGAACGGCCTGCACGGCGAGGCGGAGCGGTTCGACCGGCACGTTCTCGAATTCATAGGTCACGATGTCGCAGTGGCCGACCAGTCTGGCCAAAGCGGCGACATCGTCATAGGCGGCGACCAGGGTCTCGTTCGCCAGCTGCGCCGCCGGGCAGGCCGGCTCGGGATCGAGCACGATTGTGCGGTAGCCGAGGCGGGCGGCCGCCATCGCCAGCATGCGGCCGAGTTGACCGCCGCCAATGATGCCGATGGTGGCGCCCGTCGGTAGCGGAACCGGGCTCATTCCGCATCCCTTGGTGCCAAAGCGACAGCGTCGGTCTGCGCCTGGCGCCAGGTATCGAGCCGCGTAGCCAGCGACTCGTCCGAGAGGGCAAGGACGCTCGCCGCGAGCAAGGCGGCGTTGACCGCGCCGGCCCGTCCGATCGCAAGGGTCCCGACCGGAATGCCCGCCGGCATCTGCACGATCGACAGCAGGCTGTCCTTGCCGGAAAGAGCACGGCTTTCCACCGGCACGCCGAAAACCGGCAACGGGGTCAGGGCCGCTGTCATGCCCGGAAGATGCGCGGCACCGCCGGCGCCCGCGATGATGACCTTGAAGCCCGCGGCCTTCGCCCCTTGGGCAAATTCGTAGAGCCGCTGCGGCGTGCGGTGTGCGGAAACGATACGCGTCTCAAAGCCGACGTCGAGCGCCTCGAGCGTGGCGGCGGCGTTCTTCATCACGGCCCAGTCGGACTGGCTGCCCATGATGATCGCGACGGGAGCTGCGGCTTCCTGTCGCATCATGCGCTGATGTCCGGGATGATCTGGTCTTCGAGATCCTGGAGGCGGTCCTTGATCGTCAATTTCTTCTTCTTCATTCGCTGCACCTGCAGCCGGTCGCAGCCTGTCGCCTCCATGGCGTTCACCGCCGCGTCGAAATCGGCATGCTCCTGGCGTAGGCGTGCGACCTGCAGCCGTAGGCCCGCCTGTTCCTGATCCTCCATTCCTACCCTTTCATGCGGCTGTGGACGCAACCGAATCGGGCCCCGAGGACTTTCCTCGGGGGCGCGTCGCCGAGGATTACCAAAAAGCGCATTACGGCGATACCGGCCCGATCTTGTGGTTCGACAGTGGGAGCGCTTTGTGCCACTTTCGAACAGTCGAGGCCACGGCTCTCGAGGCACGCCGTGGCAAACCTTGAAGGGAGACGCACATGTCCTTGGATACTCATCTCGCAACGTTGGAACAGCGCCACACGGCGCTTGACAACGAGATTTCAGCGGCACGGATCTCGAAACCGGCGATGAGTGATGCGGACCTCAGGGAGATGAAGCGAAAGAAATTGCAGCTGAAGGACGAAATCGAGCGGCTTCGTCACAGCAAGAACTGAATCTGGCACATTGGGCCTGGGCGCGGCTCGGTCGCGCTCGGGCCTCTCATTAGGCTTCGCCGTTCGTGCCGGTCCGCCGGAATCGTGTGGCGGGCAGCGGCTCAGGAGCCTAGGACGCGCAGTTGCCGACCGGGAATTTGCAAAACTCGTGGCAGAACAAGCGGGATATGGTTTGACCTAGCGCAAGGCGCCGTGATCGCGGCCATGTTCGGATAGCAAGTAACGGCGCTGAGCCGTCCCTATCTGGAGTTGGAATCGATGATCTTGCCAAATGGCACAATCGTAGCGGTAGCTGACGGTGCGTCCCTCAAACTCTTTCGCAACAAAGGGGTCGAAACGCGCCTCGATCTCGTCTTTCTTGACGATCCGGCCATCACCCCGGTCAATCCCGGCTCGGGTTCCAGGCACCGCAGCGACTCGGCCAACCCGGACGGGGGACGTCCGGCCGAGGACGCCGTTGCCGCGGCAAACGCGGAATATCTGAACCGGCTGGCGGTCGGGGGAACCCTGGATCATCTGTTTCTGATCGCCGATCCAAGGACCTTGGGCGAGATGCGCAAGCACTTTCACGCTAAACTGCGAGACAGGATCGTTGGTGAATTGTCGAAAGACCTTGTCGACCATCCGGTCGACGATATCGCGACCGCCATTCTGCACGCCTGATATCGCCGGTCGACCCGATATTGCGGCTTGGTCCGTATAATCCCCTGGCGGGCCGTGATCTCGGGCGCAAAGCGGCCGGCCCGCCGAGCAACCGTTCTCGAGGAATGCCATGAACAGATATGCGCTGACGCTGGTCCTCTCCCTGCTTCTTCCCGGCGCGGCCGAAGCGCAGTCCAAGGGAGATGCGGCAGCCGGACGGGCCATTGCCGAACGATGGTGCGCCGCATGCCACATCGTTTCGCCCGAGCAAACGTCGGGAAACGCCGATGTCCTGACATTCATGACGATCGCGAAGCAGGCCGATGACGAGCTCGGCTCCCTTAAGGTCTTTCTAGCCGATCCGCATCCCGTCATGCCGGATATGAGCCTGACAGGCCAGGAAATCCGCGACATTGCAGCCTATATCGCGAGCCTGGGCTGATCGTTGCCTGACAGGAACAGACCTTAACGCCGGTTTCGACCGCCGCCGCGTGTCGGCCGGTGCCGGCGGCATCCGGCCGGCTACCGCATGACGGAGGCGATATAGGCGATGATGTCGTCGATCTGTTCCTGCGTCGCGACGAATACGGGCATTCCGGGGTGGCCCGTGTCGATCGTCCCGATGAACGTTTCCTCCAGTGCATCGATCGGAAATCGCTCTGACAGGGTGCGGAAAGGCGGCGCCTTGGGAGTCGGGCTTTCGCCGTCAAGCCCTACCGCATGGCAGCCGGAACAATTGCGAACCGCCAGTGCCTTTCCCCGATCGACAGCGTCCGGCCCGGTTTCACTGCTCTGGGCGTAGGCGGATCCGGATACGACAAGGGCCGCGGCAACAGTCGACAAAATGAGCGGGAGAGGACGCATCGAAATCTCCTTCTGTATTGGAGCCGGCCAGCATGCCAGGTTTGAGGCCGAGCCGCCCGACCGGCGCGGCGGCCGTCAGCCCACCATCTTGCGCAGGACGTATTTCTGAATCTTGCCGGTGGAGGTCTTCGGCACATCCTCGAACCGGATCTCCTTCGGACATTTGAAACGCGCCAATGTCGCGCGGCAGTGGGCGAGCAATTCTTCGGCAGTGACGCTCTGCCCGGGTTTGAGTTCGACGAAGGCCAGCGGCGTCTCACCCCATTTGTCGTCGGGCTTGGCGACCACCGCGGCGGTCTGCACCGCGGGATGCCGGTAGAGGGCGTTCTCCACCTCTATCGACGAGATGTTCTCGCCGCCCGAGATGATGATGTCCTTGGCCCGATCCTTCAGCTCGATGTAGCCGTCCTCGTGAAGAACGCCGAGATCGCCGGAATGGAACCAGCCGCCGCGAAACGCCTCGGCCGATGCTTCCGGGTTCTTGAGATAGCCGCGCATGACGATATTGCCCCGGAACATCACCTCGCCGATGGTCTCCATCACGGCGAGGTCTTCCAGCGAGGGATAGCGAACCCCCTGGCGCGCGGTCTGGGCGGCGCGGGCCGGCCCGTCCAGCGTGTCCCATTCGTCCTTCCATTGATTGACCACGGCCGGACCATAGGTCTCGGTCAATCCATAAAGGTGCGTTACCTCGAAGCCGGCGTCGCGCATACCGGCGAGCACGGCCTGGGGCGGTGGGGCGGCGGCGGTGTTGAAGGTGACCGTGTGGTCGAACGGGCGCTTCTCCGCCTCCGCCGCGTTGATCAAGCTCGCCATCACGATGGGTGCGCCACACAGATGCGTGACGCGATGATCGGCGATGGCGTCAAACATGGCCTTGGCCCGCACCCAGCGCAGGCAGACATGCGTTCCAGCCTCGACGGCCAAAGTCCAGGGAAAGCACCAGCCATTGCAGTGAAACATCGGCAGCGTCCACAGATAGACCGGATGCCGGCCCATCCCCGAGGCGATGACGTTCGAATAGCCCATCAGCGCGGCGCCACGATGGTGGTAGACGACGCCTTTCGGGTTTCCGGTGGTACCCGACGTGTAGTTCAGCGAGATCGCGTCCCATTCGTCGCCGGGCATTTGCCAGTCGTAATCGGGATCGCCCTCGGCGACGAGCGCCTCGTATTCGATCGTTCCGATCGCTTCGCTCTTCTTTGCGGGCGCGTCCTCGGGAAAATCGGGATCGTCGTAGTCAATGACGATCGGCGTGACCTTCACCTTGGCCAGCGCTTGCGCCATGACGGCGGAAAACTCGCGGTCGACGATCACCATCCGCGCTTCCGAATGATCGAGCTGGAAGGCGATGATATCGGGGTCGAGCCGGGTGTTGATCGACAAAAGCACGGCGCCGGCCATCGGCACGCCATGATGGGCTTCGAGCATGGGGGGCGTGTTGGCCAGCATGACGGCCACGGTTCCGCCGGGCATGATGCCGCGTTTCTCGATCGCCGAGGCGAGCTGCCTGGAGCGGCGGTAGAAATCGCCATAACTGCGGCGCAGCGACCCGTGAATGATGGCGACCCGGTCGGGATGGATCAGCGCCGCGCGTGACAGAAAGGTCAGCGGTGTCAGCGGTTGATAGTTTGCCGCGTTGCGCTCGAGATGCTCGTCGTAAATGCCCATCGGTCCTCCCCGGTCAGCGCGGTTCGTCGACGCGCCAGAGCATGAGCTATAGAAGATCGCACGCGCTGCGTCACGGCAAGCAGGTGTCAGGAGATCATCGCGGCGGCTCCGTCGAAGACGAGCTTGAGGCCCACGGGAACAAGCAGGGCATAGGTGAAAACATAGAAGGCGGCCGGATCGACCTTGCGGACGAGCCAGACGCCGATGAGCGTTGCCACCGGGGCAAGCGGCAACAATACGGCGGACGTCATGAGGTTGCCGGTCGAAAACTGCCCCAGCAGAAAATAGGGCAGCAGCTTGACCCCGTTGACGGCGGCGAAGAATACCGCCGACGTGCCGGCATAGGTCTGCGGCGTCAGCCGCAGGGGCAACACGTAGATCTGGTATGGCGGGCCGCCCGCATGGCTGACAAAGCTTGAAAAGCCGCTGACGGCGCCCCAGGCACTTGCCCGGAGCGGGCGCCTCTCCTTCGGGTCGCTCCTGTGGCGCGAACGGAAAAACCAGTCGGCGGCGAACCACAGGGCGAGGAGCCCGAGGAGAAGTCGAACGCCGTCGGGCGAGATGAATGCGGCCGTCAGATAGCCAAGGCCAACGCCGCCGATCGCCGCCGGCAACATCGAGAGGAGCAGTGCGCGATCGAATCGGCCGCGCCAGGCATAGAGGCTGATGCCATCCATGACGACCATGATCGGCAGGAGAATTCCGGCAGCCACGACCGGCGACACGATCATTGCCATCAGGGGGACGCCGACCAGCGATATCGAACCGCCAAAGCCGCCCTTCGACAAGCCGATGAGCAGAACCGCCGGAATGGCGGCGAGGTAGAAGATAGGGTCCGTGATCACGCTGCGCTCAACCAGTCTAATGCGGCGTGCGGCCGTTCGAACGCACGACGGATGCTCTACCACCTTGATTGAGCATCGGACCCTAGACCGGAAACGCGCTGACCTTCGAACTGTCGGCCGGCGCAAACGGAGGGCCGCCACCCTCGTCGCCATGCTCCGCGCGGATCGTCTCGGCGAACCGAGTCACAAAGCGGCGTCCCCGATACCGTCAGATGCTCCGGAAAGGCGGTCCGGTCAATCACGCCGAACGAAAACGGCCACCCATCCTTCGACGGGAGGCCGCTCCAATGTTTCGATCCTGCTCTTGGAGTGCCGCCGTCGCGAACGCACGAGCCGGATCGAGCTGTTCAAGCAATCGGGTCGACTCGATCCAGCCTGGCCGTGAACTAGTGCTCCGCGGCGCCCGGCTTCATCTCCTCGCGCATTTTCTGCGCCTTGATGATCGTTCGCGCGTACTGCTCCCAGGTCGAGCGGACCCACACCAAATTCGCGGTCAGCGCTTCGGCAATGCTTTCGAGTTCATCAAGCGAGTTGAGGTTCTTGTTGAACTGGGTGGCGAGGTCGCCGGAAATGTCGCCGGTCTTCGTCGTGTCCAGCAAGGCTTTCAACGAGCGACCGTTTTCCTGAACCTCCGGGACGATCCGGGCAAGAGCCTCATGCAGCCTGGCATGTTCCGCTTCGGCAGATTCAAGCTGCGGCCGCTGCTGCTCCAAGAGGCGGACGGTATTCCTCCAATCGCGCGAACGTCGATCCAAGTCGTCGCCCACGCCCTGGAAGCCGCCTGCGATGCGGCGGGGTAGACGCGCGGCTGTTTCCGATGCGCCCTGCGGCGCGGCGTTCTGAACGGCGGTCCCCTGTGCGGTCGGCATAGGGGCGCTGGGGAGGTTGCGGTCGATTTCCCCCGTCGATCCCTTGATGGGCTTGCTGCGCAGTATGTCACCGATGCCTGCGTTGAATTCGTCCACCGCATTTGTCGCCATGATACTTTCTCCGACTACTAGTTCTCGCGACGTGCTTTCACGTTCGACTTCACATTTGCACGAAGCGCGACGGCGGGCCACCGCTATGTTAACAAGTGGTTAAGATCGCCGCAGTCTTCGCCATCGACGGCATGAATTCACGGGTGAAGGACGGCGCCCGACGCGACGGAATGACGCGCCGCTGGCGTCATTTTTGAGCTCGGGAACGTAAGGGGTTGGAACGGCGACCTAATCCCGTTTATCCACCGCAAAATGATGCCCGTGCCGTCTCGTATTCACCATGTTGTGCTATTCGACAGCCGACCGAGGGGAGATGGGGATGCAGATGGAATTGCGCACTCGCGCGGAAGTTCTGGACGACCTGGCCGGACAGTTCGACACGCGCGCCGACAGCTTCTGGAAACTGGGCCGGGACTTCGATCGGTGGGGTTTGAGCGAAGAGGCGATCGAGGCGCGGAAGCGCGCTTGCGCCATGCGCGTCGGCGCGCTTATCAATCGGGCCAAGGCCGCTGGTCTCAGCATCTAGGGGCGACGCCGGATGATTCGTTTTCCGATCGGATATCCGGCGGGTTCGCTCGTGATCTCTATCAGGGGACGGCTTTCCATGCGACCGGGTGGGGCGGTTTCGTCATCGCGGTGACGGTGACTGGCGTCGAGGGAGCGATTTCATTTCGCGTTCGCCGCATGATGGTTCCGGCGTTTATCTCACATCAACGGTTTCGCTGCCCCCTGTCGATTTGCTAGAAGGTCCCGGAAGACGGGCTGCCGTCGCCGAAAATGCATCGTCAGAACCGTTCCATGACCCTCGATCCTGTCATTCGTCCGAGACTCGTCCTGTTGACCACCGCGCTTGGCGATGCCGGCGCGGAATCCGTGATGCGCGCCGCGCTCGCGGGCGGTGACGTCGCTTCCGTCATCATCGACCCCGCCGGGCGTGACTCCGCCTCGTTTCAGCGGTTTGCCGAGGGCCTGGTGCCGGTGATTCAGGCCGCTGGAGCCGCTGCCATCGTCGTCGACGACAGCCGTTGCGCCGGCCGGGTGGGAGCCGATGGCATCCATTTGAGCGGGGGCGATCTGCGAGCTCTGGACGAGGCGGTGGAGCGATATTCACCGAAGCTGATCGTCGGCGCCTCCGGTTTCGAGACCCGGCACGACGCCCTGGAGGCCGGTGAGCGTTTGCCGGATTATCTGTTTTTCGGCCGCTTTGGCGGCGACGTCGCCGATCCGCCGCACGACAAGAATCTGGCAATGGCGGAGTGGTGGGCCGAGATCGTCGAGATTCCCTGTATCGTCTTGGCGGGTCGCAGTGTGGAGGGCGTGGGAGCCGCGGCGCAGACGGGGGCCGAGTTCGTCGCTCTTTCAGGGGCGGTGTTCGACAGGCCGCAGGACGCCGGCGCAATCGTGGCCCGGGCGAACGCGATCATCGATAGCTGGATGGAGAGCGAGGCAGCCTGATGCCATTGTCCTTCCGCCCGCCGCTCCGGCTCGTCGCGGCCTTTGTCCTTGCTCTCGGCAGCTTGTCCGGAGCCCTGGCCGCCGGGCCAAGCCATGAGGCGGCCGCGGAAGGTGCCAGCTCGGGGCTCGATGGCTCGGGTGGCACGCCATTGCCGACGCCTTCGGACGCCGAGACCGGGCCAGGTGCCACAGGCGAGGCGGATGGCGGTGCGGCGCCCTCGAAAAGCGAATTGGCCTACGGCGCCTTCCAGCGCGGTTTCTATCTCTCGGCGCTGAAACTTGCCGAGCCGATTGCCAATCTGGGTGATCCAGCGGCCCAGACGCTGCTCGGTGAAATCTATTCCCGTGGCCTGGGCGTTGCCCAGAATATGAAAGAGGCGGCGCGCTGGTACGAGGCCGCCGCCGCGTCCGGCAGCCCGGAAGGACAGTTCCGCTACGCGATGCTGCTGCTCGACGGCGCCGTGGTTGCGCCGGATGTCGCCAAAGCCCGCGATCTGATGAAGGCGGCGGCCGACGAAGGTCTGCCGCTAGCGCAATACAATTACGGGCAGATGCTGATCGAAGCGGCGCCGACCGCGGGCTTCGAGGAGGCGAAGGACTATTTCGCCAAGGCGGCGCATGCCGGGGTCGCCGACGCCCAATATGCCATGGCGCAGCTTTTCCTCTACGGGCGAGGGGTCCCCGCCGACGAGATGAAGGCGCGGGCATGGCTGAAAGCCGCGGCCATCAACGGTCAGGACACCGCCCAGGTGGAATACGGTATCTGGCTGGTCAACGGAAAAGGCGGCCCCGCCGAGACCGAGACCGGTTTCCAGTTTCTCAAGCGTGCGGCTCTGCGTGGCAATCCGATCGCCATCAATCGCATCGCGCATCTCTACAAGGACGGAATCGGCACCGCGCCGGACCGGATGGAGGCGGCCAAATGGGCGGTCCTGGCCAAACGCGTTGAGAACACCGACCCGGTCCTCGACGACTTCTTCCGTGGGCTCGATTCCGCAACGCAAAAATCCGCGCTGGAAGCCGCGAACCGCTTTCGCTCCAGCTGACACCGGGCGGCAATGCCGGCTGGCTGCCATCGTGCTTCGGAACCGGCCAGCGGCGCGTCGAGGCTTGAACGGACGGGGGATTTATGGTCTTGAGCGCCAACCAGCGGAGACAGCGCACACTATTTGTCGTCCGGCGCCCTCCCGGCGTTGCGATCGACGACCTCGCCAATCACCGACGCCGCCACGCTCGGACCTCCGGCAGCCGGCGCCGAAACCTTCGAGAGCTTCGATGAAGATCAACGGAAACGAAATTCGCCCGGGCAATGTGATCGAGCATAATGGCGGCCTCTGGGCGGCTATCAAAACCGCCCATGTCAAGCCGGGCAAGGGCGGCGCCTTTGCCCAGGTCGAACTCAAGAACCTCATCGACGGCACCAAGCTGAACGAACGGTTCCGGGCGTCCGAGACCGTGGAGCGGGTGCGCCTCGAGCAGAAGGACTATCAGTTTCTCTATGCCGAAGGCGAGATGCTGGTGTTCATGGACACCGAGACCTACGAGCAGCTGGCCTTGCAGAAGGAGTTCGTCGGCGAGCGGGCGGCCTTCCTCCAGGACGGCATGATGGTGACGGTCGAAAGCCACGAGGACAAGCCGATCGGCATCAAGCTGCCCGATCAGGTCGTGCTAGAGATCGTCGAGGCCGACCCGGTGGTGAAGGGCCAGACGGCCACGTCGTCCTACAAGCCGGCGGTAATGGAAAACGGCATGCGGGTGATGGTGCCGCCGTTCATCGATTCCGGCGAGAAAATCCTGGTCGACACGAACGAAATCACCTATCTGCGCCGCGCCGACTGAGGCGCTCGCCTACGGGGCTTCACTGCGGCGCATGGCCGAGGCCAAGCACCGACTACCGCCTGTGCGGCGACACCCGCGCCGCATGTCTGACGCCGCTGTGGCGACTACGCCGTATCCGACGAAAGCAACCGATGGCCCGTTCCGCGCTTCTCAATGTGATGACGCAGGCCGCCATGAAGGCCGGCCGATCCCTAACCCGCGACTTCGGCGAGGTGCAGAATCTGCAGGTCTCCATGAAAGGGCCGGCCGACTTCGTGTCCAATGCCGACCGCCGGGCGGAGGAGATCGTCCACCAGGAACTGGCCCGTGCCCGTCCGGACTGGGGTTTCCTGATGGAGGAGCGCGGCGTCGTCGAGGGCAAGGATCCCCAGCACCGCTGGATCGTCGACCCGCTCGACGGCACCACCAATTTTCTGCATGGCATTCCGATGTTCGCGGTCTCCATCGCTCTGGAGCGTGACGGCCAGATCGTCGCGGGCGTCGTGTTCAACCCGGCGATGGACGAGCTCTATACGGCGGAAAAAGGCGGCGGGGCATATCTCAACGATCGCCGTCTGCGGGTCGCCGCGCGCCAGCGACTGCCGGAAGCCCTGTTCGGCACGGGAATTCCTTTTCTCGGACGCGGCGATCATGCCGGCTTCCTTTACGAACTCAGGCAGATCATATCGGAGACCGCCGGAATCCGGCGGATCGGTGCGGCGTCTCTCGACATCGCCTATGTGGCCGCCGGTCGCCTCGACGGCTTCTGGGAGCGGGCGCTCGAGCCTTGGGATCTGTCGGCTGGGGCGATACTGGTCCGCGAGGCCGGCGGGTTCGTCACCGGCATGGATGGCAAGAAGTTCGACCACGTCGCCGGCGACATCGTTTGCGGCAACGAGTTCATGCACAAGGCCCTGATCGACCAGTTGCAGAAGGCGGAGGCAAAACGCCAGGCGGCCAAGACCAGCTGAGTCACGCCGATTTAACGATGAATTAATTCAAAGGCGTTCCGGTTAACCGAAGTCGACGTTTGAAAGTGCGGTATAATTCCTTATCCTGATTCAAGGATTTGGCCGGAATGCAAACCGGTCGACTCACGAGGACGCGGGGCAGAGTACGAGGCGCCAGGGCCGATGCGCGCAAGCGGTCGCGACCGGCGACCCTGCAACTGCCGCAGGAGTTGATTGGAACGTAATGCAGGTCTTCAGTTCGCCGACCAAAAAGACGGTAAGGCCCGACGATTTCGACCCGAATCGGCTTTCGAGTCCCATGGTGTTCCTGTGGTCCATGCTCGTGTTCCTGGCACTCGCCGGGTTCGTGGCGGCGATCCTCAGCCGCCAAATCTCCTCCGCCTTCGCTACCAATCCCGGGCTCAACGGCCTGATCATCGGCGTCCTCGCCGTCGGTATCTTTCTGGCGATGTTGCAGATCCTGCGGCTGGCGCGGGAGGTGCGCTGGGTCAACGCCTATCGCGAGGGCGCGGCGGATTTCGAGACGCTGAAGGACCCGGTGCTTTTGGCACCAATGCGCGGACTGCTCGGTCGTCGGCGATCGATCTCGCTGTCGACCCATTCGATGCGCTCGATTCTCGATTCGATCGCCACGCGCCTCGACGAGACCCGTGACATCGCCCGTTACCTGATCGGCCTTCTGGTCTTTCTAGGTTTGCTGGGTACATTCTGGGGCCTGTTGCGCACGATCGGATCGATCGGCGCGACGATTCAGGGGCTGGACCCGGGCGCCGGCGATACGGCAAGTGTGCTCGACTCGCTGAAAGCCGGTCTCGCGGCTCCGCTGTCCGGCATGGGAACGGCATTTTCCTCGTCGCTGTTCGGTCTGTCCGGCTCGCTCATCCTGGGCTTCCTCGATCTGCAGATCGGCCGCGCCCAGAACCGTTTCTACACCGAGCTGGAGAATTGGCTCTCGTCGGTCACCGATGTCGGGTCGGACATGGTCCTGGCGCCGCATGCCGGTCAAAGTCCAACCCAGGGCGATGAGCTGCGAGTTCTTTCCGATCAGGTCACCAAGCTCGTCCAGGACCAGGGCGCCAGTCCGCGCACCAGCGCGGCCATGGCCAATCTGGCCGAGAGCATCCAGGGACTGGTCACGCACATGCGCAGCGAGCAGCAACTCCTGCGCGATTTCGTCGAGGCGCAGGCCGGCGAGCAGCGCGAGTTGCGCCAGGTGCTCGACCGTCTTTCCCGCCAGATCGGCGGCATAAGCAAGGATCGCTGAGCGATGGCGCTGGCGCGGAATCGCAGGAGCGAACGCACGGTCGATTACTGGCCGGGCTTCGTCGACGCGCTGTCGACGCTGCTTTTGGCGATCATGTTCCTACTCTCGGTCTTCGTGCTGGCTCAGTTTCTGCTCAGCCGCGAAATCTCGGGCAAGGACGAGGCGATCGACCGGCTGAACTCGCAGATCAACGAGCTGACGCAGCTTCTGGCGCTGGAACGCTCGACAGGTCAGGACTATCAGGATCAGATCGCGACGCTGCGTGCGTCGCTGTCCTCGACGGAAGACGAAAAGAGCCGGCTGCAACGCGCGCTGGAATCGGATTCCGGTTCGGCCGCGGCGGCCAGCGCTGAAGTCGAGGGGCTGCAATCGGCGCTCGACGAGGAGCAACAGTTCTCTCAGCGGGCGCGATCGCAAATCGAATTGCTCAACCAGCAATTGTCGGCCCTGCGGCAGCAGATCGCGGCTCTGGAAAACGCGTTGGATGTGTCGGAAAGCCGGGATCAGGAAAGTCGGACCAAGATCGCCGATCTCGGCCGCCGCCTCAACGTGGCACTGGCGCAGCGCGTGCAGGAATTGTCACGTTATCGCTCGGATTTCTTCGGACGGCTGCGGGAAATTCTGTCGGATCGCGAAAACATCCGCATCGTCGGCGACCGCTTCGTATTCCAGTCGGAGGTATTGTTTCCATCGGGCTCGGACGTGTTGCAGCCGGCAGGCACCGAGGAGATGGCCAAGCTCGCCACGGCGATCAAGGAACTGGCGCGCGAGATTCCCTCCGACATCAACTGGATCATCCGCGTCGACGGACACACCGACAATATTCCGGTCACCGGCGGCCGTTTCGAGGACAATTGGGAACTCTCGACCGAACGGGCCGTGGCCGTGGTGAAATATCTGATCAGCCAGGGCGTGCCACCCGAGCGGCTGGCGGCGACCGGCTTCGGCGAGTTCCAGCCGCTCGACACCGACGACACGCCCGAGGCGCGTGACCGCAACCGCCGCATCGAGCTGAAACTCACCGAGCGCTGAGCACCGCTTCCAGCCCGTCAGCCCCCGACCTGTCGATATCGTTACAAGTGGAACGATTGACGATCCCGCTGCGGCCATGCGACCCTTCGGCTCGAAGGGACGGGCACCCCTTCGTGGAGACCGCGCGCAAAGCGCGGCTGGGAGGAAGAAAATGAAACATCTATTGCTTAGCGGCGTGGCGGCGCTTGGCCTGGTCGCAGCCTCGCACGCATTCGCTCAGACCGACGACAACATGACGAAGCTGCAGGGAATGCAGTCGACCGGCACCTCGATGGATTTCAAAACCATCGAACAGACGGGTGAATACGCGGATCAGCTTCGCAAGAATCTCGAAAGCATCGAACTGCCGAGCGGGTTCAAGATCGAGCTCTACGCCGTGGTTCCGGACGCGCGGCACATCGCCGTCGGACCGCAGGGCGTCGCCACTTTCGTGGGAACGCGCAAGCAGAACGTCTGGGTGGTTACCGACCGAGACAAGAACCGCGTCGCGGACGAGGTGAAGGAGTTCGCGCCGTCGATCGATTTCACCATTCCGAACGGGGTCTGCTTCTCGAAGGACGGGTTTCTCTATATCGCCGAACAGAACCGGGTGTTGGTGCTGCCGGCCGCCGAATTCTTCTACGAAAGCCCGGACGTCGCCGTCGGCGTGGTGGTGGAGAAGGGCAAGCTGGTTCCGACGTCGGAAGAATCCTTCAACCACACGGCCCGCGTCTGCCGCATCGGCCCCGACGACAAGCTCTATATCTCGCTCGGCCAGCCCTACAACGTGCCGCCGCCGGAGAAGATGGATCTCTACAACCGGGAAGGAATCGGCGGAATCATCCGCATGAACCGTGACGGCTCCGGCCGCGAGGTCTATGCGACCGGCGTGCGCAACTCGGTCGGGATGCAGTTTCATCCGGAAAACGGCGATCTCTGGTTCACCGACAACCAGGTGGACGGCATGGGCGACGACATTCCGCCCGGCGAGCTCAACCGTGCCACCGAGGCGGGACAGAATTTCGGCTTCCCCTGGTATGGCGGCGGCAACGTCCGCACCAACGAATACAAGGATTCCGAACCGCCGGCCGACGCGGTCATGCCGGAGGTCGAGATGGTGGCACATGCCGCCGACCTCGGGATGGATTTCTACACCGGCAACAGCTTCCCGCGTAAATATCGGGGCGGCATCTTCTCGGCCCAGCACGGCTCCTGGAATCGGACCGAACCGGTCGGCGCACGCGTGATGTTCACGCCGTTGAACGACGATGGAACGGCCGGTGAGACCGAGGCGTTTGCCGAGGGTTGGCTGGCGCCGAGCGGCGAATATATCGGCCGTCCCGTCGATGTGGCGATGATGAAGGACGGATCGCTTCTGGTATCCGACGATCTGGCCGGCGCGCTCTATCGCATCTCCTACGAGAAATAGGGACGCCGACGTCCGGACGGTCCTGGGGCCGTCCGGAAACCGCCTTGCGGCGCCGCCGGTTCGGCCGAGGTGCCTCGCAACGAGGATACCGCGACCATGTGATTATCAATCGAGACGCGGCGGGAAATCCCGCTGCGCCCATGTATCTGGAAATCCTCATGATCAAGACCGTGACGCAGATCCTGTCGGTTCCGCTGATTCTGACGAGTCTCGTCCTGCCCGTGACGGCGGCGGAACTGGCGGCCGGCAAGGAGAAGGCCGGCATGTGCGCGACCTGCCACGGCATCGACGGCATCGCGAAGGCTCCGAACGCGCCCAATCTGGCCGGGACGAATGCCTTCTATATCACCGAACAGCTGAAAGCCTTCCGGTCCGGTGCGCGCCAGCACCAGCAGATGTCGATCATCGCTTCGGGCCTGAGCGACGAGGACATCGCCGACCTCGCGGCCTGGTATTCGGCGATAAAGGTCACGGCAACGATGCCGGCGGTCGAGTAGCGGCGCACCGTTCGGGCGGCCCTTGCTACTCCGCCGCGCCGAGCAGTGCGTCCGGATGCCCGGCCTCGAATTGCAAGCGGGCGAGGCGGGCATAGATGCCGTTCCTGGCAATCAGCGACGCATGGGTGCCTTCCTCGACGATCCGCCCGCCGTCGAGAACCAGAATGCGGTCGGCTTTGAGGACGGTGGCGAGGCGGTGGGCGATGACGAGCGTCGTGCGCCCTTCCATCAACTTTTCCAGTGCTTTCTGGACCAGCTTTTCGCTTTCCGCATCGAGCGCCGAGGTGGCCTCGTCCAGCAGCAGAATCGGGGCATCACGCAGGATCGCGCGGGCGATCGCGATTCGCTGGCGCTGGCCGCCCGACAGGGTGATGCCGCGCTCGCCGATGACGGTGCGATAACCCTCGTCCAACGCCTCGATGAAGCCGTCGGCCAGCGCGGATTTCGCGGCGGATGTGATCCGGGCCTCGGAGGCATCCGGATCGCCGAAGCCGATATTGTCGGCCGCGCTCGCGGCGAAGATCGTCACGTCCTGCGGCACCAGCGCGATGCGCTGGCGCAGATGTTCGAGGTCGGCCCGCCGCGCATCCACGCCATCGACGAGAATGCGCCCGGCGTCCGGATCGTAAAAGCGTTCGATCAGCGAGAAGATCGTCGATTTCCCCGCGCCCGAAGGGCCGACGATCGCGACGGTCTCGCCATGCCGGATCGTGAAGGACAGATCGTGGACGGTCGAGACGTCCGGACGGCTCGGATAGGCGAAGCTGACGCGCTCGAACACGCCCTCGCCGCGCGCCGGCACCGGTAGCGCGACCGGCTCGCCTATCGACTTCACCGCCGGCTCCTCGCCGAGCAGTTCGGTCAGGCGCTCGGCGGCGCCAGCGGCCTGGGCGAGTTCGCCCCAGACCTCCGACAGCTGACCGAGAGCGCCGGCCGCGAAAACGGCATAGAGTAGGAACTGGCCCAGCGTGCCGCCGCTCATGGTGCCTTCGGCGACCTGTTGCGCCCCGATCCAAAGGACCGCGACGACCGAGGCGAAGATCAGGAAGATGGCGAAAGCGGTGAGAAAGGCGCGGGCGCGGATCGCTGAGCGGGCAGCCTCGAAGGCCCGGTCGACGGACGAGGAAAACCGGCCGCTCGTCGCCGCCTCGCTGGTGAAAGCCTGGATGGTGCGTACGGCGCCGATCGCCTCCGTGGCATAGGCGGTGGCGTTGGCGAGCGTGTCCTGGGCGAGACGCGAGCGTCGGCGGACCGAGCGGCCAAAGGCGACCAGCGGCAGCACGATCAGCGGAATCGCGCCGATCACGATCAGCGACAGGCCGGGGCTCGTCACGATCATCATCGTCACGGCGCCGAAGAACAGGATCGCATTGCGCAAGGCGAGGGAAGCGGTGGAGCCAACGGCGGATTTGATCTGCGTCGTATCGGCGGTCAGCCGCGAGATGATTTCGCCGGTCAGCGCCTGGTCGTAGAAACTGGGCGACAGCCGCGTCACATGGGAAAAGACGTCCTTGCGAAGATCCGCGACGACCCGTTCGCCCAGCGTGATGACGAAGTAATAGCGGCCGGCGCTGGCCACGGCGAGGAGGCCGGCG
Organism: Aurantimonas marianensis; assembly: GCF_024195285.1. Taxonomy (GTDB): domain Bacteria; phylum Pseudomonadota; class Alphaproteobacteria; order Rhizobiales; family Rhizobiaceae; genus Aurantimonas; species Aurantimonas marianensis. Next base: position 77,941 of record NZ_JALHBS010000019.1, read on the forward strand.
AGCACCAGCAGCATGCTGAAATAGGTGTCGATGAAGGCGGTGTCGGACGCCGAAAAACCGTTGTCGATCACGCGCCGCACGGCCAGCGGTAGCGACAGGGTGGTCAGCGCCGCCAGCGCGAGGAAGAACACCGCGCCGGCGACCTTGCCCTTGTAACGCTTCAGATAGGGAACCAGCCGCGCGAGGGGTTTCAGATTGCGCCGCTTCCGCTCCGTCTCGCGGTCGACCGGTGTCATCTCGCGCAAGCGCGCCTCCCCATCATGCGTGTCCGCGGTCGCCCCTTGTGCCCGACCCGGCCCTCATGTATAGGCTCCTCCTCGAATTTGGAAGCGATTGCGCCGACCTGTTCCCATCACATCGAGACGTTCTGACGGCTTGGCCGCCGTGGCGTCGGCATATCTGGGAAGCCGGCAAGACCAAGGATCGAAGGCGATGAAGAAAGATATCCATCCCGACTATCACGCGATCACCGTGGTGATGACCAACGGCACCGAGTATCAGACCCGCTCGACCTGGGGTTCGGACGGCGACAAGATGAATCTCGACATCGACCCGACCAGCCATCCGGCATGGACCGGCGGTAACCAGCACCTTCTCGACCGCGGTGGCCGCGTGTCGCGCTTCAAGAAGCGCTACGAAGGCCTCGGCATGTAATCTGTCGCCTGGGGGCTGGAGCATTCTCCGGTCTTGGCAACGGCATCGGCCCGACCGCGATAAGCGCGCCGGGCTTTTTCCGTCGGGCAAACACCGGGCCGAGGGGATGCTGCTCAGGCGAAAATGCGCGTCTGGCGGTCGGCAAGATCGCGAAAGCTTTCCGACACATGCTGCGCCAGAGCGTCGGCCGCCGGACCGGCGCCGTCCCGCTTCATCATGAAAACGCGATAGCTGCCAAGCGGCGGCAGGCGTGCCGGGTCGTTCAACCGGACCAGGGACGGCGACAGCACGCTCGCGGGCAGGGGGGCTATCGCCAGATCGGCTTCGACGGCCGCGATCTGGCCCTGACAAAGCTCGCTTGAATAAGCGATGCGGTAATCCCTGCCGACGCTGTCCAGCGCGTCGAGCGCGCGGCCGCGCCAGGAACAGCCCGGATCGGCCAAGGCCAGAGGCAGGGGCGTCTGCTCGGCCGCGCGGCCATTGCGCAGCCCGACCCAGACAAGCGCCTCGCTGTAGATTTCTTCGCTCGAAGAATTGGGTTTCTCGCCGCAACTGACGATCGCCACGTCCAATTCGCCCGCGGCGCAGCGACGCCGGAGTTCGGCGCTGTAATCGAGCCTGACATCCACGGCGACCTGCGGATGCGTCGAGGCAAAGCGCTTCAAAATACCGGGAATGGCGAAGATGCCCGAATCGTTCGGTGCGCCGAAACTGACCCGCCCCTCGATCTGCGGAACCAGGAAACGCGCCATCGCCTCGTCGTTCAGCCGCAAGAGCCTGCGCGCGTAGCCGAGCAGCATCTCGCCGTCGCCGGTCGGCACGACGGCTCGTGGCTCCCGGCGAAACAGTGCGCGGCCGACCATGTCCTCCAGCTTCTTGACCTGCAGGCTGACGGCCGACGGCGTGCGGTGCACGAGCTCGGCGGCCCTGGAGAAGTTTCCGCTTTCACAGATGGCGACGAAGGTGCGGGCCAGATCCATGTCGAGATTCGGCAACGATGCCAGGGGGCGGCTCATGGCGGCTTCCTCGCGAAGGGGCTTTTCTATTCGAAAATCTCACAGCAAGTCTTATAACTTCTCGTTCGACTCATCAATAGCCTTTCGGCAGGGTGTCGTCTCAGGACAAAGGAGACCACCATGCTACGCTCACTGTTTCTGCCAAATCCGGTCGATGCCGCGTCGGCTGAATCGTCGACGGTGATCGGGTGGTTGCGATCCTGGTCGGCGGAGCGGCGTCGGCAACGCTTGCGGCGCGAGGCCTTCCAGACGCTTCTGAAGGTCGATGGCAATATTCTGGAAGACATTGCGGGGTTGCGGCACGAACAGGTCGAACAGGCCGCGCGCCTGCCACTATCGATCGATGCGCTAAAAGCGCTCCGCTCGATGCAAAGGCAGGCGCCTGAGCATGGTCAGGTTCCGTCCCGCCGTAATGGCGGCGACCGATCCTGAAGCAGACGCGGCGTTCTCAGGCGATCGAGGGGCAATGGTTGCGACGCCCTTGCCCGTCTGGCCCGGACAGGTTGAAAGTGGCTAGCTGTTGAAGGCCGTCTTCAGCAGATCGATCTGCTCGCCGACCGGGTTATGCCCGTCCGGTGTCTCGCGGGAGACTTCGCCATAGATCTCACGGTCGAGCATGGCTATTCGGCGTTCCAGCATCAGCGCGCGCTCGACCAGCCCGCGGAACGCCTCCGGAAGTTCGCCATATTGGGGCGAATCCTTCGCGGTTCCCAAACCCTCCAGCCGGACCTTGACCTTCTCGGCCTCGACCTGGGCGCGCGACATGTCGCCCTGGTTCGCGGCGCGCTGGAGCAGCAGCCAGGACGCGACCTGCATCAGCCGCGTGGTCAGGCGCATGGATTCGGCCGCATAAAGCGTCGCCGCGGGGCGAGACAGCGCCTTGGCCTCCGACCGCCCGTCGCTGTCGAGATAGATCGCCGTCTCGTCGACGAGCGTCATGCCTTCGTTGAACAGCGGCTGGAATGACCGCGAGAAGGCGAGATGCTCAGCCAGCCGGATGGTGTGGTCGTCGTCTTTCGAACCAGTCATCTGAATCGTCATCGGCCGCGACGGTCCTCCAAGCGTAAAATTCATCTGTCGGCAGTTCGCGATATCGAAGGCATCCTGCGTCGTCAAAGGGTGCGGCGAGAGCGCCACGTTTGCAAGCGAGCTCCCGTAGAATTGTTAATTCCGGTTAACGGGTGAAGCGCCGGCAAAAAAAAGAGCCGCAGCGAGCGGCTCTCAGGAGTTTACAACAGGGAGGCGTCAAACGAGGCGGGAAGCCGCTTCGTCTATCCATCAGGCTGCCAACGCATCAATCTGGACCGGAATTAGTTAAACACCGGAAACCTTACCTGAAGATTAACCGGCTCTCGTCGTCGCAAGTTTTTCTCTATCTTTGCACCCGAACCCGACACGTGGAGATATCACGACTCATGACGATCCCCCAGGAAATGACAGCCGTCCTCCTCGACGGGTTCGGCGGTCCCGAAGTGCTGAAGACCGGAAAACGCCCGGTTCCGACGCCGGGGCCGGCCGAAATCCTGGTCGCGGTCCAAGCCGCCGGCGTCAACCGACCCGACGTCCTGCAGCGCCAGGGCGCCTATCCGCCGCCGCCGGGCGCGCCGGACTGGCCGGGGCTGGAGGTGGCAGGCACCGTGGTGGCGCTCGGCGAGGGCGCCAGCCGGCACAAAACCGGCGACCGGGTGATGGCGCTGGTACCGGGCGGCGGCTACGCCGAATACGCCACCGTCGCCGAGACCAACGCCATCGCGGTGCCGAGCGCTTTGTCGATCGAGGCGGCGGCGGGCGTTCCGGAAACCTTCTTCACCGTCTGGCATAACGTCTTTCAACGCGGCGGCCTGAAGGCGGGGGAGAGCTTCCTGGTCCATGGCGGCACGTCCGGTATCGGCACCACTGCGATCCAACTCGCCAAGGCGTTCGGTGCCACGGTCTTCGCGACGGCGGGCAGCGACGACAAATGCCGCGCGGCCGAACGGCTCGGCGCCGAGCGGTGCATCAACTATCGCAGCGAGGATTTCGTCGAGGCGCTGCGCGAGGCAACTGGCGGGCGGGGCATCGATCTGATCCTCGACATGGTCGGCGGGGACTATACCAACCGCAACCTGGCCGTCGCGGCCGAGGACGGCCGCATCGTCCAGATCGCCTTTCTCAAGGGGCCCGAAGTCCAGATCGACCTCAATCTGGTCATGCGCAAGCGGCTGACGCTGACCGGCTCGACGCTGCGCAATCGCTCCGTCGCATTCAAGGCGGCCATCGCGCGGGAGATCGAGGAGAAGGTTGGTCCGCTCTTTGCCAATGGCAAGGTGAAGCCGCTGATCGACTCGACCTATCCGCTGGCCGATGCCGCCAAGGCGCACCGGCACATGGACGCGGATCATGTCGGAAAGATCATCCTGACGATGGCGGCCGCCGGTCGATGAGGGGGCCGGTTGGAGCCGCTCCATCCTTGGACAGGCCGCTGGCTGAATGGTTCGTCGATGTCGGCGCCGGGGAGGGTCGGCGCAGCCGGAGAGGACGAGCGCGGAGCGCGCGCCGGCAGGCGAGGGACCGGGCTTCCAGATGATAGGTTTCGGCTCGTTCGGCATGGCCGTCAATATCGCCATCTTCGTGGCCTCGGCCGCGGCGATCGCCTATGCCGGCGTCAAGCTTTCGCACATCGCCGACGAACTGGCGGACCGCACGGGTCTCGGCGAGATCATCGCCGGCGCGGTGTTCGTGGGCGCCTCGACTTCATTGCCCGGTGCCATCACATCGGTGACGACGGCCTATCAGGGGGTTCCCGAACTTGCCATCGGCAATGCGCTCGGCGGTCTGACGGCGCAGACAATGTTCATCGCTGTTGCGGACGTGTTCTATCGGCGTGCCAATCTGGAGCACGCCGCGGCCACACCCGTGGGCGTCACCCAGGGTATCTTGCTGATCAGCCTGTTGACGGTGGCGCTGATCGCCTCGACCGTGCCGGAATTGTCGGTGGCCGGGGTCCACCCGGCGTCATACGTGCTTCCCGTCGGCTACGGTCTCGGACTTTTGCTGCTTCGCTCGGTTCACCAAAACGACCTATGGAAAGCCACCGTCACGCATGCGACGCCGGAAGAGACCTCCGATCCCTCCGAAAGCGATGAGGATCGGAGCAACACGCGGCTCTGGAGCCTGTTTGCGCTGTTCGCCGCAATCACCGCCGTCGCCGGGTATCTGATCGGACAGACCAGTATCGCACTCGTCGAGCTGACGGGTGTGTCCAGCACGCTGTTCGGGACCACTTTCACGGCGATCGCCAACTCGCTCCCCGAACTGGTTACCGCGGTTGCTGCCGTTCGTATCGGCGCGGTCAATCTCGCGGTCGGCGATATCATAGGAGGCAACGCCTTCGAGGTGCTATTTCTCAGCCTGGCGGATTTCGTTTCGCCGGGGTCCATCTATGTGGCGATGACGCCGCAGGATCAGGCGACGGCCTTGTTCGCCATGCTGATGGTCGCGGTGATCCTTCTCGGTATGTTGAAGCGTGAGAAGCAGGGTCTGTTCAACATCGGCTTCGAGAGCGTCGGCGTTTTCGTGCTGTATGTCCTCTCGGTGATCATGTTGCTGGTTTGAGGGCCTGCCCCGTCGCAATGGTCTCATCCCTGCGCCGGGCGCTGGCCCTGCTGCTCCGCTGGGTGGCGAGATAAAGGCTGGTCTCGCTGGCGACGATGCCGTCGATCAGGCGAAGACGCTTCAACGCCTCGTCGAGATCGGCCAGGGTTTCGGTGCCGAATTCGATGATCAGATCCCAACGCCCGTTGGTGGAATGGATCGTCTGAATTTCGGGAAAACCCCTCAGGCGAGACACGATTCGCTCGTTTCCCTTGCCTTCGATTTCGATGAGCGTGATGCCGCGAACCGGCCTGTCCGAGGCGTCGCCCTTCAGCACCACCGTGAAACCGAGGATTTCGCCATTGGCGACGAGCCGGTCCATGCGGGAGCGGATCGTGGCGCGGGCAACGCCGAGCTCCGCCGCCAGATCGGAAATCGCCATGCGCGCATTCCGGCGCAAGGCGCCGACGAGCCTCCGGTCGATGTCGTCCATTTCGGAAGTTTTGCTTGCCATTTTGCGAAGAAGAATACCCCTTTTGATCAGTTTTTAGCATTGTCGCCGCCATCCGATCCAGATCGAATTGCTGGACCTAATTCTTCCGGATCGCGACCCAGATGACATCTCAACGCTCCATCGCCCTGATCGGTGCCCCGGCTGACACCGGCGGTGCCTATGCCGGCTGCCTGATGGGGCCGGATGCCTTGCGGACCGCCGGCATCGTCGACGCACTCTCCGAGTTGGGGCATCGGGTGGAGGATCTGGGCAATTTTCACGCGGCCGCCGGCGAATCGAAGTCCCATGCCAACGCAACCGTTCACCATCTGGCGAGCTATGCCGCTCTGATCGCCATGCTCGGCGACGTCTGCGAAGTGTCGCTCGTCGGCGACCATCTCCCGATCTTCATGGGCGGCGATCATTCGATCGCGGCGGGAACCCTGCCGGCCATCGCCCGGCGGGCGAGACGGGAGGGCCGGGAGCCATTCGTGCTCTGGCTCGACGCGCATCCGGACCTGCACACGCTCGACAGCACCAAGAGCGGCAATCTGCACGGAACGCCGGTCGCCTATGTCACGGGGGCGCCGGGGTTCGAGGGGGCGGTTCCGGCCCTCGACGAGCCGATCCGGCCCGACAACATCTGCATGATGGGAATTCGCTCCGTCGACCCGGCCGAGCGCCTCCGCATCGTCGAGACCGGCATTATGGTCCACGACATGCGAGCGATCGACGAATTCGGCATCGCGGCGCCGCTTCGCAGCTTTCTCGACCGGGTACGGGCCGCGGACGGCCGCCTGCATGTCAGTTTCGATGTGGATTTCCTCGATCCCGAGATCGCTCCCGCCGTCGGCACGACCGTTCCCGGCGGCGCCACCTTTCGTGAAGCGCATCTGGTGATGGAGATGCTGCACGACAGCGGTCTGGTCTCGTCGCTCGATATCGTCGAACTCAACCCCTTTCTCGATGAACGGGGCCGCACCGCCAAGCTGATCGTCGACCTCGTCGCCAGCCTGTTCGGCCGGCAGGTCCTCGACCGCCGCACGAGGAGCTACTGACCATGACCGCCAAACCGCCGAAGAACATCAACATCGTACCGTTCGTCAGCGTCGACAACATGATGAAGCTCGTCCTCGGCGTCGGGGTGGAGACATTCCTGCGGGAACTGGCGGACTATATCGAAGCGGATTTCCGACGCTGGGATCTGTTCGACAAGACCCCACGCATCGCCTCCCATTCCGCCGAGGGCGTGATCGAGCTGATGCCGACCAGCGATGGCGAGGTCTACGGCTTCAAATACGTCAACGGGCATCCGAAGAATTTCAGGGAGGGCCTGCAGACCGTCACGGGGTTCGGCGTGCTGTCGCGGGTCGACAACGGCTATCCGGTGCTGCTGTCGGAGATGACGATCCTGACGGCGCTGAGGACTGCGGCGACGTCGGCGCTGGCCGCTAAATATCTGGCACCCAGGGGCGCCGGATGCATGGCGATCATCGGCAACGGGGCGCAGTCGGAGTTCCAGGCCATGGCCTTCAAGGCATTGCTCGGCATCACGAAGCTGCGGCTCTACGACATCGATCCGGCGGCGATCGAGAAGTGCGTGCGCAACCTCGCTGGCAAGGGCTTCGAGATCGTCCGCTGTGACAGTGCCGAAACCGCCGTCGAGGGTGCCCAGATCATCACGACGGTGACCGCCGACAAGCAATACGCGACCATCCTGACGGACAACATGGTCGGCTCCGGTATCCACATCAACGCCGTCGGCGGCGACTGTCCCGGCAAGACCGAACTGCACAAAGACATCCTGCTGCGCTCGGATATTTTCGTCGAATATCCGCCGCAGACTCGCGTCGAAGGGGAGATCCAGCAGCTCCCCGGTGATCATCCGGTGACAGAATTGTGGACTGTGATCGCCGGCGAGGCAGTCGGCCGGCGCGACGCGGGGCAGACCACCCTGTTCGACTCGGTCGGCTTTGCGATCGAGGATTTTTCGGCGCTGCGCTACGTGCGCGACAAGGTGGCGTCGACGACGTTCTTCGACCGACTCGACATGATCGCCGACCCGAATGATCCGCGCGATCTGTTCGGCATGGTGCTGCGAGCCGACAAGGCGGCGTAATTCCCGCCGGAAACTTTTAGAACACCAGGACCTTGTCGGCGGCCAGCGTGGCCTGGGCCAATTCGTTCATCGTGCTGCGTGTGGCGCCGTCGATCACCTCGTCGTCGGACAGGCCGCGCGAGTCCATGCAGGTGCCGCAGAGCAGCACCCGTCCATTTGCGCTGAGAACCCGGCGCAGCATGCGCTCCATGTTGTAATAGCCGTCGGGCGTCTTTTGCCCCTTCTTCGCGCAGACCACCGCGTCGGCCATCAGGAACACCGTCACGATTCCCTCAGGCTCGTGCTTGGCCAGCGCGTGGGCCATGCGCAGCCCATTGAAGCTGCGTTCGGTGCCATAGGGCGGGTCGTTCAGGATGAGAAGATGTCGCATGTCGGCTCACTCCGCTTGACCATCTCCTGGTTCGGCAAGACGCCGCGCCATCGTCCGGCGCGGCGCGGGCTCAAGGCTAAACGTTGCCGGATCGCTCTTTCAGTTCGGCAAGGACCGCGCGTATCCGTTTAGCGTTCACTCCCCGATCGAGGCGCCCGGTGCGCGAGCGCGAGCGGACGTCGACGACCGCGCCGTCGTCCGAAGGGGTGACGCGGATGATGACCTCGTCCTTGAAGTCGTAGAGGAAACTGCCGGCGACGGCTTCGATTTGGCCGTCCTCCGACTCTTCCGCGACGATTTCCCAGCCTTCGTCCTCGACAACAGCGCGAGCCAGGGCAAAGGCCTGATCAGGCGCGACCGTCAGCACCAGGGGCGCCAGATCGGGGTAGGCCTCGCGCTGCAACTCGGCGACCTTTCCGCCTGGATAGTCGGTCGGCTTGGGCATCTCCCAGAAAACCGGCGGATCCTCGATATCGGTGCTGACGTCGTTGATCGGCGGATAGGCGCCGGTGGCGTATTCCCATTGGACCGCCATCGCGACGACCGGCAGGGAGGCCGCCAGACCGAGAAGGCCTATCAGGAAGCCGCGTCGCCCGCCGCCCGGCCGCGATCGCGCGAGGCCGATGACCGAGAGCACGAGACCGAGCACCGCCGCATAGGCCGCATAGGTCGAGATGTTCAGCGCGGTCGTGACCTGCCACCAGTCATACCGGTAGCCGATGGCCGATACCGCGATCCCGGCGATCGCGCCCAGGCCGAGCGCGAAGCCGCCGAGCGCGGTTCGGGACCACGGTCCGTTGCCGCGGTGTCCTGTGGTCTCATTCATGCGTTGGTCCTTTGATTGCGTTGGCCGGCGCCGGGAGAACAGCGCGCCGGCGGCCGGTCGAGAGCCCTGCGGAGGTCGCGCCGATCACCGTCAATCCGTGCGGGGGCCGTCCTCGGCCCTTTCCCCGCGCCTTCGATTGATCGCGTAGCCGCTCGCCGGTCCCTTGACCGGCTGGAGCAGCATCCGGTCGAGCCAGAGATCGCGGCGGGTGCGGAACTGCTCGATGCCGATGGTCATCGCCTCGTGACCGTCACGGGGCTGCGCCCGGTAGGTGCCGAGCAGGCGGTCCCACCACGGCATGTTGAAGCCGAAATTGCTGTTGGTCTCGCTCGGATGGATGGAATGGTGGACCCGGTGCATGTCGGGCGTCACCATGAACCAGCGCAAAACCCGGTCGACGGCCAGCGGGATGCGGATGTTGCTGTGGTTGAACATGGCTGTGCCGTTCAAGAGCACCTCGAAGATCAGTACCGCCACCGCCGGTGGACCGAGCGCGGCGACGACCGCCAGCTTGATCCCCATCGACAACAGGATCTCGACCGGGTGGAAGCGCAAACCGGTGGTCACGTCGAATTCCAGATCGGCGTGATGCATGCGGTGCAGCCGCCACAGGGCGGGCACGGCATGAAACATCACGTGTTGCAGGTAGATCGCCAGGTCGAGCGCCAGAATCGCCACGATCACCGCGACCCAGGCCGGCACGTCGAAGACGTTGAACAGGCCCCAGCCTCGCTCTTCGGCGATCAGCGCCAGACCCACCGCGACGATCGGAAAGGTGAGACGGACCAGCAGCGTGTCGACGACGACAACGCCGAGATTGTTGGTCCAGCGCAAAAGGCGGGGGATTTCCCGCCGTCGCCGCGGCGCCGCGACCTCCCAGAGCGCCATGGCGAGGAGGATGCCGAGGAAGAGGGACACACGGATGATCGGTTCGTTTGCCAGAAGGGTCTCGGTCATGCGGCCATCCTTTGCGCGATTGGCTTGTTATATGATCCGCTTCGCATTACATTCAAACGAACCTTTGAATGATATAGTGAGAGCGTGGCAACGATGTCAATCGGCCCGAAGCAGGCCCTCTACGCGGAGTTCGCGGTGGTGGCGAAGGCGCTCGGCTCGTCTCATCGTCTGGAGATGCTGGAGCATCTGGCGCAGGGCGAGCGTAGCGTGGACGGCTTGGCCGCGCGGGTAAGGCTTCCGCTTGCCAATGTCTCGCATCATCTCCAGCAGATGAAGCGGGCCGGTCTGGTCGCGGCGCGGCGGGACGGCAAATTCGTGCGCTATCGTCTCGCCGACGACGCGGTGCTTGATCTGATGGCGGCGCTGTCGCGGCTGGGAACGCGAACCCTCGCGGAAGTCGCACAGATCCGGCGATCGTATTTCGACGCGCGGGACACGCTCGAACCCGTGACGCGCGGGGAGTTGATGGCCCGCGCAAGCGATGGCCGGGTCACCGTCCTGGATGTCCGCCCGGCGGACGAGTTCGCCTCCGGCCACCTGCCGGGCGCGATCAACGTCCCTGCGGGCGAGCTCGAAGCGCGGCTTGGCGAACTTGATCCGGGCCATGAAATCGTCGCCTATTGCCGCGGCCCCTGGTGCGTCTTTTCCTTCGAGGTGGTTGCCGCCTTGCGTTCGCGTGGACTGGTGGCCCATCGCCTGGAGGACGGCTATCCGGAGTGGCGTGCCGCAGGGCTGCCTGTCGAAACCGGTGCATAAGCGCCTCGCCGCCGTTTGCGTGCCGCCTCGGAGACCGTGAAAGGGTCCGGGCCGCCGGATGCCGGCGGCGATGGAGACCGAGCAAAGCGAACCCCGTTGATTTGGGTCAATCACCGCAAGTGCCTTTCGACCTACGGTGCCAAGGGCAAAGGCCTTCCAAAGGAGATCAACGGATGAAACGGATCGCGATCTTGATTCCGGCCGCCGCACTTTTGTTGTCATCGGCCGCTCAGGCCGCCGGAGACCTCAGCCGGGCGGACCCCACGGAAATCGTCATCGAAATGGGCGCATCAGGTGACAAGATGTATTTCAAGCCGGACAATATCGAGCTGGAAACCGGCAAGGCCTACAAGATCGTGCTGAAAAATGTCGATGAGGCAAAGCACGAGATCGAGGGCCATGAATTCATCGAGAAGATTTTCACCCGCAAGGTCGAGATCGCCGATCCGTCGGGCGGCCTGGTGGCCGAAATCAAGGGCCTCGTGACTGAGGTCGAGGTCGGACCCAATCGCGAAGCCGAATGGTTCATCGTGCCGGTTCAGACGGGCGAGAATATTCCCATCGAATGCGGGATCGAAGGGCATAAGGAAGCCGGCATGGTCGGCACGGTCACCATCAAGTGACCCTGTTGGCGGTTGTCTCGATGTGAGGTGACCGCCGCCCTTGCGTATGCCGTGGAAGGTTTCGGGGTTGCGGATCGGCCGGAACGGAGCGCCGCATTTTCCGTCAGGCGTCGGCTGGCCGCAAATCCGCTGTCGGTGATCGGCATAGCGGCCCGGCGTGCTCGCTTCCGGTGCAACCGCATCGTCGTCACAGGCGAACGACCGGCTGTTGCTGCCGCCCGTGCCGTACCGATCCTCCGATCCCGATAATTCGTTTCGATTTCCTTGCGTCGCCGCGGTGAGGCGCCTATAAGAGCGGCCGAATTCCCGGACATGTGGTTGAACATCCACGGCTTGCCTCCCGGGGCAGGCACTAAGGAGGATTGTATTCGTGGCACAGCAATTATTGATGCCGAAGGCGACGGCCGTATGGCTCGTCGACAACACCTCGCTGTCCTTCGAACAGATCGCGGATTTCTGTACGCTGCATCATCTGGAGGTCAAGGCGATCGCGGATGGCGAATCAGCGCAGGGCATCAAGGGGCTCGACCCGATCATGACCGGGCAGCTATCGCGCGAGGAGATCGAGGCGGCGGAACAGGACCCCAATCGCAAGCTGAAGCTGGCGACGCCGAAGGTCCGTGTGCCGGAAACCAAGCGCAAGGCGCCGCGCTACACGCCCGTCTCCAAACGCCAGGACCGGCCGAACGCGATCCTCTGGCTGGTACGCAACCATCCGGAGCTGAAGGATCCGCAGATTTCCCGCCTAGTCGGCACGACCAAGAACACCATCCAGCAAATTCGCGATCGAACCCATTGGAATTCCGCCAATCTCCAGCCGATGGACCCGGTGACGCTCGGTCTTTGCACGCAGATCAATCTCGACCTGGAAGTCGAAAAGGCCTCTCGCGGTATCGTGCGGCCGGAAGAACTGGCGGAAGAAGAGCGGCTGTTGTCGGCGTCGCAGACGCAGAACTGGGGCCGCGGCGAAACAGCCGCCGAGGACGAGGAACTGGATGCGGCCGCGGTGTTCGCCAAGCTCACCTCGATGCGCGGCAGCGAATCTGAGGACGGCGAGGAGCAGGGCTGACGAAAGGCCCTCAGGCCCAGCGGCAGAACGATGCGGCGTCGGAGCAATCCGGCGCCGTCGCTTTATTCCCATCACGGAAGCTTGGTGTCAGTCCTCTTCCGCGACATTCACCGTATAGTTGAGGCCAAGACGGCCGCCATCGGCATAGATCGTCTGGCCGGTGATATAGCTGGCATCGTCGGACGCCAGGAATGCGGCGATCGCCGCGATCTCCTCGGGCTCGCCGATCCGCCCCAGCGGCGTACGCGACAGGATGCGCCGCGAGGCTTCCTTGTCCTCGGCCACCGCGCGCAGCATGTCCGTCATGATCGATCCGGGACCGATGGCGTTGACGCGAATGCCGTGCGGCGCCAGCGACAGCGCCATCACCTTGGTCAGCTGATTGATGCCGCCCTTCGAGACCGAATAGCCGACCTGGTCGGCAATCGCGAAGACGGCGTTGACCGACGACATGTTGACGATCGCGCCGGGAGTGCCGCCGGCCTTGACCTTTTCGACCAGATGACGGGCAACCGCCTGGCCGCAGAGGAAGGATCCCTTCAGATTGATGTTCAAGACGCGGTCGAACGCTTCCTCTTCAAGGTCGAGGAAATCGGCCTTGTGAACGATCCCGGCATTGTTGACCAGGATATCGACGTCGCCGAACTGGTCGAGAGCGGTGGCGAGGAGGTTGTGGACGTGCAGCCGGTCGGCGACGTTGCAGACGATCGAGCGGATCTCGCCGAGGTCACTCAGACCATCGGCCGCCGCGGCAGCCGCCTTTTCGTCGACGTCGGCGATGACGACCTTGGCACCTTCCTCGATGAAGCGGCGGGAAATCGCGTAGCCGATTCCCTTGGCGCCGCCGGTAACGATCGCGACCTTGCCGTTCAGGGCCATGGCGCTTCTCCTTTTGCTGCATCGGCCGCGAACCGTGCGAAACGACGCGATTGAACGCGCCTCCATAGCAGATGCGAATGGAAAGGGCAGGGCGGAGGTTTTCCCTCGATGTCGGCCGTTCAGCCATTACCCTTGAAGCCGGGATACAGCGTCATGCCGCCGTCGAGGAAGATGGTCTGTCCGTTCAGATAGTCGGCCGCGTCGGAGACCATCCAGGCAACGGCGCGGCCGACGTCGGTCGGCTCGCCGATCCGGCCATAGGGAATGAGCTCGAGCATCGCGTCGCGATCGTTCTCGCGCTCGTCGGCGTTGATGGCCGTCGCGATGGCACCGGGTGCGACCGAATTCACGCGGATCTTTTCCGCCGCGACCTCTTGGGCGATCGAGCGCATGAGCATGTCGATGCCGCCCTTGGAAGCGGCGTAATTGGCGTGGAAGGCCCAGGGCACGGTCTGGTGGACGGAGGAGACGAAAACCAGCTTGCCAAGCGCCGGACTGACATCCTCCCGCGGTCCTTTACCGCGGAACCGCCGGACCGCCTCCCGCCCGACCAGGAAAGCGCCGGTCAGGTTGATGCCGATCACCGCGTTCCAGTCGTCGAGGCCCATCTTCGCGATCGGAGCGTCCTTCTGCATGCCGGCATTGGATACGACGATGTCGATGGGTCCGAGGCGCGTCTCCGCCTCATCGAACATGGCGATTACGTCGGGCTCGCTGGAAACGTCCGCCGCGATCTTGAAGGATCGCCGTCCCATGGCCTCGATATCCACGACGACCGCTTCGGCGTCACGCTCCGAGTCGTGAAAATTGATGACGACGTCCGCGCCCGCGCTTGCCAGTTCCCTGGCCGTTCCGGCGCCGATCCCGGATGAGGAACCGGTCACGATGGCGGTCTGCCCCGCAAGGTGGAGGCCCTTAGAAGATGCCATTGGGATCCTCCAGCATCTGGAATTCGAAATAGTTCGGATCCTGCTTGTCGCCGTTCAACGCCCGATCCAGCCAAATGGCTGCGGAAATCAGCGAAAGATGCGTCAGGCCTTGCGGGAAATTGCCCAAATGATCGCCGGCCGACGACAATTCCTCGGAATACAGCCCGAGATGATTGGCGTAGGTATGCAGTTTTTCGAATAGCAACCGGGCCTCGGCGACGTATCCAGTCCGCGCCAACGCCTCGACATACCAGAAGGAGCAGATGGTGAAGGCGCCCTCTTCCCCCTCGAGGCCGTCGTGGTTCTCCTCGGTGTTGATGTAGCGCTTGACCAGGCAGTCGTGGACGAGATGGCGTTTGACGGCCTTCAGGGTCGATGTCCACATCGGGTCGCGCGGGTTGATGAACTTGACCAGCGGCATGAGCAGCACGACGGCGTCAAGCGCCTTGCTGCCCTTGAACTGGGTAAAGGCGCCCATGTCCGGATCCCAGAATTCCTCGAGGATCGATTGTTGAATGAGATCGCGCTGTTCGCGCCAGCGAATGATATCGGCGGGCATCGACTGGTCGTGGGCGATCCGAAGGCCGCGATCGAGCGCCACCCAGCACATCAGCCGGGACGACAGAAACTCGTGCGGCTCGCCCCGGCTTTCCCAGATGCCCTTGTCGGGCAGTTGCCAATTGTCACAGAGCCAGTCGAGAATGCCGGAGAGCTTTTTCCAGACGGAATAGGCGGGCTTTCCGCGAGCCTTGGACGCGATATAGACCGCATCCATGAACTCGCCGTAGATGTCCATCTGGCGCTGGCTGTAGGCTTCGTTGCCGATCCGCACGGGCTGTGAGCCGAAATAGCCGTCGAGATGATCGAGATCGGATTCCGGCAGGTGCTCCGAGCCGTCCATGCCGTACATGATCTGCAGACCCGACTCGCCGGTTTCCACGGCGCGGACCATGAGGAAATGGACGAAGGCCTCCGCTTCGTCGTAATAGCCGAGGCGTGACAGGCTGTAGAGTGTGAAGGCGGCATCGCGCACCCAGGTGAAGCGATAGTCCCAGTTGCGCTCGCCGCCGATCACCTCGGGCAGGCCGA
>NZ_JALHBS010000002.1 GCF_024195285.1 Aurantimonas marianensis
CTCTTGAAGACGATGTCGAAACGACTGACCCGGACCGTTGCCGGCAGAGGGATCGTGGGCCGTCTCAGCGGCGACGAATTCGCCCTCATCATTCCCGATGCGGGAGATCGGGCCGAGCTGGAGCGACTGGCCCAGCACATCATCGACGCGATGGCGGAGCCGTTCGATCTGGATGGTCACCATGTCACCGTGGGCATAAGCATCGGCATCGCGCGCGGCACCGAGGCGACCACGACTCCGGAAGATATCGTCCGGAACGCCGATATGGCGCTTTATCGCGCGAAGGCCGAGGGGCGCGGGGTCTTCCGCTTTTTCGAGCAGGGCATGGACTCGGCCATGATACGCCGGCGCCAACTTGAGATGGATTTGCGCCAGGCAATTCAGGACGAGCAGTTCACGCTGCATTTCCAACCGATCATGGACGTCGCCTCCGGGCGTGTGGTCGCCTTTGAATCCCTGTTGCGGTGGAACCACCCGTTGCACGGCTCCATCCCGCCAAACGAATTCATTCCGGTGGCCGAGGAGGCCGGCCTCATCGGCCGGCTGGGAGGGTGGGTGATCCGGCAAGCCTGTCGCGCGGCCGCGGAGTGGCCGCGGGACATCAGGGTCGCTGTCAATCTGTCGCCGTTGCAATTCGGGGACCGTAACCACGTCTCCGTGGTGGCCGAGTCACTGAACCAGGCGGGTCTCGATGCCGGTCGGCTGGAATTGGAGATCACCGAATCCGTCCTTTTGAACGACAGCGAGGCGAATTTGCAGATCCTGGGCGACTTGCGCCGCCTCGGCGCGCACATCGTCATGGATGATTTCGGCACCGGTTATTCCAGCCTGGGATATCTTCGCAGCTTTCCCTTCGACAAGATCAAGATCGACAAGAGCTTCATCGACGAAATTCCGGCGAATCGCGGAAGTGGCGCGATCATCAAGGCGATCACCGAGCTGGCGAGAAATCTCGGCATGGCGACCACGGCGGAGGGCGTGGAGAGCCGTGAACAGCTCGACTATCTGAGGCTGCAAGGCTGCTCGGAAGTTCAGGGCTACCATTTCAGCCCGGCCAGACCCGCCGACGAAATCCCCGCCCTCCTCGCAAGATTGACGGCGGAGGCCATGCGGCAGGTGACGATCGAGGAGGACGCTCGGCCAGCGCGTTCGCAACGAGCCGAAACAGCCTGAGACTCGAACCGGTGGATCGAGGGTGGATGCTCGTCCACCGGTGCGTGGCCCGAAGGGTCCTGTCTGCCGCGCCCGGTCCACCACAGCATGGCGAGTGGCTCAGGTGGCGCCACTAGCCTTCACCGCGACGAGGAAGACCACCGGGTTCTTTGTCGGCTGCCAGTCGTGGGCGATGGTGAAGCCGTGCCGCTTCAGGCTGGCTTCGAGATCCGCCTTGCCGAAGACCCTGACGAGGGGGAAGACGCCGAAAAGCCGGCCGATCGGTGCCACCAGCTTGAACCATTTCATCCCGTCCGCCAGACATGCGGTGCTGGTGACGAAGGCGCCGCCCGGCTTCAGGAGGGCCGCGACCCTGGCGATGACGCCGTCCCTGTCCTCCACGAGATGCAGGAGGTTGAGGGCGAGGATCGCGTCGAAGCTTTCCTCGGGGGCGGCAATGTCCTCGATCGCCGCGCATTCGAACGAGACGTTCGCGACGCCGCCCTCCTTGGCTCTCTCGCGGGCGATGGCGATCATGTTCGGGGAAATGTCGGTCGCCCGGATGTGACTGACGTAAGGGGCGTGGGCGATCGCCGTCGAGCCGGTACCGCAACCGAGCTCCAGAACCTCCATGTCGGGCTGCAGATAGTCGCGGGTAATCCGCAGCTTGGTCCGGTAGGTGGCCTCATCGGCGATCGGGCGCCGGGCGTAGCGGGCCGCGTTTCTGTCCCAGAATCCGGCGGCGGGACGCGTGCTGCCAGTCGCGGAGGAGGCGGCGGTCTTTCGGGTCATTCCCCCATGTCGCATGCCGTCTCCGGCCTGTCGACGCCGAGCGTGTCGAGTTCGGAGATCCGGTGCAAAAAGCCCTCCTGCGGCGAGGCGGAGACCACCGAGGCTTCGGTGCCCAAGAGCACCGGCTGGCGCAATTGCCAGTCCCAGTCGCGAAACGTCAGCCGCTGGCCCTTGAAGGCGGCGACGGTGAAATCCGGCCCCTTGATGAAGGCGTCGATCGTCGCCGGGTCGGCCGACCCGGTGCGCGATGCGGCCTCGCCGATCACCCTTATCGCCGTCCAGACCTGCATGTCCTTCGATTCCATGCGGCGGCCGGCGACATCCTGGAAGCGGTTCTGGATCTGCGCGCCGCCCCATTGCTCGCTGGCCGGATGCCAGGAGCCGGGTACCAGACCGGCGGTGCCGGCGACCGGGCGCGGCAGCCAGGTGCGCCAGGGCACATAGGTGCCGAACACCTCGCTCTCGTCGGCAACCAGGAGGACGTCGTGCTCGGGCAGATCCTGCAGGAACACCGGGATCTGGCGCTGCACCAGCGCCTGGCCGGAATCGGTGGCGCGGGCGCCGCCCTTGTCCTCGAAGATCTTTTCCGCGACGATCTTGCCGCCGAATTTCTTGGCGGAGCGCTTCAGCGCCGCGGCGAAAAGCCGGTCGTTTTCGTGGTCGCCCTCGACCAGCGCCCAGTTCCGCCACTGCTTCCACATGAGGTATTGCGCGAGACCATCGGTCAGCATCGCGCGCGAGGGAGCAGTGTGCAGCAGGTTGGCGCGGCAGCCCTCGCCGCGCAGCCGGTCGTCGGTCGCGCCGGCATTGAGGACAAGGGCGTTCTGCGCCTTGGCGAGATCGGCCACTGTCAGCGTATCCTCCGGCGACAGATCGGTGACGATGTAGTGGATACCGCTCGCGAGCATGTCTTGCGCCGGCTGGGTCACGTCGTCGCCGGGGGCGAGGGTGGTCACGTCGAGGGTGAAGTCCTGGCCCATGAAGGAGCCGGTGGTGTTGTTGTCGGCGATCGCCACCGTCGCGCCGGCAAGGCCGATGTCGGCCGGCGGAATGTCGAGGGCAGACAGGGCGAGGGTACGCTCGTAGCTGCGCAGGAAGCCGATCTTCACCGTCTGCGCCGCGGGCTGGGCGGTCGCGGCGGCGGCTGGCGCGGGGGCGGTCGCGGCGGCGGCTGGCGCGGGGGCGGTTGCGGTCTGTGCGGGCGCTCCGGTCGTCAGGAGCATGAGCATCGCGGTCCCGTAAAGGGCCCGCCGCAAGCGGTCTGCGGTTCTCTTCGACAAGGTCGGTTCCTCCCGTATCGACGTCGGCTCCGGTGGCCGACCCTCGCAAATTAGCGTTTGCGCTCCACCCTTCAGCGGCTATGAATCGCCCCTGTGGTTGGGCGCCGCATCTTGGACGGACGAGAGCTCTCATGTGTTACGGACCCGGCATCCCGAGACAAGCGCGATTTTTTCCCGTTGTCCTGGCACTGCTTCTGGCCACTCCCGCCTTCGCGGCGGAAAAGACTGTTGCCGTGTTCGATTTCGAACTGATCGATTCGTCCCTCGAAGGTTCGATGATCGGAAAGAACCCGGACGAGCAGGTGCGGCTTGAAACCATGGCGCCGGCGTTGCGAGAGGATATCGATAAGCTCGAAGGCTATGCCAGCGTCGACATCGCGCCGGTGCGCGACAAGGCGCTGGCGCAGAATCTGGAAAGCTGCGGCAATTGCGCGCTGAGCTTCGCCAAGACGCTCGGCGCCGACATCGCCGTCACCGGTACCGTCCAGAAGGTGTCGAACCTCATACTCAACATCAACGCCTATGCCTTCGACGTGAAGAGCGGGCAGGCGATCGCGCGCGGCAGCGCCGACATCCGCTCCAACACCGACGAAAGCTGGCGGCGGGGGATCGCCTATCTGTGGAAGAACGTCCTGAAAAGACAGTTCGAGGCGGCGCCTTGATCCGCCTGCTGGCCAGCGTCACCGGCCCCGAGGAGGCCGAGATCGTCATCGAAGGCGGCGCCGATTTCGTCGACCTGAAGGACCCGTCGCGTGGCGCACTCGGCGCGGTGTCGCCATCGGTTCTCGAGGCGACGCTGCGGGCCGTCGCCGGCCGGCGGCCGGTCTCGGCGGTGGCCGGCGACCTGCCGATGCAGCCGGACGTCGTCAGGCGCGCTGTCGAGGCACGGCGGGCGGCCGACTATGTGAAGATCGGCCTGTTTCCGGCGAGCCGCGAGGAGAGGCTCGCGGTGATCGCGGCGTTGCGGGAGCCAGCGTCCCGTACCCGGCTGATCGCGGTGTTCTTCGCCGATGGCGATCCGGACTTCACGCTGTTGCCGGTGCTGGCCGAGGCCGGATTTGCCGGCGCGATGATCGACACGATCGGCAAATCCAGCGGCCGGCTGCTCAAGCAGCTGTCGTTGGCCGCATTAGGGGATTTCGTGGCGACCGCGAGAAACCTCGGGCTGCTGACCGGGCTCGCCGGATCGCTGGAGCCGCCCGATGTGCCGCGGCTCGCGGTGCTTGAACCCGACTATCTCGGCTTTCGCGGCGCCCTGACGGCGGGGCCGCGGGACGGGCCGGTCGATCTCGGTGCGGTGCGGGCGATCCGCGCGCTGATCCCGGCGGAGACGGCGTCCAACTCACACTCCGTGCCGGCGGCGGGGCGCGGCGACCTTATATTCGTGCGCGACTTCACCTTGCCGATGGAAATCGGCGCCTATGGCCACGAGCGCGGCCGCGCGCAACAGGTGCGATTTTCCGTCGAAGCCGAGATCGACCCGATCGTCGCGGGCGTGCGGACGATGGCCGAGATCTATTCCTACGACGTGATTATCGACGCGATCCGCAGCCTTGCGGAGCGGGGGCACACGGACCTTGTCGAGACGCTGGCGCTGGAACTCGCCGACACCGTGCTCGCCGACGCTCGGGTCCGCGAAGTGACGGTGCGGGTCGAGAAGCTCGAGCTCGGCCCGGCGGCGGTCGGGATCGCGGTCACGCGAGGGCGCGCGGCTTCCGCCCCGTAGGCTAGAAAGCGGCCATGCAAAATCAGCACTTTACAGCGGCCGCGAAGCGTCGTTTGCTGATCGTCAACCGCTGGGCGCCACCTGGCTCCCGCGGATAATTCGAGCCGCCGAACAAGGCTGCCGGTGAGAATGAGACGCAAGGCCGGCCGGCCTCGCATCTCGGGGAGAGACGCATCCGAAGGGCAGGTGGGCAAAGCATGAAGGATATTCTGGTCGTCAAGTTCGGCGGGAGTTGCGCCGCGTCATCCGACCTTTCCCGCTGGGTCGCGGCGATCGAGCAGGCGCGATTACCGATCGTCGTGGTGCCGGGCGGCGGGCCATTCGCCAATGCCGTGCGGCGTTACCAGCCGCGCATGGGATACGGCGACGAGGCGGCGCACGAGATGGCGATCCTGGCCATGGAACAGTGCGGCTGCGCGCTCGCCTCTCTCGGCAAGCGGATGGTGAAGGCGACGGACGAAGCCGCGATCCTGGCGGCCCTTGAGCGCGGACACATTCCGGTCTGGATGCCACGCCATCTGGTCCTTTCAGCGCCCGAGATCGCCAGGGACTGGAGTGTGACTTCCGACAGCCTCGCCGCCTGGCTGGCGGGACGACTGCCCGGGGCGCGGCTTTGCCTATGCAAGCAGATCGATCTGCCGGAAAACGCCACGATCGACGCCCTCGCCGGGGCGCAGATCGTCGACGAAAGCTTCACCGATCTTCTTCACCCGTCGACGCAGGTCTATGTCGCGGGGCCCGCCGACCTGTCGCTCGCCGGGCTGCGCCTCGCCGAGGGCCAGATTCCGGGGCATCCGGTCATGCGACGACGCGCGCTCGTTGCGGCAAACGCCGGGTGAGACGAAGTCGCGGCGATCCGGGCTTGGCGCTCCGCCCGCCCGGCGGCTTTGCAACCACTCCGGAATGGTCGACATAGCCGGTCATGGCGACGGAAAAGCTGCTCTTTCTGACCGGACATCTGGCGCGGCCCCGTCTCGAACGCCTGCTGCAAGGGCTCGGAGCGACCGAATTCGACTGGGCGATCGCCGACATCGGCGTCAAGGTCGCGGCGCTTGCCACCGGCGAGATCATCGCGCGGCGGCTGGAACAGCCGGTGGTAGCGGATCGCGTCATCCTGCCCGGCCGCTGCCGGGCGGATATCGACCACCTCTCGCAACATTTCGGGGTCCCTTTCGTGCGCGGGCCGGATGAGCTGGCGGATTTGCCCGCCTTTCTCGGCCGCAAGGGCGCGCCGCCGGATCTGTCGCGGCACGACATGCGCATCTTCGCCGAAATCGTCGATGCCTCGGCACTGACCGTCGACGAGATCGTCCGGCGGGCAGAGGCGATGCGGGCGGCCGGCGCCGACGTCATCGACCTCGGCTGCCTGCCCGAAACGCCCTTTGCCCACCTGGAAGACGCGGTGCGGGCGCTGAAGGGCGAGGGTCACCGTGTCAGCGTCGATTCCGCCGATTCGAACGAGCTTGCCCGGGGCAACCGTGCGGGGGCCGACTTCCTCCTGTCCCTGACCGAGGCGACGCTGGCGATCGCCGGGGAGGGGGAAGCGGTGCCGATTCTCGTGCCGGCGAAACCGCGGGATTTCGGCTCGCTGGAACGGGCGGTCGCCGGCGCGCGGGAAATGGGCATCGCCTTTATTGCCGACCCGATCCTCGATCCGATCCATTTCGGCTTCGCCGACTCGCTGGTCCGCTATCATCGCCTTCGTCAGGCCTTTCCGGACGTCGAGATCCTGATGGGCACCGGCAATCTCACCGAACTGACCGACGCCGACACGTCCGGTGTCACGGCAATGCTGCTGGGCGTCTGCTCGGAGCTCCAGATTCGCAACCTTCTCGTCGTCCATGTCAGTCCCCACACGCGGGCGACGATCGCCGAGCATGACGCGGCAAGGCGGATGCTCTTCGCTGCCCGCGAGGATGGCGCGCTGCCACGCGGATACTCGAAGGCGCTATTGCAGGTGCACGACGTCAAGCCTTTCGCATCGACGCCGGAGGAGCTTGCCGAGCAGGCGGCGGCGATCAGGGACCGCAACTACCGGATCGAGATCGCCGAGGACGGCATCCACCTTTACAATCGCGACGGCCATTTCATCGCAACCGACGCGTTCGAGCTTTTCCCGAAGATCGCGGTCGAGGGCGACACCGGCCACGCCTTCTATCTCGGCGCCGAGTTGCAGAAGGCGGAGATCGCCTGGCGGCTCGGCAAGCGCTACGCCCAAGACGGATCGCTCGATTTCGGCGTCGCCGCGCCGCCGCGCGAGGAGGACCGGACGAGGCTCGAAGCGGCGGGGCACACGTTAAAGGCGAAGACGCCATCATCGTAGCGGCGGATCGCCCTGCGGCTTCCATCAAGAGAGAGCGATGCCCTATATCCGCGAGACCATCCTGACCACCTGCTCCGCTTCGGGCGAGGGTCACATCGCGCCGCTCGGGATTATCCAGGACGGCGAAGGCTGGGTGGTCGCGCCATTCCGCCCCTCGACGACGCTGGTCAATCTGGAGGCGACCGGAGTCGCCGTCGTCAACTATACCGACGAGGCCAAGATCTTCGCCGGCTGCCTGACCGGGCGCAAGGACTGGCCGCTGACGTCGATCGAGGGCTGCAACGTGCCGCGGCTCGAGGCGGCGCTCGCCCATGACGTTCTGGAAGTCGTCACCGTCACGCCGGACGCGCAGCGGCCGCGCTTTACCTGCCGGGTCGCGGCCTCCGGTCAGCACCGGCCGTTCCAGGGGATGAACCGGGCCAAGGCCGCGGTGCTGGAGGCGGCGATCCTGGTCAGCCGGCTCCATATGCTGCCGGCCGAGAAGATCGAGGACGAGATCGCTTACTTGAAGATTGCGATCGACAAGACCGCCGGCCCCGACGAGGAACAGGCGTGGTATTGGCTGTTGGAGAAGGTGATCGATCACTTGGCGGAGCTGGAGCGAACGGGACCGGCTGTCCGATCAACCGCGGATCGAGACTGAGAACGGCATGGCACGGCGGCGTAACGCCGCAGTGGCGCGAACCTTTCCGCCGCTATCTAGTTAACCCTTCTGATTTCGAACCATTCCAGCCTCAAGCTCCTTTCAGCCGGCGGCGGATGACGAAACCGAAGGGAACAATCGTGATCCAACTCACCATCAACGGTGCCGAGCATCGACTCGACATCGATGTCCGGACGACACTGCTCGATGCGTTGCGCAACCACCTCGAACTGACCGGTACCAAGAAGGGATGCGACCATGGCCAGTGCGGCGCCTGCACCGTCCTTGTCAACGGCCGCCGGGTCAACTCCTGTCTGACGCTCGCCGTCATGCACGAAGGGGACGAGATCACGACCATCGAAGGCCTCGGTGCTCCCGGGAATCTGCATCCCATGCAGGAAAGCTTCCTGCATCACGACGGTTTCCAGTGCGGCTATTGCACGCCGGGGCAGATCGTCTCCGCTGTCGGCATGCTCGACGAGGTGAAGGACGGATGGCCGAGCCATGTCAGCAACGGCGTTGAAAACGCGCCGGACCTGACCGACGCGGAAATCTCGGAGCGGATGAGCGGTAATCTGTGCCGATGCTCCTGCTACCCGAATATTGTCGACGCCATCCGCCACGTCCATTCGGAGGCGGGCGAATGAAACCTTTCGACTACATTCGGGCGGAACAGACCGGCGGCGCGACGCACGCGGCAGCCGGTGGAGACGCCGCCTTCATCGCCGGGGGCACCAACCTCCTCGACCTGATGAAACTCGAGGTCATGGCGCCCGCCAAGGTCGTCGACATCAACCGACTGGATCTTGACGGGATCACCGTGACGGATGACGGCGGATTGCGCATCGGCGCCCTCGTCACCAACAGCGACCTGGCGGCCGATCCCCGCGTGCGGCGGGACTACGCGGTACTGTCGCGGGCACTGCTCGCGGGGGCAAGTGGGCAGCTCCGCAACAAGGCCACCACCGGTGGCAATCTCCTGCAGCGGACGCGCTGCAACTATTTCTATGACACTGCCACACCATGCAACAAGCGCGAGCCGGGCTCCGGCTGCGGCGCGATCGGCGGCTTCAACCGCATCCATGCGATCCTCGGCGCCAGCGAACGCTGCATCGCCACGCATCCGAGCGACATGGCGGTGGCAATGCGCGCGCTTGGCGCCGAGGTGAATCTGGAGGCACCCGGCGGCGCCACCCGCACCCTGCCGCTCGGCGCCTTTTATCGCTTGCCCGGCGACACGCCGCAGGTGGAGACCACGCTTGAACCCGGCGAATTGATCACCGCCGTGGTGTTGCCCAAACCCGTGGGCGGCTGCCATCTCTACCGCAAGGTGCGCGATCGCGCCTCGTATGCTTTCGCGCTGGTCTCGGTCGCCGCGATCGTGCGCATGGATGGGGGGCGGATCGGCGAGGCTTCGCTCGCCTTCGGCGGCCTCGCGCCGATGCCCTGGCGCAATCTCGAAGTCGAGAAGCTGCTCCAGGCGGAGGCCCCGTCGGAGGCGTTGTTCGACCGAGCCGCCGACGCGTTGCTTCGCGATGCGAAGGGCCATGGCCACAACGACTTCAAGATACCGCTGGCCCGCAGCACGCTCAAGGCGGTGCTCGCCGAGGCCACCGCGACAGGAGACGCCGCATGAGCGCATATTTGAAGATGGACGAGGTCGATCGCCGTCACCGTTTGGACGATATGGTTCAGGGTGTGATCGGCCAGCCGCTCGACCGCCCCGAGGGGCCGCTCAAGGTCTCCGGCCGGGCGCCCTACGCGCATGAATGGCATCCGGAGGGCATGGCGCACGGCGTGCTGGTACGCGCGACGATCGCCCGCGGCAGGCTGAGCGGCATGGATACGGAGGCGGTTACGGCGATGCCGGGCGTCCTCGCGGTCCTGACCGGCGACAAGTTCCTGCGTAATCCGGCCCAGGGCACCGCTGACGAAGCGCCGGTCCAGGGTGCGTCCGACATTGCCTATTTCGGCCAGCCGGTCGCGCTCGTCGTTGCCGAGACATTCGAGCAGGCCCGACACGGCGCGCAGGCGCTCAAGCTGACGCTGGAGACGGGCGCCGACCCGGTGATCGACGCCGAAGCCGAAGGCGTCTCGCTGGAGACGCCGAAGAAGAAGCAGCTCGAGCAAGGCGATCTTGACCGCGCCATGGCCGAGGCAGCGTTCACCGTGGACGAGATTTACCGCACGCCAAGCCACAACAGCGCCGCGATGGAACCGCACGCCTCGGTCGCGGTCTGGGACGGCGACACACTGCTTCTACGTGGCAGCTACCAGATGCTGAAATACAACCGCAATGAGCTGGCCGACTCGCTGGGCATCGAGCCCGAGAAAGTGCGCATTCTGTCGCCCTATGTCGGCGGCGGCTTCGGGTCGAAGCTCGGCATCGCCCCGGAGGCGGTCGCCGCGGCGCTTGGCGCCAAGGAGGTCGGACGTCCCGTGTCGGTGGCGCTCACCCGCCAGCAGGTGTTCGAGACGACGATGCGTCGCTCGGAAACGCGCCAGCGCGTCCGCCTTGCCGCCGACGCCGACGGTCGGCTGACGGGGATTTCGCATGAAAGCCTGGTCTCGAATCTGCCCGACGAAGTGTTCTCCGAGCCCGTGGCGCAGGCGACGCATTTTCTCTACCGCGGCGAGAACCGGCGCATCGTGCACCAGATCGCGCGGCTGAACCGGACCTGTGCGGGCTCCGTGCGCGCGCCGGGCGAGGCAGTGGGGGTGACCATCATTGAGACGGCGATGGACGAGTTGGCGGTCGCCACGGGCCTTGATCCGGTGGAGTTGCGGCTGCGGAACATTCCCGATCGCGATCCCGAAAAGGACATCCCGTTCTCGTCGCACACGCTTGCGGAAGCGCTGAAGGAAGGCGCGCGCCGTTTCGGGTGGGACAATCGCCAGACGGAGCCCGGCAGCCGGCGCGAGGGCGAGTGGCTGATCGGCATGGGCATGGCGTCGGCCGTGCGGGTCAACATGTTGGCCGAAAGCGAGGCGCGAGTGCGGCTCGATCCCGACGGTACCGCCAAGGTCGAGACGGACATGACCGACATCGGTACCGGCACCTATGCCATCCTCACCCAGATTGCCGCCGAGATGCTCGGCCTGCCGGTCGACAATGTCACGACGATCCTCGGCGACACCGAGCTGCCGCCGGCGTCCGGCTCCGGTGGCTCCTGGGGGGCGATGTCGAGCGGCACTTCGGTGTTTCTCGCCTGCGAGGAACTGCGTCGTCAGATTTGCGCCCGGTTCGACTGCGCCGAGGACGATCTGACACTGAAGGACGGGCGCGCCATCGCCGGCAACCGGGCGGTGCCGCTGGCCGAACTGCTCGACGGGGAAAGCCTTGTGGCAGAGGGCCATGTCGAGCCCGGCAAGACTAGCAAGGCGGTGCGCCAGTCCACGTTCGGCTCGCATTTCGCCGAGGTAGCCGTCAACGCCGTGACCGGCGAAACGCGAGTGCGGCGGATGCTCGGGGTCTTTGCCGCGGGGCGGATTCTCAACGAGAAGACAGCTCGCTCCCAGTGCCTGGGCGGCATGACCTTCGGCATCGGTATGGCGCTGACCGAGGATCTCGTTCCCGATCCCCGTGACGGCCACATCGTCAATCGCGACTTCGCGGAATACCATCTTCCGGTGAATGCGGACGTGCCGCAGCAGGAGGTGCATTTCCTGGAAGAGCGCGACCCCTGGGCCAATCCGCTCGGCGCCAAGGGCATCGGCGAGCTGAGCATCTGCGGTTCGGCGGCGGCCATCAACAACGCGATCTACAACGCCTGCGGCGTTCGCGTCCGCGACTATCCGGCAACCTTGGACAAGGTGCTGGCCGGAATGTCCGCCGATCTCCCTGCGGGGTAAGCGGATGCAATGGGGCAGGCGATAGTCCCCCCCGGGGGGGGGGGGCGGCGAGGCCGGCGCCGTTTTCACGCACGCCGGCCCGGACCTCTACTCAGGCGATAATGGCCGCTTTGGCGCCGGCGACGATCGGTTCGGCGGTCGTGGCGATGATGGGCGACAGGAAGCGTGATTCCGCCTGATAGCTGTAGGCGTCCGTGGCCGGATCATACTCCAGGATCTGGCTCTGCAGCGTGCCCTGATAGGTGAAGGCGAGCTCACCGGGCGGGACGGTGAAATTGATCGTCTCGGAAGTCTCCTTCGAATATTGCTCGGTGAAGGAGATCGAAAAGCCGACTGTCACCTTGCCCTTCACCAGCACGATCCCGGCCTCGAATTCGGCGCCGATGCTGATCTCCTGCGTGCTGGAGAAAGAAAAGCCGGTGGTGACGCTCTTGGCGTAGCTGGACGTCGCCTTGGAGCGGGTATTGTCGATGCTGCCGATATTCTGAAGATCCGGCGCGAACATCACGATGACCTGCGCCTTCTGCGAGGTGGCGACCAGGGGCAGGCTCTTGCGGAAGGTGGTGCCGTTGGCGGGCGGGCGCTGATCGTAGATCTCGACAGTGGTGTCCCGGGCGGGGATGCCGCCGACCAGATAGCCGCGACCGCCGAAGGATCTGCCCTTGAAATGCGCCTGGGCGGCGGCGAGGTCGGCTTGCATGGTGGCAAGGTCGCTGTAGAGCACGGCGCGGGCCGTCACGTCGAGCGTCGTGTCGTGCTTGACGGCCTGCTTCTTGTGCTTGTAGTCCTTGATCATCAGGTGCCAGTCGACGCCGAGCACCCCGATCGCATCGGCCTCCTTCGTGTTCGGATCGTAGCCCTCGACCAGGAAGATGACGCGACTGTCCTTCTTGTCGTAGTCCCGGGCCTGAGCGTCGTCGAGCGGGCTGATCGCGTTGGAGAACACCGACTCGATCGAGCCCTTGTCCAAGCCCTTGACCAGGGCCGAGGACGCGGTGGTGGCGAGATTGGCGAAGGCGCTCTTGATCGACTCCACAGAATCATACCGCCGTTTGAAATTCTCCGCATCGGTCGTGCCGGTGAAGCTGGGACGATTGGCGTGCAGCCAGTCGAAATGTTCCTGGTAGACGAGATATTCCAGATCCGCCGCGTAGCCCAGCGCGGTGCTGCTCGGCATCCAATTTCCGACGGAGGATTCGACGAAATCGCCCAGCATGCCTTCCAGCGGCTTTTCGCTCTTCGCCGCCGGCTTGAGGATGCTGTAGGTCTCGACGGCGCCGTTAGGAATGCTGGCTAGAACGTCCTTGATGTATTCCTTCAGAAACGACGGATCCGTGTATTCGCAATTCAAGCCGATATTATGAAGTTGCTTCTTCAATTCCTCAGGCGTCAGCGCCGTCGGCGTTGCCGGATCCAAATCGATCTTGATCGTCTTTTGGGGGATGGGCATCGGGGCTTCCTTTCATGACAAAGCAATGAAGCGGAAAGGCCGGCACGCAGCGCCGGGAAAAGGCGCGACAGGGAGTGCGGGCAGCAGTAAGTCTGCTGCAACCATGACGTTTGGTCAATATTTAAATACAATTTTACGTTGTAGTACGGATGGGTGCGAGAATCCCGTTCGTTTTCAGGTAATTATCTCGCATCGCTTGGCTGGCGGTGCGGCGTCCCTGGGAGGCCGGGATTTGGCGGCTGCGGCGTGATGGCCCGGAGTGGCAGTCGCCGTTTGATTGCGGCGAGCGCCGGATTGGCTCAGCCGCGGCTTTCGGCCAACAGCGCCAGAGCCGCCGCCGGCGCGGCGCGGCAGATGTCGTCGCGCATGTCGCCCGGGCAATCGAACAGATCGGAGAAGTCGACGACGCCGCGGTCGAGGCGGGCTGCGAGGCGCCGCAGCACGGGCCGACCGGCGCCGGCGACGACCACAGGCGCGTCGTCGCTCAGATCCTCGCGCGACAACACCTGCAGCGCCGCGTCGTGGATGTGCCGCATCTGCGCCTCGGCAAAGGCGTGGGCAAGCCATTCCCAGGCGCCGTCCCCGGCCTCCGCGGCATCCATTCCGACCATGCGGGCCAGCCGCCGGCGTGAAGCATCGATCGTCTTTTCCTGATTGTCGGCGGCCGGATGCAGATCGTCGGCCTCGTCGAGTATGCCGATGACGCGCTGGACGTCGGCCATGGCGGCAAAATGCTCGTTCATCACCGGGATCGAGCGGCCGGCGAAGGGAACACGCTTTTCCACCGCCATGAGGGGGGTGCGGGTATAGCCCTGGTAGACGAGTTCGCCCTCGACGAGGCGATCGCGGTCGGTGAAGCCCCGGGCGCGGACCTGGCCATCGCTGACCGGCACGATGTCCGTCGTGGTCGAGCCCATGTCCAGAAACAGCGCCTCCTCGATCGAGGCGGCCGCCAGCGCCGCGCTCGCGTGCCAGTTCGCCGAGGCGATCTCGGCGGCATGGGCGCCGGCATCGCTCGTCGAGACGAAGCCCGCCGGGCCGGCATAGAGCGAGATGTCGCCGGACAAACGCTCGGTGAAGACCCGGGTCAGATGCGCGACCCCCTCGGGCCGGGACGCGAATATGTCGGAGAGTTCCCCGGTCATGGTGATGGCGTGGCGATCGACGCCGGCCACCTCGGAAAAGATCTTGGCGAGAGCGGCATCGAGATGATCGAGGCCCTGCCAGATCGGACTTGGCTCCTGCCAGACCTTCAGGACGCGATCCCCGTCGGCCAGCGCCGCCTTCAAATGCGCGCCGCCGACATCCCACCCCAGCGTTCTCGTCATGCTCTTCCCGTCCACTTCTGATATGCGCCCTCCTATACCATCGAATGTTCACGCGACGCGACCCGGAGGGTTCATGCGGATTATTCCCGTGCTCGATATCAAGAGCGGCCTTGTCGTGCGCGGCGTCATGGGCGATCGCCAAAACTACCGGCCGATCGAAACACCGCTCAGCGCCAGCGCCGATCCGGTCGCGGTCGCCAAGGGGATGGCGGGACTGGGAACCTTCTCAGCTTTTTATGTTGCTGATCTCGACGCGATCGAGGGGCGGCCGGCGAACGCGGCCGCGCTCGCCGCGCTGAGCGCCGCCTTTCCGAAGACGGCGTTCTGGGTCGATGCCGGGCTGGAGACGGCGGCCGAGGCCGAACGCCTGCAACGGGCGCCGCGCCAGCACGCGGTGATGGGTACCGAATCGATCGTGGATGCGGCGGCGCTTGCGGCGCTTACCCGCCCGGAGCGGGTCATCCTGTCGCTGGATTTCAAGGGCGACGCGTTTCTGGGGCCGCCGGAGATTCTTCAGAATACGAACCACTGGCCCGACCGGGTGATCGTCATGACGCTTTCGCGGGTCGGCAGCGGCGCCGGCCCGGACCTTGACCGTTTGGGCGCCATCGTCGCGCGCGCCGAGGGACGAGCTGTCTTTGCTGCCGGCGGGGTCAGGGGGCCGGAGGATGTCGAGGCGCTGGAACAGGCCGGTGTCGCCGGCGCGCTGGTGTCGACGGCGCTGCATGACGGGCGACTGTCGCCGGAGGTCTTGCGGCGTTTTGCCGATCGGGGGCAATGAAAAGGGGCCGCTTGAGCCCCTTTTCCTGTGGTTCGCTTCCTTGGAAGGCCGGTCTCTACTGGAAACCGAATTTGGCGGCCAATCGCCGGAGAAGGCCGGCGGGCATCGCCGGCTTGTCGTCTTTTCCGGGATGGTTTCTTGTCTAAGTCCCGGCGAACGGGTGCGCCGCCGTGCCCTTCTTGGCCACGACTTCCTGCGCCGTCGGCGTGCCCTTGATGGCGCGCTCGATCGACTCCATTGTCGCCTGGTAGTTGTAGTCGCGGATCTTCGCGTCGTCCTCGGCTTCCCAGTGGATGAAGACGCCGACGCAGATGAACAGGTCGTCGGCCTCGGCGGCCGGGATGATCCCCTTTTCGACCGAGTCGGCGACGGCGCGCGCCACGGCGGTCTGGGCCGGGCCGAACATCTGGACGGCCTGCTTGGCGCCCTTGATGGTGACCTTGTTGAACATCACCGTGTTCGGCTTGCACGGAAGGTTCGGGGCCACCACCGCGAGCAGCGTGGTGAAGCCGTCCTTGTTGTTGGTCAGCGAGTTGCAGAACGCCGCCTCCGCGGCGCTGCCGCGCGGTCCGATGATGAGGTCGATATGGGCGACTTCGTTGCCCTCGCCGACGAGCGATTCGCCGACCATTACCTTGTTGACGGTTGCCATGAGCTATTCCTCCACAAATAGTCTGCTAACTGGTCCGGCGTCCCCGCCGGCCCGGTTAAAGAACTTCCGATTCCCGAAAGGCAAACATCTCCACGCGCCTGGATTTAGGCCGCACGACCGTTCCTCCTCCCGGTCGCCGGACCCGACAGGTCCGGCATACGGCTATCCTTGTTGGCGGCGTCCCGCACGGGACCGGTTAGCCAGATAGCAAAAGGGTCAAAGGCCCCCTATGAACGACAGTCAATCACCACCGAAGGGCTTCCGCAAGCTTCATCGCGAAAAGGCTGGCGACGGTCAGATCGGCGGACGTGCCGGCGTTGACGCCTTCGCCTTTGAGCTCGGCGTCGAAGCCGAGCGCGAGCGCGAGCGCCGCGTCGGGATTTGCTTCCTGCTTCAGATGCTTGGCGAACGTGGCCATGCGCGCCCGCACCGCTTCGGCGCGGCCGGGGCCAAATTTTCGCAGGATATGGCTGTCGGGGAAACGGCTGGAGAAGGCGAGGAAACAGTCCATGGCCGGGCCAAGTCCCGGCCATGGGGCGACGGCGGGATCAGCCGCTGCGATCGCGGAAACGCCGATCTCGAAGACCTCGCGAAATCCATTGGCGTATTGCCGGGCGACGAGATCGTCCGCCTCGGCCAGACGCATCGCCTCGACCAGTCCGATCGACGGCGGCGAGCGGACGTCGTGCGTCGTCCTTTCGCCGAGACCGCCGGGGGAGGCGAGCGCGATCGCGGCGAAGACGTCGCGCGCGTCCTTCGGCCCGAGATCGGCGAGGACGGCTTCCAGCGCCCGGCGTAGTGCGTCAATGGGAGGGCCCGGCTTTGCGAAGAAGTCGCCGGCGACCTCCGCGGCCGCCGCGAGCGGCGCGGCGAGGAGCACGATGCCGAGATTGGTGTTCATGCCGGCCGCCGCCCAGCTGGCCTCGGTGGCGCCCCAAATGCGAGCACCGACGTGGGCACACCGCAAAGCGATGAAGGGTGCCGCCGCGACCGCGCTGGCCTCGAAGATGGCCGCGCTCATCCCGTGGCCAGGGGCGAAACGGTGGACGTTGCCCGGCTTGGCGGCATCGAGTTCAGCCCGGCACGCGGCGAGGAAGGCCGCCTCGATCATGGCCGGTTCGATGCTCATTCCGCGGCCGACAAGGGCCGGGGGACACCGGCGGCGCGCCGCGCGTCTATTCGTGCCAGCAGATCGCCCGCGCGGATCGCGGCGAGATCGCGGCCGGTGGCCTTTTTCAGTCCGGTCCAGGCGGGCATCGAATTGACCTCGATGATCTGCGCGCGCCCGGCTGCGTCGCGCAGGAGATCGACGCCGCAGAAGTCGCCGCCGACGGCTGCCGTGGCGGCGATCGCGAGGGTCTCGAGTTCATTGTCGGGCGGCATCGGCAGCGGCTCGGCGCCTTGCTTGACATTGGTGATCCAGCTGGCGGACTGGCGGCGCATCGATGCGACCGCCCGGCCGCCCGAGATAAGGATGCGGACGTCGCTCCAACGCCCGGCCGTTTCAACTCCGGCGAAGCGCTGCAGATAATAGACCCCGCCGGCGATCTCATCGGCCGGCGGCAGATCGTCGTCGGCGCGGATCAGCTTCAGTCCCTTGCCCTGCGCCCCGAACAGCGGCTTGAGCACCATTGGTCCAGCTTCTGCCGCCATGATCCGCAAGGCCTCGGCGCGGGACTCCACGGCGTAGCTGCGCGGGCTTGGCAGACCCGCGCGGGCAAGCAGGAAGCTGGTCATCGACTTGTCGACACAGTTCTCTATGGCCCGCGCATCGTTCGACACGAAGACTCCAAGCTGCGCCAAGGCGTGCAGCACACCGAGCCGGCGGGTTACCTGCTCGAAACTGCCGGCGTCCATGGCGCGGACACAGACCGCATCGGGAAGGTTTTGGCCGAAATGCGGGATGGTCAGCCCGCTGGCCGAGCCGGTGTCGAAGCCGATCTCGGCGAGACCCGACGTATAGACCTGCGCGCCGCGCTCGCGCATCGCCCGGATCAACTCACGTGCGTGCCGGTCGATCCGGGCGGTGACGAGCAGGATCCGCGCCGGACCCAGGGAGCGCGCATCAGTCAAGGGACGCGTCGACGCGCTTTGGATCGACCGCGCCGCCTCTGAATGTCTCGCCGGTATCGAGCGCGACGATGGCGACCTCGGCCGGTGAAAACAGCATCGGGTCGATCTTGTAGAAATCGCCTTCGGATCGGCGGAAGATCTCGGCAAAAGGCGTGCCGTAATCCTTCGACGTGCTGCTCGGAAGCTGCTCGGCGAGGCTCCTGGCGTCGGCGGCGGGACCGGTGACGTGGAGGAGGATGCGGCCGCCGTAGATGACCGCGTCGTTGGTGCGACCCATCGCCGTCACCAAATCCGGGTGCGGCGGGCTGAGCGGGGCGCCACCCATGCCCTCGACGATGCGCGACAGGTCGAATTTCAATGCATGTGCCTTGTGCAGCGCGACCTCGAGGACGCGGCCCACGATCTGCACCGAGCCGGCAAGGCTCTGGGTCGGCGCGAAGATGACGACGAGATTTTCCGGGGCGACATCGCAGTCCGCGGCGATCTGGCGGACGAGCTTCTCGGGTGGCGGGCTGGCGGCTTCGAGCACCAGCGTGGCGACGTCGCCGCGGTCGGCATAGACGATATCCTTGAACAACTCCTCCTTGCCGGCGAGCGCCCGGGCTGGACCCGAGCCCATCGAGAAATAGGAATCCTCGCCGTCGCCATTCGTCAGCTTCCAGCCGGCATATTGGCTGCCGAGGCAGGCCACGACCGGCTGCGAGGAGCGGACGGTCAAGCTGAACGGCCAGCGCGGCAGATGTGACGCCGCTTGAATGCTGACCGTGCCGAGGCCGCCGAGACAGATCTCGGTGATCAGCCGGCCCGCCTCGAGGCTGCCGGGAACCGATGCGCCCGCGTCGATCAGGGTCTCCCCGGCCGCGCCCGTCGCGATGGCGAGCCTGAGTTCGGCGGGCCGCGTCTTCATCATAGCGATCAGGGGGAGAACGCCCTGGTTCACCGATAGTCTTTGGGCCCCGCTCATGCCGCTTTCCTCCTTCCTCGTTCTTGCATGTCGGCGAGGCGACTGTCGAACAGAGCCCGCGCCGCGGCCGGGGTCGCCGCCTCGGCGACGATCGTGCAAAGCGGCTGGCCGGCATGGAACGTGGCCGGCACGCCTGTGCGGTCGCGCGTCCAGTTCGGCCAGACGAAGTGCTCCGGCAGCTTGACGTCTGCGTCCGCCCAGGCAAGGCCGGTCGCGCGCGGGCGATGCGGGCCGATGAAGCGGTCCGGCAACCGGCCCAGGCAGGCGCTGAGATGCAGGGCGAAAAGCGGTTGCTCGTCGGTATCGAAGACGTCGATGGTGGCGCCGGCGCGCGGATTGATCTCGAGCAGCACCGGGCCCCCGGGCGCCAGCACGAAATCGACGCTGCAGAGGCCGGTGAGCGGGAGGCACGCGGCGAGGCGTTCGATTTGCGCCAGCATGTCGCGACCGGCCGGCTCCGGCGCCCGCATGGGGCCAACCGCGCCGCCATAACGGTAGGGCTCGGCGGTCGATGGCGCGGACCATTGCCGGGTGAAGCCAAGCAGCGCCACCTTGCGGCCGGCCGCGACGATACCCGCAGACCATCTCTCGCCGGCAACGAAGCGCTGAAAATAGCGATCCGGCGCCGGCGGCGCGCTGGCGGCCGGATGCACATGGCTGCCGCCGGCGCCGCCGATCTGCTTGGACAGCCAATCGGACGCGTCCTCAGGCGGGTCGCGGCGAATTTCGGGATGCGGGACGCCGGCCTCGGCGCAGAGCGCGGCGAAGCGCTCCGGGTCCTTCAGCGTCCGCACGGCATCGGCGTCATTGCCGAGCAGCGGCCAGCGCGCGGCGATCGCCGCGATCAGCTCCGGCCGATCCTCGAAACCGGCGCCATAGACGATGCCGACCGGCGACTGGCCCTTCGCCAACCGGTTCAGAGCGCCTAGAAGATCGGCCCCGTCGAAGCCGTTCGGGTAATGACCCCGCAGAACCTCGCCGCGAAGGGCGCTCTCGTTCAGGTCGAGATCGCCGAAGAAGTCGACCGCCAGCGCGTCGTAGCCGGCGCGCCGCGCGCTTGCGGCGATCTGCCGGGCCGAGAAGGCGGCGACGAGGACGGTCGGGCGGGCCATGGCAACTATTCGACCAGCGTTCGGGCAAGCGCGAAGGCGTCGCGGAAATCGAGGATTTGCGGCTCGTCGGCCTCGATCATGCGTTTGAACAGGCCGGATTCGGTCTGATATTTGACGTTGCCGATGGCCAGCGCCCCCACCCCTAGCGCATTCGTGCCGCCGATCGCCTTACCGTTGTCCATCACCTCGATCTCCTCGCTGCCGGAGGGAGGCACGGCGTTCACGTCCGCGGCGACGAGGAGCCCGGACGCCTGCTTCAACTGGTTGGCGTCGAGCACGCGAATCCCGGCTCTCGCGGCCGAAAGGATCACGTCAGCCTCCTTCAGAATGGCGTTCTGCTTCGCTTCATCGGAGCCGTCGGCGGGCTTCACCTCGACGCCGAAGCGGTCCTTGATCTCCGTGGCTCGATCCTCGACGCGCTTGAGGCCGCTATAGCCGACGATCGTCACCTTGGCGCCTTCGAGGGCGGCGATGACGGCGGCCGAGTAGCCGACGACGCCGGTCGCGCCAAAGACCGCGATCGACGTATCCTTCAACGACCGGTCCTTCTTGTCCTGCAACAGCTTTTCGACGCAGGCGACCATCGCCGCCGCCGTGGTAAAGGAGCCGGCCGGATCGGCGACGAGGTTGGCGCCGAAGGGCGGCACCAGCGCCTTCCTGGCCGCGTCGATCATGTCGAGGGCGAGGATCGCGTCATTGCCGCCGAAGAAAAGGCCCGACGCCGTCCCCCATTTCGGCGGGCGCGAAAAGATGACGTCTTGGACAAGATCGGCGACCTCGCCGAGTTCGACGTTTTCGTATGGCACGACCGCGTCATAGCCGGCGTCGAGCGCCATGTTCACGTCGAACGGGCTGACATGCTTGTGCGGGGTGAGCATGTGAAGAATGTTCTTCTCGGTCATTCCCGTTCCTCCAGAAATTCGTTGTCATTCGCCCGGTCGAATGGCCGGGCGGGTCTCGCCGCTTCGCCGCGGCCTAGCCCGCGCCCGCTAGTTGCCGGCGCGAAGCGCGCTCGACGCCGGCACCGCGATTGCGTCCGGCGACGATGCGGATGTCGAGGTCTTGTGCCGTGCCCTGGGCCCGCGTCGCGTCAACCAGCCGCTCAGCCTCTTGCGCCGATGCGGCGAAGGCGAAGCCGGTCGGCCCCCAGGAGCTCTGGCCGATGCCGTGGGCGCCGCCTTCGGCGAGTAGGGAACAGGCGCGCGCGACGCGCGGGCTCGCGAAGACGCCGCCCTGCGCCGGGGCGAAGTGGCCGCCGACCATCTCTTGGATGGTCGCGATGGAGTCGCCGAAGGCGGCGATGTCCGCTTCGGCGAGGCCGGGCAGCGTCTGCATCAGCACCAGCCGGCAGATTTCCGCCGTTTCGCTTTCCGGAAACGGTGGCAGGGCGTCGAAAGCCGCGATCTCGTCCGGTCCGTGGAGACCCACATTGGCCGGCTCGAGAACGAGGATGACCCGCCAGTCCGTTGGAAAGGGAAAACGCGAAATGATCGGCGGTGGTCGGTCTTGCGTGCGCTTGCCCCCGTCGACGGCGAGACCTCCCTGGCCGAAGAACGACGCGCCGAGGCCGGAGCGGTTGCCGCGGCCCAACCGGGCGGCGTCGCCGGCATAGTCGGTCGGAAAACCTTCGAGGGTCCGCAGTCCGGCGGCGACGGCGAGCGCCAGCTGCGTGCCGGAGCCGAGCCCGGCATGGGCGGGGATCGCTTCCTCGATCGTCAACTCGTGGGCCTGGTCGACGCCCAGATGACGACGCATGGCGGCAAGATGCTCCGCCGCCCGTTCGGCGTCCGCGCCTTCGACGCGATCATGCCCGGCGCGGCGGATCGACAGGCACGTCGACGGGGCGTCGAGGGCAAGGCCGATGCCGCCGAACCGACGGCCGGACCGGCCGCCGGGATCGAGAAAACCCAGATGCAGGCGTGCGGGCGCTGAGACGTTGACGACGTCTTCTGTCACGATGTCCCCTGCTTTCGAGGTGCCCGCACCCTATTATTGCGACGGAAACGCATCGGGCAAGTGAGAGCGAGGGAGAAAATCGATGGCAGCCAGGACCTATTCGGACGCCGAAGTCGAGGAATGGCTCAAGGCGGAACTGCCGACCTGGCGCCTGGAGGACGGCTGGATTCGCCGCACCTACAAGACCGCGGGCTGGAAAGGCACGCTCATGGTGATCAACACCGTCGGTCATCTGGCGGAGGCCGCGTTTCACCATCCGGACCTGACCGCATCCTACGCCTGGGTGGAGGTGCGGCTGATGAATCACGCCGCCAAGGGCATCACCGCGTCGGACTTCGCCCTCGCCAAGAAGATCGAGGAGGTGGTGATGTGGCAGCCGGGCAAGCAGGATGGCCCGCTGCAGGGTACACCCGACGATCCGCGCTTCGCCTACATCAAATACGACAAGAAATAGACGGTTACGCCTTCGCCCTTTGACCTTGGCGGGCGAGGCTGTAGGTTTGGTACACGGGCACAGAAAGCGAAGCGACTTGCGCAAGGCATGGATCGAGGGACGGCCGGTGTCCATGGAGGAAGCGGTTCGGGCGGCGGCCAACCTCATCAGCCGGAGCCGGCTTCCCCTTATCACCGGACTGACGACCGATCTCGCCGGTATGCAGGCGGCGATCGCGCTCTGCCGTATCGCTGGCGGCGTGATCGATCACGCGGGATCGAGTGATATCTATCCGCTGATTTCGGCGCTTCGCGACGGCGGCATGATGCTCGGCGCGCCGGCGGAAATCCGGCGCCGCGCCGACCGCGTGCTGATCGTCGGACCAGACGCTTTCGACCCGGCGCCAGACCTGCCGCAATTCCTCTTCTCGAACAGACCCGATCTCGGCAAGCGCACGGGCGGTGCCGAGCGACAGGCGCTGTGGCTCGGTGCGCCATCCGATGGCTCGACCTTGCCGAACGCGGTCGTGGTCGAGCCGATAGACTGCCCGGCGGACCGGATCGTCGATGGCCTCGCGATGATCCGGGCCGCGCTCGCCAGGCATCGGTTCGGTGACGGGCCACTTTCGGCCGAGCACGCGCATGACATCGCGGCATGGCTTCGGGAGGCGGCCTTCGGCTGCGCGATCTTCTCGCCCGCCGCGATGGACGGCCTCTGGCTCGAGATGCTCGCCGGCCTGGTCTTGGACCTCAATGCCGAGACCCGGTTCACCAGCCTGCCGGTGTTCGGCCGCGATCAGGCCTATGCGGCCGCGATGGCCAATACCTGGTCGACCGGCTTTCCGCTGCGCACGAGCTTCGCGCGCGGCTTTCCCGACCACGATCCCCAGCTTTTCGAGGCGGGTCGACTGCTCGCCTCGGGCGAGGCGGATCTTGCCATCCATGTCGCGGCGCTGGACGGGACTGGAATTGCCGAGCCGGAATGGGCGGGGCGGGTGCCGGCG
This sequence comes from Aurantimonas marianensis, assembly GCF_024195285.1. Taxonomy (GTDB): domain Bacteria; phylum Pseudomonadota; class Alphaproteobacteria; order Rhizobiales; family Rhizobiaceae; genus Aurantimonas; species Aurantimonas marianensis. The sequence goes on from NZ_JALHBS010000002.1 coordinate 23,521, forward strand.
ATCGCCGTCACCGCGCCCGGCGATGCCTGGACCGCTACCCCCGCGATCGGCGTCGAGGTTGCCATGGCCGGCCGCGATCACGATGGCGTCCTTTTCGACGGCACATTCGGCAGCTTCGTGCCGGTTCCGGCAAGCGCGGAAAACGATGCGCCCCCGGCGGCCGCCATTCTTGCCACGATCGCGGCGGCGCTCGGCGAGGCGTCGCGATGATGACGCGGCTGAAGGACGGCCATATCGTCGATCCGGCGAACGGCCGCGACGCCGTCGCCGACCTGTTCATCGCGGACGGCCATATTGTCGATCCACCCGCCGACGGCAGCGCGCCCGGCGAAACCATCGACTGCAAGGGCCTGATCGTCATGGGCGGGGCGATCGACATCCACTCCCACATCGCCGGCGGACATGTGAACACGGCGCGGCTGCTGTTGCCGGAGTTCCATCGCGCCTTCCAGTCTCGGCCGGGCGCGACGGCGCTGTCGAAGGTCGGCTGGACGACCGAGGAAACCGGGCTGCGCTACGCCGAAATGGGTTTCACCACCGTCGTCGAGCCGGCGATGGCGCCGTCGTCGGCGCTGCACGCCCATCTCGAACTCGCCGACATCCCGATCATCGACACGGCGACGCTGGTCGTCCTCGGAAACGACGATTTCCTGATGGGGATGATCCGCGACGGCGAAAGCGAGAACGCGATTCAGGATTATGTCGCCTGGACGGTCGCGGCGTCCCGCGCGCTCGGCGTCAAATGCATCAATGCCGGCGGATCGGCCGCCTTCAAGGAAAATGTCCGCCACTTCGGCTTCGACGACTAGGTGCCGGACTACGGCGTGTCCTCACGCAGGATCGTCAAGTCGCTGCAGACGGCGGTGACCAGGCTTGGCATTCCGCATCCGCTACATGTCCATTGCAACAATCTCGGGGTCCCGGGGGATGCGGCCGCGGCGGCCGGGGCGACCATCGCGGCGGCCGAGGGTGTGCCGCTGCATCTGGCGCATCTGCAATTCTACGGCTACGGCGCCGGCGGCAAGCGCGGGTTCTCGTCCGAGGGCCAACGGCTCGCCGAACTGGTCAACGCGACCGTGGAGATCACCGTCGACATCGGCCAGGTGATGTTTGGACAGACGGTGACGATCTCCGCGGACGAATTGCGGCAGTTCGCCGGGCGCGGCCAGGCGAGCCCACGCAAAACGGTGATTTTCGACCACGATGCGAATGGCGGCGGCGTCGTGCCGATGGATTACAGACAATCGAGCTATTTCAACGCGCTGCAATGGGCGATCGGGCTGGAGCTGTTCCTTTTGATCGAGGATCCGGCCCGCGTGTTCTTCACCACCGACCATCCGAACGGCGCGCCGTTTACCGCCTATCCGGACATCTTCGCGCTGCTGATGGATCGCGGCGTGCGCCAGCGCTGGCTGGAAACCCTGCCGAAATCGGTGCTGGACATGACGATCCTGCCGGATATCGCCCGCGAATACACGCTGAAGGAAATCGCCACCATGACCCGCGCCGCGCCGGCGCGGCTGCTCGGCACCACCGATCGCGGCCATCTCGGCAAGGGCGCCGTCGCCGATGTCGCGGTCTACCGGCCCGGCGACGACAAGGCGGCGATGTTTAGCCGCGCCGCCTATGTGTTCAAGGATGGCGTTCTCGTCGTGAAGGACGGGCAGGTGGTCACCCGTCCTTCGGGGAGAACCCTCACCGTGCGGCCGGAAGCCGACAAGGCGATGGCAAAGCGTCTGGAGACCTATTTCGACGAGCGGACCGGCCTGCCGGCGCGATGGTTCCAGGTGCCGGATTACGCGATCGGGCGCGACGATCCATTCAAGGTGGTGCCATGCCGGACATGAGCGAAGGCGCGCCGCACGGCACAATGACGATCAACGGCGTCGCCATCGACGACAGCTTCGCCGAAGCCTTCCCGATGCGCGGCACGGCGATCCAGGTCACCGCCGACAGCGAAAAGTGGGCGCTGGAAGCGGCCCGCTCCTTCACGGGCTTTGCCACCTCGGTGATCGCCTGCGGCTGCGAGGCGGGGATCGACCGGGTGCTGACGCCACGGGAGACCCGCGACGGCCGGCCGGGCGTGCGTATCCTGATCTTCGCGATGGACACCAAAAGCCTGGCCGCGCAACTCGGGACGCGGCTCGGCCAGTGCATCCTCACCAGCCCGAGCTCGGCCTGCTACGCCGATCTCGCCAGCGACACGATGATCGATCTCGGCTCGGCGATCCGCTATTTCGCCGATGGCTGGCAGATCTCCAAGAAGTTCGGAACCCGGCATTACTGGCGAATTCCGGTGATGGAGGGCGAATTCGTCTGCGAGGCGAAAACCGGCGTCACCAAGGAGGGTGTCGGCGGCGGCAATCTCCTGTTCATGGCGGCCGGGAGCCGGCAGGCGCTCGCCGCGGCCGGGGCCGCCGTCGCGGCCATGCGGGACGTTCCCGACGTGATCATGCCGTTTCCAGGTGGCATCGTGCGCTCAGGCTCCAAGATCGGCGGCAAATACAAGGGCATGATGGCCTCGACCAACGAGGCCTATTGCCCGACCCTGAAGGGGGTGACGCGATCCGCGCTCGGTCCGGAGATAGGGTCGGTGCTGGAGACCGTCATCGACGGACTGTCGGCCAAGGCGGTGGCAGACGCCATGCGGGCCGGGCTGAAAGCCGTCATCGATTTGGGGCCGGAGGAGGGGGCGCTCAGGATCGGCGTCGGCAATTTTGGCGGCGGTCTCGGCCCGCATCACTTTCACCTCAAGGATCTCGTGCCATGAGCGGCCTGACCTTCCGCAAGAGGGCGGAACCCGATCAGCGCCTCGATCTGTCGATCCTGACGCCGGGCCATCTGGCGAAGCTTGACCTCTCCGAGATCGCGGCGCTGCCGATCGGCACGACGAAGCAGCTCGTGACCGTCGGGGACATCTTCGCCCTGTCCGGCAACGACCCCGCGATGATCCGCTTGGAGGGCGGGTCGGAGCGCTTCGACCGGATCGGCGAGGCGATGGACGGCGGCGCGATCCATGTCGATGGCGACGCCGGCTGGCGGATCGGCCGGCTGATGCGCGGCGGCCGGCTAACCGTCACGGGCTCGGTCGGCGGCCTCGCCGGCTCCGGCATGAGCGGCGGCTTCCTGTCGATCGGCGGCGATACGGGCGATTTTCTCGGCGGTCCGATGGCCGGCGAGATGGTCGGCATGCGCGGCGGCGCGATCCGCGTCGGCGGCAGCGCCGGCACGCGGGCGGCCGACCGGATGCGGCGCGGCACCATCGTTGTCGATGGAGCGGTGGGCGAGAACGCCGGCAGCCGCATGATCGCCGGCACGCTCGTGGTCGGCGGGCTGGCGCGCGGCGCGCCGGGGCGGTTGATGAAGCGCGGCACGCTGGTCCTGTGCGGTGGTGCCGAACGGCTCACTCCCACCTTTCTCGACAACGGCCCGGCGGATCTGCTGATCCTCAAGCTGATGGCGGAGGAATTCGCCGCCGGCGACATCGGTGGGGTGCCGTTCGATGGCGCGCCGATGCGCCGCATCGGCGGCGACACCGCCGTTCTCGGCAAGGGCGAAATCTTCTTGCCGCTGAGCTAACGGCCGCCGCCCGGTCACGATCGCGGTACTGCCGCCTTTCGGCTGGGCGGATTCCTGGCCGGGTCGCCGGGGCCGTGATCAAGTTCGCATCCAAAAGACGATGTCGCCCGTATCTCACGACACCACGACGATGTCGGCAGGGCATCGGCGCATCCATCCAGGGAGAAACGACGGACATGATGATCGATCTGATCCTGACAGTCTGCATGGCGTCCAACCCCGCGAGCTGCAAGGAAGAGCGGCTTTCCTATCAAAGTCGTGGCTCGCTCGCCCAATGCATGATGCTGTCGACGCCCTATGTCGCGGCCTGGGCCGGCGACCATCCGCAATGGGCGATCAAGAGCTGGCGCTGCGGCTGGCCGGATGAGCGCAAACAGCCGATCTGATCGGCGGTTATCGTGCTTGCTCAATTTTTCGGCGAAATCGGTCGCGCGCCATGAATATGCATAAAATATAGGCGACGCAGCCCTGGCGCAGTTTCGCCACCGCGTCTGCGAAGCCGCCGTCACCGGGCTGTCCGCGCCTCCCTGCGGCCATTAACGGCATTTGGCACGCGCTTTGCAAACCATCCAGTCGTGATCCCCGATGACAACGGGGGGCGAAACAACTGGAGAGCGCGTATGACAACCCCCATCACTTGGCTTCGCGGCGCCGCGGCCGCGGCCACCATGGCCAGCGTGGCGCTGACTGGCGCTGCCGCCCAGGAGAAACCTTCCGGCGAGCCGATCAAGGTCGGCGTCCTGCATTCGCTGTCGGGCACGATGGCGATCTCCGAGACGACCCTCAAGGACGTCATGGAGATGCTGATCGAGGAACAGAACGCCAAGGGCGGTCTGCTTGGCCGGCCGCTCGAGGCGGTCGTCGTCGACCCCGCCTCGGACTGGCCGCTGTTTGCTGAAAAGATGCGCGACCACGTCTCGGCACAGGAGGTATCGGCGGTGTTCTGCTGCTGGACGTCGGTGTCGCGGAAATCGATCCTGCCAGTGGCCGAGGAACTGAACACGGTCGTGTTCTACCCGGTGCAGTACGAGGGCGAGGAATCCTCGCGCAATATCTTCTACACCGGTGCCGCCCCGAACCAGCAGGCGATCCCGGCCGTCGATTATCTGATGGAAGAGGGCGTCGAGCGCTGGGTGCTGGAAGGCACCGACTACGTTTATCCGCGAACCACCAACAAGATCCTCGAGCAGTATCTGAAGGACAAGGGCGTCGCGGCCGAGGACATCAAGGTCAACTACACGCCGTTCGGCTTTTCCGACTGGCAGACTGAGGTGTCGTCGATCAAGGAGTTCGGCGCGACCGGCAAGAAGACGGCGGTTGTCTCGACGGTGAATGGCGACGCCAACGTGCCGTTCTACAAGGAGCTCGCCAATCAGGGCATCGAGGCGACCGACATCCCCGTCGTGGCCTTCTCCGTCGGTGAGGAGGAACTCGCCGGTATCGACACCGGGCCGCTGGTCGGCCACCTCGCCGCCTGTAACTATTTCCAGTCGGTCGACACGCCCGAAAACGCCGAATTCATCGAGAAGTGGAAAGCCTATATCGGCGACGACAGCCGTGTGACCAACGACCCGATGGAAGCCCACTATATCGGCTTCAACATGTGGGTGAAAGCGGTCGAAAAGGCCGGCACCACCGACGCCGACGCCGTCATCGCCGCGCTCCCGGGCGTCGAAGTGCCGAACCTGACCGGCGGCACCGCCAGGATGCTGCCCAACCACCACATCACCAAGCCGGTGCTGATCGGGGAGATCAACGAGGAGGGCCAGTTCGACGTGGTCGAGGAGACCGATCTCGTCGAGGGCGACGCCTGGTCGGACTTCCTGCCGGATTCCAAAATGCTGAAAGCCGATTGGACCGATCCGATCAACTGCGGCAACTACAATACCGAAACCGAGAGCTGCGGCAGCGAACAGGCGGCCGCCAAATGAGGCTCCGCGGCTCCTAGACGTCCGCCTTCCTCCCAAGGCGCGACCGAGCGGGGGCGGCCATGCCGGCCGTCCCCGTGACCTTCCATCCCGATCAGGACGCTCCATGAACGATCTTCTGCGCTGGTGCCTTGTCGGCCTTTTTGCCCTCGGCGGCGCGCTCCTGCCTGTCGCCGCCATGGCCCAGGACGGCGATCCGGCGGCGATCATCCAGAAATTCGCCGGCAAGCAGAGCTTCGACGACACCGAAGCGGTGATCGCCGAACTCGCGGCCACCGGCGAACCTGAGGTGGCCCGGGCATTGCGCGCACTGTCGGCCGGCGACCTCTACTGGCGCGAATCCGACGAGCAGGTGTTCATCGTGACCGGCAAGGGCGATGAGGTCACATTGCGCGATCCGCTGACCGGCGCCGAGGCGGGCACCGCTCCTTCCGGCGATCTCAAGAAGGTCCGCATCAAGAATTCGATCCGCAACGCCGTCACCGGCGCGCTCGGCAGTTTGACGCTCCGCGCCGCCGACCCGAATGTGCGGCTGCGCGCCGCCTCGACGCTGTTTTCCGACGCCGACCCCGACATGCTGGAGCCGATCGAGGCGGCGCTGGCCGAGGAAACCGATCCGGGGGTCCGGGCCCGGATGGAAGAGGCCCGTGCGTCGGCCATCCTCGCCTCCGACCGGCCCGCTGCCGACAAGGCCGAGGCCGCCGCCATCCTCGAAGCGCGGGGCGACCGCGAATCCTTGACGATGCTCAGCCGTTTTGCCGCCGCGACCGACGATCCGGCCGCCAAGGCAGTCGTTGAAGCGGCGATCGCCGGGATCGAGAGCAATATCGCCTTCTGGAACCAGATGCAGAACATCTGGTACGGCCTGTCGCTCGGCTCGGTGCTCCTGCTCGCCGCGATCGGCCTCGCCATCACCTTCGGGGTGATGGGTGTGATCAACATGGCCCATGGCGAAATGGTGATGCTCGGCGCCTACACCACCTTCGTGGTGCAGGAGGTGATCCGGGCCGACGCGCCCTGGCTGTTCCCTTGGTCGCTGGCGATCGCCCTGCCGCTGGCCTTCCTCGTTTCCGGTTTCGTCGGCCTGGTCATGGAGCGCGGCATCATCCGCTTTCTTTACGGTCGGCCGCTGGAGACCCTGCTCGCGACCTTCGGCGTGTCACTGATACTCCAGCAGGCGGTCCGCACGATCTTCGGCCCGACCAACCGCCAGGTCGGCAATCCTGACTGGATGTCCGGCGCCTTTGACATCGGCCTGATGTCGGTCACCTGGAACCGGCTGTGGATCATCGTCTTTTCGCTGGTCGTCTTCGCCGGGCTGCTGATGGTGCTGAATCGCACCGCGCTTGGTCTGCAGATGCGGGCCGTCACCCAGAACCGCAAGATGGCGTCGGCGATGGGCATCCGCACGCCGTGGGTCGACGCGATGACCTTCGCGCTCGGCTCCGGCATCGCCGGTATCGCCGGCGTTGCGCTTAGCCAGATCGACAACGTCTCGCCCAGCCTCGGCCAGGGCTACATCATCGACAGTTTCATGGTCGTCGTCTTCGGCGGGGTCGGCAATCTGTGGGGCACGCTGGTCGGCGCGATGAGCCTTGGCGTCCTTAACAAGTTCCTCGAGCCCTATGCCGGGGCGGTCCTCGGCAAGATCGTCGTGCTCGTCCTGATCATCCTGTTCATCCAGAAGCGGCCGCGCGGCCTGTTCGCCCAAAAGGGAAGGTTCGTCGACGCATGATCCTTTCTCGTTTCCTCGGCCCAAGGGTCTTCATCCTCGTCGCGGCGCTTCTGGCCGCCGCCGTGTTCGTGCCGATGGCGAGCCTGTGGCTGCCGGCGAGCCATCCGCTGCATGTGCCGGCCTATCTGGTGCCCCTGTTCGGCAAATATGTCTGCTACGCGCTGCTGGCGCTCGCCCTCGATCTGGTCTGGGGTTATGTCGGCATCCTGTCGCTCGGCCACGGCGCGTTTTTCGCCCTGGGCGGCTACGCCATGGGCATGTATCTGATGCGCCAGATCGGCACGCGCGGCGTCTATGGCGATCCGGTGCTGCCCGACTTCATGGTGTTTCTCAACTGGCAGGAACTGCCCTGGTACTGGACCGGCTTCGACCAGTTCTGGTTCGCGGCGATCATGATCGTCGTCGCGCCCGGCCTGCTCGCCTTCGTCTTCGGCTGGTTCGCCTTTCGCAGCCGCGTCACCGGGGTCTATCTGTCGATCATCACCCAGGCGATGACCTATGCGCTGCTGCTCGCCTTTTTCCGCAACGACATGGGGTTTGGCGGCAATAACGGCCTGACCGACTTCAAGGAGCTGCTCGGCTTTCCGCTGCAGGCCGCCTCGACCCGTGCCGGGCTGTTTGCCGCGAGCTGCGTCGCGCTGGCGCTCGGTGTCCTCCTCGTCGGCTGGATCACCCGCTCGCAGCTCGGCAAGCTGATGGTTGCGGTGCGCGACGCCGAAAGCCGGACCCGCTTCATCGGCTGGCGGCCGGAGCATGTGAAGCTGTTCGCCTTCACCGTCTCGGCGGTGATGGCCGGCATTGCCGGGGCGCTTTACGTGCCGCAGGTCGGCATCATCAATCCGGGCGAATTCGCGCCGGTCAATTCCATCGAGATCGTCGTCTGGGCGGCTGTCGGCGGGCGTGGCACGCTGCTGGGTCCCGTCATCGGGGCGCTGCTGGTCAATTTCGGCAAGAGCACCTTCACCGCCATCGCGCCGGAATCCTGGCTGTTCGTGCTCGGCGGCCTGTTCGTCTTCGTCACGCTGTTTCTGCCGAAGGGCATCGTCGGCACATTCGATCATGGCTGGGGCGGCTGGCGCGCCCGCCGCGCCTCGACCGAGGCCGAGAAGGGGGAGGCGGCCGCGATGGACGACGTGCAGCCCTTGCCGAACCCGGCGGAGTAAAACGATGAACGATAGGAACCCCGCCAGCGAAACGACCCGGCCCGCCCAGTCGGTGGTTTCGCCGCACCCTTACGCGACGCAGCGCGCCGCCCTGCTCGCCGAACAGGCGGCGGGGAGCAAACGCAGGGACACGCTGCTCTATCTTAACGGCGTCACCAAGAGCTTCGACGGCTTCAAGGCGATCAACAACCTCTCGCTGGTCGTGGCGAAGGGCGAGATGCGGGCGATCATCGGACCGAACGGCGCCGGCAAGACGACGATGATGGATATCGTCACCGGCAAGACCCGGCCGGACGAGGGCGAGGTCTATTTCGCCGGCGATGTCGATCTGACCCAAGAGGACGAGGCGGCGATCGCCAACAGGGGGATCGGCCGCAAGTTCCAGAAGCCGACGGTCTTCGAGGGGCACTCGGTCGAGGACAACATCCGCCTGTCGCTCGCCGGCTCGCGCTCGATCTTCGGGGCGCTGCTGCATCGCAAGGACGCCGCCGAGCAGTCGAAGATCGACGGAATCCTCGCAACCACCCGCCTTGGCGAGAAGCGGCGGACGCCCGCCGCCGACCTCAGCCACGGCCAGAAACAGTGGCTGGAGATCGGCATGCTGCTAGCCCAGGACCCGGAGCTCCTGCTGGTCGACGAACCGGTGGCCGGCATGACCGATGCCGAGACCGAGGAGACCGCCCGGCTGCTCAAGGAGATCGCCCGGACGCGCTCGGTCGTCGTCGTCGAGCACGACATGCATTTCGTCCGGGCGCTGGGGGTCAAGGTCACCTGCCTGCACGAGGGCTCGGTGCTGTCGGAAGGCTCGCTCGATCATGTCTCGGCAGACCCGCGCGTGGTCGAGGTTTATCTGGGGCGATGAGGGGTTCGCTATGCTGACCGTGTCGAATGTCGACCTCTACTATGGTGCCGCCCAGGCCTTGCGCGGTGTCTCACTCACCGCAAAACCCGGTGCGATCACCTGCGTGCTCGGTCGCAACGGCGTCGGCAAGACGTCGCTGTTGCGCGCCGTCGTCGGCCAGCAGCCGATCCGCGCCGGCCAGATCGCCCTCGACGGCGACGATCTCGGCCGCTCGGCGCCCTATGCGAGAGCGCGGAAGGGCATCGGCTTCGTGCCGCAGGGCCGCGAGATCTTCCCGCTGCTGACGGTCAGGGAGAATCTTCAGACCGGCTTCGCGCCGCTCAAATCCGCCGACCGGTCGATCCCCGAGCATGTTTTCGAGCTGTTCCCGGTTCTCGCCGACATGCTCGGCCGGCGCGGCGGCGATCTTTCCGGCGGCCAGCAGCAGCAACTCGCGATCGGCAGGGCGCTGGTGACCCGGCCCCGGCTGCTGGTTCTGGACGAGCCGACCGAGGGCATCCAGCCGTCGATCATCAAGGATATCGGCCGGGCGATCCGCTATCTGAAGGACCAGTCCGGCCTCGCGATCCTGCTTGTCGAGCAATATCTCGATTTCTGCCGGGAGCTCGCCGACCAGGTCTACATCATGGATCGCGGCGAGATCGTCTTCGACGGCCCCGCCGAGGGGCTCGACGATCCCGATGTTCGCAAGCATCTGACGGTTTGAACTGGCGGAAGCCGCAAGGATGCTGCAAGCACAAGATATGCAGACCCACCGCCCTCAAACGCGGGTGAATCGGCCGCCCGCCTCGCCGTCGCTTCCGGCCGAAGCCGGGCGTGTCGTTCCGATGCAGCGCGCGGCCGGCTCGGCGACAGCGGAATTCCAGGTGATCGAAGGCCGCACCCGTTTGAAGCGGCTGCACCAGTCCGGGTGCCTGAAACTGCGGTTTCCCCGCCTGCCACGGCCGGAGGCCGAGGCGATCCTGATCAACACGTCCGGCGGGCTGACTGGCGGCGACCGCATCGACCAGGCATTCACCGTTTCCGATTGCGCCAGCCTGACGGTGACGACCCAGGCCTGCGAGCGCGTCTACCGGGCGGCGGAAGGCCATGCCGCCGTCGCGACGCGCATCGCCGTCGGGCCGGAGGCGCGTTTTTATTGGCTGCCGCAGGAAACCATCCTGTTCGATGGCGGGGCGGTCCGGCGCGCATTGGAACTCGAGGCCACCGAATCCTCCCGCTTCCTGTTGTGCGAGAGCGTGATCCTCGGACGCGAGCGCATGGGCGAGACTGTCGAGACCGGCATGTTCCGCGACCGCTGGCGCGTGCGCGTCGGCGGGCGGCTGGTCTTTGCCGACGATCTGCTGCTCGACGGCGCGATCGGCGAGCGAGCGAAACGGGCCGCGAGCCTTGCCGGAAACCGGGCTTTTGCCACGTTGGTCGCGCAGGGACCCGGCGTCGAATGCGGTCTTAACGACATTCGCGCGATCATCGGGGAGGCAGGGGGCGCGAGCCTTGTCGATGGCTTGCTCGTCGCCCGCATCATGGCGCCTTCGGGTTTTCTGTTGCGCAAGCGGCTGGTGCCGCTGCTGTCGGCTCTGGCGAACGGGCCGCTGCCGCTTGTATGGTCGCTCTGACGAACCGGCGAAGGATGGACGAATGCAGCTGACCCCGCGCGAAAAGGACAAGCTCCTCATCTCCATGGCCGCCATCGTCGCGCGGCGCCGGCTGGAGCGGGGCGTCAAGCTGAACCACCCGGAGGCGATCGCGCTGATCAGCGACTTCGTCGTCGAGGGCGCGCGCGAGGGTCGCTCCGTGGCCGACCTGATGGAGGCGGGTGCCCATGTGATCACCCGCGATCAGGTGATGGACGGCATTGCCGAGATGATCCACGACGTTCAGGTCGAGGCGACCTTTCCGGACGGCACCAAGCTGGTGACGGTGCACGAGCCGATCCGCTGAGGATCGGCGAGGGCATCGGCCGAACCGCCCAGCCCACGAAGATGATCGATCAGCTGCCCTGCTGGAGGTCCTCGTCGTCCCCGCCGGCCTGATTTTGGTCCGAGGCGTCGGTCGTCGGCATCGTCATGCTCGAAGGGTCGCTCGCGGCCGCTTTCTCGGCTTCCTCAAGCGACGAGACGGCGATCGGTGCAACAGCGGCGGCGAGGTGGTTCCGCGGCGTTCCGCCGATGAACCGATAGCCCTGCTCGACCGTGGAATAGTAGGCGGCCCCGACGATTCCGTTCATGGTAACAGTTCGCATCATCACCGGGTCGCCGGACCCCGCCGATCCGGTCCATGCGAGAAGTATCGCCGCGATCACGCATGATCTCAGCATGAGGTCGACTCCCTTCCGTTGTCGGCCATCACGGTTCCGATCGTTGTTTGTCGGAACTTTGCGATGGCCTTGGCCGATCCTATCCGGCGCCGAAGCGCGGCGTCGATGGGTTGGCTCCACGCACAGAATAACAGATGCGTGTGTGGAGAGTTTCCTTCTTGCCTCGACCGTCCTGCCGCTGCGTTAGCAAACTCCTTCCTGGAACAGGAGACTTCGTTCTTTGACGCGATGCGGAAAAGTGACGAGAAACCCTTTGACAGCTGCATTGCGGCCTTCCATGATCCGCACAGCAACCCGGCAGAATGCCGGGCGGGACGCGACCCAATCCGGGGCGCCTGTCGACCAAACGAGGGACAATTATGCTCAAGCGCCTTTCACTCGCCGCCGCCACGCTTTTTGCCGCGACGGTGCCCGCCTTTGCCCATATCAATCCGGCCGAGCATGGCTCGCTGGTCACCGGCTTCGTGCATCCGCTGCTGGGCTGGGATCACATGCTGGTCATGGTCGCCGTCGGCATCTGGGCGGCGATGATCGGCGGTCGCGCCTTGTGGGCGGTCCCGCTCGCCTTCGTCGCTGTGATGAGCGCCGGCTTCGCCCTGGCGGTCGCTGGAATCGCGCTGCCCTTCGTCGAGCCGGTGGTGCTCGCCTCGGTCGTCGCGCTCGGCCTCTTGATCGCCATGGCGGTAAAGCTGCCGGTTTCGCTCGCCGCGACGATCGTTGGTGCCTTCGCGTTGTTTCACGGGGCGGCGCATGGCGCCGAACTCGGCGCGTCCGGGGCCGCAATCTTCGGCCTCAGCTTTGCGATGGCGACGGCGTTGCTGCATGGCGGCGGATTGCTGCTCGGCAACACTCTGGTCCGGACGGCGAATCCAATCCTGCTGCGGGCGATCGGCGCGCTGTCGGCCGGCGCCGGCCTCTATCTGATGGCCGGCTGATCGTCCGCGACCTTCGAGCCGCGCCGGGCGGCGGGGAGATGTCATGCCGGAATTCCTGCGCGCGCCGCAGCCGGTCGGGGAATACGATCTGATGGCGATCGGCCCGGTGCTCCTTGCCGTGCTCGTCATCCTGGGGCTGCGCAAGGTCTGGAGCCATTGGTCATGATCCCCGGCGAAATCATCACTGCAAAGGGCGACATCGTCCTCAACGAGGGCGCGACGCCCGTCACGCTCGAGGTCGCCAATACCGGCGACCGGCCGATCCAGATCGGCAGCCACTACCACTTCGCCGAGACCAATCCGGCGCTCGCCTTCGACCGGGCTGCGGCGCGCGGCATGCGCCTCGACATCGCCGCCGGCACGGCCGTGCGCTTCGAGCCGGGGCAGACGCGCGAGGTGACGCTGGTGCCGCTCGGCGGCGCACGCAAGATCCATGGCTTCAACGGCAAGGTGATGGGGGCGCTCTGAGGCGGCCGCGCCAGCCTCGCGATGCAATTGTTCAGCCTGTGCCTGATCCGATCAGGCCAGTGTGTTCTGCAAGGAGGAGGAAACCAATGTGCAACCAATGCGTGATCGAAGGCGTGAAGCGGACGATGCTCAGCCGGCGGCGGCTGCTCGGGGGCGGCGCGTCCGCGGCGGCGGCGCTCGGCCTGGCAGGGTCGGCCCTGGCTCAGGATGCCGCGAAGCCCGCTGTCGATGCCGGCAAGTCTCTCGCGGACATGGCGATCAGCGATCTGACCCATGAGCTCCATCCGGACTTTCCGACCTTCTTCGGCGAGCAGCAATTCTTCATGGAGCCGAAGTTCTCCTACGAAAAGGACAAGTTCAACCTGTTCGAGCTCCGGGTGAACGAGCACACCGGCACCCATGTCGACGCGCCGCTGCATTTTTCCGCCGACGGCCAGTCGGTCGCCGAGATCCCGGTCGAGAAGCTGATCGCGCCGCTGGTCGTCGTCGACATCAAGGCCAAGGCGGCGGACGACGCGGACGCGCAGGTGACGCCCGACGACATCAAGGCCTGGACCGACGCCAATGGCGAGCTGCCGGAAAACTGCTGCGTGGCGATGAACTCGGGATGGCAGCAGCATCTCGATAGCGAAAAATTCCGCAACGCCGACGACAAGGGCGTGATGCATTTTCCCGGCTTTCATGTCGAGGCGGCGCAAATGCTGCTCGAAGGCTCCGCCGTCGGCATCGCCGTGGATACGCTGTCGCTCGATTTCGGCCAGTCGCCGGACTTCGCCGTGCATTATGCATGGCTGCCGGAAGGGCGCTGGGGCCTCGAATGCATCGCCAATCTCGACGCGATGCCGGCGGTCGGCGCCACCCTCATCCTTGGCGCGCCGAAGCACCGGGGCGGATCCGGTGGGCCGTCGCGGGTGCTGGCATTGAGCTGAGGGGAGCGGGCCATGGCGACGGCGCCGATCATCTCCGACGAGCAAGCCTCGCCCGAAATCCGGGCGGTGTTCGACGATATCCGCGCCGTCCGCGGCACCGACTTCGTCAACAATTTCTGGCGAGTGCTGGCGGCGGATCCCCACACGCTCAAGCGGACCTGGGAGGAGGTGAAGGCGGTGATGATCGCGCCGGGCGCGCTCGATCCGCTCACCCGCGAAATGCTCTACATCGCGGTCTCGGTGACCAATGGTTGCGGCTATTGCGCGCACTCGCACACGGCGGCGGCGAGGGCCAAGGGAATGACGGCCGAGCAGTATGGCGAGCTTCTGGCGATCGCCGGTCTCGCGGCAAAGACCAACCAGTTGGCCGACGCCCTGCAAGTGCCGATCGATCCGGAGTTTCTGGCCTGATTGAGGGGCAGAGAACCGGTGCTATGTCGAACTCAACGCGCCGGCTTCGGCGCTCGGCGGATGATGGCGCGATGTGAGCCGGACGAACTGCCTCGCGTTACCGCGCTGCGGCCGATCGCGCTCGGACCGCTGCGGGCGAAGGCGCCGGCGTTGAGGCTGTTGAGGTCGGAGCGCCCCTCCATTGCCCTCAACTCTATCGGGACATCCGCACCCTGCCCGAAGCGGGGAACGATCGGCCGCAGATAGCTGTCGTCGTAATCGCGACCATAGGCGCGCTCCTCGATCGTGTCGCCGAAGACTTTGGCGCCGGGAATGCGCGGGCCCGCGGGCGGCGGCGCGCCAACGATCCGCGCGCCGGACATCGACATGCCCGGCACGTCCGCCATCGGACCGGGATCGAACGCCTGGGCAAAGACGGGCGCCGGCGCGCCCGCAAGAAGAAGGGCGAGAAACGCAAAGCGGGACACGGCTACTCCCCTCAGACAAGGCGAACGATTCCGACGACCTGGCAGACATATTAGCCGGTCATGGCCGTCTGCCGGACATTTCACGACAGTCTCGCCGATCCCATGAAAACTTGGAAGACAAGCTTTCGCGACCGCCTTATGGTCTTCAATGGTGCGACGCAGCGACGGACGATGCGGAGCGCCGATCCTGTCCGGCCCCTCGACGCGAGATCGCCCATGCCCGCCACGATCCCCCGCTCCTCCTATGCCGCGATGTTCGGCCCGACGACCGGCGACAAGGTGCGCCTCGCCGACACCGAGCTCATCATCGAGGTCGAAAAGGACCTCACCACCTATGGCGAGGAGGTGAAGTTCGGCGGCGGCAAGGTGATCCGCGACGGCATGGGGCAAAGCCAGCATTCGCGTGCCGACGGGGCGGTCGACACGGTCATCACGAACGCGCTGATCCTCGATCACACCGGCATCTACAAGGCGGATATCGGCCTGAGGGACGGGCGGATCGCCGCTATCGGCAAGGCCGGTAATCCCGATACCCAGCCGGACGTCACCATCGTCGTCGGACCCGGCACCGAGGCGATCGCCGCCGAAGGCAAGATCGTCACCGCCGGCGGTTTCGACAGCCATATCCACTTCATCTGCCCGCAGCAGATCGAGGAGGCGTTGTTTTCCGGCGTTACGACGATGCTCGGGGGCGGCACCGGCCCGGCGCATGGCACCCTTGCCACGACCTGCACGCCCGGCCCCTGGCACATGGCGCGGATGCTGCAGGCGGCGGACGCCTTTCCGATGAATCTCGGCTTTTCCGGCAAGGGCAACGCCTCGCTGCCGGCGGCGCTGGAGGAAATGGTCAAGGGCGGCGCCTGCGCGCTGAAGCTGCACGAGGACTGGGGCACGACGCCCGCCGCCATCGATTGCTGCCTGTCGGTCGCCGACGCTTTCGACGTCCAGGTGATGATCCACACCGACACGCTGAACGAATCGGGCTTCGTCGAGAACACCGTCGACGCCTTCAAGGGCCGCACGATCCACGCCTTCCACACCGAGGGCGCCGGCGGCGGCCATGCGCCGGACATCATCAAGATCTGCGGCCTGCCGAACGTGCTGCCGTCATCGACCAATCCGACCCGGCCCTACACGGTGAATACGCTGGAAGAACATCTCGACATGCTGATGGTCTGCCACCATCTCGACGCGTCGATCCCCGAGGACATCGCATTCGCCGAAAGCCGCATCCGCAAGGAGACCATCGCGGCCGAGGACATCCTGCACGATCTCGGCGCCTTTTCGATCATCGCCTCGGACTCCCAGGCGATGGGCCGCGTCGGCGAAGTGATCGTCCGCACCTGGCAAACCGCCGACAAGATGAAGCGCCAGCGCGGCCGGTTGCCCGAGGAAGCCGGCGACAACGACAATTACCGCGCCCGCCGCTATGTCGCGAAATACACCATCAACCCGGCGATCGCGCAGGGAATGAGCCGCGAGATCGGCTCGGTCGAGATCGGCAAGCGCGCCGACCTGGTGCTGTGGGACCCGGCGTTCTTCGGCGTCAAGCCGATGATGGTGCTGCTCGGCGGAACGATCGTGGCGGCCCCGATGGGCGATCCCAACGCCTCGATCCCGACGCCGCAGCCGGTCCACTACCGGCCGATGTTCGGCGCCTTCGGCAAGGCTGTCGGGGCGAGCGGCGTCAGCTTCGTGTCGAAGGCCGCTACGGATGAGGGGCTGCGCGAGCGGCTCGGCTGCGACAAGGCGTTTCTGGCGGTCGAGAACACCCGTGGCGGCATCTCCAAGGCATCGATGATCCTCAACGACGCAACGCCTGAGGTGCAGGTCGATCCGGAGACCTACGAAGTGCGGGCCGACGGCGCGCTCTTGACCTGCGAGCCCGCCACGGTCCTGCCAATGGCGCAGCGGTATTTTCTGTTTTAGAATTGGGTCCATGGCCGAACCTGCACCGACACCCGACGCCGATCTCTACGAGCGCGACTTCTACGCCTGGACGCAGGATCAGGCGGCGAAGTTGCGGGCGCGAGCGCACAATGCGATCGACTGGGAGAACGCGGCGGAGGAGATCGAGACATTGGGGCGGAGCGAGAAGCGTGAACTGGAAAGCCGCCTCGGCGTCCTTCTTCTCCACCTGCTGAAATGGCGGTATCAGCCGGAAGGGCGATCGAACAGTTGGCGGGGGACGATCAACGAACAGCGTCGGCGGATAGGCCGTGAAATCGTCGCCAGCCCCAGTCTCGCGGGCTATCCGGGCCAGATTCTCTACGAGGAATATCCTGACGCCCGACTAAAGGCGGCTGGCGAGACCGGTCTGTCGGAGGAGACCTTTCCGCTCGATTGCCCGTTCACGATCGATCAGATCCTCCACGAGACTTTCTACCCCGAGACCGACTGATGCATGCGCCGGGTCCGGCCGGCTCAGTCCCCGACGAGCTCGCGCTGTCATGGACAGTGACGCGATAGCCGGCGGCAAGGACGTCGACGCTGGGTTTCGGTGTGACCACCGTGAGCAGGCCGCCGGAGAGTTCGCCGACGCAGTCGTAGCCGCTGGCGCTCCAGCGCAGCAGGCGGCGCTTCCAGATCAGCCATGGCGCGCCGTCGATCAGCACGAAGGCGCCGTCCGGGATGTCCGCGACCGCCTTCGTATGATGCACCTGTTCGCGCAGCCGTGATTTTACCCGATGGGCATGGAGCATGTCGTCCATGGCTTTGGCCGTGGGCGGTGCGTCGAGACAATGGGCCGTCGCCCAAGCGGTGCGGTAGGCGTTGAAATCCGCGCGGCGGCACTCCGCGCAAGGGCGATGGCCGCCCGCCAGCGCCGTCGCTTCGTCGAGAAAGAACAATTCGGTATAGCGGCCCGGCGTCATCGGCGTGCGCTTTCGACCGCGAAAGGCGAGTGTGCAGGCGATCCAGGCCTTGTGCTTCCAGCGGCTCCGGCCGAGTTCTCGGTTGCCATCATGGAGGATGCCGCGATTGCCCATCAGCGTGCCCCGCGCCGGGTCGGCGATGATCTCGCCCAGCGGCGTCACGCGGTTTTGCAGCGGCATGGTCGCTCCTCATGGTTTGCCCGTGGTAGAGGGCTGGCAGCTTGCTCGTCGCGGCCGTATCCTTGCCGCGAAGGCGACAGGGCGCGCGTAAGCGTGTGGAAGCAGGAAGATAGAATGATCCTTGGCACTTCGGTCAAGCGCGCGGGCGAATGGACGTACGCCGCCGACACGATCACGCTTGACGAGACGGCGCGGCATCGCCGGCGCATGGCGATGGTCTCGGACGAGGGCATCGCCTTTCTGCTCGATCTGCCCGAGGCGACGCTGCTGAGGGATGGCGACGCGATCCGGCTCGACGACGGCCGGTTGATCGCGGTGCGGGCAAAGCCCGAAGAACTTTATGAGATTCGCGGCAAGGATGCCCGGCATCTTCTCGCTCTTGCCTGGCAGATCGGCAACCGTCATCTGCCGGCGCAGCTTTTCGACGATTGCATCCTGATCCGCCGCGACCCGGTCATTCGCGAGATGCTGTCCGGCCTCGGCGCGACGATCACCGAAGTGGAGGCCGGGTTCGACCCGGAAGGCGGCGCCTATGAGGTGCACGGCCATGATCATGCTCACGAGCCTTCGGCCGAGACCGCAATCCGGTGAGTGAAACCACATCCTTGACGAAGCAAGAGACGGCCGGCGACGCCGCGACCGTTCACCTGCCGCAATTGCTGACGCTGTTTTCGCCGGCCTTTCCGATCGGCGGCTTCGCGTGGTCGCATGGGCTGGAGACGGCGGTCGCAGAGGGGCTCCTCAACGACGCTGACAGTGTCGCCGACTGGATCGCGGTGCTGCTCGACCGGGGCAGCGGCTGGAACGATTGCGTGCTGCTTACGGAGGCGTGGCGCTCCGCGAAGGATGGAGACCCCGACCGGCTTGCCGCCGTGGCCGAACTGGCATTGGCGCTGGCTGGAAGCGCCGGACGGCGGGCCGAGACGCTGGCGCTGGGAACCGCCTTCGCGGAGGCATCGCGGCCGTGGCTCGATGCGTCAAGGCAGGGTTGGGCGGTCGGGGGACGTCAGGATGATAGCGCGGCCGCACCTTACCCCGTCGCGGCGGGGCATCTCGCAGCCAGCGCCGGACTGCCCTTGGCTGACACGCTGCTCGGCTACTCGCACGGTTTCGCGGCCTCGCTCGTCTCGGCCGCCGTGCGTCTGGTTCCGCTGGCCCAAAGCGACGCGGTTCGGGTCCTGCGGCGGCTGGAGCCGGTCCTTCAGGCGACGGCCGAACGCGCCGCGCGATCGACGCTGGACGATCTGGGTTCGGCGGCGCTAGGGTCCGACATCGCCGCACTGCGGCATGAAACGCTCCGAACGAGGCTCTTTCGGTCATGATCCACACAAACGGCCCGCTCAGGGTCGGCATCGGCGGCCCGGTCGGCTCCGGCAAGACGACGCTGGTCGAGAAGCTCTGCAAGGCGGCGCGCGAGACATGGTCGATCGGGGTCGTCACCAACGACATCTATACGCGCGAGGACGCCGAGGCGCTGGTGCGGCTGCAGGCGCTGTCGTCCGACCGCATTATCGGGGTCGAGACCGGCGGCTGCCCGCACACCGCGATCCGTGAGGACGCCTCGATCAACATCGCCGCGATCCGCGATTTGCGGGCGCGGCATCCGGCCCTCGATCTGGTGCTGGTGGAATCGGGCGGCGACAATCTCGCCGCGACCTTTTCGCCGGACCTCGTCGATCTGTCGATCTACGTCATCTCGGTCTGTCAGGGCGACGATATCCCCAGGAAAGGCGGGCCGGCGATCAGCCGCTCGGACCTGCTCGTCATCAACAAGACCGATCTGGCGCCCCATGTCGGGGCCGATCTGGAGCGGATGCGGACCGACGCGGCCAGCGCGCGCGGCGAGCGGGCGACGCTGTTCGCCGACCTGTCGCGCGCCAAGGGCGTCGGCGACATTCTCGCCTTTCTCGCCGCTAAGGGCGGGCTGCCGGCGGTCGAGTCCGCCGCGTGACAAGGCTTTGGCTGAAGCAGCCGCTCGCGGTCCTTGCCGACGGCGCGGCCGGCGGGGTCGTTATCGCGGACGGGCGGATCGTCGAACTCGTGCCCTCGGGCGGCGCGCCCTCCGGGCCGGTCGACGCGGTCTTCGACGCCTCGCGGCATGTCGTGCTGCCGGGGCTGATCAACACCCACCACCATTTCTACCAGACGCTGACGCGGGCGCATCCGGCGGCGATCGACAAGGAACTGTTTCCGTGGCTGACCAGCCTCTACCCGATCTGGGCGCGTCTCGATCCGGAGAGCTTCCGCCTGTCGGTGCGGCTGGCGCTGACCGAGCTGCTGCTGTCGGGCTGCACGACCGCCGCGGACCATCACTACCTGTTTCCGGACGGGCTGGAGAGTGCCATCGACATCGAGGCCGATGAGGCGGCGGGACTTGGCATTCGCGTCACCTTGAGTCGCGGCTCGATGGACCTGTCGAAAAAGGATGGCGGCCTGCCGCCCGATAGCGTCGTCCAGGACAAGGACGACATCCTCGCCGACAGCGAACGGCTGATCGGCCGCTATCACGACCGGTCAGATGGCGCGATGACGCAGATCGCGCTGGCGCCCTGTTCGCCCTTCTCGGCGACCAAGAGCCTGATGATGGAGAGCGCGGCGCTGGCCGACGCGCATGATTGCCGACTGCACACCCATCTCGGCGAAACCGAGGACGAGAACGCCTTTTGCGAAGCGACATTCGGTTGCCGGCCGCTCGACTATCTGGAAGACGTCGGCTGGCTCGGGCCGCGCACCTGGCTCGCCCACGGCATACATTTCACCACCGAGGAATGCCGGCGCCTCGGCGCGCACAAGGTCGGCGTCTGCCATTGCCCGACCTCGAACGCGGTGCTGGCCTCGGGCTTTTGTCCGGTCAACGAATTGCAGGCTGCCGGCGCGCCGGTCGGGCTGGGCGTCGATGGTTCGGCCTCGAACGATGCCTCGAACCTGATCGAGGCGGCGCGCCACGCGCTGATGGTCGGACGCCTGAATTATCGTTCGGCCGAGGCGATCACCGCGCGAGACGTGCTGGCCATGGCGAGCGAAGGCTCGGCGGCCTGTCTCGGCCGCGCGGACATCGGCCGTATCGAGGTCGGACGGCAGGCCGATCTGGCCCTGTTCACCCTCGACGAATTGCGCTTTTCCGGCGCGCATGATCCGATCGCCGCACTGGTCCTGTGTGGCGCGACGCGGGCCGACCGGGTGATGGTGAAGGGCGAATGGCGCGTCCTCGACGGACAGCCTGTCGGGGTCGATTTGGCGCGGCTCCGGGCCGAACACGGCTTGGCGGCCGGGCGTTTCGGCTGATTCCGCGCCTAGCATACCGACGCCTGGCGAAACGAGCTGCGTGGGGCGAGGAACGCGTCACGCTTTTCGTCTGGCATGGGCTGGGGGCTGAAAGCAGCCGGATGCTTTCCGCTTTACGCCGCCGCTGCCGCTGTTGCAGAATGCTTGACCGAATGGTCAAAAACGACGGAAAGAGCCTGAATGTCCGAACAGACCGCCGCCCGGCTGACTACCCATGTGCTGGACACCAGCCTCGGCCGGCCTGCCTCCGGCATCGCCGTGACCCTATGGCGGCTCGGACATGGGGGCGGCCGCGAGAAGGTCGCCGAAGCCGTCACCAATGCGGACGGGCGCTGCGACGCGCCGCTGATGGCGGGGGAGACATTCGCGGTCGGCGAATATGAGCTCGTCTTCGCGGCCGGCACCTATTTCGATGCGACGGGCCGGGACCTGCCGGAGCCGAAATTCCTGAGCGACGTCGTCATCCGGTTCGGCATCGCCGACAAGACGCATTATCATGTGCCGCTGCTCATTTCGCCTTTCGGTTATTCAACCTATCGGGGCAGCTGATGACCGACCATGACGCCCCTCGGCCGATCCGCTTCGTCCTCAATGGCGAGGAGCGTGCCGTCGCGGGGCTGAAGCCGACGACGACGATACTCGATTATCTGCGCCGGGCGGAACGGTTGACCGGCACCAAGGAGGGCTGCGCGGAGGGCGACTGCGGCGCCTGTACCGTACTGATCGCCGAGCCGGATGGCGACGGCGGTCTCTCGCGCCGGGCGGTCAATGCCTGCATCCAGTTCCTTCCCTCGCTGAATGGCCGGGCGATCGAAACGGTCGAGCATATCGGCCGGGACGGCGCCCATCCGATCCAGACGGCGATGGTGGAGAAGCATGCCAGCCAATGCGGCTTCTGCACGCCCGGCTTCGTCATGCAGCTTTATGCCGGCTGGCTCACCGGCGCGATCTCGGATCGGCAGTCGGTCAAGGATCTGATCGCCGGCAATCTCTGCCGGTGTACCGGCTATGGGCCGATCGTCGACGCCGGGCTGGAACTCGGTTCGGTGTCGCTGCCCGATACCGTGAAGGAGGATGCGGCGCTCGCCGCTCGCCTGACCGAGATGGAAGGCGGCGACGTCTTCGCCTATGAGGCCGACGGCCATCGCTGGTTCGCGCCGACCGATGTTGACGAGCTCGCCGATACCTATGCCGCGCATCCGGAGGCGGTGCTGGTCGCGGGAGCAACCGATGTCGGGCTGTGGGTGACGAAACAGCATCGCGAGTTGCCGACGATCATCGACGTCAGCCACGTCCGCGACCTCCAGGTGATCGAGGAAGCGGCCGGCCGGGTCTTTATCGGGGCCGGCGTCACCCATCGCCGGGCCTTCGACATACTGACGGGTATGCACGCCGATCTCGGCGAGATGCTGCGCCGCTTCGCCGGCTGCCAGATCCGCAACGCCGGCACGGTCGGCGGCAACATCGCCAACGGCTCGCCGATCGGCGACCTGCCGCCCTGCCTGATCGCCCTCGACTCGCGGCTGCATCTGCGCCATGGCGAGACGGCCCGAGCGATCGACCTTGAGGATTTTTTCATCGCCTATGGTCGCCAGGACCGGGCGAAGGGCGAGTTCGTCGCCGCGGTCGAGGTGCCCCGGCTGGAGCCGAACCAGCGTTTCTTCGCGCACAAGATATCCAAACGCTTCGATTCCGACATTTCCGCCGTCATGGCGGCGTTCCGCCTGACCTTCGACGGCGATATGATCGCGGAGGCGCGGCTGGCCTTCGGCGGTATGGCCGAAACGCCCAAGCGCGCGGCGAAGGCCGAGGCCGCGCTTGTCGGCCAGCCATTGGACGAGGCGGCGGTCGAAGCTGCGGTCGTCGCGCTGGCCGAGGACTTCACTCCGCTGACCGACATGCGCGCCTCGGCCGCCTACCGGCTGAAGATGGCGCGGAACCTGTTGCGGCGGTTCTGGCTCGAACAGCAGGGCGGCGTGCGCACGCGCATCGAGACCGTCGCGGCCGACGACGCTCTGGAAGAGGTTGCGTGATGGACGAAACCCGCATCCAGGATCGCGGCGGCGCCGGCGAGCCCGCGCTGGAATCCCTCAGCGAGAAGCCACCAACCGAGGAGCGCGCCATACGGGGCGGAATCCGCTCGCCGCTCGCCCACGACAGCGGCGGCAAGCATGTCTCCGGTGCGGCGCGTTATGCCGACGACGATCCGGAACTGCCGGGAACGCTGCAAATCACCATCGCCATGTCCGAGCGCGCCCATGCGCGCATCGCCGGCATGGATCTCGACGCCGTTCGGTCGGCGCCGGGCGTCGTCGCCGTGCTGACCGCCGCGGACATTCCCGGCCAGAACGACTATTCGCCGGTGTTCGGCGACGATCCGATCTTTCCGGTCGACACGGTCGACTATGTCGGGCAGCCGCTGTTCGCCGTCGCCGCCGAGACGGAAGCGGCGGCACGGGCGGCGGCAAAGCTGGCGCGGATCGAATATGAGGAGCTGCCGGCGGCGATCGGCATCGATGACGCGATCGCCTTCGCCGACCAGGCCGGCGCGGATTTGCTTCCCGCCCACGAGATGAAACTCGGAGATGCCGGTGCCGCGCTCGATACCGCGCCGCGCCGGGTCAAGGCCCGCGTCGAGGTCGGCGGGCAGGACCATTTCTATCTGGAAGGCCAGATCGCCTATGCGATCCCGCAGGAAGACGGCGACGTGCTGGTGCGCTCGTCGACCCAGCATCCCTCCGAGG
>NZ_JALHBS010000020.1 GCF_024195285.1 Aurantimonas marianensis
CGTATTCGGACGAGGTCAGAAGCTTCAGCGTCAGCGCGGAGCGCACAACGAGATCGCGCCAAAACGTCGGATAGGTGCCGCTCTGGACCCATTCGTGCCAGTAATCGCGTGTGCGCGACGACGCCTTGGCGACGTAACGATCATCGACCGTCGGCTGGTCCTTGCGACCCGGACAGAACGCCACATGGCAGGTCTCGCCCTCGGCCAGGCGGGCAGTGCCATGAACGGTTTCACCGTCGATCTCCAGGAGCATTTCCGTGTAGAAATAAACGATTTCGTTCGACCCTTCCCAACCGACGGTGAAACCCCCTTCGATCGACTGGATGACAGGCGGGCGCCGGCCATAGTCCGGCCGTGGCGCGATCGTCAGCTCGAAGGTGACCGCGCCCATGATGGCCTTGGCGCGCCGCACGATGCGGCCGGAGCCGTCCACCGGCATGAAGTCGCAGACCTCGCCGATGCCGTCATTATCCAGAAACCGGGTAATCAGGATGTTGGTGTCCGGCAGATACATCTGCCGATGCTTGCGCTCCTCCTTTCCGCCGCTGGCCGCCAGCCGGAAGAAACCACCGTTCTTCGGATCCAGGAGGCCGGCAAACAGCGTCGGCGAGTCGATGCTCGGATGGCAGAAAAAGTCGATGGTTCCATCTATGGCGACCAGGGCCAGCGTCCGCATGTCGCCGATCACGCCGTGATCGGCGATGCGGCTGGGAATATCAAACGCTTGCTTTGACGACATCGCTGACTCGTTCGTTCGCCGAGTTCCGGCGCTGCAGGATATCGGTCGCCGCGACATGAAGTAAAATCCGCATACCGCGATCAGCAGGGCGCCGGTGCGCGGCAGATGCGGGATTGAATGCCGCCACGCCCCCCGGTACAAGCCCGGCGTGCCTCTTTTGCTATATCGATCGGGGCGCGGCTTTTCTTACCGACAGGGATGGAAAATCGTGACCAGCGCGATCGAACGGGGGGTGAGGCGCGCTCTCGACAAGGGCAATGCGGCCGATCCGGAATTCCGCGTCACGGTCTATGAGGCGGCCGAGCGCGCCATGCTTCGCGTGGTGACGGAAAAGAATTGGAGCAAAGCGGCGGCGGATCGCCAACGCGACGAGTTGATGGCGGCGATCGAAGCGGTCGAAGCCGACTATCCTCCGGCGACACGTCACGATCTGCAAGGCGGGGAGGGAGCCCCGATCGACGCAGGGGGCGCCACATCCGGCGACGGCGAATACGCCTTCGCTGGCGAGGCATCCCGAGGCTGGCTCGATGACGAGGGACGAGATGTGCCGAGAGCGGCGCTCGAAGAACCGGTGGCGCCTGCGACCGCGGCCGACGACGCGCGGCTGGTGGGGGCGCACGGGATCGATCCGCCGCCGTCCTTTGCCGAGCGGGCGGAAGACCGCATCGCGCCGGCCGACGACGCCTGGTCGCCGGGCGGCCGCCGCGCACGGCCGACTCGGGGCACGCTCCTGCGCCTCGTGATCCCGGCGGTCGGCCTCGTCATCGTGCTTCTCATTGCTCTGGCCGCCTGGTTCGCACTGACACGCCCGTCATCTGACCTGTCGACTGCAAGGTCGGACGGGGAGGCCGCCGGAGGCCGTGTCCGTGCCGGATCGCCGGCCGGCCTCGCGGATGGGGCCTCTCAGCAAGGCTGGTTCGTGGTTTTCGCCGGCGGGCAAATCGACCGCGTGGCGGCCGAAACCGGTGGCCGTGTGAGAGCGATCGAGGGGGCAGGGGGGCGCGCCGCCGTCCAGATCGAGGGGCCGGCCGGTACGGAGGAGGCCGAAATCGCGCTACTGATCGGGCCTGGTGTGGTTGCCCGATTGGCCGGCCGGACGGTCCGAGGCGAATTGACTGTAGGCTCACCCGACGATACGCCGCGCGAGTTCACCATCCGGTGCCTGTTCGCCGGCGAAACGATCTGTGGACGGCAGCGGTTTTCGACGACAATCGGTGAGGAAACCTTCGTGTTCGACATGGAAGTGCCGGCAGGCGCCGACGGAGCAGCACAGCTTGCGATCGGTCCTGGCATCGGCAGGAACGCGCGCGACCTCAATGTCTACGGTTTTCGCCTTCGGCCGGTCGACTGAAGCGATGAGCGCAGCTGGTCCGGCGCAGTGCGGTAATCCGTCACCGTGTCATGGAAATCTGGCGGGACTGCCGTAGACTTGCCCGATGCAGATTCCATCGCGATTCGCAAATTTTCCGGCACCGGGATGTCGATGGCGTTGACCGGACGTTCAGAAGACGAACCGGGCGCCGACGCCACCCGCGCCATCGGTGTCGACCGCGCCAAGCGCACGAGCATCGCCGCGGCGGTGGCGCTTGGCGCTCTCGCCTGGTGGGTTCGCGAGGCGGCGATCGGCGCGCTGCTCGTGTTCGTCGTGCTCATGCTCGTCATGCACTGGCCGCGGGGACGGGGAGGCGCCAGCGGACGAGCTCCTGCCGCGGAGGGAACGCAGGTGGTCTGGCCGGGGCGGGGCATGAAGGCGGTCGTCGAGGCGCTTCAGGAACCGGGCTTCATCATCGACCGCGCGATGCTCTTGCGTTACCGCAATCCGGCCTCGCTGATCGCCTTCGGCACCATGGCGCTGGGCGACCCGATTTCGCTTCGCTTTCGCTCGCCGGAACTGCTCGCCACGATCGAGGGCGCCATCGCAAGCCTCCAGCCGGCGCGGGCCATGCTCGAGGAGCGCCGGCCCGAGCGGACCTGGCAAGCCGAGATCGTGGCGATACCGCCGCATCAGGGCGAGCGGCCGCATTTCTTCCTGATCTTGTTCCGAGACCGGACGGCGGAATTGCGGATCGAGCGCATGCGGACGGATTTCGTCGCCAATGCGAGCCATGAGCTGCGTACGCCGCTGGCCTCGCTGACCGGGTTCATCGAGACGCTCCAGGGGCCCGCCCGCAACGATGCCGCCGCGCGCGACCGCTTCCTGCGGATCATGCGGGAGCAGGCCGCGCGGATGTCGCGGCTGATCGACGATCTTTTGTCGCTGTCACGGATCGAGATGAAACGGCATATGCCCGTCGCGACGTCCGCCGATCTGGTGGCGGTCTTGAACAAGGTTCGATCACAACTGACTCCGCTCGCCGCGGAACTTGGCGTGACGATCGATTTTTCGCCGCCCGCGGAGGCGTTCGTCGTTGCCGGCGACGAGGACGAACTGATCCAGGTATTTTCCAACCTCGTCGAGAACGCCTGCAAATACGGTGAGAGTGGAAAGCGCGTCGAAATGGAGCTGTCGCGGAACCGAGAACGGGGCGAGCGGGTGATCGACGCATCAGTTCGCGATTTCGGTCCGGGCATTCCCGCCGAGCACGTGCCGCGGCTCACCGAGCGTTTCTACCGGGTGGATGTGGGCAGTTCGCGCGCCAAGCACGGCACCGGTCTCGGCCTGTCGATCGTCCGCAATATCCTTCTTCGCCATCGCAGCCGGCTTCTGGTCGTTTCGCGTATCGGTGAGGGGTCGGTCTTCACAGCCCGCTTCCCCGACCCGGGTCAGGAATCTGCTTAATCTGAAAAATCCATTAATAATCAATGATTTATGGTGTCATAAAAATGAGGTCAAGTTGTCATATAGAGTTCGTGCGACGTCGATAGAGGTGACGGCGAACCGTAGCCGCCAAGCAGGGTGGCACTCAACCGCTCGGTTCTCAACGAAACTCCTCAAGGAGACCTCCCCGTGAACAACAAGCTCATCGCCGGCCTCGCACTCGGCACCGCAATCGCTTTGACCGGCCAAGCCGGCGCGCAGAGCCGCGACCAGATCCAGATCGTCGGCTCTTCGACTGTTTTTCCCTACACTCAGGCCGTCGCGGAACAGTTCGCGAACCAGTCGGAGTTTTCCTCTCCGGTTGTCGAATCCACCGGTACCGGCGGCGGCATGAAAATCTTCTGCGAAGGCGTTGGCGCTCAGACCCCGGACATCACCGGCGCGTCGCGTGCCATGAAGCCGTCCGAGTGGGAGTTGTGCCAGAAGAACGGCGTGACCGACATCACCGAGGTGTTGCTCGGCTATGACGCGCTGTCGCTCGCGTCGTCGCAGAACGGCCCGGATCTGTCCGTCACCAAGGAGCAGCTCTACAAGGCGCTTGCCGCCGAAGTGCCCGTCGACGGCGAGATCAAGGCCAATCCGTACAAGAGCTGGAACGAGATCGATGCCTCGCTGCCCGCCGAGCCGATCCTCGTCTATGGCCCGCCGCCGACGTCCGGCACCCGCGACGCCTGGGTCGAACTCGTCATGGAGGAAGGCTGCGCCGAACTCCCAGAGATCGACGCTCTCGAAGAGGACCGCAAGGACGAAGTCTGCCAGCGCATGCGCACCGACGGCGCTTTCGTCGAGGCTGGCGAAAACGACAACCTCATCGTGCAGCGTCTGGAGTCGGATCCGAGCGCTTTTGGCATCTTCGGCTATTCCTTCCTGTTCGAAAACCAGGACAAGCTGAAGGGGGCGCAGGTCGGTGGCGTCACGCCGTCGGAGGAGACGGTGGAATCGGGCGAATATCCGGTTTCCCGTCCGCTGTTTGTCTACATCAAGAACGCCCATCGCGAGGCGATTCCCGGCCTTAACGAGTTCGTCGCGGAATATGTCAGCGAGAACGCGATGGGGCAGGATGGCTATCTGTTGGACCGCGGCCTCGTTCCGCTGAAGGCGGAGAAGCTGAAGGAAGTCCAGGACAAGACTGTGAACGGCGGCTCGATGGAAGCGCCTCAGGGCTGACATCCGGCGTTTCGTAACTTACGCCTTCAAGCAGTCCCGTCGGCCTGTCCGGGTCGACGGGACCCCAACGGAGCCTGGTCGTGCCTCTGAGCATCATCTTCGCCATTCCGGTGCTGTTGAGCATCGCCGGCTTCATTCTTGCCAGCCGCAAGGCGCGCCGTTCGGGCGCAGCGAGCGAAGCGCGGCTCCACTCGCTTCCCAAGTACCATGGCTATCTGGCGGTGCTGCTGGTGCTGGTGCCCAGTCTCACCTTGATCGTCGCCTGGCTGTTGCTCGAGCCGGCCGTACTGAACGCCTATATCCGCACGCTGCTGCCTTCGTCAGTGACGGACGGCCTCAGCCCATCCCGGCTCAGCCTCATCGTCGGCGAGGTCCGGCAGGCCGCGGTGGGTATCACCTTCGGCGAGCCCAGTGCGGCGGTTCTGGCAGCCGCGGAACGCTTCAAGAGCGCTGCCACCCTGTCGCGGTGGATCCTGGCGGCCCTCCTCCTGCTCATCGGAGCTGGCGCGATTGCCTGGGTGCTTTCGCGAGTCCGGGTGCGGTTCCAGGCACGCAACAACGCCGAGCGGATTCTGCGATGGTTGCTGATCGGTTGCGCAACCGTGTCGATCCTGGCCACGGCGGGAATTTTCTTTTCTCTGGTGTTCGAGGGGTTTCGATTCTTCGCGGTGGTCTCGCCGATCGAGTTCTTCTTCGGAACGAAATGGGACCCGCAGATCGCCATTCGTGCCGATCAGGTTGGCAGCACCGGCGCATTCGGAGCCGTGCCGATCTTCGTGGGAACCTTCGTCATCGCCACGACCGCGATGATCGTCGCTCTGCCCGTAGGGCTTTTCGCGGCGATCTACATGTCCGAATTCGCGCCGAGGTCGATCCGCGGCCTGGTCAAGCCACTCATCGAGGTCCTGGCTGGCATCCCGACCATCGTCTACGGCTTCTTCGCCGTTCTCGTGGTGTCTCCGGCGATACGGGGGGCGGGCGAAGTGGTCGGTGTCTCCGTCTCGCCGACGGCGGCAATCGTGCCCGGCCTCGTCATGGGCGTGATGCTCATTCCGTTCATCTCCTCGCTCACCGACGACGCGCTGAACGCCGTTCCCCAATCGCTGCGGGACGGTTCGTTCGGCCTTGGAGCCAACAAGGCGGAGACGGTGACGCGCGTCGTCCTGCCCGCGGCCCTTCCGGGCATCGTCGGCGGTGTGCTCCTGGCTTCGAGCCGGGCGATCGGCGAGACGATGATCGTGGTGATGGCCGCGGGCCTGACCGCCAATCTGAGCGCCAATCCGCTCGAAGGCGTGACGACGGTCACCGTCCAGATCGTCTCGCTGCTCACCGGCGATACGGAATTCGACAGCCCCAAGACACTCGCAGCCTTCGGTCTTGGTCTGACGCTGTTTATCGCCACGCTCGGCCTGAATCTCATCGCGCTGCAGGTCGTCAAGCACTTCCGGGAACAATATGACTGACATCGTGTCTTCAGGCGGCGAGTCCTCCCGCACGCAACAGTTGGTTCGCTCAAGCCTGAAACGACGCAAGGCCGCGCAGACGCGTCTCAAGCTGTACGGCATCACGGCGATCACCTTTGCCCTGGTCATGCTGGCGATCCTGGTCGGATCGGTCGTCACATCGTCCATGGGCGCTTGGACGCAGACCCAGGTCCGCCTCGAAATACCGCCGTTTTCCAGCGCCGAGGAGGCGGCGGAAAAAAGCCCTCGGGCAGCGGTCAACGAGGCGATCCTGTCGCTCTTTCCCGCGACGGAAGAACGCAAGGAGCGCCGCGCGATCACCACGGTGCTGAGCGACGGCGCGCAATACGACGTCGAGGATGCGATCGCCGCTGCCGGCGACGCCGTCACCGAGGGGCTCGATGTGTGGGTTCCGGTGTCCGACCCCTATGAGCAGCTCTACGAGGGCGTGATCGATCCCACCGTCGATGCCAGCCGGCGTCCGCTCAGCGACCGGCAGATCGAGGTCTATCAGGCGCTCGATCGGGACGGACGCATCCGCTCGACATTCGACTGGGGTCTGTTCACCAATGCCGACAGCCGGTTTCCGGAGCTGGCCGGCCTCAAAGGCGCGATCATCGGCTCGTTCTTCCTGCTCCTCGTTTGTCTCGCGGTGTCGGTGCCGCTCGGTGTCGGCGCCGCGGTCTATCTGGAGGAATACGCCAGAAAAAATCGCGTCACCGACTTCATCGAGATCAACATCAACAATCTCGCCGCGGTGCCGTCCATCGTCTTCGGACTCCTGGGGCTGGCGCTGTTCCTGGGCTTCTTCGGATTGCCGCGTTCCGCGCCTCTCGTCGGCGGATTGGTGTTGGCGCTGATGACGCTTCCGACGATCATCATCACCACGCGCAGCGCACTCAAGGGCGTGCCGCCATCGATCCGGGAAGCGGCGAGGGGCGTCGGCGCCTCCGAAATGCAGGTCATCGGCCATCATGTTCTTCCCGTGGCGTTGCCCGGCATCCTGACGGGCACGATCATCGGCCTGGCTCAGGCGCTTGGCGAGACCGCCCCGTTGCTCTTGATCGGCATGAATGCGTTCATCACGTCGGCGCCGTCCAGCATCGTGGACGCGTCGACCGCCCTTCCGACACAGATCTTCATCTGGTTCGACAGTCCCGAGCGGGGCTTCGTCGCGCGCACCAGCGCCGCGATCGTCGTGCTCTTGATGTTCCTAACGGTGATGAATCTCACCGCGGTTATTCTGCGCCGCCGTTTCGAGAGGCGCTGGTGATCTTGCGACAGGAATCCGTCATGTTGAACGATATGAAAACGACGCCGGTGAAGGAAGCCGCAGTGCGAGCGAACCGCCCGATCAAGATGCGCGGCGAAAAGGTGTCGGTCTACTACGGCCAGAAACAGGCTTTGTTCGATGTCGATCTGGACATCGAGGAGCGTCAGGTCACAGCCCTGATCGGCCCTTCCGGCTGCGGGAAATCGACCTTCCTGCGCTGTCTCAACCGGATGAACGATCCGATCGACATCGCGCGGGTCGAAGGCCATATCACGCTCGACGGCCAGGATGTCTACGACCCCGACATCGACGTCGTCGAATTGCGGGCCCGGGTCGGCATGGTCTTCCAGAAACCCAACCCGTTTCCGAAATCGATCTTCGACAACGTCTCCTATGGACCCCGTATCCACGGCCTGGCGAAATCCAAGGCCGAGATGGAGGACATCGTGGTCACGAGCCTTCGCAAGGCCGGCCTCTACGAGGAAGTCAAGGACCGTCTCGACGAGCCGGGTACGGGTCTGTCGGGCGGCCAGCAGCAACGCCTGTGCATCGCCCGCGCCATCGCGGTGTCGCCGGAGGTGATCTTGATGGACGAGCCGTGTTCGGCGCTTGATCCGATCGCGACCGCCAAGATCGAGGAACTGATCGACGAGTTGAAGCAGAACTACACGATCGTCATCGTGACCCACTCCATGCAGCAGGCGGCGCGGGTTTCGCAGCGCACCGCAATGTTTCATCTGGGCAGCCTCGTAGAGGTCGGGGCGACGGAGAAGATGTTCTCCAATCCCGACGACAAGCGGACCCAGGATTACATCACCGGGCGCTTCGGGTGAGCAAAAAGAACGAGGAGACCGCACCGATGACCGAGCATACCGTGACGTCCTACGAGGACGAACTGAAATTCATCGTGCGCCGGATTTCGGAGATGGGAGGCCAGGCCGAGCGCATGGTCGAGCAAGCCGTCGCGGCCTTGATGCGCAGCGACTGGGATCTGGCGCAGTCAGTGGTCGCCGATGACGTGCTGCTCGACGCGGCTCAGCGCGACCTCGACGAACGGGCGATCCGGACCATCGCCAAGCGCCAGCCGATGGCCGTCGATCTGCGCGAGATCGTCGGCGCGATCCGGATCTCCAACGACCTGGAGCGCATCGGCGACCTGGCCAAGAACATCGCCAAGCGCGTCATCGCCGTGCACGATCATTCGCAACCGGTGCAGCTCGTGCGTGGGATCGAGCATCTGTCCGAGCTGGCGCTGGTGCAGTTGAAGGAAGTACTCGACGCCTATGGCGAACACGATCACCTTCGGGCAATGGCGGTTCGTGACAATGACGAGCAGATCGACGCGATGTACACCTCGATCTTTCGCGAACTGCTGACCTACATGATGGAGGATCCGCGCAACATCACCGCCTGCACGCATCTTCTGTTCAGCGCCAAGAACATCGAGCGGATCGGCGATCACGCGACCAACATTGCCGAGACGATCTACTACATCCAGACCGGCGAGCAGATGGAGGCCGAGCGTCCCAAGGGCGACACGACGCCATCCTTGGTGCAGCAGGGGTCCAACCTGCCGCCCGCCGGCCCCGAAGGGTAAAGGTCATGGTTACACGCATCGCGGTGGTGGAGGACGAGGACGCGCTCGGCGTCCTGCTGCGTTACAATCTGGAAGCCGAAGGCTACCAGGTCGATGTCATCACCCGGGGCGACGAGGCGGACCTGCGCCTCAAGGAAGAGTTGCCCGACCTCCTCATCCTGGACTGGATGCTGCCGGGCCTGTCCGGCGTCGAGCTCTGCCGCAGACTTCGTCAGCGCGGCGAGAGCGAAAAACTGCCGATCATCATGCTGACCGCCCGGGGCGAGGAAAGCGAACGCATCCGCGGCCTGTCGGTCGGCGCCGACGACTATGTGGTCAAGCCGTTCTCGACGCCGGAACTGATCGCCCGGGTCCGGGCGATGCTGCGACGGGCAAAGCCCGAGAAAATCTCCAAGCTGTTGGCCGCCGGCGATATCGATCTCGACCGCGAGAACCACCGTGTTCGCCGGGCAGGCCGCGAAATCAGGCTGGGCCCGACCGAGTTCAAGCTGATGGAATTCTTCATGCAGTCACCGGGGCGCGTGTTCTCGCGTGAGCAACTGCTCGATGGCGTCTGGGGTCGGGACATCTATGTGGATGAGCGCACCGTCGACGTCCATGTCGGACGGCTGCGCAAGGCCATCAATCGCGGCCGCGAGCGAGATCCGATCCGGACCGTTCGCGGTGCCGGCTACGCGCTCGACGAGCAATTCTCCGCCACCAAATCGTCGGCAAGAAGGGCGGTGGAGCGCGCGCAACCGTAACATGATGCCAGGTTCCGCCGGCCCGGTATCGATCGCCGCCGCGGTTCCGCTCCACAAGGAGACCGCCGGACGGCGGTCCCGCTTTCCAAGCGAAAATGAAGATAGCGCGCTTGTCAGCGCACCCGGCGGCGCTCGGAAGCCGGCTGGAAAGCCAACGATGCGTGATATTCGCAGTAGGGCGAAGACTCGTTCGAACCGTTGCCGCAAAAGTGGAAACCCGGCTTCAACGGATCGCCCACCGGCCATTTGCAGGTGCTCTCGGTCAGTTGGACAAGGCTAAGCTTGCGCGCGATCGGCACCACTTCGCCGGATTGGCGTTGAGGCTCCGCGATCACTTCCGCCACCTCCTCGGGCTCCATTTTCAACGCCGTCGCACCGTGTGTACGAGGCATCGAGCGAGCCGAAACCGACCGTGCCGCCACGATACGGGTCGGCTGCACCATTTCGACCGTCTCGACTTCCTTCAAATGGTGCGACGCCTGACGCTCCACAACCGGCGCGGCGACATTGGAAGCCTTCGCGCGCGATTCCAGCTTCAGCCTGTGAACCTTTCCGATCACGGCATTGCGGCTGACGCCGCCCAGTTTGTCGGCAATCTGGCTGGCACTGAGGCCCTCCGTCCAAAGCTGCTTCAGCAACTCCACGCGTTCGTCGGTCCAGCCCATGACAAGCTCCTTACAGCAAAAATAGGTGGCGGGCGGAATCCTTCACCCCGCGCAAACCGTTGCGAGAGGGGGTGCACTACATCTATTGAGGAACTAGGTCCGCCGCACGAAATCTAGTATCTTGATCGCAATTTAGCCCATCGCTGGACTCTGTGACAAGAGTCCAGCGTGCCACACGCGAATCGTTTTGGCGCTTTTCCCCAGGCTTGTGGGTTAAGGGGGCGTTAACCGACCCCGTGAATTTTTCGCGGCACGCGGGGGACGCCGAATTCGCATTCCATTGCGGTCCGATCCCAGTCGCCCGTTTCGGCCGCCGCCTCGTAGGTCGTCTGCAAGAACCGCATCAACGTCGCGTCCGGATCGGCGCTGGTGCGAACTGCTTCATATGGCAGCAGGAACTCTCCGAGCTTCGCGTCGAAGCGCGCGGCGACCGGCTCCACGGAACGGTCCGCAAACCCCTCCGGCACGGGGTAGGCGTAGGAATAGAACATCGCCTCGTCGATACCACCGCCGCCCGGCCAGAACCCTGCCGAAGAGACCTCGTGACTGTAGGCCTCACGCGTCACCGCGTCCGGCAAGTTCGGAAAACCGCCAGGATGTATAGGCGCGGGGCGGCCGGAAAAACGTGTCACGGCGAGATCGAACGAGCCCCAGAAGAGATGCACCGGGCTGACCTTGCCGACAAAGCCCGTGCGAAAACGTGTGAAAACACGATCGATCTGGATAAGGGCCTGGTGGAAGCGCCGCACCGCGTCGCCGTCGTAGGGCCGCTCGTCGGTGTCGGAGGCGAATGGAACGACGTCCGGCAGTTCGTTCGGGTGGCCATGAATGGTAGGCTCGCCGCCTACGGACATGACCAATCGCTTGGTGCGGTTGAAAAACGCGGCGACGCTCATCGGCTCCAGCGGAAAGCTTTCACGCGAACCGCTTGCGGCTTCGGCCACAAGAGCATGGTCGCAAAAGTCGAACCGAAGCGTGACGGCGCCGCCGGGATCCGGGATCGGACCCGTCGTCAATCCGCGTGGGGTGACATAGAGGGTGGCATGCCAGGAATGATTGACCCAGGGGGTATGGGCGAGCCGATATTTGCCGACGATCTGCGACCACAGATGAAGGGCCTTGCAGGTCTCCTGCCAGGCCGGAAAGGAGATGGCGGGCCACTCAGGCTTCATTCAATCGACCTCGTCCCGGAAAATGCCCTCGCGGCGAAGGCGGTTGCCGACGCGGCAAACGATCGCTTCCGATACTATCCTTCCGGGGGTTTCATTGACACCCGCCCGACCCGCCGTGGTATAGCTCGGTTTCCGACACCTTCGGAGCGACCCGCAAAGCCTGCCCTTTCGGCAGGCTTTGACGTTTCCAGAACCTGATCCGTGACGATCCCGCCGGGAGCCGCACCGGATCATCAGCGAAGTCGAT
Organism: Aurantimonas marianensis; assembly: GCF_024195285.1. Taxonomy (GTDB): domain Bacteria; phylum Pseudomonadota; class Alphaproteobacteria; order Rhizobiales; family Rhizobiaceae; genus Aurantimonas; species Aurantimonas marianensis. The sequence continues at coordinate 11,885 of NZ_JALHBS010000020.1, forward strand.
CGCCATGGCTGACAGCAAGGACCATCAATCGCCTCTTTTCGAGACCTACGCCCGCGCCGATCTCGCCTTCGAGCGCGGCGAGGGCGTCTGGCTGGAGACGCGCGATGGCCGACGTTACATGGATTTCGGCGGTGGCATCGCGGTCAATTCTCTCGGCCATGCCCATCCGCATCTTGTCGCCGCGCTCAAGGAGCAGGCGGAGAAGCTCTGGCATGTCTCCAATCTTTACGAGATTCCCGGCCAGCGGCGCCTCGCCGAGCGATTGACCGCCGCGACCTTCGCCGACCGCGCCTTTTTCACCAATTCTGGCGCCGAGGCGCTGGAATGCGCGATCAAGACCGCGCGGCGCTATCATTTCGTCAGGGGCGCGCCCGAGCGCTTCCGGATTCTAACCTTCGAGGGCGCGTTCCACGGTCGCACTCTCGCGACGATCGCAGCCGGCGGCCAGAAGAAATATCTCGAAGGCTTCGGCCCGAAGGTCGAGGGCTTCGATCAACTGCCGTTCGGCGACCACGAAGCGCTGAAACAGGCCGCGGCCGCGCCGGACGTCGCCGCGATTCTGATCGAGCCGATTCAGGGGGAAGGGGGCATCCGCGCGGTTCCGCCCCAGTGCCTGCGGGGATTGCGTGAACTCTGCGACAAGCATGGCATTCTGCTCATCTATGACGAGGTGCAGACCGGGATTGGACGAACCGGCACGCTCTACGCTTACGAGCATTCGGGTGCCGTGCCCGATATCCTGGCTTCGGCCAAAGGGCTCGGCGGCGGGTTCCCGATGGGGGTGTGCCTGGCGACGGCGGAAGCGGCCATCGGCATGACGCCAGGAACCCACGGCACGACCTATGGCGGTAATCCCCTGGCCATGGCCGTGGGCAACGCGGTGCTGGATATCGTGCTGGCGGACGGTTTCCTCGATCACGTCCGCGACACAGCGCTGTTGTTCAAGCAGTCGCTGGCCTCGCTCGCCGATCGCTATCCCGACGTCGTCGAGGAGATCCGCGGCGAAGGCCTTTTGATCGGCCTCAAGGCCAAGGTACTCAACACCGACTTGGTGGCAGGCATGCGTGAAGCGGGGCTCCTGGCGGTTCCGGCCGGCGACAATGTCGTCCGACTCCTGCCGCCGCTGATCCTGACGGCCGACGAAGTCCGGGAAGGGATGGTCCGTATCGAAGCCGCCGTTGCATCCCTGTCGCTGGGCAACCAGCGCAAGAGCGCATGAGGCCGAAATCATGGTGAATGGACATCCCAAGCATTTTCTCGATATCGCGGCGGTCGAAAAGGACGACCTGCGAGCCATCATCAGCGACGCGACGACGCGCAAGGCGCTCGGTCGAAACGGTCCGAAGCCGCTCGCCGGCAAGGTGCTGGCGATGATCTTCGACAAGCCCTCGACCCGCACCCGGGTGTCGTTCGACGTCGCCATGCGTCAGCTCGGAGGCGAGACGCTGTTTCTGTCGGGCGCTGAAATGCAGCTTGGCCGTGAGGAGACGATCGCCGACACGGCACGGGTGCTCTCGCGCTATGTCGATGCGATCATGATCCGTACGACCGCGCACGCGCGACTGATGGAACTGGCCGAATTCGCCACCGTGCCGGTGATCAACGGGCTGACCGACGACACGCACCCCTGCCAGATCATGGCCGATCTCCTGACCTTCGAGGAAAAGCGCGGACCGGTACGCGGCAAGACCTTCGCCTGGACCGGCGACGGCAACAATGTCCTGTCGTCCTTCGTCGAGGCGTCTGCCCGGTTCGATTTTTCGCTGCGGGTCGCGACGCCCGCCGGATCGGGGCCCGACATGCGCTTCGTCGAGTGGGCTCGCAATGCGGGGGCCTCGATCCTAACTACCGACGATCCGGTGGAAGCGGTGAGCGGCGCCGATTGCGTCGTCACCGATACCTGGGTGTCCATGGGCCGCGAGGAGCAAGCGCGCGGCCACAATGTCTTCATGCCCTATCAGGTGAACGAGCGCCTGATGACGCATGCCAAGCCCGAGGCGCTTTTCATGCATTGTCTCCCGGCCCATCGCGGCGAGGAAGTGACCGACGCGGTCATCGACGGCCCGCAGTCGGTCGTCTTCGACGAAGCCGAGAACCGGCTGCACGCCCAGAAGTCGATCCTGGCCGGGGGTTTCGACGAGGTCGGGACGGGTCCGGCGGAGCGGGGCGCGGGTAGGACGCATGGCTGAGGCGGAACGCGCGCTCGGCGAGTTCGGCTATGCCGGCGACGACGCCGTGGTCCCCTTCAACGTCGAGGCGCTGGAAGCGCGCGGCCGGGCGGTCCAGCTCGGTCCCATGCTGGATCAGATCCTCGGGCGTCACGATTATCCCGAGCCGGTGTCGCGCCTGCTTGCCGAGATGATCGCGCTGACCGTCCTGCTCGGCACGTCGCTGAAATTCGACGGCAAATTCATCGCCCAGACCCAGACGGACGGGCCGGTGGACCTTCTCGTCGTCGATTTCGCCACGCCGTCGAGCGTCAGGGCCTATGCCCGCTTCGACGAGGCCAAGCTGCAAGCCGCGATTGACGCGGGGACGGCGAATTCCGAGACGCTTCTGGGCAAGGGCGTCATGGCGCTCACCGTCGATCAGGGCGCCTATATGCAACGTTACCAAGGAATCGTCGAGCTGAACGGCACGTCGATGGAAGAGGTGGCGGAGGCCTATTTCCGCCAGTCGGAGCAGATCCCGACGGCGGTCAAGCTGGCTGTCGCCAGGATCGCACGGCGCGGCGAGCACGGCTTCGTCGAGGGCTGGCGGGCCGGCGGGCTGATCGCGCAGTTCCTGCCCGAGGCGCCGGAGCGCATGCGTCTGCCCGATCTGCCGGGCGGCGACGCGCCGGAAGGCGTCGACGATCCCGAGGGGAGCTTCGAGCCGGACGACGCTTGGGTCGAGGTCCGCGCGTTGGTCGACACGATCGATGCGTCCGAGCTGGCCGACCCGGACGTCGGCGTGGAGCGCCTGCTGTTCCGGCTGTTTCACGAGCGCGGGGTGCGGGTGTTCCCGGCTAATCCGGTCGCCGACGACTGTTCCTGCACGCGCGAGCGAATTCGGGATGTCCTGTCGAATTTTTCCCGGGAGGAGATCGGCGAGAGTGTCGAGGACGGCAGGATCGCGGTCACCTGCGAGTTCTGTGGCGAGGGCTACGAGTTCGACCCGGCGGAATTCGAGGCCGACGCGACGTCGGGCGACGCGCCGGCTTCAGAATAGACGGATCAGACCGCGTTCAAATCGATGGTCTCGGCCTAATTCAGCACCCGCTGTCGCATCGGTACGTCCAGCGAGAACGCCGGGATATCCACCGTGAAGAACCTGCCGTCGAGGCCCTGCATCTCGTAATGGCCGCGCATGAAGCCGGAGGATGTGCCCAGCGGGCAGCCGGAGGTGTAGGTGAAGCTGTCACCAGGCGACAGCACCGGCTCTTCCCCGATGACGCCAGGGCCGCGAACCTCCTCGACATGACCGTTGGCATCAGTGATGTGCCAATATCGTGATCGCAGTTGCGCCGGTTCACGGCTGCCGTTGGTGATTTCGACCGTGTAAGCCCAGAACCAGCGACCGGCGTCCGGTTGGGACTGGTCCTCAAGATAGGCGGGTATCACAGTGACCGTGATCTCGTGGGTCGTCGCCTTGTACATGGCCCGTTCCAAATGCCTGTCGCCTCGCCGCGCCCTTTATCGCGGTGCCGCGCGCCACGGTCAATCGGGCTTCATGGGAAGTTCGAGACGGGGAAGACTTTGCTTGACGGTGTCCTGAAGAAACGGATTGACCCGACGATGGACCGGCTGGCCGCCGTCCTGTGTCGCCGGGGCGTCGGCGCGAACGCCGTCACGGTCGCCGGCCTCGTTCTCGGTCTGGCCGCCGCGGCGACGATCGCCTTCGGCTTACTCTGGGCGGGGCTGGCCCTCTTGCTGCTGTCCCGGCTCGCCGACGGGCTCGACGGGGCGGTGGCGCGGCAGACCCGTCCCACCGATCTCGGCGGCTATCTCGACATCGTCTTCGACTATGTCTTCTACGGCGCGATCCCGCTCGCCTTCGCGATTCTCGATCCGGCGGCGAACGGGCTGGCGGCGGCGGTTCTCCTGATGAGCTTCTATGCCAATGGCGCGAGCTTTCTTGCCTTCGCGATCATGGCCGAGAAACGCAAGCTCGCCACCGAGCAGCGTGGCAGAAAGTCGCTGTTCTTCACCACCGGGCTCGCGGAGGCGAGCGAGACGATCGTGACTTTCGTACTGTTCTGTCTGTTTCCGCAATATTTCGCCGTCATCGCCTATGTCTTCGCGGCGATGACGACCTGGACCTTCGTGTCGCGAATCCGGCTGAGCCTCAAGAGCTTCGGCTGAACCGGCGGTCTTTCACCGGACCGCCGTCAGGGCGCCTTCGAGATCCTCCATCAGATCCTCGACATCCTCCAGCCCGACCGACAGGCGCAGCAAACCGTCGGAGATGCCGAGTTCGGCGCGCGCCTCCGGCGAGAGGTTCTTGTGGGTGGTCGTCGCCGGATGGGTGATCAGGCTCTTGGCGTCGCCGAGATTGTTCGAGATCAGAATGATCTCCAACGCATTCGAGAAGGCGAAGGCGGCCCGCTTGCCGCCATTGACCTCGAAGGCGAGCAGGGTCGAGCCGCCGCTCATCTGCCGCACGATGACGTCGGCGTCCGGATGATCGGCGCGGCCGGGGTAGAGTACCTTCGCGATCTCCTGCCGCTCGATGAGGAAATCGGCGATGCGCGCCGCCGACCGGGTCTGATGGGCGACCCGCAGCGGCAGCGTCTCAAGGCCCTTCAGCAGCGTCCAGGCATTGAACGGCGACAATGACGGGCCGGTATGGCGGAAATAATCGTGCAGATACTCGTCGATCCAGTTCTTCGAAGAGAGGACGATACCGCCGAGACAGCGGCCCTGACCGTCGATGTGCTTGGTCGCGGAATAGACGACGACGTCGGCGCCAAGCTCCAGCGGCCGTTGCTGCATCGGCGTGGCGAAGACGTTGTCGACGACCAGACGGGCGCCGGCCGCATGGGCGATCTCGGCGACCGCGGCGATGTCGATGACCTCCAGCGTCGGATTGGTCGGCGACTCGAGGAAAAACACCTTGGTCTCCGGCCGCACGGCGGCGCGCCACGCATCGAGGTCGCGGCCGTCGATCAGCGTGCAGGCGACGCCGCAGCGCGCCAGCACGGTCTCGACGACATAACGGCAGGAGCCGAACAAAGCGCGGGCCGCGACGACATGGTCGCCGGCCGTCACCTGGCACTGCATGGCGGCGGCGACCGCAGCCATGCCGGACGCGGTGGCGCGCGCATCCTCGGCGCCTTCCAGCGCCATCATCCGCTCCTCGAACATGCGCGTCGTCGGGTTGGCGTAGCGGCTGTAGATGAAGCCGGGCTCCTCGCCCTTGAAACGCGCCTCGGCGGCCTCGGCGCTGTCGTAGACGAAGCCCTGGGTGAGGAACAAAGCCTCGGAAGTTTCGCCGAAACCCGAGCGCATGGTGCCGCGATGGACCATCGCCGTAGCCGGCCTCAACTTGCGCCCGCCATCCGCTTTCTTCAGCATCGCTTTTTCTCCGAACAACAAAAAACCGGCCGCGGCATGCCGCGAGGCCGGTCCATCGAGTACCCCATCGTCGGATCGGCCCTTTAGCGACTTGTTTTACGTGGCTGCAAGCCGGCCGGCCAAATCACCACTCTCGACTTTGCAAATAGACCTGATCCCGTTAGGCGTCAATCGAGGACCAAACGGCCGCCCGCGGGCGAAGCATATACCGGCAATGACGGGACAATTGATGACCGACGGAATTTTGCCCGATCGCGAGATCGCGGCGCTGTTCGAGAATGACGCGATCGTCGCGCCGATTGAGCGCGATGCCGACCAGATCCAGCCGGCCAGCCTCGATTTGCGGCTGGGACCGAAGGCATACCGCGTCAGGGCAAGCTTTCTGCCGGGGCAGGGGCGGACCGTCGCCGAGCAGCTCGCGCGCTTCCAGTTGCACGAATTCAGCCTGGCCGAGGGCGCGGTGCTGGAAACCGGCTGCGTCTACGTCGTTCCGTTGCTAGAAACCCTCGAACTGCCGGAGGATGTCCGGGCGACGGCAAACCCCAAATCCTCGACCGGCCGGCTCGACATCTTCACGCGGGTGCTCGCCGACGGGGGGCAGGAGTTCGACAAGCTGCCCGCCGGCTATCAAGGACCGCTCTATCTCGAAATCTCGCCGCGCACCTTTCCGATCCTGTTGCGGCAGGGCTCGCGCCTGTCGCAGATCCGTTTTCGCACCGGCGAACCGCTGCTGTCCGAGGCGGAATTATCGGATCTTCACGCCCATGAACGGCTGACGACAGCGCTCGAGGCCAACATCTCCGGCGGCGGTATCGCGCTGTCGATCGACCTTGCCGGGGGCGCCGACGGGCTTGTCGGCTATCGCGGCAAGCGGCACACGGGCGTCGTCGACGTCGACCGCCGCGGGGCCTATCCGCTGGCCGATTTCTGGGAGCCGATCCATCGCGGCAAGACCGGCGAACTCGTGCTCGATCCGGACGAGTTCTACATCCTCGTGTCCAAGGAAGCGGTGCATGTGCCGCCCGCCTTCGCGGCGGAGATGACGCCCTTCGATCCGCTGGTCGGCGAGTTCCGCGTCCATTACGCCGGCTTCTTCGACCCGGGCTTTGGCCATTCGGCGGCCGGGGGAACGGGAAGCCGTGCCGTGCTCGAGGTCCGCAGTCACGACGTGCCGTTCATCCTCGAGGACGGGCAGATCGTCGGGCGGCTGGTGTATGAGCGGATGCAGGCTTTGCCCGACCGCCTCTATGGCCTCGATCTCAAATCGAACTACCAGGCCCAGGGCCTGAAGCTGTCGAAGCATTTCGTTTGAGGCGGGTGGACCTGGCGAGGTGCGAATAAACGCCGTGCGGCAGCGTATCCGCTATGGATAGTGCGGCGATCCCGGCCTATATCTGGTTTCGGCGGGCTGCGCGGTGCGACAGGGGTAACATTATCTCGGGGCCTTAGTCATTCCCAGGGAGCTGTCCCTGCCTTGGCTCGTGGGCCGGGGCACACGGCGCCCACCTACTCTGTAGGTTCCCGGGTTCGACATCTCCATCGGCCGGGTGGCTCGCCATTCTCGTTCCGGCCATGTGTCGGGACGATCGTCTTCGGGTGGCCCGGCCCTTGCTCGCATCTTTTTCTTGCTCATCACGGGTGATATCCCACACTCCCATTCGCAGGGTGACGAGGGACCACGACATGCGGCAAGAAAAGCAGCGTCTACGCGCGCAAGCGCTGGCGCGGCGAGATGCGATGACGGAGAAAGCGCGAATCGAAGCCTCGCTCGCGGTCGTCGACCGCTGCACGGATCTGGTCGCGGTCGAGCCCGGCTCCGTCGTCTCCGGCTTCCTGCCGATCCGCACCGAAATCGACATCAGGCCATTGATGATGGCGCTGGCCGACCGGGGCGCGCGGCTGTGCGTCCCGGCGATCGTGGAGGACCGGCTGCGGTTTCGGGAGCTTCTGCGCGGCGCACCGCTGGAGCCCCAGGGCTTCGGCACCTACGCGCCGGCACCGGACGCGGCGGTTCTCGATCCCGATGTCATGCTGGTGCCGTTGGCGGCGTTCGATCGAAGCGGCGGCCGCATCGGCTATGGTCGCGGCTATTACGACGCGGCGATCGCCGAACTGCGCGACAAGGGCAAGGCGCCGCGCCTGATCGGCGTCGGCTTCGCGGTGCAGGAAGTGGACGTCGTGCCGACCGAGCCCCATGATATCCCGCTGCATGCGATCGTCACCGAGCGCGAGGCGATCCTTCGCGATGGGCCGTGATCAGCGCTGTTTCTGGCGTCCGAGGATCAAGGCCCAATAGGGCTGGCCGTTGCTGCCGGTCGCGGCGGAAAAACCGATCTCGGTCACGTTGGGATTCAACAGATTGCGGCGGTGGCCCGGGGAGTTCTTCCAGCCGGCGATGACGGCTGGCGTCGAACGGTAGTTCCAGCCGATATTTTCCGAGACGGCCGCCCAGTTATAGCCGAACGACGTCACGCGGCTCGGCAGCGCGCCGTCGAGCGAATGGCTGAGATCGCCGCGCGCCGCCATCGCCCGGGCCTGCCGGTCGGCGGCCTTGTCCAGCACGGCGTCGAAGCGGACGGACCCAAGCCCGTTTTGCGCCCGGAAGGCGTTGATCGAGGCGAGGGCCGTCCCGCGATCCACCGAGAGCGGCTTGGTCGAGGTGACGTCGATCGCCCCCGTCGCGCCGACACAGGCGGCAAGGAGCGCGACCGGAAAAAGGACCAGAAATCGCGTAAGAGCGAGTCTCAATCCGTTTGCACGACGCTGAATGAATGCTTTCATGACTTTGCAACACCCTCAGGTAGTCGATGCCCGTTCCGGTGCGCGACCGGATGCGGCGCTCGTCGTTCTTCCTTCAACGCACCATCGTCCTAGCTTGGTGCGCAGGACCGCGGACCGCAAAGGACTAGGCATGATCGATCGCTTCCCCTGGCCACGCCTGCAAGGCCAAGAACCCGTCATCATGTCGGAAGAATGTTCACCGAAGTATGAAGACGCTCCCATCGAGGCGGGACTTTTCAGCCGGCGCGGGCGCGACTGATGCGTTTTCTCTTTCTTGGCGACATGGTCGGCCGGTCGGGCCGCAGCGCCGTCTACGACAAGCTGCCCGGCCTGATTTCCGACTGGAAGCTCGATTTCGTCGTCGTCAACGGCGAGAACTCGGCCGGTGGTTTCGGCATTACCGAAGAGATTTTTCTGCGGACATTGGAGGCCGGCGCCGACGCGATGACCACCGGCAACCATGTCTGGGATCAGCGCGAGGCCTTGGCGTTCGCCACGCGCCATGATCGCTTCATCCGGCCGGCCAATTATCCCAAGGGCACGCCGGGCAACGGGTCGGGGCTGTTCGAAGCCAGAAACGGCGCGCGCGTGCTCGTGGCCAACATCATGGGCCGGGTGTTCATGTCGCCGGATCTGAACGACCCTTTCGCCTGCGCCGACGAACTGGTCTCCGCCTGTCCGCTCGGCGAGCAGGCCGACGCGATCGTGATCGACTTTCATGCCGAGGCGACCAGCGAGAAGCAGTGCTTCGGGCATTTCCTCGACGGCCGGGTGAGCCTCGTCGTCGGTACCCATACCCATGTTCCGACGGCCGACTACCAGATCCTCGTCGGCGGCACGGCGTATCAGTCGGACGCGGGCATGTGCGGCGACTATGATTCCTCCCTCGGCATGGAAAAGGAGGAGCCGATCAACCGCTTCGTCGCCAAGGTGCCGCGCGGCCGCTTCGAGGCGGCACAGGGGCCCGCGACGCTCGCCGGTCTTGCCGTCGAGATATCCGACCGTACCGGCCTTGCCGAGAAAATCGCGCCGGTTCGGATCGGGCCGAGGCTTTCCGGCGCATTGCCGGAATTTTGGTAGCGGCCCTCTGTCCTTCGGCGCGGCGCGCTCCAGACTTCCGACGGAGCATCGGATCGATAAAAAAACCGATTCCATTTTCTGGTCCGCTGCTCCAGCCGACCTTTCGCGCTTCAGGAGCCCCGATGGCCGACTTCTTTGCCTTCCTCGCCGACCCCACCGCTTATGCGGCCCTCATCACACTGATCGTGATGGAGGTGGTGCTTGGCATCGACAATCTGATCTTCATCTCGATCCTGTCGAACAAGCTGCCGGAAGAACACCGGCAGCGGGCCCGCCGCATCGGTATCGGTCTCGCGCTGATCCTGCGGCTGGGGCTGCTGTCGACCGTGGCCTTCATCGTGCAGCTCACCGAACCGCTGTTCGAGGCTTTCGACCACGGCTTTTCCTGGCGTGACCTCATCCTCATCGCCGGCGGGCTGTTCCTCGTCTGGAAGGCGACGAAGGAAATCCATCACAGCGTCGATCCCGACGATCACCCGGACACAATGATCGGCAAGGCCGCGACGCTGAGCTTCGGCGCCGCGATCTTCCAGATTCTGCTGCTCGATCTGGTGTTTTCGATCGATTCGATCATCACCGCCGTCGGCATGACCGACGAGCTCGGAATCATGTTCATCGCCGTCATCGTTGCCGTCGTCGTGATGCTGGCCGCGGCCGGACCGCTGTCGCGCTTCATCGAGGCGAATCCGACCATCGTCATGCTGGCGCTCGGCTTTCTCCTGATGATCGGCATGACGCTGATCGCCGACGGCTTCGGCGTGCATGTGCCGAAGGGCTACATCTACGCCGCCATGAGCTTTTCGGCCCTGGTCGAAGGGCTGAACATGCTGGCGCGGCGCAAGCGGCAGAAGGCCGCGGCATTGAAAGCTGGGACGGGCGGCACCGTCCCGGCGCAAGCGCATGGCGGGCCGCCGACGATCGGTTGAGCGGGGCGAGACAGCGCGGCGTCACACACCGGCGAGAACGATCACCGTCGGCCGGCTGGGAAGCGTGCGGAGCGAGACGGTGAAACTGTTTTCCGCGCGCCGGTCAACCGCGAAGTCTGGCAGCCGATCGAGGAACCGGTCGATCGGCCCGCGAAAGCGATGCATCGGCAGGACGATCGAGGAGCGCAGCCGCTTGGCGATCTCGCCCATGCCCTCCTGGCTGAGCGTATAGCCGCCGTCGACAGGCACCATCAAAATGTCGAGACGGCCAATCTGTGCGTAATCCTCGTCGGTCAGGCGATGATGCAGATGGCCGAGATGGCCGATGCACAGCCCCGCCACCTCGAAGATGAAGATCGAGTTGCCGTCCGGCTCAAGTCCACGGCCGATGGAGCGGATGTCGGTCGGTACGTTGCGCACATACATGTCGTCGACGGTAAGGGCATGACGAGCGGGGCCGCCCTGCGGATTCCAGCCCTTCAGGACATGATCGATCGCCGGGTCGGGAAACTCCGTGAAATGGGTCGTGTGCGCCCTGTTCATGGTGGCGACGTCCGGTACGGTCGGACCGGCGAAACCGGAATAGTCGGTGGCCGCCGTTACGCCGTTGGGGCTTTCGATCAGATAGGTCGAATGATGGACATAGGTGATGCGAACCTCGTCCCGGCCGCGTTGGGCCAGGCGGATGGGCGCCTTCGCGTCCAGAAAGACGTAGGTCGCGCGGAGTGTCTGAGGGAGGTTTTCCGCAACGGCGATGCAGGTGCTCGGAACGGACTGGGCGGCGGCCTCGCGCGGCGCGAGGATCAGCAAGGCTGCGAGCAAAGCGAAGGCGAAGACACGGTGCATTGGCTGGATCCTTTGAAGCGACGGGCCGGGCGGCCCAAAGCGGTCACAAATCGAAGCCGTCGCCCGCCGGCTTCGCAGGTGTGGTGCCGACCGGTGGCACCAGCATCGTGCGCTCTTTCAGGAACGGGTGGATGTTGACCGCCTCCCGCAACTGCGCCTGGGCCAGCCGAAACCGCCCCTGACGCATCAGGATATGTGCCCGTCCGGCCATGGCCGCGAAATGCCTGGGTTCGAGTTCGATGGCGCGATCGACGTCTTCGAGCGCGCCGTCGAAATCGTCCTGCAGGAAGCGGATGAAGCCGCGCTGGTTGAAGGCCTCGGCGTAAGCCGGCGCACGCGTGATCGCTTTATCGAGGAGTTGGCGTGCGCCCGCGAAATCGTAGTCGCCGCGCCGCTTCATGGCGTCGTCGACGAGGCGCCGCGCGATGGGATCGGGCGCCGCGCTCATCCAGAAACGCCAGATCGCGGTCTCCGCCGCGCGTCCCTCGGCTTCCGATGTCGCGCTTTTCAATGCGGCGAAGAGCTCCGCCGGCGCGGCCTCGACGGCAATGGCGCCGGCGGATTCCTCCTGTGGTGTCTCAGCCGTCGCCACTCCGGCAGGGGGCGCAAGAAGGGCGGGGAGTACCGCGAAGCGTCGAGCCATCGCACCCCATCGAATGCCATCGAGTCGCATATCCCGATCTCCTTCATCTGGTCGATCGACATGATGGCGGCCGTACGACCATGACCGGTGACGGCTCGCCGACCATCAAGCAAGGCTAGCGCATGGAGCGTCGGGACGAAATCATATTGGCGTCATCGCCGAAGTCGGTCGCGGCTACATGTCGTCGCACCGGAATCAACACCGTTCGCCAGCGGCGAGCATCTCCCGCCACCGCGCGACGATCCTCTGCGAGCCATCCTCCGGCTGGCGGTCATAGGCGAGTTCGTCCGGTCCAATCGCCACGAAGGGCTGTTTCGAGCGCACCCAGATATGCCCCGCCGGTGCCAGCCATGACGTGTCGTCCAGCGTGCCGGCCTTGATGTTGAGGCGATCCGGATTGCCCTCCGAGCGATGCTGGATGCGCACGCCGCATTCGGGACAGAAGTCGCCGAGCCGGACCGTGCCGCTTTCCGAACTGCGCCGGGTGGTTCTCAAGGTGCCGGTGATGACGACGCTGGCGGACTCCACGCGCAGGCTCTCGCCATAGGCGCTCGACGTGTGGCGCTGGCATTCGGTGCAATGACAAAGGTAGAAGGCGAAGGGGACTTTCCGGATTTCATAGCGGACTTGGCCGCACTGGCAGCCGCCGGTGAGCGGCAGAGCCGGGAGACGCACACTGAGACGGTGCTTTCCCCGGTCGGCATCGGGCGGGCGGATATCAGGCATCGCGAACCTCGTTCTGGACGTTTCCCGCGGCATTTTTTATATGACAGGCAGCTTTTCTTCCAATCCGATCGACAGGTTTTCCATGGCCGGCCATTCACAGTTCAAGAACATCATGCACCGGAAGGGTCGTCAGGACGCTGTCCGATCGAAGATGTTCTCCAAACTCGCGCGCGAGATCGTGGTCGCGGCGAAGGCTGGCCTTCCCGACCCGTCGATGAATGCGCGCCTGCGGCTGGCGATCAACAACGCCAAGGCCCAGTCGATGCCTAAGGACAATATCGACCGGGCCATCAAGAAGGCCTCCGGCGGCGACAGCGAGAACTACGACGAGGTCCGCTACGAGGGCTACGGACCCGGCGGCGTTGCCGTCATCGTCGAGGCGCTGACCGACAACCGCAACCGCACCGCCTCGAACGTGCGTTCCTATTTCACCAAATCCGGCGGCGCGCTCGGCGAAACCGGATCGGTCGCGTTCATGTTCGATCATGTCGGCGAGATCATCTATGCGGCTTCGGTGGGCGATGCGGACACGGTGATGGAAGCGGCGATCGAGGCCGGCGCGGACGACGTGATCTCCGACGAGAGCGGCCACACGATCATCACCGCCTTCGAGGATATCAACGAGGTGTCGACGGCGCTGGAGCAATCCCTCGGCGAGGCGGAAAGCGTCAAGGCGATCTGGCGGCCCCAGACCGGCACCCCGGTCGACGAGGACAAGGCCGAAAGCGTCATGCGGCTGATCGGCAATCTCGAAGACGACGACGACGTGCAGAACGTCTATGCGAATTTCGAGGTTGACGACGAGGTGATGGCGAAGCTTTCGGCCGCCTGAAGTGCGCCGATCTCCGCCTCCCTCCGATCCTTCCGATGCGTTTTTGCGAGGCGCTCCCCTTTTGTTCTCTTTCTGTTTATGATTTGCCTGTCTGATGCGCTCCGAGTCGGCTGGGATCGGAGGTTAAGGAAGTGTTGCAGGAGGCACCCATTCGCATCATCGGCATCGATCCGGGTCTTCGGCGCACCGGCTGGGGCGTCGTCGAGACCCTCGGCAATTCGCTGCGCTTCGTTGCGAGCGGCACGGTGACCTCCGACAACAAGCTGGATCTCGCCTCCCGGCTTCGCCAGCTGCATGACGGGCTGACCGAGGTGATCCACCATTATCAGCCCGACGAGGCGGCGGTCGAGCAGACCTTCGTGAACAAGGATGCCGTCGCCACGCTCAAGCTCGGCCAGGCGCGCGGCATCGCCATGCTGGTGCCGGCGCTCGCCGGCCTGCCGGTCGCCGAATACGCGCCCAACGCGGTGAAGAAAGCGGTCATCGGCGTCGGACATGGCGACAAGAAGCAGATCCACATGATGGTCAAAGTGCTGATGCCGAAGGCCAGCTTCGACACCGATGACGCGGCCGACGCGCTCGCCATCGCCATCTGCCACACCCATCATCGCCAATCGGCACAGGCCCGGGCGTTGATGGCGGGGCGCTGAGGGGGCACGCGGCCAGTGTCGCGCGCAGTGGACGTGGCAGGAATGTTCTTGACTTGTTCCAATCGCATCGCTAGGTAATACTTTACAGGTATTACTTTTCCCGTTGCCGAAGTGGAAGGCCCGATGCGCGTCACTGAAAAGGGGCAGGTCACGATTCCCAAGGCGATCCGCGATCATCTTGGCATCGTGCCGGGCAGCGAGG
>NZ_JALHBS010000021.1 GCF_024195285.1 Aurantimonas marianensis
TCGCGGGACCGAGGTGCTGCTTGAAAAGCGCGCGTCGGACGATGCAAGCGTCGATCCGGCGTTGCGGCTGCTGCGAAATATTGCGCGCCATAGCGGCAGTTTCGATCTCGACGGCTTGCAGGCGGACGATGTCATCCGCCTGCTGCGGGACTGAACGGTGCGATGGCCGCCGTTTGCGATACCAGTATTCTAATCGACCTCTATGGACGGGCGCAGGCGTGGCACGAATGGTCCGTCGCGCGAATCGCGAATCTTCGTCGACAGGGCCGTCTGGTGATCAATCCATTGATCTTCGCCGAGTTTTCCGTGGGCTACCGAAGCGAGGCAGACGTAAGAGCGGTGCTCGAGCCAGCGCTGTTCGACTACGAACGGCTGCCTTGGAACGCAGCCCATCCTGCAGGCAAAGCCTTTCTGGCCTACCGGCGGGATGGGGGCGAGAAGCGTTCGCCGCTCCCGGATTTCTACATCGGCGCGCACGCGCTCGTTCGCGGCCACCGGCTGCTGACACGGGATGCGTCCCGCTACCGAAGTTATTTTCCCGATCTCGAGATCATTTCGCCGGAGACCCACCCGTGATCGGAAAGCTGAAGGGCACCGTCGACGAGATCGGCGAGGACCATGTGGTCGTGGACGTTCACGACGTCGGCTACATCGCCTATTGCGGGACGCGCACCCTGGCGTCCCTGCCCGGGCCGGACGAGGCGATCGTACTCTTCGTCGAGACGTATGTCCGCGAGGACATGATCCGGCTCTACGGCTTTTCCTCCGCCGCCGAGCGGGACTGGTTCCGGCTGCTGCAGACCGTTCAGGGCGTCGGCGCAAGGGTGGCGCTGGCGGTGACCGGCACGCTGTCGAGCGGCGATCTGGCCAACGCGATCGCGCTGCAGGACAAGGCGATGGTGGCACGCGCGCCGGGAGTCGGGCCGAAGGTCGCGGCGCGCATCGTCGCGGAACTGAAGGACAAGGTGCCGGCCTTTTCCGGCGCCGGCTCGGACGAAAGCTTCGGGCTGAAACGCGAGCTTGGCGAAGGCGTCGCGCCGGCGCCGATCACCGATGCGGTCTCGGCCTTGGTCAATCTCGGCTATGCGCGGGACCAGGCGGCCAATGCCGTGGCCTCAGCCGCGCGGGACGGGGCCGAAGACGCCGATTCGGCGACGCTGATCCGGCTGGGGCTGAAAGTTCTGAGCCGCGGCTAGGCGGGTTGTGCGACGGGGAAATCCTTACTAGTTTAAAAATGTAAGGAAATCGGAGATGCTGTATGACATCCGCTACGATTACGTCGAAGGGACAACTGACCTTGCCGAAGGCCATGCGCGAGCATCTGAAACTGCGGGAAGGAGACAGGGTTGAATTTGTCACCGTGGGGCGCGACGTCAGGCTGGTGCCGAGGAACCGGCCAGTCGACACGCTCTATGGACGGCTGTCGGCCTACGCCAAACCTGATACCACGCTGCAGGATTATGATGCGGCGATTGGTGCCGGTATCAGCGCTCATCTCGACAGTGACGATCTCGAGGAAGAGCCGCGCGGCACATGAATGTCGTCGGCATCGACACCAATGTTCTGTTGCGGGCGCTTTTGAACGATGATTCCGTGCAGTCACCGGCGGCCCGGCGGTTTCTGTCAAAACTGACGCCTACCGAACAAGGGTTCGTCGGAGTTCCGGTGATACTCGAGCTCTTTTGGGTGCTGCGAACGCGCTATCAGTTGCCGCGAAACGAACTGTCGCAAACGCTCTTCGAGCTACTCGAGGCAGGCTCTTTGATTTTCGAGGATTTCGATACGATTGTGCGATGCCTCTCGATGTTCGAGGAAGGCAATGTCGATTTCTCCGATGCTGTGATTGCCGAACGCCATCACGGACAGGGCTGCGCGAGAACGGTGACATTTGATCGGAACGCCGCCAGAGATTTGGCGAGCATGGAACTGCTGACATGATCGTGTTTTCATGAGCGACACCCGGCTCATCACCCCGGATCAGCGCGGCGAGGACATCGACGCCACGCTGCGGCCGCAGCGGCTCGACGATTTCGTCGGCCAGGCGGCGGCGCGCGCCAACCTCAAGGTGTTCATCGAGGCGGCGAAGACCCGAGGGGAGGCGCTCGACCATGTGCTCTTCGTCGGCCCGCCCGGCCTCGGCAAGACGACGCTGGCGCAGATCATGGCCAAGGAACTCGGCGTCAATTTTCGCTCCACATCGGGACCGGTCATCGCCAAGGCCGGCGATCTCGCCGCGCTTTTGACGAATCTGGAAGAACGCGATGTCCTGTTCATCGACGAGATCCATCGGCTCAGCCCCGCGGTCGAGGAGATTCTCTATCCGGCGATGGAGGACTTCCAGCTCGATCTGATCATCGGCGAGGGGCCGGCGGCGCGTTCGGTGAAGATCGACCTGTCGAAATTCACCCTCGTCGCCGCGACGACGCGGGTGGGGCTCCTGACGACGCCCTTGCGCGACCGCTTCGGTATCCCGGTACGGCTGAATTTCTACACGGTCGAGGAGCTTGAACACATCGTCAGGCGCGGCGCCCGGCTGATGGGCCTGCCGATGGCCGAAGAGGGCGGGCGGGAAATCGCCCGCCGGGCACGCGGCACGCCCCGTATCGCCGGCCGGCTGTTGCGGCGGGTCCGCGATTTCGCCGATGTCGCGGGGGTGAGCGAGGTCGACCGCAAGGTCGCCGACGCGGCGCTGACACGTCTGGAGGTCGACAGTCTCGGTCTCGACCAGCTCGACCGGCGCTATCTCGACCTCATCGCGCTGAATTTCGGCGGCGGCCCCGTCGGGATCGAGACCATCGCCGCGGCGCTTTCGGAGCCGCGCGACGCTATCGAAGACATCGTCGAGCCCTATTTGCTCCAGCAGGGCTTCATCCAGCGTACGCCGCGCGGCCGGCTTTTGACCCAGCATGCGTTCCGGCATATCGGCCTCGCCTTACCCCCGGCCTACCAGGGGACGCAGGCGGGGCTGTTCGAAGAGGACGATGCCGCCGGCTGAACATGACCATGGGGCGCTTCGGCGCCTGACGCGCGGCCGGCGCTAAGCCGTCGGCTCCGGTGTATGGGATGAGAAAGTCCCGCGATGCGCGGATCTGAGCCGAGGGTGGGCGAGTTGCTGGTCGAACCGCCGGCCGGCCGCCTCGACGGTTTCGAGCGACGCGCTGTCGAGGCCTTTGCGGGCGAGGGCCAGCAAGGCTTCCTTCTGGTCGTGGAGCGCACGTAATTCCTCAGGCTTCCGGCAGGCTGGCAAGACCCGCGCCAGACAGTCGATGAAATGCTCGGCCGCGATCATGTCGGTGGCCGCGTATTGGCGCAAATGGCCGAAGGAATGGTCGACATAGCCGGCAAAGGCCATCGATCCGCCGATCACGCGGAGCTTGTGGTCCTCGTCGACGCGGAGCGAATCCGGCGGTGAACGCCCCGCCAGCTCGGACATCGCGGCGGTTAGCCAGTCAAGGCAGGTGAGCGCGGTGAAGGGATCGTTGACGCCGGGCGAAAGGGCCCGGGCCGCGATCTCAACCAGTTCATCGAACAGGAAGAGAAGGTCCTGCGTCACGCTACGGGTCTGACCGAGGGCGATCGCGGCGACGAGGGCGCCGCGTGCCTCATCCGTCACCCGTTCGCTCGGCCAAGCCTCGAAAAGAATCCGGCCGGCATGCGCGAAGGTGCCCGGTCGGCAATTCATCCTCACAACGATGTCATGATCGCGGGCGGCGCGCATCAAGGTCTCGTAGTCGATGACCTGGATATAGCCGGTGTAGTCCGCCGCGATCTCGCGATAGGGGGCTAGCAAGGCGTCGTCCGCGGCATCCGACCGAAAGCAGGCGGGTACCTGCCATAAAATATTGGCGCGGTCCTGGTCTTCGGCGGGTTCGCCGAGGTTTTTCGGAAAGCGGCCGCTGATATCGCGAAGCAGACCCTTGCCGATGCCAGCGATGACGTTCGAAATGTGGATGGTCGACGGCACATGGTGGATGAAGAAGATCAGGATGCCGATGGACCCGATCGCCAACACGATGGCGCCGAAGATTGCGATGTTGGGCACGAACATCGCGGCGTAGATGTCCTCGCTGCCGCCGTCGCGAACGCTGCGCAGCACCAGCATCGAATAGACGAAGGTGGCGACGAAGACCCCGAGCGTGACCTGGTTGCCGCGATCGTTCATGAAGTTGGTGAGCAGGCGGGGGCCATAGCTTCCGGAGGCGAAGACGACGGTCGCCATGGTTACCGAGAACACCGTGCCGGCGACGCCGATCATCGAGCCGCCGATCGCCGACAGGATCGAACGGGCACCATCTGGCTGCGTGGCGAAGAAGAAGGGATTGTCGCCGAACGCGTCCGGCGGGACACGCAGGTCGATCTCGATCAGCACGAAGGCCAGGATCGCGGCGCCGATGGCCATGATGGAGGGAATGAACCAATAGCTGGCGCCGATGCGCTCGTAATATTGGAGGAAAAGTGCGCGCATTGGGCCTCGAATGCCGGAGATCGTGGAATGAGGCCTATGATCTATACGGCCCGCCTCATGCTGCAAGTCACTGCACTGCCTCGTCCATCCGGCACGAGGATGGCCGACGCACATGCGAGAAATCGCAGCGATCGCACGCCATTTCGAGGCCGATCGCTTTGCCGGCATGGGACCGCGGGATAGCCTTGTCCGGTCCGGCGTCGTCGGATATGCGGAAAGTCACTGCGGGTGGGTAGAAGGTGACCAGGCGGTGGATGCGCGGCGAGCCGACCAAGCCGAACTGCCGGGGCGGCGTGCGAATGAGGGGCACTTGATGACCGATCAATTGGCTGGCCGCCTCACGCCGAGCGGCCACGAATTGCAGGTCCGCGTCTATTTCGAGGACACGGACTTCTCCGGAGTCGTCTATCACGCGCGCTATCTGCATTTCCTCGAGCGCGGGCGCTCGGATTTCCTGCGGCTCAAGGGGATCGGCCACGGCGAACTGTTGGCCGGCAGGTTTGGGACCCCGATCGCCTTCGCGGTCCGGCACATGGATATCGATTTCCTGCGGCCGGCGCGGATCGACGACGTCGTGACCGTGGAAACCAGAACGCAGCATCTCGGCGGCGCACGCATCCTGCTGGCCCAACGCATTACGCGCGGCGAGGAGGTGCTGATCGAGGCGAAGGTCAAGGTGGCGGTGATCTCGCCCGAGGGCAAGCCGATGCGGATGCCTCCCGCGATCCTGACGCAACTGGAGCCGGGGGCGGATTGAGCATCGCCCGAGCAGCCGATCGGGCGCTAACGGATCGTTAACCCTACCGATGCATCAATCAAATTGAACCAGTCTTACGCAAGCCGCGCCATTCTTTCACCGGATTCGCTTGTGAAAGGGCATCAAGGGTTTACGCGAGCGGACGGTATGATCGGCCGATCTCGAGCGGGTCGCACTCAGGGCAGGGGCCACCCATCACGGGTTGTCATGCCGATGGTTCTGCATTTCGAGGATGTTGGGGAATGGACGGAGAAGTCGTTCAGGGAGCGCTAGCCGCCGCTGGTACGGTGTCGCTTTGGGATTTGTTCTGGCAGGCGGGCTTCGTGGTCAAGCTGGTCATGATCGGACTGCTTTTCGCGTCGGTCTGGACCTGGGCGATCATCGTCGACAAGTCGATGCGCTACGGCCGCTTCCGCCGCCAGCTCAACAAATTCGAAGCCAATTTCTGGTCCGGCCAATCGCTCGAGGAACTCTATCACAGTCTGTCCGAACGCAAGACGTCGGGAATGGGCGCGCTGTTCGTCGCTGCGATGCGCGAATGGAAGAAGTCGTTCGAGAAGGGGGCCCGCTCGCCGCTTGGCCTGCAAACCCGCATCGACAAGGCCATGGATGTGACATTGGCGCGCGAGATGGACAGCCTGGAATCGCGTCTGGGGTTCCTGGCGACCATCGGCTCGGCGGCGCCATTCGTCGGACTTTTCGGCACGGTCATCGGCATCATGACGTCGTTCCAGGCGATCGCCGGTTCGCAACAGACCAGTCTCGCCGTCGTCGCGCCGGGTATCGCAGAGGCGCTGCTGGCGACGGCTATCGGCCTGGTCGCCGCAATTCCGGCCGTCGTCGCCTACAACAAGCTGTCGTCGGATGTCGGCAAGCTGGGGATGCGGCTCGAAGCCTTCGCGGACGAATTCTCGGCGATCCTGTCCCGACAGATCGACGAGAAGCTGACGTCGCGATAGGCGAGAGCGGCCGTTTACGGCCGGAAAGGTAAGCAGCCATGGGCATGTCAGCGGGATCAGGACGGTCTCCGGGATCGCGCCGTCGCCGCGGTCGGCGCCAGCCGATGAGCGAAATCAACGTCACGCCGATGGTCGACGTGATGCTGGTGCTGCTGATCATCTTCATGGTCGCGGCACCCCTGTTGACGGTCGGCGTGCCGATCGAGCTGCCGGAAACACAGGCCAAGGCGCTGAATTCCGAAACTCAGCCGATCACCATCTCGGTGAATTCCAGTGGCGCGGTTTATCTCAACGATTCCGAGATTCCGATCGACGAGGTCGTGGCCAAGCTCGAAGCGGTTGCGGCGGCCGGCTACGAGGAGCGGATTTTCGTGCGCGGCGACCGCGCCGCGGATTACGGCACGGTGATGAAGGTCATGGCGCGGATCTCGGCGGCCGGTTTCCGCAATATCGGTCTCGTCACCGACCAAGACCTTAACGCTTGAGCCAAATCGGGTCTCCATGAAATCCGGCGTCGTTGTCTCCACGATCCTGCATACGGCGGTCCTGACCTGGGGACTTTGGTCGCTGTCGGCGCCCGAGCCGCTGGAGGTCGCGAGCATCGAGTCCTTCCCGGTCGAGATCGTGCCGATCGAGTCGCTGTCGCAGTCGATGGTCGGCGCAAAGGATGCGCCGATGACCGAGACGCCGGCGCCCAAGCCGACGGAAAAGCCGCAGACGCTGCCGATGCCGGCCGAAAATGTCGGCGACAACGAGGCCGATCTGGAGACGCCGCCGACGCCCGTCGACCGACCGAAGATGAGCGAACAGGCCGCGGCGGCAAAACCCGCCGAAGCGCCGGCTCCCGAGCCGCAGCCCGAACCGGAACCCACGCCGCCACCTCCGGCCGATACGCCGCCTCCACCCTCTGATCCGGTGACAGCGGAAACGCCGGCGGAAACACCGCCGCCGGTCGATGCGGTCGAGCAGGCCATCGCGTCCGCCGAGGCGGCTCCGGCCGAGCCACCGTTGCCGCAGAACGTGCCGGTGCCCTCGACGAAGCCCAAGCCGCCGGCTCCGGTGGTTGCGGAAAACCAGACCGAGCCGAAGAAGCCGGAGCCGGCGAAAGAGACCAGGACCACCGAGAGGCGGACGCCGGAGGAGAGCCAATTCGACGCCGACAAGATCGCCGCGCTGCTGAACAAGGAGCAATCGGCCGGCGGCGGCGCGAAGCGTTCCGAGGAGCAAGCCTCGCTCGGGACCGAGCGCCAGACCGGCGCCAAGCTTTCCCAAGGCGAACTCGATGCGCTGCGCGGGCAGATTCAGCGATGCTGGTCGCCGCCGTCCGGCGTGTCGGAAGCCGGTTCGCTGCGGATTTCGATCCAGATGCGCCTCGATTCGTCCGGTCAGCTTGAAGCGCGACCGGAAATCGTCGATGGCGGCGGCAGCTCGATGATCGAGCGCATCGCGGGTGAAGCCGCCTTGCGCGCGGTTCAGCGTTGCGCGCCGTACAACCTGCCGGCCGAGAAGTACGAGACCTGGGCCGATGTCGTCGTCAACTTCGATCCGAGCCAGATGTTCTGATGCGAAACGCAAGCTATCGGCCGCGCGGCGAAGCGTCCGGCGGCGTCATACAATCTCCTGATTGCGTGTTAGGACGGCCGAGACGGTGCCATCGGGCCATGCGAGCCCGAACAGCGATGACCGTGTCGGATCACGCCCGATGCCAGTCACGGGGGTCGAGCTGGTGGCAATTCAAACAATAAGGCGCGGACGCCCGGCGGCCTTGCAGCCTTCGAACTCAACGGAAGATCGTGGAATGAAAACGAGCATCAGAGGCGTTCTTGTGGCCATCGCGGCGATCGCCGGTGCCATCCTGTTCGCGGCACCGGCCTCGGCGGTCGTCGAAATCGATATCACGCAAGGCAATGTCGAGCCGCTGCCGATCGCGATCACCGACTTCCAGTCGCAGGACGGGATCGGTCAGCAGATTTCAAGTGTGATCCAGGCCGATCTGAAGCGCTCGGGGCTGTTCGCGCCCATCGACCAATCCGCCTTCATCCAGAAGGGACTGACCGTCGACACAAGCCCGACCTTTACCGACTGGACGGTCATCAACGCTCAGGCGCTCGTCGTTGGCCGTGTAACGCCGGAAGCGGACGGGCGCCTTAGGGTCGAGTTCCGGCTCTGGGACACCTTCGCCGGTCAGCAGCTCGACGGCCAGCAATTCTATACAAATCCGGAGAACTGGCGCCGGGTCGCGCACATCATCGCCGACGCGATCTACCAGCGACTGACGGGAGAAAAGGGCTACTTCGATACGCGGATCGTCTTCGTTTCCGAGAGCGGCGCCAAGGACAAGCGGGTCAAACGGCTGGCTATCATGGACCAGGACGGCGCCAATGTGCGCTTTCTCACCCAGGGTAACGATCTCGTCCTGACGCCGCGCTTTTCGCCGAGCCGGCAGGAAGTCACCTATATGTCGTTCGGCGATGGCGAGCCGCGGGTTTATCTTCTGCAACTGGAGACCGGCCAGCGCGAAATCGTCGGAAACTTCCCCGGCATGACCTTTTCGCCGCGCTTCTCGCCGGACGGCCAGAAGGTCATCATGAGCCTGCAGCAGGACGGCAACGCCAATATCTACGCCATGGATCTGCGCTCGCGCGCGACCACCCGGCTGACCTCGACGGCGGCGATCGACACCTCGCCATCCTATTCGCCGGATGGCCAGCGCATCGTGTTCGAATCCGATCGCGGCGGCCGACAGCAACTGTATGTGATGAACGCCGACGGCTCCGGCCAGCAACGCATCTCCTTCGGCGACGGCTCCTATTCGACCCCCGTTTGGTCGCCGCGCGGCGATCTCGTCGCTTTCACCAAGCAGAGCGGTGGCCAGTTCCAGATCGGCGTCATGCGCCCCGACGGCTCGGGCGAGCGCATCTTGACGTCCGGCTTCCACAATGAGGGCCCGACCTGGGCGCCGAACGGCCGCGTCTTGATGTTCTTCCGCGACGCCAAGGGCGGCGGTGGGCCGCAGCTCTATTCGATCGACCTCACCGGCTATAACGAGCAGAAGGTCCCCACTCCGGGCTACGCGTCGGATCCGGCCTGGTCGCCCTCGCTCGAATAGAGGCTGCCACCGCATCGACGCGGCACGCCGTTGGGGCCGTTCGACATCGAACCCACCCCAAGACCCGTCTCATGTCCGGGGCAGCCAGTTCCGGGCAAGCTTCGGCGCCCATTGTCGGCCATGTGTCACCGGTGCACCAGTCGGCGAGGGCCTCGCCAGCTCGCCCTATCCCCTGATAATCAATGGGATCGGCGCCGCACGATATTGGCGCAAGCCGACCGCTTTTTTACGACGCGTTAAACATCGGCAGGGTAAACGTCGGGTAACAGGGACTCGTCTGATTTGAAGGAGCTGGCCATGCGCCGGACCATTTTTGGGGTTAAGAGCCGCATTGCGCTCGTGCTCGTCGCCAGCCTGGCGGTCGCCGGCTGCGCCAACAAGAAGGACGGGCTGCCGGACAATGCGGCGGGGCTCGGTCTTGGCACCGGTGGTGCCGGGGGAGTAGCGGCGCCGGGCACGAGCCAGGACTTCACTGTCAATGTCGGCGATCGCGTGTTCTTCGACACCGATTCCTCGTCGATCCGCGCCGATGCCCAGCAGACCCTGGCCCGCCAGGCGCAGTGGCTGAACCAGTATCCGCAATATTCGATCGTGATCGAAGGCCATGCGGACGAGCGCGGCACCCGCGAGTACAACCTTGCCTTGGGCGCCCGTCGTGCTTCCGCCACGCGCGACTATCTCACCCAGCGGGGCGTTGCGGCCAATCGCATGCGGACGCTTTCCTACGGCAAGGAGCGTCCGGTCGCGGTCTGCGACGATATCTCCTGCTGGTCGCAGAACCGGCGTGCTGTCACCGTCCTCGGCGGCGCTGGAAGCTAACGAGATCGCAGAGACCGCATTGACGCGTGGCGGCCCTTCGGGGCCGTTTCACGTTGGCGGGCGCAGAGACTGTTAGCGCCGTCAAACTTTGGCCGAACTCGCTCGTTCCATGCTAAAATCCATCAAGCGTTGAAAAAACCGCGACCTGAGTTGCCAAATCGATCGGGTCGCATCGCGTCAGCCTTCCGTCGTCGAGAGAATTGTTGTCCATGACCTGCCGACCGCCGATCCTTGTCGCTTCCTGCCTTGCTTTGCTGATGGGCGGTACGTCCGGTGCATCGGCCTATGAACCCGCGTTCGGTCTCATCGCGGATCGGACCGGCGCGCAGGCAGCTTTTGTCGACGGGAATGTCGCCTGTTCACATCGCGAACGGCCGGTCCTTCTGGCACAGGCAGGCGACGCGATCGTCCGGCTCAATCATCTCGAGGAAGAAATCCGCCGGCTCAACGGCAAGGTGGAGGAACTCAGCTTTCAATTGCTCCAGGCGCAGGAAGACATGCGCAAGCGGCAGGAGGACTACGAGTTCCGTTTCCAGGAAATCGAAAAGGGGACTGGCTCTGGTTCGGCCGGTGAACGGCGCGGCGATGCCACCCCCGCCGCGGACTCCGCCCCGGTTCGCACGGCCGCTCGCGAAAGTGCGCCGGCAGCGGCTCCCTCCGCAGCCGGTCACAGCGATCCGGCGAAAGATCCATCCAGTGACGATGGGATCGGCCGCATTCTCGATGGAGGCCTTGATATGGGGGCAGCCAACGCGCCGACCGGGAACCCGCCGGACGTACCCGCGACCGGTTCATCGAGCACGGTCGCAGCGGTAACGCCGGAAGGGGCGGGGGATCTGTACGCCCTTGCCTACAATTATCTTCTGGCCGGCGATTACCAACTCGCCGAGCAGTCGTTTCGCCAATACGCGCAGACCTATCCGAATGCGGAGGATACACCGGACGCGGAATATTGGCTGGGCGAGAGCCTGTTCCAGCAGCAGAAATATGCCGATGCGGCGGAAACCTTTCTCGAGGCCCAGAAGAATTACCCGAAGAGCGGCAAGGCGCCGGACATGATGTTGAAGCTCGGCATGTCGCTGGCCAAGCTCGACAATCGCGAAACGGCGTGCGTGACCTTCAAGGAAGTCGCGCGGCGCTATCCGAATATGAGCGCCACCGTGAAGAGCAAGCTGGCGGATGAGGCGAAGGCGGCAAACTGCTGAACGCGCAATCGGCCATCCCAGCCAATATCCGCGTTCCGGTTCCGCCGGGCGTCCTACCACTTTCGCCGCGCGAACTCTGCGATTGCTTCGCCACCGCGATCACGCAAGCCGCCACTCGCGTCGGCCGACCGAAACGCGCGGTGCTTGCGGTGTCCGGCGGTCCGGACTCGCTGGCGCTGCTCCTTGCAGCGAGCGAAGCGCGAAAAACCGCATTTCTCTCGGACGTCCAATTCGACATCGTGACCGTCGATCACAGATTGCGCCCACAATCTGCGAGCGAGGCGGATTTCGTGGCAGGCATCGCCCGGAAACTCGCTCTGCCGCATAGGACGATGCGCTGGGCCGAGCCGACTCGAACCGGCAACCTTCCCGCGGCCGCGCGCCGCGCCCGCTACGGCCTACTGCTCGACGCGGCCCGCCTGCTCGGCGCGACCGTCATCCTGACCGCGCATCATCAGGACGACCAGTGGGAGACGCACCTTCTGGCGCGGGAGCGGGGGGCGGGCGACACCGGCTTGGCCGGCATGCGCCGGATTCGCGACATCGCGCCGGGAATCGCCCTTGTCCGTCCATTTCTGGATGTACCGGGCGGCCGGCTGAAAGCGACGGTGGCCGCCGAGCGGATTGGGGCGGTCGACGATCCCACCAATGCCGACCCCCGCTACCATCGCGTGCGACTGCGTCAGCAGTTGGCCGCTGGTGACTTTGACCGGCGCGGGCTGCAACGGGCGATCGCCCGCCACGCCGCGCGGCGAGACGCGGGCGAAGTGAAGCTGGCGGATACGATCAGCACCATGGCGGCCAGGGGCGAACTCGTCGCTGGCCCCGACGGCACATTGACGTTCGATCGCGGGGCGTTGGCGGCGATCGAACGCCCGACGGCGTTCTTGCTGACGCGGCGCGCCATCGCCGCTGTCGCAGGCGGCGACTATGCCCCCGGCGCCCGTTCCGTGACACGCCTGGTCGAGGCCCTTTTGGAAAAGCGGGGCCGGATCGCGATGTCGCTGGGGGGGGCGCTGGTCGACGCGCAATCCCGCGTCAGGTTCGCGCGTGAGTTCGGCCGCTCGGGGATCGCCCCCGCCAATCTCGCGAGCCACGTGGTTTTCGATGGTCGCTTCGATGTCCGGCCGGCGCGCGATCAGCTTGACCAAGGTGCCCGGATCGTGGCCTTCGGATCGCTGGGGCGGGGTAACCCGATCGAACGAACTTTGCCCGTTCTGACCGTCGGGGCGGCTCTGAGCGCGGTGCCGGCGGCGCTGGCGCGAAAGGCCGGCGCGGGGGTCGGCCGGCTCGAAGCCGTCCCGCTGACCACGTGGCGCCTGATGCGTGATCTGCCGCTTTCGCGGGGCGAGGCAGCGACCGGGGTGGTGGGTGCGGTAACCAAAGGGCCAGAGACACTCATGCATTTTGCCGCAAAAGCGCCCGAAGATGTTGGCAAGGACGGGCTCACCACCTATCTTCGATGAAATCGTCTGAGCGGTCTCGGGCGGCCATCCCAGGATGACTGATGAACCAGAATTTCCGAAACTTCGCCCTCTGGGCGATCATCGCTCTGCTTTTGATCGCTCTGTTCCAGCTGTTTTCGAATGGCTCCCAGACTGCTGGCACCCGCGAAATTCCCTATTCGCAGTTCCTGTCCGATGTCGATTCGGGCCGGGTGCAATCGGTTGTCATCCAAGGACCGCGGATCAGCGGAAAATATTCCGATGGCGCCGCGCCGTTCCAGACCTACGCGCCGGAAGATCCGGAACTGGTCGGACGGCTCGAGTCGAAGAACATCCAGATCAATGCCGCCCCGCCGGGCGACAACACCAATCCGATCTGGTCGATGCTTCTGTCGTTCGGTCCGATCCTCCTGATTCTCGCGGTCTGGATCTTCCTGATGCGGCAGATGCAGGGCGGCGCGGGCGGCAAGGCGATGGGCTTCGGCAAGTCGAAAGCAAAGCTTTTGACCGAGGCGCATGGCCGGGTCACCTTCCAGGACGTGGCGGGCGTCGACGAGGCGAAACAGGATCTAGAGGAGATCGTCGAGTTCCTGCGCGAGCCGCAGAAATTCCAGCGTCTGGGCGGCAAGAT
Source organism: Aurantimonas marianensis (assembly GCF_024195285.1). Lineage (GTDB taxonomy): Bacteria > Pseudomonadota > Alphaproteobacteria > Rhizobiales > Rhizobiaceae > Aurantimonas > Aurantimonas marianensis. The sequence goes on from NZ_JALHBS010000021.1 coordinate 13,391, forward strand.
TCCCCGTGGCGTCCTGCTGGTGGGCCCTCCGGGAACCGGTAAGACCCTGCTGGCGCGCTCCGTCGCAGGCGAGGCGAATGTGCCGTTCTTCACGATCTCCGGCTCCGACTTCGTCGAGATGTTCGTCGGCGTCGGCGCGAGCCGCGTGCGCGACATGTTCGAGCAGGCCAAGAAGAACAGCCCCTGCATCATCTTCATCGACGAGATCGACGCGGTCGGACGGCATCGCGGCGCCGGTCTCGGCGGCGGCAATGACGAGCGTGAGCAGACGCTGAACCAGTTGCTGGTCGAGATGGACGGCTTCGAGGCGAACGAGGGGGTCATCCTGATCGCGGCGACCAACCGCCCGGACGTTCTCGATCCGGCGCTGCTGCGGCCGGGCCGTTTCGACCGGCAGGTGATGGTGCCGAATCCGGACGTGGGCGGGCGCGAGAAGATTCTCAAGGTCCATGTCCGCAACGTGCCGCTGGCGCCGAATGTCGATCTCAGGACGATCGCGCGCGGAACCCCCGGCTTCTCGGGTGCCGATCTCGCCAATCTGGTCAACGAAGCGGCCCTGATGGCGGCGCGTCGCGCCAAGCGGCTCGTCACCATGCTGGAGTTCGAGGACGCCAAGGACAAGGTCATGATGGGCGCCGAGCGGCGCTCCATGGCCATGACCGAAGAGGAAAAGAAGCTGACGGCCTATCACGAGGCCGGTCACGCCCTCGTCGGAATCTACGAGCCTTTCAACGATCCGCTGCACAAGGTGACGATCATCCCGCGTGGTCGGGCGCTCGGCGTTACCATGAATTTGCCGGAGCGCGACCGCTACGGCATGCGCAAGAACGAGATGGAAGCCCGGTTGGCGATGATTTTCGGTGGCCGCGCCGCCGAGGAGATCATCTACGGACTCGACAACGTCACCACGGGTGCCTCCAACGACATCCAGCAGGCGACCAACATGGCCCGCGCGATGGTCATGGAATACGGCATGAGCGACAAGCTCGGCCGGTTGCGCTACAAGGACAATCAGGACGAGGTGTTCCTCGGTCATTCGGTTTCGCATCAGCAGAACATGTCCGAGGACACCGCGCGGCTGATCGACTCGGAGGTCCGGGAGATCATCGAGACGGCCGAGAACAAGGCGCGCCGCATCCTCAACGAACACATCGACGATCTCCACATGATCGCCAAGGCATTGCTGGAATACGAAACCCTCTCCGGTGACGAGGTTCATGATCTCCTGGCCGGCCGACCGCTCAGTCGCGACATGGGCGACGATACGCCGCCGTCACGCGGTTCCGCAGTGCCGAAAGCCGGAACCGGTCGTCCGGCGAGCCCGCGTAACGACAAGGCCGGCGACGGCCTCGAACCCCAGCCGACCTGACCATTCGGCCATAGGATCAGTGACGAGAGAGAGCGGCCGATGGTCGCTCTTTTTCGTCACCGGGACACGCGATGGGCACGGCTGCCCGTCGCAGAGGTCCCGGTAACCGATTTGTGCGACATTGTGTGCAGGCTGCGCCGTCCGCTAAGAGGGAGGCGGGGCGTAACCATCAGCTGACGACAGGATCATCGATGGGCAGAAAATACTTCGGGACCGACGGTATTCGCGGAACCGCGAACCGTCATCCGATGACGCCGGAAATCGCCATGAAGGTCGGCATGGCCGCGGGGCTTGCCTTCCAGCGGGGCAGCTACCGACACCGCGTCGTGATCGGCAAGGACACCCGCCTGTCGAGCTACATGATCGAGAACGCGATGGTTGCCGGCTTTACATCGGCTGGCATGGACGTCTTTTTGCTCGGTCCGATGCCGACACCTGCGGTTGCGATGTTGACCCGGTCGCTGCGCGCCGACATCGGCGTGATGATCTCCGCATCGCATAATCCGTTCGAGGACAACGGCATCAAGCTGTTCGGCCCGGAGGGCTACAAGCTTTCGGACGATATCGAACGGACCATCGAGGGCCTTCTCGACGAGGATCTGAGCGCGCGCCTCGCCACTGGCAGCCGGCTTGGGCGTGCCAAGCGCGTCGACGGCGTGCATGATCGCTATATCGAGTTCGCCAAGCGGACTTTGCCGCGAGAGCTTTCGCTCGAGGGAATCAGGGTTGCGATCGATTGCGCCAACGGCGCCGGTTACAGCGTGGCGCCCGAGGTTCTGTGGGAACTGGGGGCCGAAGTCATAAAAATCGGTATCAGCCCAGACGGCACGAACATCAACGACAATTGCGGTTCGACCGCGCCGGCGACGCTCGCGGCCAAGGTAAAGGAAGTTCGCGCGGACATCGGGATCGCTCTCGACGGCGACGCCGACCGCGTGCTGATCGTCGATGAACGGGCATCGGTCGTCGACGGAGATCAGCTGATGGCGGTGATTGCCGAGAGCTGGTCCGAGGATGGTCGGCTCGCGGCCGGCGGCATCGTCGCAACGATCATGTCGAATCTCGGGCTGGAACGTTTTCTGGAGGCTCGGCACCTGCAACTCGCGCGCACCAAGGTTGGCGATCGTTACGTCGTCGAACATATGCGCGAACACGGCTACAATGTCGGCGGTGAGCAGTCCGGCCACATCGTCCTTTCCGACTTCGGTACGACAGGCGACGGGCTCGTCTCGGCGCTCCAGGTGCTCGCCGTCGTCAAGCGAAAGGGGGGGACGGTGTCGGAAGTTTGCCGGCGGTTCGACCCGGTGCCGCAGATTCTGAAGAACGTCAGGTTCGCCGGCGGCGAGCCTTTGGAGCGAGACCGCGTGCAGGATGCGATCAGCGCCGGGCGCGAGCGCCTCGGCAACAGCGGCCGGCTGGTGATCCGCCCGTCCGGAACCGAACCGTTGATCCGGGTGATGGCCGAAGGCGACGATCGGGCACTGGTCTCGTCCGTCGTCGATGATATCGTCGGCGCTCTCAAGCAGGCTGCCGCCTAAACAGGCTTTGTATATAGTTTACGGTAATTTTTACCTGTAAACGCTGCGTTAACCAATGCGATTTACCGTGTTCATTAAGGTAACGGTCTTTGCCAATCCCGGCGGCCGATTGAACCGGAGATGATCGCTATGAATTCGAGACTTATGACGACCGTCGCCGTCGTCGGTGCACTGTCTTTCCTCGCAGCAACCGCCAACGCCGCCGATATCATCGAGGAGCCCCCGGTCTACATCCCGCCGGCTCCAATCCAAGAGG
>NZ_JALHBS010000022.1 GCF_024195285.1 Aurantimonas marianensis
CTCGGCTACGTCTTCGAGAGCGAAACCTCCGGCAAATACGGCTATTTGCGCGGCGCGCATGGCGGCGGCAACTTCGTCCAGTACTATCATTACGACAACATCGAAACCGACAGCGCCTTCATGGTCGGCGGCGGCCTCGGCTATCGCTTCAACCAGTTCGCCCGCATGGACCTGACCGCGGACTACTTCAGCACGGACCTGACCGGCTCGTCCAACTGTGTCGATGTGCCGAGTGCCTTCTGCCGCTATTCGGACAGCGCCGAAGTCGATGTCTGGACCGTGATGGCCAACGCCTATGTCGATCTTGGCACCTACGGCCGGTTCACGCCCTATGTCGGCGGTGGCGCGGGTATCGCCAACGTCTCCTATGGGACGATGAGCAATAAGTTCGATTGCAGTGGCGGCTTCACCGCCACCAACTGCGGCCAGACCTTCAAGCACGAAGGAATGTCCGAGTGGCGCTTCGCCTATTCGCTGATGGCGGGCGCCAGCATCGACATCACGCACAATCTGAAGTTCGACGCCGGGTACAAATATACCCGCATCGCGGAAGGTGAGGCGTTCGGCTGGGACGCCCAGGATATCGCGCGCGGCGCCAGCGGTGTGCAGGGCTACGACCACGGCTACGATTTGCATGCGGTCCGCGCCGGCCTTCGCTACGAATTCGGCGGGGGCGGCTTCGGCAAGGGCAAGGCGCCGGTCTATGCTCCCGAGCCGGTCTATGCGCAGGACGTGGTCTTCAAATAGACCTGCCGGTCGACATCAACGCTTCCAGGAAGGATCGCCGCCCGCGCAAGGGCGGCGGTCTTTCGCGTTTCGCAGCCCTTCGGATCCATAGGCCGCGCCTCGCCCGGCGAGCAATCACGGTTAAGGAACACGGTTAATCGAGCTTTAAGCTTTCGCTGCGACGGTAACCATCCAAACGACACCTTCGCTACGGCGGGTGGCACGAGGCGGAACGGCAGTGGGAAGCGGAGCCATGACAATCACCAGGACATTGATCGCGAGCGTCGTCGTGATCGGCGCGACAATCCCGGCCGCGCTAGCCGCCGACCTGCCGCCGATCTATGCGGAGCCGATCTATCAGGACGTGCCGGAACTGGTTCCGGTCGAGATCGGCAACGGCTGGTATCTGCGCGGCGACGTTTCCTACGACTTCGACAGCGACGTGTCCGTCGAAGGGGGCAGTCGGGCCGAGATGAAATTCGAGAACGGCTACGACCTTGGCGCGGGTGTCGGCTATCGTTTCACGGACTTCTTCCGAACCGACGTGACGGCGCGCTATTCCACCTTCGATGTCGATTTCGGTCCCGCGGCCGCCTATCGCTATGCCCTCTCCAGCGATGCCGAGTCATGGGAACTGATGGCCAACGCCTATGTAGATCTGGGCACCTTCGTCGGCTTCACACCTTATCTCGGCGGCGGCGTCGGCGCCATGCAGGTGGATTACGGCATCAGCTGCACGAGCGGCACGCTTGCTTGCGCCGCCATTCCCGGGGCGTCCTACACCGACACCAAGGACTGGCGCTTCGCCTATTCGCTGATGGCCGGCGTCGCCTACGATGTGACCCAGAATGTCGCGCTCGACATCGGCTATCGCTATCTCAATGTCGAGGCGGGCGATCTCTTCGGCCTGACGGCGGGCGGGGTCGATTACGCACTTCGCGACGACGGCTTCGATCGTCATACGATCCAGGCCGGCATCCGCTATTCGCTCTGGTAGCATTTTCCACCTCCATCAACGACGGACGGCGGGGCTCTGGCTCCGCCGTCCGTCGTTCGGGGCGCGGCGCGGGGTGCCGCCGAATGCTGACCGTCACCAAATTGCCGCTTGACCGGGGGCGGAAAACGGGAGTAGCGCCATCCGCGGGACACGCCTCCCCAACGAGGCGCTTCTATCTGTGAGGGTAGCTCAGATGGCGAATACCGCGAAGCCGGACCTGCGTCCGGCCAATCCCCGTTTTTCTTCCGGCCCCTGCGCGAAACGACCCGGTTGGTCGTTCGAGGCGCTTGCCGATGCCGCGCTCGGTCGCTCGCATCGCGCCAAGGTCGGCAAATCCAAACTGCAACAGGCGATCGAGGAAACCCGGGACATTCTCGGCGTTCCGGCCGACTATCGCGTCGGCATCGTGCCGGCCTCCGATACCGGCGCGGTCGAGATGGCGATGTGGTCGCTGCTCGGCGAGCGCGGCGTCGATGTCCTCGCCTGGGAATCCTTCGGCGCCGGTTGGGTCACCGACGCGGTCAAGCAGTTGGACCTTGCCGACGTGCGGACCTTCGAGGCTCCTTACGGCGAGATCGTCGACTTCGCGACGGTCGATTTCGACCGTGACGTGGTCTTTACCTGGAACGGCACCACATCGGGCGTTCGGATGCCGAATGGCGACGCCATTCCGGCGGACCGCAAGGGCCTGACCATCTGCGACGCGACCACGGCCGCGTTCGCGCAGGATCTGCCCTACGACAAGCTCGATGTCGTCACCTTCTCCTGGCAGAAGGTACTCGGCGGCGAGGCGGCACACGGGATGCTGATCCTCAGCCCACGCGCGGTCGCGCGGCTGGAAGGCTACAAGCCGGCCTGGCCGTTGCCGAAGATCTTCCGCCTGACCAAAGGCGGCAAGCTCATCGAAGGCATCTTCAGGGGCGAGACGATCAACACACCCTCGATGCTCTGCGTCGAGGACTATCTCGATGCCCTGGCCTGGTCGAGGCGGATCGGCGGCCTTGCTTCACTGAAGGCCCGCGCCGACGCCAATCTCGCGGCCATCGAAGCCTATGTCGCGGCGAACCCCTGGCTCGCCTTCCTCGCCGGCGACAAGGCGTTGCGCTCCAACACGTCGGTCTGTCTGACCTTTGCCGATCCGGCGATCGCGCGGCTCACCGCCGACGAACAGGCCGCCTTCGCCAAGGGCGTCGCCGCGCTGCTGGAGAAGGAGGGCGTGGCCCTCGACATCGGCGCCTATCGCGACGCGCCTCCGGGCCTGCGCATCTGGTGTGGCGCGACGGTCGAAACCGCCGACGTCGCAGCGCTGATGCCCTGGATCGGCTGGGCCTACGAGGTCCAGAAGGCGTCGCTGGCGAAAGCGGCCTGACCGGACGCCGGGACCGATGAGGCTCCGATTTCGGAGCTTCGTCATCCCGGTATCGAGCCGGTATCCATTCCAGATCGCCAACACGAACCGATCGAATCGAGGAGCCAGCTCTCCTCGATCGAAATGCAGGCCGGAAAGGCTTGGCATGGGTTCCGGCTCAGGGCCGGGACGACGATCGGCGAGGATGGCGCCCGTCTTACGCAGCGATGTGAAGTCCCCAGGAATCCGTCGCTCCTTCACAAGGACCATTTCCATGGCACCCCGCGTTCTCGTTTCCGACAAGCTGTCCAAGACCGCCGTCCAGATTTTCGCCGGCGGCGGCGTCGAGGTCGACTACATGCCCGATCTTGGCAAGGACAAGGACAAGCTGCTGGAGGTCATCGGCCAGTATGACGGCCTCGCGATCCGCTCGGCCACCAAGGTCACCGAGAAGCTGATCCAGGCCGCAACCAGGCTGAAAGTCGTCGGCCGCGCCGGTATCGGCGTCGACAATGTCGACATTCCGGCCGCCAGCCGGAAGGGCATCATCGTGATGAACACGCCCTTCGGCAATTCGATCACCACCGCCGAGCACGCGATCGCGCTGATGTTCGCGGTCGCCCGCCAACTGCCCGCCGCCGACGCCTCGACCCAGGCCGGCAAGTGGGAGAAGAACCGTTTCATGGGCGTCGAGATCACCGGCAAGACGCTCGGCATCATCGGCTGCGGCAATATCGGCGCCATCGTCGCCGCCCGCGGCGTCGGACTGAAGATGCGCGTCATCGCCTTCGACCCCTTTCTGTCCGCCGACCGGGCCGCGCATCTCGGCATCGAGAAAGTGGAGCTGCACGATCTCTTCAAACGCTCCGATTTCATCACGCTCCACACCCCGATGACCGACAAGACCAAGGGGATCATCGACAAGGCCGCGATCGCCAGGATGAAGGACGGGGTCCGCATCGTGAATTGCGCGCGCGGCGGCCTGATCGTTGAGGCGGATCTGGCCGAGGCGATCAAGTCCGGCAAGGTGGCCGGCGCTGGTGTCGATGTCTTCGAGGTGGAGCCGGCGACCGACTCGCCGCTATTCGGCCTCGACAACGTCGTCTGCACGCCGCATCTGGGCGCCGCGACCTCCGAGGCGCAAGAGAACGTCGCGCTCCAGGTCGCCGAGCAGATGTCGGACTATCTGATCCGGGGCGCGGTCGCGAACGCCATCAACATGCCCTCGATCACGGCCGAGGAAGCGCCGATCCTGACGCCATTCGTCCAGCTCGCCGAGTGCCTTGGCGCCTTTGCCGGGCAGGTCACCGAGGAGGCGATCACGTCCGTCGAAATCACCTACGACGGAAGCGTGGCTGCGATGAACACAAGAGCGCTGACCAGCGCGGCGCTGGCTGGGCTGATCAAGAGCCAGGTCTCGGACGTCAACATGGTCTCGGCGCCGATCATGGCGAAGGAACGCGGCATCCAGCTGACCGAATCGCGGCGCGACAGATCGGGCGTCTTCGACAGCTACATCAAGCTGACGGTCGTCACCGAAAAGCAGACCCGGTCGGTTGCCGGAACCGTCTTTTCCGACGGCAAGCCCCGCTTCATCCAGATAAAGGGCATCAATCTCGACGCAGAGGTCGGTCGGCACATGGTCTACACGACCAATAACGACGCGCCGGGCATCATTGGTCTGCTCGGCACGGTGTTCGGCAAGGCGGGCGTCAACATCGCCAATTTCCAGCTTGGTCGGGACCGGCCCGGCGGCAACGCCATTGCGCTGCTCTACGTCGATTCGCCAGTACCGGAAGATGTCCTGGACGCGGTGCGCGCCCACAAGGAGATCGCCAGTGCGAAGCCGCTGCGCTTCGACGTCGCGGATGTCGCCGGCTGATGTGACAGCCCGGTCTTCCTGATCGATACGGCGTCCCGTGATTACCGGGGCGCCGTTTTTGTATCCGGCGTTCGATGCCGTCTCGCAGCGCCGCGTTCGGCGAGCATGATGCCGCCGAGGACGAAGGCGAGCGCGATGAGATGATAGGTCCGCAATTCCTCGCCAATGATCACAACGGCGAGGAACGCTCCGAAGATCGGTACCAGATTGATGAACAGATTGGCGCGGTTCGGTCCGATCATCTCCACGCCGCGGATGTAGAGCGACTGGGCGATGAGCGAAGGAAAAATCGCCGTGTAGAGCGCGGCGGAGAGGCCTTGGCCATCCGGCAAGTGGGTATGACCCATCGCCCATTCGCCCAGAGCAAAGGGCACCGAGACGACGAAGGCGGAGGCGGCGAGCACGAAGATCGTCGAACGCCAGTTAAGTTGCGGCTTGAACCGTAGCGCAACCGTGTAGCCGCCGTACAGCAGAACGGCGATCATCATGAGGGCATCGCCCCGGTTGAGATCGAGGCTAAGCAGCGTCGACGGTTCGCCATGCGAAGCGGTGAGCGCGACACCGACCAGCGTGAGCGAGAAGCCGACGACCTGAAATGCCGAGACGCCCATGCGAAAGAGCACGAAGTTCGCCAGCAGCACGATCAGCGGCATCGCGGATTGCTCGATCGTCACGTTGATCGCGGTCGTGTAGTTCAACGCCAGATAGAAAATCGCGTTGAAGGTGGCAAAGCCGAGCCCGCCGAGCGCGAAAAGGAACGGCAGGTTGCGCCGGATCACCGGCCACTCCCGGCGCACATCGCTCAGCGCGAAGGGCGCCATGAACAGGCACGCGAAAGTCCAGCGCAGCAAGGTGAGCAGCATCGGCGAGACGTGACCGACGGCGAGCTTGCCCGCGATCGCATTGCCGCCCCACAACAGGGCGACAGTCGCCAGGACAAGATACGGATGCCGGAAGCGAGATGTCATGACTCTGCGTTTACGTGGGCGCGGCCGGGTCGCATAGAGGGGGTCGCGGTAAAATAAGTCTGCCTGAGAAAATCAAGCCTCGCGCGCTGAGCGGTCGATGCCGTCGGACCGCGCGTTTTCCGCAAGTTCGGTGGCCTCACGCCCTCGCTTCCGGCGGGGTGCTTGACTATAGTCCGCGCGCCTCGCCCCAGCCGGGGCGGACGAATTTTGCAAGAGGACACTTAATGGCCAACGTCGTCGTCGTCGGATCGCAATGGGGAGACGAGGGTAAGGGGAAGATCGTCGACTGGCTGTCGGAACGAGCGGACGTGGTCGTGCGGTTCCAGGGCGGGCACAATGCCGGCCACACATTGGTCGTCGACGGGACGTCCTACAAGCTTTCGTTGCTCCCATCGGGCGTCGTGCGAAAGGGCAAGCTGTCCATCATCGGCAATGGCGTCGTTTTCGATCCCCATGCTTTCGTCGCCGAGAAAAAGCGGCTCGAGGCGCAGGGCGTTTCGATCGATCCGCGGTCGCTGCGCATCGCCGACAACGCGGCGCTGATTCTCTCGCTGCATCGCGAACTCGACGCGACGCGAGAGAATGCGAGTGTCGGCACCAAGATCGGCACGACCGGGCGCGGCATCGGCCCGGCCTATGAGGACAAGGTCGGCCGGCGGGCGCTGCGCGTCATGGATCTGGCCCACCCCGACAGTCTCCCCGACCGGATCGAGCGCCTGCTCGCCCATCACAACGCCTTGCGCCGCGGCCTCGGACAGGGCGAGATCGACCCTGCGGCGATCCTTGACGAACTGACCTCGATCGCCGACGAGATCACCCCCTATATCGACCGCGTCTGGCGGCTGCTCGACGAGCGGCGCAAGGCCGGCGACCGGATCCTGTTCGAAGGCGCCCAGGGGACTCTGCTCGACATCGACCACGGCACCTATCCTTTCGTTACCTCCTCCAATACCGTGGCCGGGCAGGCTTCGGCCGGTTCGGGACTTGGTCCCGGCAGCGTCGGCTTCGTCCTCGGAATCACCAAGGCCTATACCACGCGGGTCGGGGAGGGGCCGTTCCCGAGCGAACAGGATAACGAGATCGGCCGTTTTCTCGGCGAGAAGGGCCGCGAGTTCGGCACGGTCACCGGCCGCAAGCGCCGCTGCGGGTGGTTCGATGCCGTGCTGGTGCGCCAGGCGGTTGCTCTCAGCGGCATCGACGGACTCGCTTTGACCAAGTTGGACGTCCTGGATGGTCTCGACGAAATAAAGATTGTCGTCGGATACAATCTCGACGGGAAGAAAATCGACTATCTCCCGGCAAGTCTGTCAGAGCAACAGCGGGTCGAGCCGATCTTCGAGACCTTGGAGGGCTGGAAAGATACCACGGCCGGGGCGCGCCGTTGGAACGACCTGCCGGCCCAGGCCGTCAAATATGTCAGACACATAGAAGAGTTGGTGCAGGCGCCGGTGACGCTTCTGTCGACATCGCCGGAGCGCGACGACACAATCCTTGTTCGCGATCCGTTTCAGGATTAGAGTCCGGGCGCCGGGACACCAGAAATCAAGACAAGTGAGTGACTGCGATCCATGGCGGACTTGAGCGGCGTACTTCGTAAAACGATTGATGGGCTGCCCCGCGCGACGCCGCAGATGCGCGCGAAGGTCTATGACAAGGCGCGGGCGGCGATTCAACGGCAGATCGACGCCGCGAATCCACCGCTCGCCGAAAACGTCGTCGAGACCCGTCTCGCCGCGCTCGAAGACGCGATCGCGCGCACCGAGCGGCATTATGCCGAGCCGGCGGATGTCGAGCCGGCCGACGATTTGTCCGCGCTGCTGGCGGCCGAGACACCGGAACCGCGAGACAGGCAGCGCGGGAGTGCCTCGGATGCGCCGGATGCCTGGGTCGGGGCGAGCGAAAGCCGCGCGCCAGCGCCGAAACCCGTCTTGCCAAAGGCGCCTTCGCTTTCAGAACGGCACGCCGAACAGGCGAGTGCGACACCCGAGGCGGGCGACAGGGCGGGGGGGCGCAACGAGGGCGGAATCGTCGGTTCCGTCTTCCCCGGATTGAAGAAACCCGCGGGGTCGTCACGCAGCGAACCGCCACCGTTCTTCCCGATCGCGGCGGAAGAGCCCGATGAAGCCGCCAGGCCATCTGCCGTCGGTGCTCCGTTCATCGTTCCCACTCCGTCCGGCGCGGAGCGACGCGACGCCGGCCGATCGTATGATGACGGCTCCTACGACGACGAGAGAATTCCGGCGGATATCCGTACGGACGAGGACATCCCCGAGGCCGACGTATCGGGCCCGCGTTATTCGCCGCGCAGAAAGCGGAAAGGCGCGGGCAGGGGCCGCTCCCTGATCGCCGCGACGCTCGTCATCCTGCTGTTGGGCGGGCTTGGAGTCGTCGGATGGAGCTATCGCAACCAGATCGAGGCATTGCTGGTCGCGCCCTCCGGTCTCGAAAAGATCGCCAACACCACGGACAATGAGCCGACGGTTGCGCCGGCGGAGCCGGGCGTCGCGGGAATCGCGGACGGTGGAACGGCGCCGGCCACCGGCGAGACGGTTTCGGAAAATCCGGATGCGGACGGGCAGGGGGAAGCCGGCACGGGTGAGGTCGCCAGCGCCGAGGTCCTGCAGGGCCAATCGAGCCGACAATTCACCCAAAGGCTGCTCCCGGATGGACCCGAGGTCGACGAGGGGCCGGCAGTCGGCGAGCCCAACGCATTCGATGAGGGTACCGACATTGCCGCGGCCTCGCCGGTAGCGGCGGATTCGCCATCATCGGCGACGCCGACAATCGCCAGCGAGATCGGTGAGGATCCCGCTATCGTCGGCGCCGCGCCCGCGGAGGCGCCGACGCCGGTTGCCGGTGAAGAAGCCGCAAGCCCTCAAGCCGAGAATCCCGAAGTCGCGGCCGTGGATCCTGCCGCTGGCGCCACGCCCGCTGTCGCGCAAAAGGCGGTGTTCTATCAGGAGCGGACGGAAACAACGTCCGGCACGCAGGAAGGTGGCAATGTCGTCTGGTCGGTGGTCAACGAGCCGCCAAGTGAGGGGCAGCCTCCGGAGCCAGCGATCGGCGCCGTCGCCGAGGTCCCGGATCAAAATCTCAAGATGACGATGACCATCCGCCGGAACGCCGATCCGACGCTGCCGGCAAGCCACGTCATCGAGCTTCTCTTCAATACGCCTGCGAATTTCAGCGGCGGCGGCGTCGCCAATGTGCAGCGTCTGGCCCTGAAAGCAACCGAGCAGGCGCGGGGTGAGCCGCTGATCGGGGTCGCGGGCAAGATCTCCGACGGCTTCTTCATCATCGCGCTGAACAATCTCGAACAGGCGATGCAGAGCAACCTTTCGCTGCTGAAAAGCGAGCAGTGGATCGACATCCCGATCGCCTACGAGACCGGTCGGCGGGCGTTGATGTCGATCGAGAAGGGGATACCAGGCGATCGCGTCTTCAAGGAAGCGCTGGACGCCTGGTCAGAAAAAACCTGACCACGCGACGGGCTGTCAGTGGCGGACCCGGAGCCCGCAGACGAGTGCAGGGATACGTCCGGAGCCAAAAGAGCGAGGGCGTCTGCCGTTCGCCCACGTCAGGGGGGCGCCGAATTCAAGAGAAAGGACCGGCGCGTCCACGGCGCGTCGGTCCTTTTGCATCCTAACGGTCGGCCGCTATACCGTTCACGTACCGGGCTGATCGACCGGGCGCAGGGCGCGATGCGCGGCTTCGGCCGTATCCCTGACGGCTTTCTGGACCTTCTCGAAGGCCCCGGCCTCGATCTGGCGCACCCGCTCGCGGCTGATGTCGAACTCGCCCGAGAGCGCTTCGAGCGTCAGCGGATCCTCGGAAAGACGGCGCGCCTCGAAGATCCGCCGTTCGCGATCGTTGAGGATATCCATCGCGTTGTGCAACATGCCGCGGCGCTGGTCGAGCTCGTCCGAGCGCGCCAGCGTCTCCTCCTGTGATTCGCTGTCGTCGACCAGCCAATCCTGCCATTCCCCGGACTCGCCCTCTGTGGCCCGCAAGGGCGCGTTCAGCGAGGCATCGCCGGAAAGACGGCGGTTCATCGACACGACTTCCTCGGCCGAAACGCCCAGTTGGGTAGCGATCTGGTCCACCTGCTCCGGCCGCAGATCACCCTCTTCAAGGGCCTGGATGCGGCTCTTCATCTTGCGAAGATTGAAGAACAAACGCTTCTGATTCGCGGTGGTGCCCATCTTCACGAGGCTCCACGAGCGCAGTATGTATTCCTGGATCGACGCCTTGATCCACCACATGGCGTAAGTCGCGAGACGGAAACCGCGCTCGGGATCGAAACGTTTGACGGCCTGCATCAGACCGACATTGCCTTCCGAAACGACTTCGCCGATCGGCAGGCCATAGCCGCGATAACCCATCGCGATTTTCGCGACGAGCCGCAAATGGCTGGTCACCAGCCGGTGCGCCGCATCACGATCGTCGTGTTCGGCATAGCGCTTCGCCAGCATGTATTCTTCCTGCGGTTCCAGCATCGGGAACCGGCGGATTTCTTCCAGATAGCGGCTAAGACCGCCTTCGCCCGAGGCGATGCTGGGAAGATTTGCCTGGGCCATTGGGTGACCTCCATGGTTGCAGCGGCGGCGGCCTCGAGGAAGCCGGCCGGGGCGCGGACCGCACATGCCCCGTCCACGCAGACCTTCTCATATAGGATTTTCTGATCCAAATTCACGGCACGTTCGCGTGCCATGTGGCGTAAACGGGCCTTCGAACGGCGCGTTCAGGAAATGAGCCTCGGACGTATCCTCGTTTTCCGCGTGAAGCCTCTCAGTCGGGATCAATGCCGAAGGCGACGCAGAGTTCCACCATATCCGCCGGCAATTCCGACTGAAAGGACAGGGGCGTTCCCGAAATCGGGTGGACGAAGCCGAGACGATGGGCATGCAAAGCCTGGCGGTGAAAGCCTTGGACGAGGCGTCTGGCACCCGGTTCGAGGCGCTCCGATTTGGTGCGAAATCCGGCGCCATAGACATCGTCGCCCACGAGCGGGTGTCCGATGTGGGCCATGTGAACCCTAATCTGATGCGTGCGTCCGGTCTCCAGGACACATTCGACCAGTGACGCCAGGCCAGCGTCGAGCGGCGACGCCGCACGCAGCGCATAGCGGGTGAGCGCGTGACGGGCGTCGCTTCGTCCTTCCGGCACGACGGCGCGTTTGACGCGGTCGCTGGCCGAGCGGCCGAGGGCGGCGTCCACCGTGCCGCGGGGTCTGGCGGGCACGCCCCAGACGATCGCGAGATAGGCGCGCGACAAGCGGCCGTCCCGGCCATGCGCGGCGAACTGTTCCGCAAGGCCCCGATGAGCCGTATCGGACTTTGCGACGACCAGCAGGCCGCTGGTTTCCTTGTCGAGGCGATGCACGATGCCGGGTCGGCGCACGCCGCCGATGCCGGACAGGCTGTCGCCGCAATGGTGGAGCAACGCGTTGACGAGGGTTCCGGTCCAATTGCCGGCGCCCGGATGGACGACGAGCCCCGCCGGCTTGTCGATGACGATGAGATCGGCGTCCTCATGCACGATGTGGAGCGGTATGGCTTCGCTATCGGGGGCGGCGTCAGTCGGCGGGGGCATGTCGACATCGATGGTCTCGCCGGCAAGAAGCTTGCGCTTGGCGACCGTCACCGCAGCGCCGCCTATCCGCACGCGGCCTTCGCCGATCAAAGCTTTGGCCCGGCTGCGGGAGAGGGCTCCCTCGCTGGCTTCCGCCAGAAAGCTGTCGAGCCGCTCGCCGGTTCCCGCGCCCTCGACCATGAAACGTCTTGTCTCCATGACCTTATCGCCTGTAGGAGCGGGAACGATTGCCAACGGAGCCCGCCCGATCGCCCATGACCCAAAGCGACGAAACTGAGATCGAAAAGCCGCTCGACCCGGCGACCGAACGGGTCCGGCGCAAATTGGTGCGGCTGCTGAGCGTGTCGATCGGGATCATGGTGATCGCGGTTATGGCGGTGCTGGCCGCAGTTGTCTACAAGGTCTCCAGCGGTTCGGGCGGGTCTCGCCTGCAGCCCGGTGCGGAACTGACCATCGCAATCCCGACGGGGGCCGAGATCGTCGAGACGTCACTTGACGGCGACCGGGTGCTGATCCGGATTCGGACGGCAACGGGGATGCGGCTGCTGCTGGTTTCGCTGTCCGACGGAGGCGTCCTGGCCAGCTACGCGCTTTCCGACGTTTGACGGTCGTCGTCGACAAAGCGGCGAAAGCCTCTTGCGCGAGCAACGTGCTGCCGTTATATCGGCCCTGCAACAAGCGCCCATCGTCTAGCGGTTAGGACGGCGCCCTCTCACGGCGCAAACAGGGGTTCGATTCCCCTTGGGCGTACCAGTTGCCTCTCGCCGCCGCTGGTCCTCTGCGAAAAACATCATCTACCACTGCTGAGCCGACCTGCTGCTCAGGCCGCCGCCTTAAATAATGCTCGCCATGGCGGTTGGATTGCGGTCTCGAACCATCTCGCCAGACGCAATGCGGGGTTTAAGTTCTCCCGGTCCAGCCGACAGTCACGGTTACAGTCCGCGATGCGGCTCACGCACCTTCCGCGGGCGATCGGGGATTTCTAGCCGGGGCCGAACGGCGGCGCCCATGATCGTAGCCGCCCTCGATCAAGCTGAAGGTAGCCAAGGGTCACGGGCCGACCATCATCAGCCGCAACCGAGGGGCGGCTTCAGCCGACATCCCCAGATGGAAACCCTTGGCCCCCGACAAGATTGACGACCGGGGGCAGAGGGCGTGCAGATAGCCGGTAAGCCAATGAAAAAACCCGCCGGATCAAGGCTAAGCGCTTGCTCTGGCGGGTTTTTTGGTTGCGGGGGTAGGATTTGAACCTACGACCTTCAGGTTATGAGCCTGACGAGCTACCGGGCTGCTCCACCCCGCGCCACGACCGTACGCCGCTTTGCGCCGCCGGTGAGTGCGATATATGCGAGGCTTTGGTGAATGTGAAGGGGCATTCTCGCTTTTCGGAAAATCAAGCCCGACCGGATGGTCGCTCCCCCGGATCGCGCCGCAATGTCGCTCCGCATGGAGCCGTTCCCGCGCCGCTTGGCCGGCATCATTCCCGCAGCGCCCGCCGCAGCACCTTGCCGACTCCGGTCTTCGGCAACTCGTCCCTGAACTCGACCGCGCTCGGTCGCTTGTAGCCGGTGAGATTGTCCCTGCAAAAGGCCTTGATCTGGTCGGCGGTGATCTGCGGATCGCTCGCCACCACGAAAAGCTTCACGGTCTCGCCCGAATTCTCGTCCGGGACGGCGATCGCGGCGGCCTCGACGATCCCCGGCATCCGCGTGACGACCTCCTCGACCTCGTTGGGGTAGACGTTGAAGCCGGAGACGTTGATCATATCCTTCTTGCGGTCGACGATCTTGAATTGGCCGCGCTCGTCCATGACGCCTATGTCGCCAGTGAGGAAGAAGCCGTCCTTCGTCATCACCTTGGCGGTCTCGTCGGGCCGGTTCCAGTAGCCGGCCATGACCTGCGGTCCGCGGATCGCGATCTCCCCCCGCTCGCCCATCGGCAATTCCTTGCCGTCATCGTCGACGATCTGCAACTCCGTCGATGGAATCGGCATGCCGATCGTGCCGCTGTATTCGGTGGCATCGGTCGGGTTGCAACAGGCCGACGGCGCGGTCTCGGACAGGCCGTAGCCTTCGCAGATGGAACAACCGGTCCGCTTCTTCCACAGTTCCGCCGTTGCCGCCTGGACGGCCATGCCGCCGCCCAGCGACAGTTTGAGATGCGACCAGTCGACGGCCCCGGCGTCTTTGTGCCTGGCCAGCGCGCCAAACAGCGTGTTGACCGCCGGAAACGAGTGGAACTTGTGCTTTTTCAACTCCTTCAGGGTCGCCGCGATGTCGCGCGGGTTCAAGATCAGGATGTTGCAGCCGCCGGTACGCATCGACAGCATCATATTCACGGTGAAGCCGAAGATATGGTAGAGCGGCAGCGCACAGACCGTGAGTTGCTGCTCCCCCGCCGGTATGTGCTTCATGGCCGGCATGTTCCACAATTCCGACTGCAGAACGTTGGCGATGATGTTGCCGTGGGTCAGGGTCGCGCCCTTCGACACGCCGGTGGTGCCGCCCGTATATTGCAGGACGGCAACGTCGGAACGGTCCGACGCTACCGGCGCGAACGTCGCTTCACGGCCCTTGGCCATCGCCGCTGTGAAGGGAACCGCGTCCGGTAGATGATAGTCCGGCACCAGCTTCTTGATCTTGCGAAGCACGAAATTGACGATGAAGCCTTTGACCGTCGGCAGCATGTCGCCGATGGTCGCGACGACCACATGCTCGACCGGCGTCTCGGCGCGGCAAGTCTCGAGCGTCTTCGCCATGTTCTCGAGAATGACGATCGCCCGCGCGCCGGAATCGGTCAGCTGATGGGAGAGTTCGCGAGCCGTGTAAAGCGGATTGGTATTGACCACGACCATGCCGGCCCGCAGCACCCCGGCAACCGCGACCGGATACTGCAGGACGTTCGGCATCATCAGCGCCACGCGGTCGCCCTGCTGCAGGCCGAGCGACTGAAGATAGGCCGCGAAAACGCGTGACTGCTCATCCAATTCGCGAAAGCTCATGGTTGCTCCCATGAAATGGAAGGCCGTGGCGTCGCCATGCTTGGCGAACGCCTCGTCGAGCAGTTCGGCGAGTGAGTGATAGGGAAAATCCGGCAATTCAGCGGGAACGTTCGCAGGATAGTGCTGGAGCCAAGGTTTCTGCATTCTCGATACCTCCCGTTATCTAAGGGTATCGATAGCGCAGTCTCGCGCGAAACGAAATTCGTTCCCATTTACGTAAACGGAAAAATTTGCCGGCGACGTTCGCGCGAAAGACGTCGCGGCCGAAAGCGAAATCACACGGCCAGCGATACCAAGGCCGCGAGCAAGAGATTGGCGCCCTTTTCGATATCCGGCCAAGCGGTCGATTCATCCGGGGCGTGGCTGACACCGCCCTTGCTCGGAACGAAGATCAGCGCCGAAGGGCAGAGCGCCTGCATGGTCTGGGCATCGTGACCGGCGCCTGACGGCATGGAATGGACGGGAATCCGCTGTCTTGCGGCTTCCCCGGCCAGGAGGCTCGCCAGTTCGGGGTCAAGTGTGACCGGCGCCAGCCAGCTTTTTTGCTCGACGGCGACGGCCAGGCGATTCAACGACGCGGCGGCGGCAATCACATCGCGCAGCCGTTCCGTCAATCGTCGCATGACCGCTTCCGAAATGTCCCGAATGATGATGGAGAACTCCGCTATGCCCGGAATCGTGTGTGGCGCGTTCGGCGTGAGATCCACCTTGCCGATGGTGATTCGCGATTCCTCTCCCCCGATATCGCGGATAATCGCCGGGATCGCGCTGGCAACCTCCGCCAGTCCGGCGAAGGCGTCGGCGCGCATCTCCATCGGCGTCGTGCCCGAGTGATTGGCCGTTCCTTCCAGTCGCACGAAAAGGTTGCAGACACCCGAGACCGAATGGGCGATGCCGATCGGGATTCCCGCGGCTTCGAGCACCGGGCCTTGTTCGATGTGCAGTTCCAGGAAGGCGCGGACGGAATTCGGCGCGCGCGCGGCGTTCAGGACCCCGTCGGGATTGAGGCCATGCGCGCTCATGGCCGAAACCAGGGTGACGCCGTCGGCGTCGCGTGCCTGATCGATCCATTCCCGCGTCACCTGGCCGGCGATCGCCTGGGAGCCGAGCATGCCGCCGAAGCGGCCTTCCTCCTCCGCCGTCGCGACGACTTCGATGGCCGTGGTCGGGTTCAGCCCGGCATCGCGCATCGCCCGCACGCATTCCAGAGCGACGCAGGCGCCGAGCGCGCCGTCGAAGGCGCCGCCCTCCGGCACCGTGTCGAGATGCGATCCGGTGATGATCGAGGGGCCGTCGGCGGGGCCGAACCGGCCGAAGACATTCGCCGCGCGGTCGCGGCGGACCGCGAGTCCGTCCGCCGCCATCTGATCGGCGAACCATTGGCGAACCGCCATGTCGGCCTCACTGAAGCCGATCCGGTTGAAGCCGCCGGTCAGCGGGTTCCGGCCGAACTCGTTCACCCCGGCCAGAAGGGATTGGAGACGGGAGAGATCGATTTTCGCTGTTGCCGAAGGCATTCGAATTTCGCCCCTCAATCAAAGTGTTGTCGCGCTTTTCAGGCATGATTGCCCGAGCGTCCGTGCAATTGATTATGAATTAAACATTGCTTTGGTGCAATTTATCATGATTAATTATGGAAGATGGACAGAAGGGGAGCGAGTCATGAGAAAATGGCTGACCGCGGCGATCGCCACGGCACTGATGGTACTGGCCCCGGCGGCGGTCGCCCAGACGCCGCCGAATGTTCTGGTGGTCGGCCAGATCGCCGAGCCGAAATCGCTGGACCCGCAGGCGGTGACGGCGGTCAACGATTTCCGCATCCTGGTGAACCTGTATGACGGGCTGGTTCGCTACAAGGACGGGACGCTGGAGGTCGAGCCCTCACTGGCCGAGAGCTGGACGATCTCCGAGGACGGCAAGACCTATACCTTCACGCTGCGCGAGGGCGTCAAATTCCACGACGGCACGCCCTTCGATGCCGAAGCGGTCAAATTCAACTTCGACCGGATGCTGAAGGAAGATCATCCCTTCGCCGACACCGGACCGTTTCCGCTCGCCTTCTTCTTCTCCGCCGTCGAGGAGGTGACTGCGGTCGATCCGACGACGGTCGAGTTCAAGCTCGACGCGCCCTACGCGCCGTTCCTGTCCAACCTGGCCTATCCGACCGGCCTGATCGTCTCGCCCGCGGCCGTTGAAAAACACGGCAAGGATTTCGGCCGCAATCCCTCCGGCACCGGCGCCTACAAATTCGCCGAATGGGAGCCGAACGCGAAAATGGTGGCGACCCGGAACGAGGACTACTGGGACGGCGCGCCGGAACTCGAGGCGGTCATCTTCCGGCCGATCACCGACGCCAACACGCGCATCGCCGAGATGCTGTCTGGCGGGCTCGACATCATGGTGGAAGTGCCGCCAGACAGCCTGCAGCAGTTCAAATCCTCCGGCGACTTCACGGTTCGCGAACAGGCCGGGCCGCATCTCTGGTTCCTGATCCTCAACACCAAGGAAGCGCCGTTCTCGTCCAAGGCGGCGCGTCAGGCGGCGAACTACGCGATCAACAAGACCGCGCTGGTGGACAACATCCTCCAGGGCACCGCCGATGTCGCGGCCGGGCCGACGCCGCCGGCCTTCGCTTGGGCCTATGACGAGACGCTGGAGCCCTATCCTTACGATCCGGAAAAGGCCAAGGAACTCCTCAAGGAAGCCGGATATGACGGCGAGGAGGTCACCTTCTACGTCACCGAGGGCGGCTCCGGCATGCTCGATCCGGTCGCCATGGGAACGGCGATCCAGGCCGACCTTCAGGCCGTCGGCATGAATGTTTCGATCGAGACCTATGAGTGGAACACCTTCCTCGGCAACGTCAATCCGGGCCTGGAAGGCAAGGCGGACATGGCCGAAATGGCCTGGATGACCAATGATCCGGACACCTTGCCGTTCCTTGCCCTCAGAACCGAGGCCTTCCCCGACAAGGGCGGCTTCAACTCTGGCTATTACTCCAACCCCAAGGTGGACGAACTCCTGGAAAAGGCCCGTCAGGTGACGGACCAGGGTGAGCGCGCGACACTCTACAAGGAGATGCAGCAGATCGTGAAGGAGGATGCGCCCTGGGTGTTCGTCGCCAACTGGAAGCAGAACGCGGTGACCGCCGCCGCCGTCGAGGACTTCAAGCTGCAGCCGTCCTTCTTCCTGATGCTGCAGGACGTCAAGAAGCCCTGATCGTCGCTCCATCGCGCCGGTGGCCTCGTGCCGCCGGCGCTCGTTCTTGCATCCGACCGGGACGTGCGCCGTGGCCGCCTACATCGCCAAACGCCTGATCGCGGCGATCCCGGTTCTGTTCGGGCTGACGATCATCGTCTTCCTGATCATGGCGATGATCCCCGGCGACCCCGCGACGGCGATCCTCGGCTCCTACGCGACGCCGGAAAACGTCGCGCGGCTCAACCGGGATCTCGGCCTCGACAAGAGCCTGCCTGAGCAATATCTCATCTGGCTCGGCAATCTGTTTCAGGGCGATCTCGGCCGCTCCTACACCTTGAACCGGCCGGTGCTCGACGAGGTGCTGGAGCGATTTTCCGCCACCTTGATCCTCGCCGGCACGTCGCTGATCCTGTGCTCGATCTTCGGCCTTCTCGCCGGCATCGTCTCCGCCGTGCGGCAATATGGCTGGACCGACAAGATCGTCACCCTCCTGGTGCTGATCGGCATATCGACGCCGTCCTTCTGGCTCGGCCTGCTGTTGATTCTCGGTTTCGCGGTCAAACTGCGGCTGTTTCCGGCCAGCGGCATGTACGCGATCTATGGCGGCGGCGATCTCCTCGACCTCCTGCATCATCTGGCCCTGCCGGCACTGACCCTATCCGTCGTCGCGACCGGCGTGATCGCGCGACTGACCCGTACCGCTATGCTGGAGGTGCTGCGGCAGGACTATATCCGGACCGCCCGCGCCAAGGGCCTCACCGAACGCCGGGTGATCTTCCGCCACGCCTTCAAATCGGCCTTGGTCAGCGTGATTCCGGTGATCGGCATCCAGGCCGGCTTCGTCATCGGCGGCGCGGTCTATATCGAGACCGTGTTCCAGTGGCCGGGCATCGGCTCGATGCTGGTCAAGGCGATCTCGACCCGCGATCTCCTGCTCGTGCAGGGCGGCGTCCTGGTCGTGGCGGCCGCCTATGTGCTGTTCAATCTCGCCGCAGACGTCGTGCAGACCCAGCTCGACCCGAGGTTGCGCTGATGACGGACGCGACCTTGGCCACTCCCGAACCCAAGGCCCGACGCGGACGGCCGGGCAGCGCGGCGCTGCTGTTCGCCAACACGCTGGCCACCGGCGGTCTCGTCGTGCTCGTCCTGATCGCGCTGACCGCCCTGGCGGCGCCGATCCTGCCGCTGGCCGATCCTGACGTCACCGCGCCGGCCGACCGCCTGATGCCGGTGTTCAGCGCCGGGCACCCGCTCGGCACCGACCATCTGGGCCGCGATATCCTGTCGCGGCTGATCTGGGGCACGCGGGTCAGCCTCGCGGTCGGCCTTTCGGCCACGTTCATCGCCGCCTTCTTTGGCTCGCTGCTGGGCCTCGTTGCGGGCTACGCCGGCGGTCGCACCGACAGCCTGGTCATGCGCGGCATCGATATGGTGATGGCGTTTCCCTACATTCTGCTGGCGCTGGCCATCGTCGCGGTGCTGGGGCCGGGGCTGATCAACGCGCTCTACGCCATCGCGCTGGTCAATATTCCGTTCTTCGCCCGCAACATCCGCGGCATCACGCTGGGGCTGTCGCGCCGCGAATTCGTCGACGCGGCGCGCCTGTCGGGCAAGACGCCGGCGCAGATCCTATTCCTGGAAATCCTGCCGAACGTTCTGCCGGTGATCGTCATCACCATGTCGACCACGGTCGGCTGGATGATCCTGGAAACGGCGGGCCTGTCGTTCCTCGGCCTCGGCGCCCAGCCGCCGCAGGCCGACCTCGGCTCGATGCT
>NZ_JALHBS010000023.1 GCF_024195285.1 Aurantimonas marianensis
CCTCGCCCCATGTCTCGGTCATCCCGGGCCTGATGATCTTCGCGCTGGTGATGAGCATCAATCTGTTCGGCGACGGCATCCGCGACGTCCTCGATCCGCGTCTGCGATCCGGCGCCCTGACCCGTCCGGTCGCCCGTACCGCTATCATGCGCGATGGGCCCGCCGAAGCGCCCGTTCCAACAGCGGGCGCGGTGCTCGACATTCAGGATTTGCGCACCGAATTCCATGTCGGCGGGTCAGTCTACAAGGCAGTCGGCGGCATCGACCTGTCCTTGAAGAAAGGCGAATGCCTCGGCCTTGTCGGCGAATCCGGTTCGGGCAAATCCGTCACCGCCATGTCGGTCATGGGGCTCGTCCCGACGCCGCCGGGCCGGATCGCCGGCGCGGCGGCCTTTCTCGGCGCGGAAGACCTTTTCACCGTCAGCGACGAGCGGATACGCCAGTTGCGCGGCGCCGCCGTCGCCTATGTCTTCCAGGACCCGCTGTCGACGCTACATCCGCTGTTCACCGTCGGCGATCAGTTGATCGAGGCGATCCGGGCGCACCAGATCATGACCGGCTCGCAAGCGAAAAAGCGGGCGATCGACCTCCTCGATCTGGTCCGCATTCCGAGCCCGGCCGAGCGGCTGAACGTGTTCCCGCATGAACTCTCCGGCGGCATGCGCCAGCGCGTCTGCATCGCCATGGCGCTCGCCAACGACGCCAAAGTGCTAATCGCCGACGAGCCGACCACCGCGCTGGACGTGACCGTGCAGTCGCAGATCCTGGCACTGATGAACCGGCTGCGCCGCGAGCGCGACACGGCGATCCTGTTCATCACGCATGATTTCGGCGTCGTGTCGGCGATCTGCGACCGGGTCGCGGTGATGTATGCTGGCCGGATCGTGGAGACCGGCCCGACCGAGGCCATCCTGTCGGCGCCGGCTCATCCCTATACGGCGAAGCTCATTCAGTGCGTGCCGGTGCTCGGCGAACCGGAGCGCCGGCTCGACGCGATCGCGGGCCGCCCGCCGCTGGTCGACGCCCTGCCGGACGGCTGTGCCTTCGCGGCGCGCTGCCCACGGGCGCGGGCGGACTGCCGAAGCGGCGACATTGCAATGAACGGCGCGGGCGACGGGCGGGCGGTGCGCTGCCTGCATCCGTTGGCAGCAGGGGAAGCCGATGTCTGACCGGACTCTCCTTGCGATCGAGGACGTCGCCAAGATCTTCGGCGGCGGGCAAACCCTGTTCGGCACCCAAAAGCCGGCGGTTCACGCGGTGCAGAGCCTGTCGCTCGACGTGAAGAAGGGCGAGACGCTCGGGATCGTCGGGGAATCGGGCTGTGGCAAGTCGACCCTGGCGCGGCTGATGATCGGGCTCGATCTGCCGACCGCCGGGCGGATCACGCTGGACGGCCGCGACCGCGTCGCGGAGGCGAAACGCGACCGCCGGGCACTGGCGCGCAAGGTCCAGTATGTGTTCCAGGACCCAGTCGCCTCGCTCAACCCCCGCAAGACCATCCGGACGATTCTCGAGGCGCCGCTGAAACATCTCGCCGGACTGAAGGGCGACGCGCGCGCGGCCCGATTGGAAGAGCTGATGGCCGCCGTCAATCTCGCGCCGGAATTCCTCGAGCGCTATCCGCACGAGTTTTCCGGTGGCCAGGCGCAGCGCATCGGTATCGCCCGGGCGCTTGCCGCGGGACCGGAATTGATCGTTCTCGACGAGCCGGTCTCGGCGCTCGACGTCTCGATCCAGGCGCAGGTGCTCAACCTCCTCGACGATCTGAAGGACCGCTTCGGCCTCACCTATGTGTTCATCAGCCATGATCTGTCGGTGGTCGAGAGCGTCAGCGACCGCGTCGCGGTGATGTATTTCGGCCGCATCGCCGAGATCGGCCCGGCGCGGAGCGTCTTCGCGGCGCCCCGGCACCCCTACACCGATCTGTTGATGCGCTCCGCACCGGCGCCCGGACGCCACGACCTGATTCCGGAAGACGCCAACACCGAACTGCCCGATCCCTACAATCCGCCGCCGGGCTGCGCGTTTCACGCGCGCTGTCCCAACGCGACGGATGTCTGCACCTCCCGGCATCCGCCCCTCGACCCGATTCCCGGCGCCGGCGCGGACCATCTCGTGGCCTGTTACCATCCCAATGATCCGACCTGATCCCATGCCGGAAAAGCTCCCCCTCGGCCTGGCCTCGCGCGCGCCGGACAGCGGTTCGAGGCGCCGCAAACGACCGGATATCATCGCCGACCAGCTTCGCGAGCTGATCGTCGCGAACGGCCTGCGGCCGGGCGATCCGATCGCGCCGGAGTGGTTCCACTCCCAAGACCTGAGAGCCTCGCGCGGGACGCTACGCGAGGCGTTGAAAATCCTTGAATTCCAGGGGCTGATCACCAGCAAGACCGGCCCCGGCGGCGGGATTTTCGTCTCCTCGGTCAGCCCTGACCAGGCCATTCGCCTGTTGGACAATCTGTTTCTGTTCGAACAGCCCTCGATCGCGAATATCTACGCGCTGCGCAAATGGGTCGAGCCGGAACTCGCCGCGAGCGTCGCCGGCAAATTGTCGCCGGACGGCTTCGCGGCCCTGCAGTCCACCATACGGCTCTATGAGGACGAGCCGACGACCGCGGAGGAGGAATACGCCCAGCGCCTGGCGGAGCTCGATTTCCACGAAGAGCTGACGCGCCATTGCGACAACCCGCTGCTGGCCTTCATCGGCCGGTTCCTGTTGAGCCTGTTGCGCGAGATGACGGTCTGCCGGGCGATCTATCAGGAACCCAATCCCGGCCTGCGCGAGACCGGCCTGCATTACCAGGTGCGCCTGTTGCGGGCGCTCAAGGCGGGCGATCCGGAACTGTGCCGCATGATCATGCGCGGCCATATGATCGAAGCGGAAAAATACATGCTCGAGCGTGCGGCGGTACGCGTGCGTCCGCGCAAGCGCGGGGCATGATGCGACCGTCCTGGCCGTAAGCCGGCGCGCGGCCGCGAAAAAAAAAGCGGCCCGAAGGCCGCTTTTGGGAGCATACGATCGTGAGGGCGGCTCAGGCGTAGCGGCTTTCGCGCTTGGCCTTGTCGACGGCCATGGCGCCGGCGCCGGCACCGGCGAGCACCAGGAACCCGCCGGCGAGCGCGATGTTCTTCATCAGGACGTTCGGCTCGGCGAGATGGGCGATGAGCCCGGTCGCGACGCAGAACGCCGCCAGCGCGATCGCGACGATGCGGGTCTGGAACCCGGCGAGGATCGCCAGGCCGCCGAACAGTTCGAACGCACCGGTCAGATAGGCCATGACCAGCGGCGCGGGAAAGCCGAGGCTGCCGAGATAGCCGGCGAAACCCGCCACCCCGGTGAGCTTGCCGAAACCGGCGACGATGAAGATGATCGACAGGAGAACCCGGCCGACGAGGATAAGATTGGCATTCATGCCGAAAGGCTCCGTATGCGGGAGAGGAACGCGAGGGCGCCTCTCTCCCTGTTGCGATGCCCGAAGGTAACGCGAATTCGGAAGCAATACAGCCAGTCTGCAGCCGACGAAACGTCAACCAAAAGTGATACAATCAAAAACCAGGGGTGACGATCGGGCCGACCGCTTCGCTTCCGCCTCAGCCGGGGCGGATCATCGCCGCGGGATCGACGATCCGGTCGTAATCGACCTCCGAGACGAGGCCGCTGGCCACCGCTTCCTGACGCAAGGTGGTGCCGTTCTGATGGGCCGTCTTGGCGATCTTCGCCGCATTGTCGTAGCCGATCGTCGGCGCCAGCGCCGTCACCAGCATCAGCGATTGCTCCATCAGGCTCCTGATCCGGTCCTCATTGGCCTCGATGCCGTCGACGCAATGTTCGGCGAAGCTCTCCATCGAATCGGCCAGGAGCCGGATCGAGGAGAGAACCGCATTGGCGATGACCGGCTTGAAGACGTTGAGCTCGAAATGTCCCTGGCTGGCGGCGACTGTCACGGTCGTCTCGTGGCCGAAGATCTCGGTCGCGACCATGGTGATCGCCTCAGCCTGGGTCGGATTGACCTTGCCGGGCATGATCGACGAGCCGGGCTCGTTGGCTGGCAAATTGAGTTCGCCCAAGCCCGAACGTGGTCCCGAGCCGAGGAAGCGGATGTCGTTGGCGATCTTCATCAGATCGGCCGCCAGCGAATTGAGCGCGCCGTGGAAGAAGGTCAGCGCGCCGTGCGAAGCCAGCGCCTCGAACTTGTTCGTCGCCGTGCGGAACGGCTCGCCGGTGAGCGTGGCGATCTCGGCGGCGATCGCCGTGTCGAAGCCCTCCGGCGCGTTGAGGCCGGTGCCGACCGCCGTGCCGCCCTGCGCCAACGCGTAGACGCCGTCGAGGGCATCGCCGATCCGCTTCTTCGACAGTTCGAGCGCGGCGGCGTAGCCGGAGAACTCCTGGCCAAGCGTCACCGGTGTCGCGTCCTGGGTATGGGTGCGGCCGATCTTGATGATCGACGCATATTCCTTGGCCTTGGCGTCGAGCGAGACGTAGAGCCGGTCAAGCGCGGGGATAAGTCGCTCTGTCGTCTCGATGACCGCGGCGACATGCATCGCCGTCGGAAACACGTCGTTCGAGGACTGGCTCATATTGACGTGATCGTTGGGATGGACCGGCTTTTTCGAGCCCATCGTGCCGCCGAGCATCTCGATCGCCCGGTTCGAGATCACCTCGTTGACGTTCATGTTGGTCTGGGTGCCCGAGCCGGTCTGCCAGACGACGAGCGGGAAGTGGTCGTCGAGCCGGCCGGCGATGATCTCGTCGGCGGCGCTCTCGATCGCGTCGGATATCTCGCCGTCGAGCCGGCCCATCGAGGTATTGACCCGCGCCGCGGCCTTCTTGACCAGAGCCAGCGCGATGATGAGCGGCATCGGCTGGCGGTCGCCGCCGATCCTGAAATTGTTGCGTGAGCGTTCGGTCTGCGCGCCCCAATAACGGTCGTCCGCGATCTCGATCGCGCCGATGGAATCGGTTTCGGTCCGGGTGCTCATCTGATGCCCTCGCTGCTCTGCCATGTCGCTGCGGCCTGCTTAACTGGCGCACGCGTGGATCGGAAGGGGCCGGGGTCGCGTAAAATCGGTTTAGATCGAGCCAGGACTCGACGGCAGCGGCGCCCGAACGAAAACGGGCGGATCGCACGACCCGCCCGCCGGATGTCGCTGCAGATCGCCTTACGCGGCCGGGCAGTGGGCTCCGGTCGCGACCCAGGCCTCGTAGAGCTGGCCGAACTGTTCCTGCGTGCCCGGCACCGGCTCGCGGCCTTCGCCCGGATTCCAGCCCCAGCCGACGAGGTCGTCCTTCGCCATGTGCTCGACCAGCTCGGCAAGGGTCTTGCCGCCGTTGCGGTTCTCGTCCTTGATCTGTTCGCAGATCTCGCCGAGCGTTTTGCCTTCCCAGGCCATTTCGATCGGCGCGAGATGCCAGTTCGGATTGCCCGGGATCGACTGGATGTCCTCCGTCTGGGCGACGATTTCGACGTTCTCGGCGCCGTGGCAGGTATTGCACATCATGCCGGGCGCACCGAAATTGGCGGCGCCGCGCACCACCGGCGGTTCGTGCAGCGCCATCTCGTCACCCTGAAGCGGCGAGTCGCCGCGCGGATGGCAGTTCACGCAGCGCGGATCCTGAAGTACCTTGCCGGTTTCCTCGAAGATCGCAATCGAGCGCTCCGTCTCGTCGGCGATGGGATCGAAGTCGGCGACCGACTTCAGCGACCCCGCGCCGGCATCGGCAAGGGCAGCCGAAGAGGCGGCGCGCGCCGTCTGAGACACGTTTTCCTGCGCCGGGCTCGGCCCCGCCCCGAGGATGAAGCTCGCGGCCAGAGCCAGACCGGCCAAACGACGTTTAAGAATTGTTGTCGATGTCACTTCGAATATCCCGTTGTTCACGACGTCTGCGCCTTGACAATCGGCAATTGCCGCACCGGCTGACCGGTCAGGCGGCGCCAGGCATTGGCGACGGCCGGTCCGATCGGCGGTGTGCCGGGTTCGCCGACGCCGGTCGGCGCCTCGCTGGATTCGATGATCGCCACCTCGACCTCGGGCATTTCGTTGATCCGCAGCGAGCGGTAGTCGTGGAAATTCGACTGCACGATCGCGCCGCCCTCGCCGAGGGTGATCTCGTCGAACAGCACGGCGCCGAGGCCGTAGCCGATGCCGCCTTCCATCTGTGCCCGGATGATGTTGGGGTTGACCGCGACACCGCAATCGACCGCGCACCAGACCTTGTGGACACGCGGTTCCCCATTGTTTCCGATCGAGACTTCGGCGATCTCGGCGACATAGGTGTTGAAGCTCTTGTGGACGGCGACGCCGCGCTGCCGGCCTTCCGTCACCGCCGAGCCCCAGTCGGCCAGTTCCGCCACTTTCCGCAAGGCGCCTGCGTGGCGGGGATAGTCAGCAAGCAGCGCGAGGCGGCCTTCCACCGGGTCCTTGCCGGCCTTTTCCAGCAACTCGTCAATAAACGTCTCGACGGCGAAGCCGGTATGGGAGTGGCCGACCGAGCGCCACCACAGCACCGTCACCGGCGATTGCGGCTGATGCGAGAACACCCGCAGATTGGGAATGGCGTAGGGCAGATCCGCCGCGCCCTCGACCGAGGTCTCGTCCAGTTCGGTCTTTTGCATGACCGATTGTCCGGCGATCTGCTGGTCCCAGCCGACGATGTTGCCGTCGGCGTCCATCGCGCCCTTGAGCTTGTGGACGAAGATCGGGCGGTAGAAGCCGCCGCGAATGTCGTCCTCGCGGGTCCAGATATGCTTGATCGGCCGGGTCATGCCGGAGGCTTTGAAGGCCTCGGCCGCTTCGCGCATGTAGGGCGAGCCGAACTGCGCCCGGCGGCCGAAGCTGCCGCCGGCAAGCTGGGTGTTGACCCGCACCTTGGCCGGGTCGACGCCGCACACCTCGGCGATGGCCGCCTTGTCCTGGCCGGGAAATTGCGAGCCGTTGTAGCAATCGATCGAGCCATCCTCGGCCTGGATCAGCACCGCGTCGAGCGGCTCCATCGGCGCGTGGGCGAGATAGGGAAACACGATCTCGCGCTCCAGCACCGTGGTGCCGTCGGCATTCATCGCGCCTCCGACATCGCCGGTATTGGTGGCCTCCAGTCCAGTCTCCGAGAAAAGCGCGCGATAGGCGTCGTAAATCTCCTCACTGGAGCGGGTCTCCGCCTTGGACAGATCCCATTCGACGCTCAATGCCTCGCGCCCTTTCAGCGCGGCGAAGGTGTTCTCGGCGAAGACCGCGACGCCCCCTGTGATCTGTTTTACGTCGACGACGCCGGGAACCTTGCGGGCGTCCGTGTCGTCGAAGCTCTTCACCGTGGCGCCGAAATGCGCCGGTCGCGCGACCATGGCGATCAGCATGTCGTCGGCGAGAACGTCGAGGGTGAACACCGCCTGACCGTTGGTCTTCTCCGGCGTGTCGAGTTTCGGCCGGTCGGTGCCGATCAGCACAAAATCCTTCGGATCCTTGAGTTTCGGCTCGGCCGGCGCCTCCATGGTGGCGGCTTTCTCGGCAAGCTCGCCGAAGCCCGACTCCTTGCCCGACGCCGCGTGCCGGATGCGGCCTTTTGCGACGGTGATCTCTTCAGCCGAAACACCCCACTCCTCGGCCGCCGCGGCGACCAGCATCGCCCGCGCGGTGGCGCCGGCCTTGCGCATCTGCTCGTAGGAATTGGCGATCGCGGTCGAGCCGCCGGTTCCCTGAATGCCGAAGGCGAGATTGGCATAGAGTTCGTCATCGGCCGGGGCGGCGGCGACGCGCATCTGGCTCCAATCGGCGTCGAGTTCCTCGGCCACCAGCGTCGTCAGCCCGGTATAAGGACCCTGACCGAACTCGATGTGTTTCGACAGCACCGTCACCAGGCCGTCCGGCGCGATGCGCACGAATGCATTGAGATCTTGAACCGGCCCCGTCGCGCCGGCCGGCGCGCCTTGCAGCAGGGAAGCGGCGGCTCTGCCGCGCATGGCGAGACTCACGCCGATCACCAGGCCGGCGCCGGCGAGGAAGCCGCGCCGTGTCGTTTGAATGGTCTGGATATTCATGGCTCAGCCCTCCAGCTTCGCGGCGGCGTCATGGATCGCCTGGCGAATGCGGACATAGGTGGCGCAACGGCAAATGTTGCCGGCCATCGCGTTGTCGATGTCCTCGTCGCTCGGCTTGGGATTGAACTGCAGCAGCGAGACCGCCGACATGATCTGGCCGGACTGGCAATAGCCGCACTGGGGCACGTCGATCGCCGTCCAGGCGGCCTGCACCGCCTCGGCTTCACGGCCGCCGGCTCCTTCGATGGTCGTGACGCTCGAGCCGTCGACGGTCGAGATCGGGGTGACGCAGGAGCGGCGGGTCATGCCGTCGAGATGGACGGTGCAGGCACCGCACTGGGCGATGCCGCAGCCATATTTGGTGCCCGTGAGTTTTTCGGCGTCACGGATCACCCAGAGCAGGGGTGTGTCGGGATCGCCGTCGAATGTCTTCTCTTCACCGTTGAGCGTGAAATTGATCAAGGAACGCCTCCTTCGGGTCGGCGAATGCCAAACGCACGCGATCTGCGCGCGACAGGAACGAACTGGGATAGGAGGGAATTAGTCGCAGCCCGGCGACTGGCGAGGTCGAAAAGGCAGATCCAGTTTGAACGCTGCGTTCACACTGTCGCCCTCACCTTGAAGCGGGGCTTGCGGGGCCTGCGACGAATGCGCGCGGCTCGTGAAATACCTGGCGCCATACGTGTAAAGGGCCGCTCCCGACCGGGAGCGGCCCTATCAAGCCTCACGATCAGCAACTGCTAGCTGGTCTGGTCACGCACCGCATCCTTGACCTTGCCGTAATTCTTCTGGGTCTTGCCCTCGGCCTGATCGACCTTGCCGTCGGCCTCCATGCGCTCGTTGCCGACGGCTTTGCCCGCTGCTTCCTTGAGCTTGCCGCCGGCTTCCTTGGCGCCGCCCTCGATCTCGTTCTTGTCAACCATGATTCCATTCCTTTCGGAAAAATAGTCCGGCGAACTGCCGGGCTTCGGAAAACAAACGCGTTTTTCGAGGTCGCGTTCCCGTGGTCGAGCGGGAATTCGTTGGCCGGGCGCGTAAAAAAGGAAGGGGCCCGGCGATGCCGAGCCCCTTCCAGATCGTTACGGTGCGCGATGATGGCCTTCCGCGAAGCCTGACGGCTTTTTTAGAAGTCCATGCCGCCCATGCCGCCCATGCCGCCGGGCATACCACCGCCCATGCCGCCGCCGGCCGACTCCTTCTTCGGAGCCTCCGAGATCATCGCCTCGGTGGTGACCAGCAGGCCGGCGACCGAAGCCGCGTCCTGGAGAGCCGAGCGCACGACCTTGACCGGATCGACGATGCCCATCTGGATCATGTCGCCATACTCGCCCGACTGGGCGTTGTAGCCGAAGGTCACCGACGAGTTGTCGAGGATCTTGCCGACGATGATCGAGCCCTCGGCACCGGCATTGGTGACGATCTGGCGAAGCGGAGCCTGGAGCGCGCGGCGCACGATGGTGATGCCGGCTTCCTGATCCTGGTTCTCGCCCTTGATCGTCAGAGCGTTGGAGGCGCGCAGCAAAGCGACGCCGCCACCGGCGACGATGCCCTCTTCGACGGCCGCGCGGGTCGCGTTGAGCGCGTCGTCGACACGGTCCTTCTTTTCCTTGACCTCGACCTCGGTCGCACCGCCGACGCGGATGACCGCGACGCCGCCGGCCAGCTTGGCGAGACGCTCCTGCAGCTTCTCCTTGTCGTAGTCCGAGGTGGTCTCCTCGATCTGGCCCTTGATCTGGCCGACACGGGCCTGGATCTGCTCCTTCTCACCCGCACCATCGACGATGGTGGTATTTTCCTTGGTGATCGAGACCTTTTTGGCGCGGCCGAGCATGTCGAGCGTGACATTCTCGAGCTTGATGCCGAGGTCCTCGGAGATGACCTGGCCGCCGGTGAGGACAGCGATGTCCTCGAGCATCGCCTTGCGGCGATCACCGAAGCCCGGCGCCTTGACGGCGGCGATCTTCAGGCCGCCACGCAGCTTGTTGACGACGAGCGTGGCCAGAGCCTCGCCCTCGACGTCCTCGGCGATGATGATCAGCGGCTTGGAGGACTGTACGACGGACTCAAGGACCGGCAGCAGAGCCTGGAGGTTGGAGAGCTTCTTCTCGTGCAGGAGGATGTAGGCGTCCTCGAGCTCGGCGACCATCTTCTCCGGGTTGGTCACGAAGTATGGCGACAGATAGCCGCGGTCGAACTGCATGCCCTCGACGACTTCGAGCTCGGTCTCGGCGGTCTTGGCTTCCTCGACCGTGATGACGCCCTCGTTGCCGACCTTCTGCATGGCGGCGGCGATCATCTCGCCGATTTCCTTCTCGCCATTGGCCGAGATGGTGCCGACCTGAGCGACCTCGTCCGAGGTCTCGATCTTGCGGGCCGACGACTGCAGGGCTTCGACGACCTTGAGAACGGCCATGTCGATGCCGCGCTTGACGTCCATCGGGTTCATGCCGGCGGCAACCGACTTGCCACCCTCGCGAACGATCGCCTGGGCGAGAACCGTCGCGGTGGTGGTGCCGTCACCGGCCTTGTCATTGGTCTTCGAGGCCACTTCGCGCACCATCTGGGCGCCCATGTTCTCGAACTTGTCCTCGAGCTCGATCTCCTTGGCGACGGTGACGCCGTCCTTGGTGATGCGCGGTGCGCCGAAGGACTTGTCGATGACGACGTTGCGGCCCTTCGGGCCGAGGGTCACCTTCACCGCGTCGGCGAGGATGTCGACGCCGCGCAGCATGCGTTCACGTGCGTCGCGGCCGAATTTTACTTCTTTAGCTGCCATGGTCTTAATTCTCCCGGGCGCGCCATCGAAGGCCGCGCCGTTTGAAGTTTCGTGGAAATTCGTCTCGTGAGCGGATGGCCGGCCTTAGGCGACGACGCCCATGATGTCGGATTCCTTCATGATCAGAAGGTCTTCGCCGTTGAGCTTGACCTCGGTGCCCGACCATTTGCCGAACAGCACGCGGTCGCCGGCCTTGACGTCGAGCGCGATGACCTTGCCGCTCTCGTCGCGAGCGCCGGAGCCGACGGCGATGATCTCGCCTTCCTGAGGCTTTTCCTTCGCCGTGTCCGGAATGATGATCCCGCCAGCGGTCTTGGCTTCGGATTCCACCCGGCGTACGACGACGCGATCGTGCAGGGGACGGAAATTCACAGCTGCCATGTTCGTTGAACCCTTCGTTGAACGAATGCGGCCGGACCCAGAACGGGACCCGGCTCGAAGAATTTGGCACTCACCATTGGAGAGTGCTAACGACGAGGCAGATAGGGTGGCGCGCGGCGCGATGTCAAGATGTCGAGCAGAGCGGCCGACAGGATTTTTTACGGGTTGGCGAAGCCGGGTGGGGCTCTCTCCCTCGGACGGCCGGCCGGGCCAAGCACCGCCTTGACCCGTCGGCGGCCCCCCTCTATCGCCTCGGGCGATCAGTTGAAAGACAGCGGGCCGTCGATGGACATCACCACTTCCGGTAATTCCGGCATCAGCCGCAAGATAAAGGCTCTGGCCGAGATTTCCACCGGCTACGACGCGCTGTTCTGCGACGTGTGGGGTGTCGTCCACAATGGCGAGCGCAAGCACCCGGCGGCCGAAGCCGCCTTGACGGCGGCGCGCGGGGCGGGCGCCAGGGTGGTTCTCTTGACCAACTCGCCCCGTCCTTCGGCCAGCGTCATCGATCAACTCGACGCGCTGGAGTTTTCGCGCGACGCCTATGACGCGGTCGTCACTTCCGGCGACGCCACCCGCGCACTGATCGGGGCGGCCGGCGGGCCGGTCTTCCATCTGGGTCCGGCACGGGACATCGAACTGTTCGAGGGGCTCGGCGTCGAGCGGGTCGACGAGACGGATGCGGCGGTGGTCGTGGCGACCGGTCTCTACGACGACGAGGCGGAGACGCCCGCCGACTATGCCGGTCTTCTGGCCCGTCTCAAGGACCGCGACCTGCCGATGATCTGCGCCAATCCCGACATCGTCGTGCATCGTGGCGAGCGCCTGATTTATTGTGCCGGCGCGCTGGCGCGCGATTATGCCGCCCTCGGGGCGACTGTGCATCTCGCGGGCAAGCCGCATCGGCCGATCTACGACGTGGCGACCCGGGGGGGCGGCATCTCCGATCGCGCGCGCATACTCGCCATCGGCGACGGCCTGATGACCGACATCAAGGGCGCCAACGATTTCGGCATCGACGCGTTGCTGATCACCGACGGGGTTCATGGCGACGAGTTCGGCGGACCCGATCCTGACGCCAAGACGGTCGCGCGGGTGTTGAGCGGACGCGGTCTCCACGCCCGCACTTTCATGGCGACGCTGACATGACGAAAGGCGCCGCGCTGCGGCTTGGCGGCATCGCGGAGGTCCCGGCGAGGCTGGCCGGCTGCATCGTTGCGATCGGCAATTTCGACGGCGTTCATCGCGGCCACCAGGCGGTGCTCGGCGTTGCGCGCGAATTGGCCGAGGCCGAAGGTCGGCCGCTCGTCTGCCTCACCTTCGAGCC
This sequence comes from Aurantimonas marianensis, assembly GCF_024195285.1. Taxonomy (GTDB): domain Bacteria; phylum Pseudomonadota; class Alphaproteobacteria; order Rhizobiales; family Rhizobiaceae; genus Aurantimonas; species Aurantimonas marianensis. Next base: position 12,518 of record NZ_JALHBS010000023.1, read on the forward strand.
ACATCCGCGCACGGTGTTTCGTCCAGAGCAACCGGTGGCGCGGCTGACGCCGGCCCCGATGAAGGCGCGGCTGCTCGGGGCGCTCGGCTTCGACGCCGTGGTCGAGCAGCCTTTCGACCGCGTCTTCGCCGGATTGGAGCCGGACGCCTTCGTCGAGACCGTCCTCGTCGATTGCCTGAAGGCGCATCACGTCGTCGCCGGCTTCGACTTTCATTATGGGGCCAAGCGCGGCGGCACTCCGCAGACGCTCGCCGAGTCGGGTCCGCGCCACGGCTTCGGTGTGACGCTGGTGCCGGCTTTCGCCGACGAGGGCGGAGAGACGGTGTCGTCGAGCCGTATCCGCGCGCTGCTCGAAGCCGGCGACGTCGCGGAGGCGGCGGGCCTGTTCGGCTATCGCTGGACGATTCGTGGCGACATTATCCATGGCCAGAAGCTCGGCCGTAGCCTTGGTTATCCGACCGCCAATCTGGTGCTTGCGCCCGACGAGATGCTGAAACACGGCATCTATGCCGTGCGCCTGCGCCGTGCCGACGGAATGCTCCATGACGGCGTCGCCAGCTTCGGCCGCCGCCCGACCTTCGACAATGGCGCGACGCTGTTCGAGACGTTCCTGTTCGACTTTTCCGGCGATCTCTATGGCGAGACTGTCGACGTCTCGATCTTTGCTTTTTTGCGCGGCGAGGCGCGTTTCGAGAGCGCCGGGGCGCTTGTCGCCCAGATGGATCGCGATGCCGAGGAGGCGAAGGCGGCGCTCGCCGGCGTGGCGCCGCTCTCGGCGCTGGACCGGGCGATTTCCTTCTGAGGATGGCGCCCACGCCGAGAGGTTGGGCGGCCGGTCAGATTATATATGTGCTTGAAAGCATATGGCTTCGAGTGCATAATCTGCGGCATGGTTTGGGCCGTCAGCTTTCACGGCGAATTTGCGGACGAGTTTGGTGAATTCGCAGATGACGTGAAAATCGAACTCGCCGCGATGGTCGGCCTGCTGGAGGAATTTGGCCCTAGCCTCAGCCGTCCCCATGCCGACACGCTGAACGGATCGAAGCACGCCAATATGAAGGAGCTGCGTTTCAAGGCGGATAATGGTGTGTGGCGGGTCGCCTATGCATTCGACCCTGAAAGAAAAGCTATTCTGCTCGTCGGCGGCGACAAGTCCGGATCGAACGAAAAGCGCTTTTACAAGAAGCTCCTGACGATAGCTGACAAGCGGTTTGATCAGCATCTCGATGGATTGAAAGGAGGTTCGCCATGACGGTTTCGGCAAAGCATGTCTTTGCAAGACACATGACGGCCGAGCAAAGGAAGCAGGCAAAGGCCCGCTCGAAAAACCTGATCGCCGAATACAAGACGCTTCAGGAGCTGCGCAAAGCACGCGAAATGACCCAGGTCCGCCTTGCGGAGGTCTTGGGCGTCACCCAGGATAATGTCTCGCGCCTGGAAAAGCGTTCGGACGTGCTTCTGTCGACACTGCGCAGCTATATCGAAGCGATGGGCGGCGAACTGGATCTGGTCGTCACCTTTCCCGACCATCCCCCCGTTCATCTGAATACGTTGAGCGGTCATGATGAGCGCTCGACCTCGCGAGGACGGTCGCTTGAGATGAACAGCGCATTGCAATGTGCGCGTCTGCGATCGATCTACCCGCGAAGAGGCCGCGTTGGTCTCGGCGCCGGCGCCGCGGCCATGATCGGCGAGCGAGCGGCCGGCGGAGCGAACCACTCGGCCAGGCGGCCGCGCCCGCCGCGCTTCGGCCCCTCGTCATCGTCGGGAAAGCGCCCGCTGAGCATGATCACCATGCCGATCTGAACGCTCGAAAAGGTCAGGCCGAGGAAATAGACGACCAGCCCGATCGCCAGCGGGCCGGAATCCGATCGGGCGATCACCGTCCCGAAACCGCCGATATCGGCAAGCGCCAGCACGGCGACGAAGAATGCGGCGGCCGAAAAGCCGATCAGCGCGTTGCGGGCGAGAAAGCGAAAGAGATTGGGCATTGCGACCCCCTGTCTATCTGACCGGTAGATAGTGCTCGCGGAGCGCGACGTCCAAATTATGTCCTTCGACCCAGCTGCCGGCGCGATTCTTCGCGCTTGCGCATGTCGATCGTGCGCGCCTTTCCTTCGCTCGCCGGACTTGCTAAAGGCTCGGGCCATGCTCAGTCCGCGCGCGCATTTCGTCATACGAATTAGCCGCCCGGTCTTCTGACCGGCTCTGCCGGGGAGGGTCCGGGTTCGCCGGCCGCCGCGCCACCACCGCTTTTTTCCTTTGTGCCGCGCCTTGATCGCGGCGGACGACATGGCTGACATCATGAGCGACACCAAGATCCCCGACGGCACCGTCGATTATTCCAGGACGCTGTTCCTGCCCGAGACCGATTTTCCGATGCGCGCCGGCCTGCCCAAGGCCGAGCCGGAATGGATCGCCAAATGGGACGCGATGGATCTCTACGGCACCTTGCGCAAGGCGTCGGCGGGCCGGCCGAAATACGTTCTGCATGACGGGCCGCCCTACGCCAACGGTCATCTTCACATCGGCCATGCGCTGAACAAGATCCTCAAGGACGTCGTCACTCGCTCCTTCCAGATGCGCGGCTACGATTCCAATTACGTTCCCGGCTGGGACTGTCACGGCCTGCCGATCGAATGGAAGATCGAAGAACAGTACCGCGCCAGGGGCAAGAACAAGGACGAGGTGCCGGTCAACGAGTTCCGCCAGGAATGCCGCGACTTCGCCGCCCATTGGGTGAGCGTCCAGAGCGAGGAGTTCCGCCGCCTCGGCGTCGAGGGCGACTTCAAGGATCCGTATCTGACCATGGCCTATGGGGCCGAGGCGGTGATCGCCGGCGAGCTGTTGAAATTCGCCATGTCGGGCCAGCTTTATCGCGGCTCCAAGCCGATCATGTGGTCGGTGGTGGAAAAGACCGCGCTGGCCGAGGCCGAGGTCGAATACGACGATTATGAGAGCGATACGGTCTGGGTGAAGTTTCCAGTTACTGCGATCGCCACCTCCGGGCCGCCTGAGCTTCGCGCAAAGTATGAAGGTGCCGCCGTTGTTATCTGGACAACAACTCCCTGGACGATTCCAGGAAACCGTGCCGTCGCCTTCTCCGACCGTATTGCCTATGGGCTCTACGAGGTAACAGCTTCGGATGACGCCGAAAATCCGCGCTGGGCGAAGCAAGGCGACCGCCTTATCCTCGCAGATGCCTTAGCCACAGATGTGTTTGCGAAGGCCCGAGTACCCGACGACGGCTACATCCGAGCAGCATCCTGCATCGGACTCGATTTTACCCACATGAGCCTTGACCACCCGCTCAAAAGCCTTGGCGGAGGGTATGAGTTCTCGGTCCCACTCCTTGCCGGCGATCACGTCACCGACGAGGCCGGCACCGGCTTCGTCCACACCGCCCCGGGTCATGGCCGCGAGGATTTCGACGCCTGGATGGCCGCCCGCCGCGATCTCGAAGCGCGCGGCATCGACACGGCGATCCCCTTCACCGTCGACGATGATGGCTTCTACACCAGGGACGCGCCGGGCTTCGGGCCGGACGCCGAGGGTGGCCCCGCGCGCGTCATCGACGACAAGGGCAAGAAGGGTGACGCCAACAAGCGCGTCATCGCCGCTCTGATCGATCGCGGCAACCTCTTGGCGCGCGGTCGGCTGAAGCACCAGTACCCGCATAGCTGGCGATCGAAGAAGCCGGTGATCTTCAGGAACACCCCGCAGTGGTTCGTCCACATGGACAAGGACCTCGGCGGCTAGGGAACGGCCGAAGGCCGCAAGCCCGACCGGGCGTCGGCCGGTCAGGCCGCCCCCGCGGAGCGCAGCCGCGTGAGCGGCGACAGCGTGAGCGAAAACAGCGACACCCTCCGCGCCCGCGCCCTCCGCGCCATCGACGCCACCCGCTTCGTCCCCGCCTCTGGCCAGAACCGGCTGCGCGGCATGATCACTGACCGGCCGGACTGGGTGCTGTCGCGCCAGCGCGCCTGGGGCGTGCCGATCTGCGTCTTCGCCGACGAGAATGGCGAGATCCTCAAGGACGAGGCAGTCAACGCCCGTATCCTGGAAGCCTTCGCGGAAGAGGGCGCCGACGCGTGGTTCGCCGACGGCGCCAAGGAGCGCTTCCTCGGTAACGAGCACGACGGAACGAAGTGGACCATGGTTCGCGACATTCTCGACGTGTGGTTCGATTCCGGCTCGACGCATGCCTTCTGCCTGGAGAAGCGGCCCGATTTGAAATGGCCGGCGGACCTTTATCTCGAAGGCTCCGACCAGCATCGCGGCTGGTTCCATTCCTCGCTGCTGGAGTCCTGCGCCACCAGGGGCAGGGCGCCCTATGACGCGGTGCTGACCCACGGCTTCGTCATGGACGAGGAGGGGCGCAAGATGTCCAAATCCCTCGGCAACGTCGTCACCCCGCAGGACGTCATCAAGCAGTCCGGCGCCGACATTTTGCGGCTGTGGGTGGTCAGTTCCGACTATTCGGAGGATCTGCGGCTCGGCAAGACCATCCTGCAGACCAACATCGACAGCTATCGCAAGCTGCGCAACACGCTGCGCTGGATGCTTGGAACGCTCGCCCACGACACCGGCGAAACGGTGCCGCTGGCCGAGATGCCTGAGCTGGAGCGGCTGATGCTGCACCGGCTCGCCGAGCTCGATGAGGTGGTCCGCAAGGGCTACGATTCCTTCGACTTCAAGCGGATCAGCCGGGCGCTGCTCGATTTCGTCGTGGTCGAGCTGTCGGCCTTCTACTTCGATATCCGCAAGGATTCGCTCTATTGCGATCCGCCCTCGGCGGTCCGCCGCAAGGCGGCGCTGCAGGTCGTGCGGACGCTGTTCGATCATCTGGTGACATGGCTCGCGCCGATGCTGCCCTTCACCATGGAGGAGGCGTGGCTGTCGCGGTATCCGCAGGCGCGATCGGTGCATCTGGAGTCCTTTCGCGACGCCGATCCGGCCTGGCGCGACGAGGCGCTCGCATCTCGCTGGCAAAAACTGCGGCGCATCCGCCGCGTCGTCATGGGCGCGCTGGAGGAGCAGCGGCGGCAAAAGACCATCGGTTCGTCGCTCGAGGCTGCGCCTCTCCTCCATCTCGACGACGCCGATCTGCGCAGGCTGGCCGCATCCGTCGATTTCGCCGAGATCGCCATCACCAGCGGTCTGGAAATCTCTGGCGAGCCGGGGCCGGCCGAGGCCTTCCGCCTGGCCGACACGCCCGGCATCGCCGTCGTCTTCCGCAAGGCGCAAGGGACAAAATGTGCCCGGTCATGGAAGATCACCGACGATGTCGGATCCGACCCGGATTTCCCCGACGTTTCGATGCGCGACGCGGCGGCTTTGCGGGAATTGGGTGTGGCCACCGCGCGCGCCCGCCAGGAGGCGCAAGCCTCGCTGTGAGCAGGGGCGTGCCTCCGCCATTCAAAGCGCCGCTGGCAAGATGCCTGGGTAAAACCGCCCGGCTTGGTTGCGCAGCGGCGGACGGAAGCCTAAAACAACGCCCGGAATTCGCCTGAATTTCGTGGCATGCGCGGACCGCGTCCGGCGAGTGCCGGCCGCCGCTCCCGTGGAGTTGAGGGCGGCAAATTCGGCTAGGGGGCCGTACCGTATGACGAAGACAGTTCGACTCGCATCGCATGCGATGGCCATCGGCGCGGTGACGCTGGTCCTCTCCGGCTGTCTGGGGCCGACCTACGGCACCGGCAAGTCGCAGGGCGAGACGCTGTTCGACGACCTCAACAACATGGTTTCCCTCGGGGGCGGCAGCGAAAAAGGCGCCGAGATCGCCTATGCGCCGCGCCCGGATCTGGTGAAGCCCGAGAACACCAGCATTTTGCCGCCGCCGCAGGCTGCCCGCAATACGACTGGCGATCCCAATTGGCCGGAATCGCCGGAACAGCGCTCCGCGCGTCTTCAGGCCGCCGCCTATCAGGGCGATGGGCCGTTGCCCGCCGATATCGCGACGGCGCGCAAGGAAGGCGTGACCCAAGCCTATCTCGATCGCACGACTCGTAGCGGCCACAAGTTCGACAGCAACAGGCGCGACACCATACTTTCGCCCGAAGAACTGCGAGGTCGCGGCGAACTCGTCCGCCAGCGTCTGCGCGAAGGTCAGCAGGGAAGCCCGACCCAGCGCAAATATCTGAGCGAGCCGCCGGTGGCCTATCGCAAGCCCGCGGCCACGGCGCCGGTCGGCGATCCGGGCGAAGACGAGAGTGTCAAGGAGCGGCGAATTCGCGGCAGCAACGGCGGTCTCGGTTCGAAAATCCGCGACCTGTTGCCGTTCTGACCGACTCGGCGGAGCGCTGTGGCCGCATTTGGCTTCGGCGTTTTTCGGCCTGCCGGTCTCAGCGTCTGGCGCGAAAGAAATCGCGCAGGATCGAGGCGCTCGCGCTTTCCGCGATCCCCGCATAGACGTCCGGCGCATGGTGGCAGGTCGGCTGGCTGAAGAACCGTGGCCCCGCCTCGACGGCGCCGCCCTTCGGGTCGCCGGCGCCGAAATAAAGCCGCCGGATGCGCGCGAAGGAGATTGCCGCCGCGCACATGGCACATGGCTCGAGCGTGACATAGAGATCGCAGTCCGGCAGCCGTTCGGAACCGCGTGCCATCGCGGCTTCCCGGATGGCGAGGATTTCGGCATGGGCGGTCGGATCGTTACGCGCGCGCGTTTCGTTGCCCGCCCGGGCGAGGATTTCCCCAGCCCGGACGACGACGGCGCCAACCGGCGTCTCGCCTCGTTCGGCCGCCTGGCGGGCTTCGTGGAGCGCGATCTCCATGAAATTCTGACTGGCCACGGCCGGGTTCCTCTCGCTCCGGGGGTAACGACCTGTTAGAGCGATCCACGGCCGGTGCGCGGATCGGCTAGACGCATCGTCGAGCTCTTCGCCGCGCCTGAGACCGGTGCTTTAGCGCATCCGGCATGCCGGACAAAGGCGCGTTTATTCGATCTGAGGGGTTCCCAGGCCAGGGTCCGCCGCAGCAAAGGCAATGGCATGAGCGATACGACGAACGGCGACGACAGGAAAGGCCGCGGCCGCAAGCCGGGGACGGGTGGCGGCGCGCGTGGCGACAAGAGTGGCGGTGGCGGTGGCCAAAAACGCCCCTTGCGTCCGCGCGCCGAGGCCCGAACCGCTGACCGTCCCTCGTCGGACAGGCAGCGGCCGGCTCGCGCCGGTGGCGCGGATGGCGAACGCAAGCCGTTCACGCCACGCAGCCGGGGCATGGTCTCCCATGGCGGACCGCGAAGCGAGGGCGGCGACGGCGCGGCGTCGAAGCCGCGCAGCTATGGCCGTCTCGAGCACGATTCCAAAAGCGCCGAGCGCCAGCCAAGATCCGCGGACAAGGGCGGACGGCCGCCGCGGGTAGATCGGCCGGCCCGCGCCGACGCGGACACTGAAATGCCGGGGAAGATGCGGATCGCCCGGCGGCTGGCGCGGGCGGGGATTGCCTCGCGCCGCGACGCCGAGGGCATGATCGCCGACGGCCGGGTGCGGGTGAACGGCAAGGTGCTCGACACGCCCGCGCTGGACGTGACCGCCGCCGACCGGATCGAGATCGACGGCACGCCGCTGCCAGCGATCGAGCGGACGCGCTTGTGGCTGTTCCACAAGCCGGCCGGGACGGTGACGACGAACCGCGATCCGGAGGGGCGTCCGACCGTTTTCGAGCGATTGCCGAAGAATATGCCGCGCGTGCTCACTGTCGGGCGGCTCGATATCACCACCGAGGGTCTGCTGCTCCTGACCAATGATGGGGGCCTGGCGCGCATCCTCGAACTGCCGGCAACCGGATGGCTGCGCCGCTACCGCGTGCGCGCCCATGGCGCGATCAACCAGGCGCGTCTCGACGAGCTTCGCCAGGGCATCGCCATCGACGGCGTCTTCTACGGCGCGATCGAGGCCACGCTCGACCGGGAGCAGGGCTCCAATGTCTGGCTGACGCTGGGCCTGCGCGAGGGTAAGAACCGCGAGGTCAAGCGCGTCCTCGCCCATCTCGGACTGGACGTGAACCGGCTGATCCGGCTGTCCTTCGGCCCCTTCCAGCTCGGCGATCTCCCCGAGGGCTCGGTGCAGGAAATCAAGGGACGGACGCTGCGCGACCAGCTTGGTGACCGCCTGATCGAGGAAGCGGGCGCCGATTTCGACGCGCCTGTCGCCAAACCCTTCTCCAACAAGCCGGTCGAGGCAGAGCAGCCGACCGAGGATCTGCGGCCCATCAAGCGCGGCGACTGGATTTCGGCGAGCGAGACCGCGCCGAACAAGAAGCGCGCCCGCGAGGCCAGGCGCGAGGATGCCCTCGGCCGGCTTGATACGCGCGCGCCGCGCCCGCAGCGCGGTGAACGGTCGGACAGGCCGGAGCGCGGCGGTAGCGGCAAGCGCTTCGATGGTCCGAAAAAACCCTATGGCGATCGCGGCGCGGCATCTCCCGACGGCGACAAGCCGGCGGCCAAGAAGCCTTTTGGGGAAGGCAAGCGTTCGGCCAATGTCTGGATGGCGCCGGGCGCGCGGCCGCAGGGCACGAAAAAGGGGCTGGCGGCCCAGGATCGGCCGCAGCGCCGGGGACCGGGAGGCGCGGGCAGGCCGTCGGCCGGCGCCGGTTCGACCGGGCGCGAGGGCGGCGAGCGTCCGCGCGGCCCGCGACCGCCGCGCAAGGGCTGAGCCGTGATGCGCATCGTCGGGGGTGAATTTCGCGGCCGCCGGCTGGCGACGCCGAAGACCGACGCGATCCGCCCCACCACGGATCGCAACCGCGAGACGCTGTTCAACATGCTTGCGCACCGCCGCGGCTTTACCCTCGACGAGGGGCGGGTGCTCGATCTGTTCGCGGGCACCGGCGCGCTAGGGCTGGAAGCCCTGTCGCGCGGCGCCCGCTTTTGTCTCTTCATCGAGGAGGGTGTCGAGGGAAGGGGACTCGTGCGCGAGAATGTCGAGGCCTTCGGGCTGCAGGGGCGATCGAAGATCTTCCGGCGCGACGCGACGCGGCTTGGCGCCGTCGGCACGATGGAGCCCTTCGCCTGTCTGTTCGCCGATCCGCCCTACGGCAAGCGGCTCGGCGAGGCGGCGCTGGTCTCCGCCCGCGACGGCGGCTGGCTGAGGCCGGGCGCGCTCGCCGTGGTCGAGGAGGCGGTCTCCGCCCCGTTCGAGGCGCCGGAAGGCTTTGCGCTCGAAGAAGAACGCGCCATGGGCGAGACGGTCCTGCGCTTTCTGGTGGCCACGCCAGGGCTGTGATCCTTCAACCCGGCGACCTAACTAAACCGTAATTGGCCCCGATTCCTCCGATCCGCCATAGTCTGGGCATTCGACCCAACGCATCGAACGAGGATCAGACCGAACGATGAAGCTTTTCTCGCGCCAGATCGGCCTTTCGGCTCTCGCCATCGCATTCGCTTTGCCGCTCGTGGCCCGTGCCGAAACGGTGGCCGCACCCAAGGCCGAGGTCGAGACGCAGCAGGCCGCGGCCAAGGAGAAGGCCGCCGCGCTTTCGACCTTCACGCTCGACAACGGGCTCAAGGTCGTGGTCCTGCCCGACCATCGCGCCCCGGTCGTGACCCAGATGCTCTACTACAAGGTCGGCGCGGCGGACGAGGCGCCCGGCGAAAGCGGCATCGCCCACTTCTTCGAGCACCTGATGTTCAAGGGCACCAAGAACAACCCGGAAGGGGTCTTTTCGCGGGCCGTCGCCGAGATAGGCGGCCAGGAGAACGCCTTCACCACTTCGGACTATACCGGCTATTACCAGCAGGTGCCGGCCGACGCTTTGGAAATGGTCATGACCTTCGAGGCGGACCGGATGGAGAACCTGGTGCTCTCCGAGGAAACGGTGGCACCTGAGCGCGATGTCATTCTCGAAGAGCGCCGGTCGCGGGTCGACAATGATCCGGGTTCGCAGCTTTCCGAGGCCGTCCAGGCGGCGCTGTTTCAGAACAGCCCCTATGGCAACCCGGTGATCGGCTGGCGTTCGGAGATCGAGGCGCTGTCGCGAGATGGGGCCATCGCCTTTTACGACAAATATTATACGCCCAACAACGCGATCCTGCTTATCGCCGGCGATGTGAGCGAGGCCGAGGTCCGCCGGCTGGCCGAAAGGACCTATGGCAAGGTCGCGCGCCGCGCCGAACCGGGCGAGCGCGTCCGGCCGGTGGAGCCGGAGCCGCTGGCCGCGCGGACGGTGACGCTGACCGACGCGCGCGTCACGCAGCCCTCGATGCAACGGGTCTATCTCGTGCCCTCCGACACGACCGCCGAGCCGGGCGAGGCCGAGGCGCTTGACGTGCTGGCCGACGTTCTTGGCGGTGGCACCACCAGCCGGCTGTATCGCGGCCTCGTCGTCGACAAGGCGATCGCGGCCGGCGCTGGTGCCCACTACGCCGGAACGGCGTTGAAGGAGGGGCAGTTCGTCGTCTACGGCATGCCGCGCGGCGAGGCGAGCCTTGCGGAGATCGAGACCGCGATCGACGCCGAGATCGCCCGCATCGTCGAAAAGGGTATCACCGAAGCAGAACTGGAGCGCGCCAAGAACCGGGTCCGCAAGGACGTCATCTATCAGCGCGACAGCCAGACCGCGATGGCGCGCCGCTATGCGGCGGCGCTATCGACGGGCCGCACCATCGCGGATGTCGAGGGCTGGCCCGAGCGGATCGAGGCGGTCACGGTCGAGGACGTCACGGCCGTCGCCCGCAAATATCTCCAGCCGAAGCGCTCGGTGACCGGCTATCTCCTGCCGGAGCCCGGCGCCGAAACCCGCTCCTGATTTGTCGCATCGCGGAAGGAAAAGACCGTTGAAGCCATTCGCCAAGCCGTTGTCCGGCGCGATCGCCGCCCTGACCCTGTTGCTGGGTTTTTCGTTTGCCTCGCTCGGCCCGGCCAGTGCCGTCGAGATCAAGGAAGTGACGAGCCCCGGCGGGATCAAGGCCCTCCTCGTCGAGGACCATACCAACCCCCTGATCGCCATGAAATTCGCCTTCAAGGGCGCCGGCTCGACCCAGGATGCCGAGGGCAAGGAAGGAACCGCCAATTTGATGTCGGGACTTCTCGACGAAGGCGCCGGTGAAATCGACAGCCGCGCGTTCCAGGCGCGTCTCGACGATCTCGGTGTCTCGCTGAGCTACGACGCCAGCCTCGACAATTTCACCGGCAATTTCCGCACCATCGTGGAATTCGAGGACGATGCCTTCGATCTCCTGAAGCTGTCGGTCAACGATCCGCGCTTCGACGAGGAACCGGTGGCGCGCATCCGCGGCCAGATCAAGGCCGGCATCCTCGCCGACCAGAACGACCCAGGGGAACTCGCCGGCAAGGCATTCCGCGAGACCGTCTTCGCCGGCCATCCCTATGCCCGCCCGACGGAGGGCACCTTGGAAAGTCTCGACAAGGTGACGGCGGCGGATTTGGGTGCCTTTCACGGCAAGAAGTTCGCCAAGGACAATTTGTATGTCGGCGTCGTCGGCGCGATCAGCCCGGAAAAGCTGGGTGAAAAACTCGACGCGGTTTTCGGTGGCTTGCCGGAGACGGCGGACCTGAAGCCGGTTGCCCAGACCGAACCGGTCACCGGCAAGAGCGTCGCCGTCGAGCTCGACGTGCCGCAGACGGCGATCCAGTTCGCGCTTCCCGGTGTCATGCGGGACGACGAGGAGTTCTTCGCGGCCTATCTCATGAACCATATCCTCGGCGGCGGCTCGTTCACCTCACGCCTCTATACCGAGATTCGTGAAAAGCGTGGTCTCGCCTATGGCGCCGGCTCGTGGCTGGCGAGCTACGATCATGCCGCCGTGCTCGGGGGGAGCACGGCGACCCGCTCCGACAAGGCGGCCGAAAGCATTGAGATCATCCGCGACGAACTGAAGCGCATGGCCGAGGAGGGCCCGAGCGAGGAGGAACTCGCCAAGGCCAAGGCCTACGTCAAGGGCTCCTACGCCATCCGCAATCTCGACTCCTCGCTGGCGATCGCCTCGACACTCGTGGGCATCCAGCTCGACGACCTCGGCAATGACTATGGAAGAGGTGAAACAGATCGCGCGCAAGCTGCTCTCGGTCGAGCCAACGGTGATCACCGTCGGTCCGGCCGGGGCCTGACCGCGTGAGCGATTTCGCGCTGGCGCTTGGCGGCGGCGGCGCCCGCGGCATCGCCCATATCCACGTGATCGAGGCGCTCGACGAACTCGGCGTGCGGCCTAAGCGGATCGTCGGTTCCTCGATCGGCGCGATCATGGGGGCCGGTTATGCCGCCGGCATGACCGGCGCCGAGTTGCGCGCCTTCGCTCTGGAAAGCTTTGCCCGCAAGCGGCTGGTGTTGTCGCGGCTCTGGCGGACCCGGCCCACGCCCTTTCAGGACTTCATGATCGAAGGGGCCCTGCGCTTCGGCCCCTTCGATGCCGAGCGTGTGCTGTCCGCCTTCCTGCCCGACGCATTGCCACCGACATTCGAGCGCCTGCAGATATCGCTGGGCGTGATGGCGACGGACTTCTACGCCCGCACCGAGTGCGAGATCGACAGCGGCGGCCTGCTCAGCGCATTGGCGGCCTCGGCGGCCATTCCCGCCGTGTTCAGCCCGGTTCGCCGGGACGGCAAGGTGTTGATCGATGGCGGCATCTTCAACCCGCTGCCCTTCGACCGGTTGCGCGGCAAGGCCGACCTCGTCGTCGCGGTCGACGTCAACGGCGGTCCGGTGGGCAGCGGTGACGCCATGCCGACGCAGACAGAGGCGGTGTTCGGCGCCTCGCAGTTGATGATGCAGTCGATCACCGACTCCAAGCTGCGGATATCTCCGCCCGACCTGCTGCTGCGGCCGCCGGTGTTGGGCTATCGCGTGCTCGATTTCCTGCGCACGCGGCAGATTCTCGAGGAAACGGCTTCGTTCAGGGAGGAGACGAAGCAAGCGCTGGATCGTCTGCTCTCCGGGAAGACGGAGGCGGGCAAGACCCGGCCGGAGACCGCGGCGCAAATGCCGGCCGGCTGACGCCTTCATGATCGTCGGCCGCGGTGCTTTCCAGGAATCGCATCAGCCCGGTTTCCACGCAAGTCAGTCCGTCGCGGTTACGCCCCTTCAGGACCTCCCGCGTAAGCCGCTGCTGCTCGAACGCGCTGACGATCGCGGGGTGGACGTAGGATGCGCGGGCAACCGCCGGCGTATTGCGCAGAAGCACCGATACCGACTTCATTGCGGCGGCGACCGCGCGCTTGCGCTTGGCCGGCGTGTCCGTAGCCGATCCGGCCGCTTCGACCAGGAAACGCAACGCCTCGGCCGAGCCGTGAAAGGTACGGAAGTCCTTGGCGGAGATCGCGGCGCCGCTCGCCTCGTGGAGATAGTCGTTGAGGAGGTTCGCGGTCAGCTCGCGCTGCTTCTTCTTCCGGCCCGGAAACCGGAACAGCCGCTGCCCCTTGCCTTTGCGTACCCGCTTTAGCGAGCGCACCAGCGGCGCGTCACCGATCTCGATCCGGTGCGACTTGTTCGACTTTCCGACGAATTTCAGCACCGCGACCTTCTTGACGATCCTGAGGTTTTTCTTGCGCAACGAAGCGACACCCCGACCGCCGTCGGCCGCATATTTCTCGTGGCCTGGCCGCATGGCCGTGACGTCGATCAGCCGCGTCGCGATCGCCGACGTCGTCCGCCGGTCGACCTTTCCGCGGCGCATGTCCTTTTCCACCATTCGCCGAAGCCGGGGCAGGGCACGGCCGAAGCGCAGGAGCCGCTCGGTCTTGACCGCGTTGCGCACATTCACCCATTCGTCGTGGTACCGGTATTGCAGCCGGCCCTTCTCGTCGCGGCCGATCGCCTGGATGTGACCGTTCGACTCGATACAGATCCGCACGTCGGTCCAGGCCGGCGGTATCGCGAGCGCTTTCACCCTCTGCTCGAGGGCCTTGTCGGTGATCTTTTCCCCTGTGGCGAAACAGATGCGAAACCCCTTGCCGTTCCGTCGCCGCTCGATCGCGAAACGTCCCGGTTCGACGAGGCAGAGGCCGAACCGTTCGGCATGGCGGGCGAGTTGTTTGTCCATGGAGCGGGCGGGGCATCCTCAGGGTGATCGGAGTCTGGAAACGCCGGCGAGAAGGGCGGGTTCCCCACTGCTGACGCGACCATTTGACGGGCTGGCTAGGGACCACGCCGCATCTATCTCGTCAGAATTCCTGCACGTAACTCATCAAAAGGAACGGAAAGTGAAAAAATTCAACAAAGGTGATAAAATTCGATGGAATTGGGAAATGGTACTGGCGCGGGGGAGGTGAGCGAAAGCTTTGCCGAGAAGGTCAGTCGGACCATCCGCGGCACCGAGGTCACCCGCGATGCCGACGATCAGAATCCGGCTTATCTCATCGAACAGGAGGACGGAGGCAAGGGTGCTGAAATCGGAATCGGAATTGACGAAGGCCGGCTGATTTTACCCATGCCTGCGTCCGGCGCGCGCGGGACGGGGCGACATTTTGATCCGGCAGCGGAACGGGCGAAAAATCGGATTCCGCTGCCGGTTCGAGCGTCTAGCTCGCGAAGACCCGGTTCACGTCGAGCGGTCGGCCGATAGGGGCGCCGAGGACACCCCGGCAGAACGTCCTGGTTTTGTTGAGGCCGCGGACGGTAAAGGCAAGCTGGACCAGGCCGTGTTCACCGGGACTGGACCTTGTCGAAGTTGCGGCGGCGCCCGGCAAACGGGCGCCCTCGGCGGCGCTTGCGCGGAGGGCCTTCGTCGATCGGCGACGTTTCACCGTTCTCATCTGCTGATTTTTCGATCGCTTGCAAGGAGGGGCGGGGTTTGACCAGCGGTTCGGGGGTCACGACGCGCGTCGTCACCATGTCATTGCCGGCGTAGAAGCCTTCGGCTTCCTGCAGCTTCAGCCGCGCCTGATCACGCCGCCTGACGTCCTCGACGATGCGATCGGCGAGTTCCTCCTCGATGCCGAAGGCCTCGAGGGTCGCTGCGCCAAAGGCCAGCGCCGACTCGACCGTCTCGCGCATTTCGAAATCCACCCCCCGCGCACGGAGCGACAGCGCGTGCGCGCGGTCGTAGGCGCGCACGTAGAGGCTGACATTGGGGAATTCGGACCGAATCAGGTCGACGACCCGATCCGTGGTTTCGCGCTTGTTGGTGCACACCGCGACAAGCTTCGCCTTGCGGATGCCGGCGGCCTCGAGGACATCCTTGCGCAGGCCGGAGCCGAAATAGATGCGGAAACCGAATTTGCTCGCATTACGGATGCGCTCGGCCGAGGAATCGATGATCGTCACGTCGATTCCGCTGGAAAGGAGGACCTGGGCCGCCATCTGGCCAAAACGCGAAAAGCCGATCATCAGCACGGCCGAACCCGCGCCTTCGAAATCCTCTTCCAGTTCCTCCTCCTCGGTGTGCTCGATGACGATCCGGCGTCCGAGCCATGTCGCCAGGGGCGTCAGCGCCATCGACAGCGTGACGATCGCGATCAGCAGGGAGGAGGTCTCGCGGGGAAATATCAGGCTCGCGGCGGCGGCCGTGAACAGCACGAAGCCGAATTCGCCGCTTTGCGCGAGGAGCCCCGAGACCCGCACGGCGGTCGCGTGGGTTTCTCCGAATGCGCGCGAGAAGAGGTAAATTAGCGCGGCCTTGACGATCATCAGGGCCGGGGTGAGGGCCAGGATGAGCAACCAATTGTCCTTGATCACCGAAAGATCGAGCGACAGACCCACGGCGATGAAAAACAGACCGAGCAAAAGCCCTCGAAACGGTTCGATATTGGCTTCCAGCTCGTGCCGGTAGGATGATTCGGCAAGCAGCACCCCGGCAATGAAGGCGCCCATCGCCATGGAGAAACCCGCCGCCTCCATCAACATCGCCGAGCCGAGCACCACGAACAGCGCCGCGCCCAGCATGACCTCGCGTGCGCCGGACGTCGCCATAATCCGAAACAGCGGGTTGAGCAGATATTTCCCGACGACCAGCAGCGCGACAATCGCGCCGACCGACAGTGCGATTCGTTCGAAATCGACCCCGCTCCCTTCAGAAAACGGCGCTAGGAAAGGGATGGCCGCGAGCAGCGGAACCACCGCGAGATCCTGGAACAGCAGGATGGAGAAGGCCGATTGACCGTGGCGGGTGTTGGTCTCGCCGGCCTCCTCGAGCAGTTGCAGGCCGAAGGCGGTCGATGACAGCGCGAGGCCGAAGCCGACCACGGCGCCTGCCTGCCAGTTCATGCCGAACAGAATCGCAATCCCGGTGAGCGCCAGGCCGGTCAGCATGACCTGGGTCAGGCCGAGACCGAAGATCTGCCGCCGCATCGACCAGAGTCGGCTCGCCTTCAGTTCGAGCCCGATGATGAACAGGAGAAAGACCACGCCGAGTTCGCCGATATGAAGGATTTCCTTGCCTTCGCCGATCAGTCCGAACATCGGTCCCATCAAGATGCCAGCGAAAAGGTAGCCGAGCACCGTGCCGAGGCCGATGCGCATGAACAGCGTGCCCGCGACAATGCCGCCACCCAAAAGCAGCACGACTTGCATGAAGATGGATGTCGTCTGTTCCACTGGCGGCAGCTTTTCCTGTCTGGTGATTCGGCAGCCACAAATGCGCCGCCTCGCCCTCGGCGTCTTGATGGGTGTCGCATCGCACAATAGATGGTTCCTGAACGAAAACCAGCAGGCGACATTATGCACGACGATACCACGCGTCTCTTGGCGATTGCCGAGCGGCTCATTGAGACCGCGCGCAAGGCGGGGGCGGATGCCTGCGACGTGGCGGTGGTCCGCTCCTTCGGTCGCTCCGTTTCGGTTCGGCTCGGCAAGGTCGAGGAAACCGAAAGCGCCGAGAGCGAGGATATGTCGCTCCGCGTCTTCGTCGGCCGCCGCGTGGCGACCGTCTCCGCCGACATCCACGCCGATGCGGGGCCGCTCGCCGAGCGCGCCGTGGCCATGGCCAAGGTCTCGCCGGAGGATGCCTTCGCCGGACTCGCCGATCCGCTGCGGCTGTCGCGCGAGGCGCTTGATCTCGACCAGTTCGACGCATCCGATGTCGCGACGCCGACAATGGTCGAGCAGGCGCTGGCCATGGAGGCGGCGGCGCGCGCCGTCGCGGGGGTGAGCAATTCGGGGGGCGCCTCGGTGTCGGCGGGCGCGTCCGGGCTGGTCCTTGCCACGTCTTCCGGTTTCGCCGGTCACCGGATGCGCTCGGGATTTTCCCGCTCGGTCAGCGTCATCGCCGGCCAGGGCGTCAAGATGCAGCGCGATTACGATTTTGATTCGCGCATTCACCACATCGACCTGACGGCGCCGGAGGCGATCGGCCGGAGCGCCGGCGAGCGCGCCGTGCGGCGGCTCGATCCCGGGACCGTTGCCACCGGGCGTTATCCGGTGATCTTCGATCCGCGTATCGCAAGGGGCCTCATCGGCAGCATCGTCTCGGCGATCAACGGATCGGCGATCGCCCGCGGGACCAGTTTTCTCAAGGATCGGCTGGGCGCGGCGATCCTGCCGGCTTCCTTCACTATCATGGACGACCCGCTGTTGCCCCGGCGCCCCGGCTCGCGTTCCTTCGACGGCGAGGGCGTGCGCGGCGAGGCAATGGCGTTGGTCGAGAACGGTGTCCTGGCGAACTGGATTCTCGACACCGCGACCGCCAAGGAACTCGGGCTCCAGACCAATGGCCGTGCCAGCCGCTCGTCCGGCGGCGTTTCGCCCTCGGCGACGAATGTGCTCGTATCGCCCGGCGATATGACACCGGCCGAACTCGTCCGCGAAACCGGCCGGGGGCTTTATATCGACGAACTGATCGGCCACGGGACCAATCTCGTCACCGGCGACTACAGCCGAGGCGCCTCGGGCTATCTGATCGAGAATGGCGAGATCACCACGCCGGTCTCGGAGCTGACCATCGCCGGCAATCTGCGCGATATGCTGTTGTCGCTCGCTGCAGCGAACGATCTCGACGAGCGGTTCTCCGTCGTCGCGCCGACCCTTCGCATCGAGTCGATGATGGTGGCGGGGCGCTGACTTGACCACCATGCGCGACGATCTCGAACTGGTGAAGACGGCCGCCGTGGAGGCCGGCGCGGTCGCCATGCGCTTTTTTCGGCGCGATCCGGCGGTTTGGTGGAAGGAGGGCAATTCACCGGTCAGCGAGGCCGATATCGCCGTCGACGCCTTCCTGAAGGATGCGCTGGTCGGCGCGCGACCATCCTATGGCTGGGTGTCGGAAGAGATGGAACAGGCCGAGGACCGCAAGGCCGAGGCCGACCGCTTCTTTGTCGTCGATCCGATCGACGGCACCCGCGCCTTTCTGCGCGGCGAGGACACATGGTGCGTCTCGATCGCGGTCATCGAGCAAGGCCGTCCGGTGATCGGCGTCATCGCCGCCCCGGCGCTTGGCGTGGTCTTTGAAGTGACGGCCGAATCCATCACGCGTCTGAACGGGGCCGTTTGCCGTGTGAGCCGGCCCGGCGCCGACGACCGGCTTCGCCTGGCGGTTCCCGATGGCATGCGCAAGCGGCTCGATGCGGCCGGCAGCGAGCCCTTCATAGCGGAAAAAGCCGTGCCTTCGCTCGCCTATCGTCTCGCTCTGGTGGCCTCGGGACGTCTCGACGGGACATTGATCCGCCCCCGTGCCAATGACTGGGATATCGCTGCTGCCGATTTGCTCATCGAAAGGGCCGGGGGGCTCTTGTGTGATCGCGGTGGCGCCCCCGGGCTTTACAGAAGCGAGGGCAAGAGGCATGGCCTTTTGATGGCGGCATCGCATGATGCTATGGCGCGTGTCAGACAACTGGCGAGAGCGATTCCCGATTGATGGCGCTCGGCTGACCGAGAAACGAGGATGCGATTCCAATGCAAGAGCAAGAGCCCAGACAACTGCTCCACCTGGTATTCGGTGGCGAGTTGAAGGACCTGCAGAGCGTGGATTTCAAGGATCTGGGAAGCCTTGATATCGTCGGAATTTTCCCTGATTACGCGTCGGCCCTCGCGGCCTGGCGCGGCAAGGCGCAGCAAACTGTCGACAATGCTTCGGTGCGCTACTTCATCGTTCACATGCACCGTCTCTTGAATCCGGAAAATGCGTGAGCAGACACCTCAATCATTGCGGTACGCGTTGCCATGTCGGATGAAACCATGGCCGGCGAGACGGCCCACCACACGGCGCCCTTGAAGCGGTCCTGGCTTCAGGAATGGCAGCGACGTTGGCGTCGCACGGGGCGCGCGGTACTTCGCAGCCGCCTCGCCACGGTCGTGGCCGGGGCCGCCATCTACCATGGCCTGTGCTTCGTGCGGGCGACCCAGAAGGAGGCGCCGGGTTCATCCGACTGGGCTCGGATTCTCGACGAGGAACACCCGGCCATCGTCGGCCTGTGGCACGGACAGCACTTGCTCGCGCCCTTTTTCCGGCCGTCCAAACTGCCCTATGCCGCGCTGCTGTCGCGCAATGCCGACGCGGAGATCAACGCGATGATCGTCGAGCGTTTCGGCATCGCGACAGTGCGTGGATCCGGTGGCCGTACCGGACCGGTAGGCTCGGGAAAGGGCGGCGCGCGCGCGCTGATCGCCCTTCGCCGCTTCCTCGCCAACGGCTTTGGCGTCTGCATGATCGCCGATGTGCCCAAGGGAACGCCGCGCAAGGCCGGCCTTGGCATCGTGACGCTGGCCCGCATCACGGGCCGTCCGGTGCTTCCTTCGGCCGCCGTGACGAGCCGCCGCTACGTCGTTGCGAGTTCGTGGGACAAGACGACGATTCCGCTGCCGTTCGGCCGTATTGCCGTGGTGGTGGGCGCGCCGATCAGCGTGCCCGCCGACGCCGACGATGCGATGATGGAAAGCAAGCGCCACGAGATCACCCGGGCGATCGAGGCCGCGAACGAGGCGGCCGAGCGGCTTGTGCGAGATGCGTCGTGAGCGATGCGCTCGCCCGCACGGCGCTCGCGGCCTATCGTTTCGCCGGATCGCTCGCCTATCCGATGCTCGGCCCCTATGTCGGCTACCGCATCTCGCGCGGCAAGGAAGACCCGGCACGACGGCGGGAGCGGTATGGCTATGCGAGCATCGCCCGGCCGGACAGCGGGCCACTGTTGTGGATGCACGCGGCGAGCGTCGGCGAGAGCGCGGCGGTCGCGCCGCTGGTCCGCGAGATTTCGGACCATGGCATCAATGTCCTCATGACCACCGGCACGATGACCTCCGCCGGTTTCGTCGAGAAACACCTGGCCGACTGCGCCATTCACCAATATGTCCCGCTCGACATGAAACCTTCGGTGGCGCGGTTTCTGGATCATTGGCAGCCCGATGTTGCGATCGTGGCCGAAAGTGAAATCTGGCCGATGACGATGCTGGAACTTGGCCGGCGCCGCATCCCGCAAATCCTGGTCAATGCCCGCCTTTCCGACGGGTCGTTCAAGCGCTGGAAATCGGTGCCCTGGCTGGCGGAAGCGCTCCTGGAAAATCTCGCGCACGTCGTCGCCCAGTCGGATGTCGACGGCGAACGTTTTCGGCTTCTCGGTGCCCGGGCGGTCACCGTCGCGGGCAACCTGAAAGCCGACGTCGGGCCACCGCCGAGCTCCAGACAGGCACTCGCCGAACTGGAGCGGGTTCTCGGACGCCGACCCCGATGGGCGGCGCTGTCCACCCATCCCGGCGAGGAAGAACTCGCCGCAGGGGTGCATCTGGCGCTTTCGCAGCGCCATCCCGGTCTCCTGACCATCATCGTGCCCCGGCACGTGGAACGTGGCGACGAGATCGAGCAGACCCTTGCGAAGCAGGGCTTCAGGGTGGCCCGGCGCAGCCGTGGCGAACAACCGGACGAGGCGACCGATATCCTGCTCGGCGACACCATGGGGGAGATGGGCCTGTACCTGCGGCTGACCGACATCGCCTTTCTCGGCAAGTCGGTGACCGGGCAGGGCGGCCAGAACCCGCTCGAGGCGGCGATGCTCGGGACGGCGGTCCTTTCCGGTCGTTACGTACAGAATTTTCGCGATGCCTATCAGCGCCTCTTGAAGAACGGCGGCGCCCGGATCGTGCGCGATGAGGAAATGCTGGCCAATTACGTCGACCAGTTGCTCAACGAACCGGCCAGGCTCGCCGAGATGGCGAGGGCGGGGGCGGTGACCGTCGAGGAAATGCGCGGCGCGCTTCCTCGCACGTTGCAGGCGCTCCAGCCTTTCCTGCATCCGTTGAAGCTGTCGATCAGTCTCGCGCGTCGTTGCCGGCCCGCCATGCCGCGATGATGCTGCAGGAAACCCCGCCCTTCTGGTGGCGGGCGCGCTCGTGGCCGACACGGCTTCTCGCACCGGCGGCGATGATCTACGGGCGCGTTGCCCGGCGCAATCTGCTGCGGGGCGAGCGCGCTGACATTGGTGTGCCGGTGCTGTGCGTCGGCAACTTCACGGTTGGCGGCGGCGGCAAGACCCCAACCGCGATGGCGCTCGGCCGGGCGGCGAAGACGGCGGGCCTTCGTCCCGGTTTCGTCTCACGCGGGCATGGCCGATCGGGCCGGAGGGCACTCGTCGTCGACCCGCAGCATCACTCGGCGGGCGCGGTCGGAGATGAGCCGCTGCTGCTCGCAACCGTCGCGCCAACCGCCGTGGCGGTCGACCGCAAGCAGGCGGCGGCGCTGTTGAAGCGCGAGCACGGCTGCGATTTCATCATCATGGATGACGGATTCCAGAGCGCCCGCCTGTGGATCGATTACGCGCTCATCGTGATCGACGCGCGGCGGGGGCTCGGCAATGGTGCCGTCATCCCGGCGGGACCGGTGCGCGCGCCGGTCATCGACCAGATCCGCCTGGCGGACGCCCTGCTGGTGATCGGACGAGGCGACGGCGGCGACACCGTGATCCGGCGGACGGCCCGTGCCAACAAGCCGGTCTTCGAGGCCGCGTTGGAGCCGCGCGACGGCGAGCGCTTGCGCGGGATGCGGGTGCTGGCCTTCGCCGGCATCGCCGATCCGACGAAGTTTTACGCCAGCCTCGCCGCGCTTGGTGCCGATATCGTTGAAATCCGGGACTTTCCCGATCACCATGTTTTCTCGAAGGGCGACATGGATGAGCTGTCCGCGGCCGCCTGGCGTTCCGGGCTGCAACTGGTCACGACCCGCAAGGACGCGGTGCGGTTGGCAACGGGAACCGCTGCGCAGCAGCTTTTCTTCAAGGAATGCGAGGTGCTCGACGTCGATCTGCGCTTCGAGCCTGACAGCCTCGGTGCGCGCATCGTGCGGGATACCAGGCTGGCGTTTCGCCGCCGCGCATTCAGGTAGCATTTCGCCGAGGCGGCTTCAGCGTTTTCGGCCGCCGGCCTCCATCTCGCGCCGGAACGAGGCCTCGCCGTCGACATAGGCCTCCTGGCGTTCGACGCTCCAGTAACGCAGGAGGTCGAGCGGGATCGCCTCGCCGGTGACGGCGCAGCGCACATAGGCGCCCGGCTTGATGATCTGAAAATCCGGCGTTCCGTATTTGAGCTTGGCCTCGCCGCCGCTCTCCATGCGGTTCATCGCTATCTCCAACATGCTGCCGCCGGCCGTCCGCCGGGGTCCCGAAGCTTTGCGCGCTTTCCTAAGTCGCCGCCGGGGGCGCGTCAAACGTCGCGATCGGCCGAATATCGTCCGATGCTCTAACGTCGCCCGAACATCTTCTCGATGTCGGCGAGCTTCAGCTCGATATAGGTCGGGCGGCCGTGATTGCACTGGCCTGAGCCGGGCGTCGTCTCCATGTCGCGCAACAGGGCATTCATCTCGTCCGGCTTCAGGTTCCGCCCGGACCGCACCGATCCGTGACAGGCGATCGTCGCCGCGACATGGTCGATCCGGCTGCGGATCGTGTCGGCGGTGCCGAATTCGGCCAGTTCGTCGGCGAGATCGCGAATGAGCCGCTGGCAGTCGACCCGGCCGAGGATTGACGGCGTTTCGCGCACCGCCACGGCGCCCGGTCCGAAGCGTTCGATGCCGAGGCCGAGCTGCGCGAAGGTCGCGGCGTTCTCGGCGAGACGGTCCGCGTCGTCCTCGGGCAGATCGACGATTTCCGGAATCAGCAGCAGCTGTGCCGGGAGGGGACGCCCGTGCAGCGCCGTCTTCAGCGCTTCGTAGACCAGCCGCTCATGCGCCGCGTGCTGATCGACGATGACGATGCCGTCCTCGGTCTCGGCAACGATGAAGTTGCCGTGGAACTGCGCCTTGGCCGCGCCCAGCGGGTGATCGCGTTTTCCCGTCCCTGAGTCGGTCCCGGCACCCGGTGGCTGCAACGGCGCGTTCGCGTGATCCTGGCCGAATGCCGGTTCCGCATCGCCGTGCTCCAGCGTCGCCGCGTCACCGGCGCCATTGAGCGGGTGGAAGGGCGATGCGCCGACATCGTAGGCCGCCTGTCGCGGCGCCGCGAAGCCACCGGGAGCAAAGCCCTCGAAGCGGCGGGAACCGGGCGCCGCCGGGACTGATCCGTCCGGCCGGAAGCGCGCCATCAGGCCGGCGGCGTTGGCCGTCGAGGACCGCAGGCCCGCCTCGGCAAAAGCCTGCCTAATAGCGCCGACGATCAAGCCCCGCACCAGGCCGGGATCACGGAAGCGCACGTCGGCCTTCGCCGGATGCACATTGACGTCGACAAGCGCCGGATCGAGCGACAGGAACAGGACCGCGATCGGGTGGCGGTCCTTCGCCAGAACGTCCGCATAGGCGCCCCTGAGCGCCGACAGCAGCATCTTGTCGCGCACCGGCCGGCCATTGACGTAGAAGAACTGCGCCAGCCCGTTGCCGCGATTGAAGGTCGGAAGCCCGGCAAACCCCGCCAGCCGGACCGCTTCCCGCTCGGCGTCGATGGCAATCGCGTTGTCGCCGAATTCGGCGCCGATCACGGCGTCGATCCGATGCAAACGATCCGCGCGGGGCACCGCCTCGAAAACCGTGCGGCTGCGGTCGGGTCCGGCCAGTTCGAACCGCACCTCAGGAAAGGCGATGGCGATGCGGCGGACGATCTCGGTGATCGCGGCGCCTTCCGCCCGGTCGCTCTTGAGGAATTTCAACCGCGCCGGCACCGCGTGAAAAAGATCGCGGACCTCGATCAGGGTTCCTTTGGACAGGGCGGTCGGCCGCGGGCCGTCCGGGCGGCCGCCATCGACGGCAATCTCATGAGCCTCGGCGGCACCGGTGGCGCGCGACTTCAAGGAGAGCCGCGCGACCGAACCAATCGACGGCAGCGCCTCGCCGCGAAAGCCGAGCGTGTCGATGGCCTCGAGGCCACCGCCAAGCTTGGAGGTGCAGTGCCGGCGTATCGCGAGCGGCAGTTCACCCGCCGGGATGCCGCAGCCGTCGTCGCTCACCCGGATCAGATTCTTGCCGCCGCCGGCGGTCGCGATCTCGATGCGCCGCGCGCCGGCATCCAGCGCGTTCTCGATCAATTCCTTGACCACGCTCGCCGGCCGCGGGGGCCCCCCCCCCGCGGCCGGGGGGGGGGGCGGGGGGGGGGCGGGTGGGGGGGGGGGGGGGGGGGGGGGGCGGGGCGGGGGGGGCGGG
>NZ_JALHBS010000024.1 GCF_024195285.1 Aurantimonas marianensis
CCTCGCCGGCGGCGATCTGGTCGATCAGGGCATCGGAGAGTTGGCGGATGGGCATGGTCTGCGATCGGCCGGGTCGGGACATGAAAAAGGGAGCGTGACTCGCGCCGACGCTCCCCTCCTAGTAGCGGTTCGATCCGGTCCGGGCAAACCGCGCCCCTCCACGGCCTGTGGACGACGATCAGGCCTCGCCGTCGCGTTCCTCGAGCATGATGAAGACCGAGCGCGACTGCACCACGACGCCCTCCGTATGGTCGATCCGGCGCGGTTCGAGCTGCGGCCAGTCGGATTGGATGTAGAGGCAGTAGACATGGCCCTCGCGCGGCTCCGGCAGGGTTACCGCGACATCTTCGTGCGAGCCGTTTACATAGATCACCGCGCGCTCGCTCTCCACATCCTCCTCGCCCTTCGGCGAATAGACCGACATACCGACGAAGCGGCGCTCAGCGTCGTTCCAGTCGTCGTCCTCCATCGGTTCGCCATCCTCGCGCAACCAGATCACGTCCTCGACGTCGCCGCCCTCGACGAGCTTGCCGGTGAGAAACCGGTCGGCGTTGAGCGCCGGGTGCTCGCGGCGCAGCTTCGCCAGCTTGCCGGTGAACTCGATCAGCCCCTCGTCGGCATTGTCCCAGTCGAGCCAGGTGATCTCGTTGTCCTGGGCATAACCGTTGTTGTTGCCGCCCTGGGTGCGGCCGAACTCGTCGCCGGCGACGATCATCGGCGTACCGCGCGCGACCAGCAGCGTCGCCAGCAACGCCCTGATGTCCTTGCCGCGCGCGTCGATGATCGCGGGATCGTCGGTCTCGCCCTCGACGCCGTTGTTCCAGGAGTGATTGTCATTGTGGCCGTCGCGATTGTCCTCGCCATTCGCCTCGTTGTGCTTGTCCTCGTACATGACGATGTCGGCGAGGGTGAAGCCGTCATGGGCGGCGATGAAATTGACGCCGGCGGACGGCAGCCGGCCGTCATGATCGTAAAGGTCGGCGGAGCCGGCAAGCCGCGTCGCCAGCGCCCCGATCATGCCGTCCTCACCCTTCCAGAACTTGCGGACATCGTCGCGGAACTTGTCCTGCCATTCGAACCAGGGCTTGGGAAAATTGCCGACCTGGTATCCGCCGGGGCCGACGTCCCACGGCTCGCCGACATGGATGCGATCCTTCAGCACGTCGTCTTTTTCGATCATCTTGAAGAATGGCGCGTCGTGGGAGAACCCCTCGGGCAGCCGGCCCAGCACCGTACCGAGATCGTAGCGGAAGCCGTCGATGCCGGTCGCCTGGACCCACGTGCGCAGGACGTCGATGAACATCCTGGCCACCGGCTCCTTGTGGGTCGCCATGGTGTTGCCGGTGCCGGTATCGTTCAGCATGAACTCCGGCTCGCCCTCAGGATGGCGGTAGTAGAGCAGATTGTCGAGGCCGCGATAGCAGATCGTCGGCCCTTCCTCGGAGCCCTCGCCGGAATGGTTGAAGACGACATCGAGGAGAACCCGGATGCCGCGCGCGTGCATGGCCTCGACCACCTTGCGGATCTCGGCGAAACCACCGGGGGCGAGGCGCGGGTCCGGCGCCATGTGGGTGATCGGGTTGTAGCCCCAGGCGTTGGTCAGATTTAAGTTGAGAAGATGGCCTTCATCGATCCAGGCGGCGAGCGGCATCATTTCGACGGTGTCGATGCCGACCTTCTGCATGTGATCGAGAAAATACGGCTCGGCCAGCGCCGCGACGGTGCCGCGGATTTCCGCCGGCACGTCGGGGTGCCGCTGCGAATACGCCCGGACCAGCAGCTCGTAGGTAAAACCCGGATTGGCGAAAGGCAGCGGCTTGGCGTCGCGGTCCGGCGCGGTGACGATCGCCCGTGGCAGGAAGGGGGCGCTGTCGATCTGGCGCTCCGGCGGGGCGGTCAGCGCCGGACGATAGGTAAACGGCCGGTCGAGCTGCACCGCATAGGGGTCGACGAGGAATTTCGAGTAGTCGAAGCGGTGGCCTTCCTCGGGCTTGTAGGGTCCGACGGCACGCAGGCCATAGCGAGTGCCGGCCGCCAGGCCCGGCACGAAGCCGAAGAAGGTGCCGCCCTCGCGGCCGGGAAGCGGGATGCGGTCGGTCTCCTGGGTGCCGCCCTCGTCGAACAGGCAGACATGGATCTCGTCGGCATTTTCGGAATAGACGGAAAAATGCACGCCGCCGTCGTCGATCGTCGCGCCGAGCGATGCGGGGGCGCCGCGCTCGGCTGTGATGGTGTTGCTCATCGAGCCTCTTGTTCAGGTAATGACGTCCGGGTCGGACCGGCCCGTACGTTTCTTGATCTCTCCGATAACATCGGCGGTGTCGATCAGTTCCGCCAGTGCCTCTTTCGTTTGCCTAGCATGTTTGGCCGGGTCCGGCTCGTAGCGTTCGATGTAGACGCGCAGCGTCGCGCCCTTCGTGCCGGTGCCTGACAGCCGGTAGACGATGCGCGAGCCGCCGGAAAAGACGATCCGAACGCCCTGGCCGGTCGCGACCGAGCCGTCGATCGGATCCTTGTAGGAAAAATCGTCGGCTTCCGAGACGACGAGCGTGCCGAAGCGCTGGCCGGCCATGGAGGCGAGCCGATCATGCAGCGATTCCATCAGACCGCGCGCCGCCCTGGCGTCGATTTCCTCGTAGTCGTGGCGCTGATAGAAGGTGCGGCCGAATTCCGCCCAATGCCCCTCGACGACCGCCTTCACGCTCTCGCGGCGCTCGGCGAGAATGTTGAGCCATAAGAGCACCGCCCACAACCCGTCCTTCTCGCGCACGTGGTCGGAGCCGGTACCGGCGCTCTCCTCGCCGCAGATCGTCACCTTGCCGGCGTCGAGCAGCGTGCCGAAGAACTTCCAGCCGGTCGGCGTCTCGTACAGCGCGACGCCGCGCTGCTTCGCCACCCGGTCGGCGGCCTGGCTGGTCGGCATCGAGCGCGCGATTCCGACGATGCCCTTGGCGTAGCCAGGCGCCAGATGGGCGTTGGCGGCCAGTATCGCCAGCGAATCCGACGGCGTGACGAGAATGCCCTTGCCGACGATCAGGTTGCGGTCGCCGTCGCCGTCCGAGGCGGCGCCGAAATCCGGGCCGTCCGGTGCCATCAGCTGGTCGATCAGGCCTGCGGCGTGGACCGCGTTGGGGTCCGGATGACCACCGCCGAAATCCTCCTTGGGCTCGCCGTTGATGACCGTTCCGGCCGGCGCGCCGAGGCGATTTTCGATGATCTCCCTGGCATAGGGGCCGGTGACCGCGTGCATCGCGTCGAAACGCAGAGTGAAACCGGAGGCGATCAGTTCCCGGATCTTGCCGAAATCGAACAGCGTCTCCATCAGTTCGGCGTAGTCGGCGACCGGGTCGACCACTTCGACCACCATGTCGCCGAGCCGGGTCTCGCCGACATGGGAGATGTTCGGGGCGGTTTCCGTCCACACGCGATAGCGCGAGATCGTTTGGGTCTTTTCGAAGATCGCCTCGGTCACCGCTTCGGGGGCCGGCCCGCCATTGGCGATGTTGTACTTGATTCCGAAATCGCCTTTCGGACCGCCCGGATTGTGGCTCGCCGACAGGATGATTCCGCCCGAGGCGCCGCGCTTGCGGATCAGATGCGAGGCGGCCGGCGTCGACAGGATGCCGTCCCGCCCGACGATCACCCGGCCGTAGCCGTTCGCGGCGGCCATCCGGATCGCCGTGAGGATCACCTCGCGGTTGTAGAAGCGCCCGTCGCCGCCGATGACCAGGCTTGCGCCGTCGCTGCTCCCGGCGGCATCGAAGATCGCCTGGACGAAATTGGCGGCGTAGTGGGGCTTCTTGAAATGCGCGACCTTCTTGCGCAGACCCGACGTACCGGGCTTCTGGTCGTCATAGGGCTGGGTCGCGATCGTTTCGATCATGGCGGGTTCTATTCCTTGAGAAGATCGCGGTAGAGATCGGCATAGAGCCGGGCGCTGGCGCGCCAGGACACGTCCGTGTTCATGGCGCAGATTTGCATGTCTCGCCAGGGCTTGCCATCCTCGTAGAGACGGCGGGCCCGCTCGACCGCTTCGATGAGCGCCGGGACGGAGGGTGGCGCGAAGATGATGCCTGTCGCCACACCAGCGCTGGTGGCGGCGTAGTTCGCGTCGACCACCGTATCGGCGAGGCCGCCGACCTTGGTGACGACGGGTACGCAGCCATAGCGCAGCCCGTAGAGTTGGGTGAGACCGCAGGGTTCGAACCGGGACGGGATGAGGATGGCGTCCGCCCCCGCCTGCACCCGATGCGACAGGGCTTCGTCATAGCCGATTCGAACCCCCACGCGATCGGGATGGCGGGCATGGGCGGCGAGGAATTGTCCCTCGATCATCTGGTCGCCCGAGCCGACGACGACGAGGCGGATGCCGCGCTCGACCAGATCGTCGCAGGCGTCGGCGACGAGATCGAGCCCCTTCTGCCAGGTCAGGCGGCTGACCACGGCGAAGATCGGACCATCGTCGCGCCTCAGGCCGAACTCGCCCTCCAGGGCGCGCTTGTTGTGGCTGCGGGCCTTGGGTGAGCGGGCGCTGTAGGTCTTGGCGATCGCGGGATCGGTCTGCGGATCCCATACGCCGACGTCGATGCCGTTGACGATCCCGACGAGCCGGTCGTCGATCCCGCGCAGCAGCCCGTCCAGCCCCATCCCGCCCTCGGGCGTGAGGATCTCCTCGGCGTAGGTCGGGCTGACGGTGGTCACCACATCCGCCGCGTGCAGGCCTCCCTTCAGGTAGCCGACATTGCCGTAATACTCGACGCCCTCGATCGACCATGTCGTCGCCGGCAAGCCGAGATCGGCAAAGATGCTGCTCGGAAAATTGCCCTGGAAGGCGAGGTTGTGGATGGTCACTATCGTCCGCGGCCGCGGCTTGTTGGAGACCGCCAGATAGACCGGCGCGAGCGCGGCCTGCCAGTCATGGGCATGGACGATGTCCGGCGAAAAGCCGGCGATCGCGCCTTGTGCCACGGCGGCGCCGGCCTTGGAGAGCGCCGCGAAGCGCGCCCAATTGTCGGGGTGATCGTACCCAGCGGGGGTGACGTAGGGACCGCCAGGCCGATCGAACAGGTGCGGCGCGTCGAGGATAAGAAGGTCCAGCGCCCCATGTCGCACGGCGAGAATCTGCGCCTTGCCGCCGAACAGGTCGGCGAATCGGCACACGAGTTCACCACGCCCGACGCACTTGAGGACGTCGGGATAACCCGGCATCAGGGTGCGGACGGCAATGCCATGTTCGGCGAGCGCCAGCGGCAGCGCTCCGGCGACGTCGGCGAGTCCACCGGTCTTGATCAGCGGAAAGACCTCCGACGCGACGGAAAGCACGCTGGTTGTCATCAGTAGGTCAGCCTGTCGATCATCGGTTTGGTCACCAGGCAAACTCCGGCCTCGGTCCGTCGAAACCGCTTGGCGTCGAGCTCCGGATCCTCGCCGATCACCAGTCCATCGGGGATATGGACGCCGCGATCGATGACGACATTGGAGATCCGGGCATGTCGGCCGATGTGACATTGCGGCAGGACGACCGCGTGGTCGAGCCGCGAATAGGAGCTCTGGCGCACGCCGGTAAAGAGCAGCGACCGGTTCAATGTACCGCCCGAGATGATGCAGTCGCCGGAAACCAACGAGGACACCGCCATCCCGCGGCGTCCTTCCTCGTCATGGACGAACTTCGCCGGCGGCACGATCTCGGCATAGGTCCAGATCGGCCAGTCGCGGTCGTAGATGTCGAGCGGCGGGATGATGTCGGTGAGATCGATATTGGCCCGCCAGTAGGCGTCGACCGTTCCCACGTCGCGCCAGTAGGCTTCGGTGTCGGGCTCGGCCGCCGAGCGCACGACCGAGCCGCTGAAGCGATGGGCGTAAGCGCTGCCGTGCTTGACGATATGCGGAATGATGTCCTTGCCGAAGTCGCGGTTGGAGTTCGGGTCGGCTGCATCCCGCCGCAGCTGGTCCATCAGGAAATTGGTCTCGAACACATAGATGCCCATCGAGGCGAGGGCGGTGTCCGGCCGCCCGGGGATCGCCGGCGGATCCGCCGGTTTCTCGACGAAGGCGGTGATCTTGTAGGTCTCATCGACATGCATCACCCCGAAGGCGACGGCCTCCATGCGCGGCACCTCCAGACAGCCGACGGTGACGTCCGCGCCGCTGTCGACATGCTGCTGCAGCATGACCTCGTAGTCCATCTTGTAGATATGGTCGCCCGCCAGAATGACGATATAGCGCGGCGCGTAGTCCTCGATGATGTCGATGTTCTGATAGACGGCGTCGGCCGTGCCTTCGTACCACTGCGTCTCCGAGACGCGCTGGCTGGCCGGCAGGATATCGAAGCTCTCGTTGCGGCCCGGCCTGAAGAAGTTCCAGCCGTTCTGAAGATGGCGGATCAGGCTGTGCGCCTTGTACTGGGTGGCGACGCCGATGCGGCGGATGCCGGAATTGATGGCGTTCGACAGCGCGAAATCGATGATCCGCGTCTTGCCGCCGAAAAAGACAGCGGGCTTTGCCCGCGTGTCGGTCATTTCCATCAACCGGCTGCCCCGGCCACCGGCCAGCACATAGGCCATGGTATCGCGGGCCAACGGTCCGGCGCGTCTGTTGTCAGGCATGATTCCTCCCACACGGTCTTGCAGGGGCGGCCCGAGCGTCGTTCGCCGCGATCCGTCTGATCCGACTTCGAATGCTTGTCCCGATCCCGCCCCTAGCAAGCATGACATAGAGTGCGCAGGTCAAGCTGCTACAGGAGGGCCGGTTGTCGGGAAAAGGTATCGCGGCGCTAGCGGCCGTTTCTCGGACCGGCTTTCCAGATGTCGCGCGCATATTCCCGGATCGAGCGATCGGAGGAGAACCATCCCATGCGGGCGGTGTTGTGGACCGCCTTGGCCTGCCACTCGTCCGGACGGTCCCAAAGGGCGTCGAGCCTGCGCTGGGTGTCCCAATAGGCCTTGAAGTCGGCGCAGATCATCCACCAGTCGTTGTTGTAGAGGTTCGACACGAGGGAATGGTAACGGGACGGTTCGTCGGGCGAGAACACGCCGGAGGAAATCGCGTCGAGCGCCTCGCGAAGCAGCGGCTGTCCCTCGATGATCGAACGGCCGCTATGGGTCTCGCGCCGACGTTCCGCCACCTGTTCCGCGGTCAGGCCAAAGATGAAGATATTGTCCTCCCCGACATGCTCCAGCATCTCGACATTGGCGCCGTCGAGCGTCCCGATGGTCAGCGCGCCATTGAGCGCGAACTTCATGTTGCCGGTGCCCGACGCCTCGAGCCCGGCGGTGGAAATCTGTTCGGACAGATCGGCCGCCGGCATGATGATCTCGGCGAGGCTGACATTGTAGTTCGGGATGAACACGACCTTCAAAAGGCCGCGCACCGAGGGATCGGAGTTGATCATCCGCGCGACGTCGTTGGCGAGATGGATGATCTGCTTGGCCTGCGCGTAGCTCGGCGCGGCCTTGCCGGCGAAGATCTTCACCCGCGGCGCCCAGTTTTGCTCGGGATGGGTGCGGATCTGATCGTAGAGCGCGATCGCCTCGATGATGTTGAGGAATTGCCGCTTGTATTCGTGGATTCGCTTGACCTGGATGTCGAAGATCGCGCTCGGATCGACGCTCGTCGCCATCCGCTCGCCGACGACGTCGGCCAACCTTTCCTTGTTGCGGCGCTTGACCGCAGCGAAGCGCTCGCGAAAGCCTGAATCGTCGGCGAGCGCGTCGATGTCGCGAATTTTTTCGATGTTGTCGAGAAAACCGGGGCCGATCGCGTCGGTGATGAGGGCGGTGAGGTCCGGGTTCGCCTGCATCAGCCAGCGCCGCGGGGTCACGCCGTTGGTCTTGTTCTCGATCCGGTCGGGATACAGCTCGTGCAGATGATGGAAGACCGTTTCCTTCATCAGCTCCGTGTGGAGCGCCGAGACCCCGTTCACGGCGTGGCTGCCGACGAAGGCGAGCTGGCCCATGCGCACGCGCCGGCCGTTGCCCTCGTCGACCAGCGAGATCGCCGCGATCTTGGCGTCGTCGAGGCCCTTGTCCTGCGAGGCTTCACGGATGACGTCGGCGTTGATGGCGTAGATGATCTGCATCTGCCGCGGCAGCAGCCGCTCGAACAGATGGATCGGCCAGTGCTCCAGCGCCTCCGGCAACAATGTGTGGTTGGTGTAGGAGAAGGTCGCCCTGGTGATCTCCCACGCCGCGCTCCATTCGAAGCCGTGAACATCGACCAACAGGCGCATCAATTCGGCGACGGAGACGGCCGGATGGGTGTCGTTGAGCTGGATCGCGACCTTGTCGGCGAGGTTCGAGAGGCTCTCGTTCTTCTCCAAGTGGCGCTTGATGACGTCCTGGAGCGAGGCGGAGGAGAAGAAATACTCCTGCCGCAGGCGCAATTCCTGGCCGGCCTGGTGTGAATCGGCGGGATAGAGCACCCGGGTGATCGCCTCGGCCTTGTTGGATTCGACCAGGGCGCCGATGTGGTCGCCGGAATTGAAGGCATCGAGCAGGATCGGATCGAGCGCCTGGGCGCTCCACAGCCGCAGCGTGTTGACCTGTTCGCCGCGCCAACCCACCATCGGCGTGTCGAAGGCGACGGCGAGCACGCGCTCGGCCGGCCGCCAGACCTGCCGGGCCGGATGGCCTTGCTCCTGCAGCGACACTACCTTGCCGCCGAAGCCGATCTCGTAACTGCAATCGCGCCGCTCGAACTCCCACGGATTGCCGTGGACGAGCCAGGTTTCAGGCAGCTCGACCTGTGCGCCGTCGGCAATCTCTTGGCGGAAGAAGCCATGAACATAGCGAATGCCGTAGCCAAAGCCGGGGACCCCGGTCGAAGCCATGGATTCCATGAAACAGGCGGCGAGTCGGCCGAGGCCGCCATTGCCGAGCGCGGCGTCCGGCTCGAGCAGTTCGACCATGTCGAGCTCGACGCCATAGCGGGCGAGGGCTTCGCGGATCGGTTCGGTTAGCCCCAGGTTGCTGATCGCGTCGCGCAGCATCCTGCCGATCAGGAACTCCATCGACAGGTAGCAGACCTGCTTTTCACCACTGGCCGCGATCCGGTCGGCGGATTCGAACCAGTGGTCGATGATGCGGTCGCGGACCGCAAGCGTCGTGGCGCGCAACCAGTCGTATTTGCGTGCCGCTTCGGGGTGTTTTCCGATCGAATAGGTCAGTTTCTCGACGATCTGGCGAGCCAGCGTATCGGGATCGTTGAGCCGAGGGTCGGGCTTCGCCGCGCCGTTGCCGTTGGGGGCGGCTTCGGCCGTCTTGCGGGTGGCGGACATCAAAAACCTCTCATGGTGCGGATCGCGGCGATCAGCCCGGACGTCGAGCCGTCCCGGTCCCCGACCTCCTCGTCGCCGGTCACCACCGGCACAAGTTTCATCGCCAGCTCCTTGCCGAGTTCAACGCCCCACTGGTCGAAGGCATTGATTCCGTAAAGCTGGGCCTCGACGAAGACGCGGTGCTCATAGAGCGCGATCAGCCGTCCGAGCGTCGCCGGATCGAGCTGCCGGTAAAGAATGGTCAGCGACGGCCGTTCGCCGGGAAACACCCGGTGCGGCGCGATCCGCTCGGCCTCGGCCTCGCTTCGGCCCGTCGCGACGAGCTGCTCGCGGGCCTCGTCAAGTGTGCGTCCGCGCATCAGCGCCTCGCTCTGGGCGAGACAATTCGCCAGGAGGAGGTCCTGATGGGTCTGCATGTCGGACGGCTCGTGGGAGCGCGCGCCGACAAGAAATTCGACCGGAACGACGTCGGTGCCTTGATGCAAGAGCTGGAAGAACGCGTGCTGACCGTTGGTCCCCGGCTCGCCCCAGACGACCGGTCCGCTGACCGCGACCGGCTGGCCGTCGAGCCCGACCCGTTTGCCGTTCGATTCCATGTCGAGCTGCTGGAGATAGGCGGGAAAGCGGGCGAGACGCTGATCGTAGGGAATGATCGCCCGCGTCGGGTAGCGGCAGATCGCGCGGTGCCAATAGCCGACAAGACCGAGCAGAACGGGAAGATTCTCGCCGAGCGGGGCGGTCTTGAAGTGCTGGTCGACATCGCGTGCGCCGGCGAGAAATTCGCGGAAGCGCTGCGCGCCGATGGCGATCATCAATGGCAGGCCGATCGCCGACCAGATCGAATAGCGCCCGCCGACCCAGTCCCAGAAGCCGAAGACGCGATCTTCGGCGATCCCGAAGCTCGCGACCTTGTCGAGGGCGGTGGAAACGGCGGCGAATTGTTCGGCCACCGCGGCCTCGCCGAGCGCGGCGACGAGCCAGCGCCGTGCCGTGTCCGCATTGGTCATCGTCTCGATAGTGGTGAAGGTCTTCGACGCGACGATGATCAGCGTCGTCGCCGGATCGAGGTTCTTCAACGTGTCGGCGATGTGGGAGCCGTCGACATTCGAGACGAAATGAATGCGAGGGCCGTCATGGTAGGGCGCGAGCGCAAGGGTCGCCATCGCCGGGCCGAGATCGGAGCCGCCGATGCCGATATTGACGACGTCGGTGATGGCGCCGTCGTGTGCGCCACGCACTTCGCCGTTGCGGATGCGCTCGGCGAAAGCGCCCATCGCGCGCAGGACGTCCTCGATCGCGCCGCTGATCGGCTCGCCATCCGCGCGGTACCCGTCCTTCGGCTCGCCTCGCAACGCCACATGGAGGACGGAGCGATCCTCGGTTGCGTTGATTCGCTCGCCGGCGAACATCGCGTCCCGCCGCGCTTCGATCCCGCGCGTGCGCGCCAGATCCAGCAGCGCGGAGCGCGCTCGCGCGTCGATCGCGGTCTTGGAATAGTCGAGAACGAGGTCGCCGAGACGCGCGGAAAAGCCCGCAAACCGCTCCGCATCGTCGGCGAACAAATGGCGGATTCCGCGGGAAAGCGCCGTCGCTGCGAGCGTGCTGAGTTCGCCACTCTCGTTGCCCGGGGTGTTCTGATTGTTAGGTTGGCTCATTCTGGCCGCTATCCGCCCTGTGAGTTGTCGCGGAGCCCCCGATCCCGCCTGGTCGGGGCCTTTTAAGCGCGTTGCGGACAAGAGTTAAACAAACCGGCTGTGGAAAACTGACGCATTTTCGGGCAGCGGGAGAATCTGCAACACAATTCATCGACTCCCAAAGGGGCGTCCGTGGCTTTCCCATTGACTGCGCGGGATGTACTCCGCGGCTGAATTGGAGCAAGGAGGCCACCAGCCGAATAGCGGCCTCCTGCTGGAGTTAGTCGACCGTCACGGTCTTGGCATTCATGAACGCATGGATGCCCTCGTGCGAAAGTTCGCGCCCATAGCCGGATTTCTTGACGCCGCCGAAGGGAAGCCGCGAGTCGGAGGCGGTCATGCGGTTGATATGGGTACCGCCCTGGTCGAGGTCGCGAACGAAGCGCTCCTGCTCCTTCGCCTCGTTGGTCCAGACCGAGCCGCCGAGGCCGAACTCGGAATCGTTGGCGAGCGCGATGGCGTCGTCGATCGTGCGCACCTTGAAGAAGATGGCGCAAGGACCGAACAATTCCTCGCGATAGGCCGGCGCTGCCTCCGGAACGTCCGCAAGGATCGAGGGCTGGAAGAAGTAGCCGGGTCCCTCCGGCGCGCTGCCGCCGGTAACCAGTTTGGCACCGGCCTTCGTCGAGCGGGCGATCTGGTCGGCGATGTCATCGACGCCGGCCTTCATGGCCAGCGGACCCATGCCGGTGTCGTCGGCCATCGGATCGCCGAGCTTGATGGCTTCGACCTTGTCCTGATAGCGGCCGAGATAGTCGTCGTAGACGTCCTCGTGCACGATGAAGCGCTTGGCCGCGATGCAGCTCTGGCCGCTGTTCTGCATCCGGGCCGTCACGCCGACATCGACCGCCTTCCCGATGTCGGCAGACGGCATGACGATGAACGGGTCCGAGCCGCCGAGTTCGAGCACCGTCGTCTTGATCTGCGAGCCGGCGGTCGCCGCGACGGCCGAACCGGCGCCCTCGCTGCCGGTGAGGGTGGCGGCGCGGACGCGTTCGTCCTTGAGGATGCGCTCGACCTTGCCGGAGGAGATCAGCAGCGTCTGAAAGACGCCCTCTGGCGCGTCGGCGTCGAGAAATATCTTCTCGATCTCCAGCGCGCACTGGCTGACATTGGAGGCGTGTTTCAGGATGCCGACATTTCCCGCCATGATCGCCGGAGCGGCGAAGCGGAAGCACTGCCAATAGGGAAAATTCCACGGCATGACCGCGAGGACAGGCCCGATCGGCAGATAGGCGACGAAATTCTTCGTCGCCGGCCCGGCCCGGTGGTCGTCGGCGAGCAGCTTTTCACCCTCTTCGGCGTAATAGCGGCAGGCCGTGGCGCATTTCTCGACCTCGGCGACCGATTCCTTCAAACGCTTGCCCATTTCACGTGTCGCGATGCGGGCCAGTTCGTCCTTGCGGCGTTCGAGCTCATCGGCCGCCCGAAGCAGCACCTCGGCCCGGCGCGAATAGGCCGTGTTGCGCCAGTCGCGAAACGCGCTGTCGGCGTTGGCGAGCGCGCGATCGATGTCCTGATCGGTGTGCTCGGCGAATTCTTCGATGACGTCGCCCGTTGCCGGATTGATGCTTGTCGGCATGGTCAGCCCCCTCTTTTTTCCGTATCCCGCCTTCATGCGCCTCTTGCCGCCCGGGCGCAAACTGGGTTGTGAAGTGAAATCCGGAAAGCGCCGCAGACACCCGGCGCGCTCACGCGAGATCTGCAGATGCCGCCCTGACGGATACAATGCAAGCCCGCCCGGGGGCCGTTGGTCCAGACCGTTTTACGGTCGCGCCACCGCGCTTGGTGTCATCTCGCCAAAGGTCAGGTTCTGCCGGCCGCGAGCCGTTCGATCGCTTCGTCCAGCGATTCCTTGGTCGCCTTCACCTGCGGCGCGTCGGGGTCGTTGTGGAGGATATGCTTGAGCGAGGCGGCCCATTCCTCCAGCACGGTCTGCTTTTCGGATTCCGACAGTTCGTCATCTTTCAGCACGTCCTGAGGATGCGCGTAGGTGCCGTGCTTGGGATGGTCGAACTTGCTGGAATACATCATCTTGGGTCTCCTCCGGCTGATCGGGGTGCTTGAGATCGAACCGCCACCAGGCGGCGATCTTCTCGCTGTCTGTTGAGAACGGGCGGCACCCCGGAAGGTTCAGGAAAAAGTCGTCGCCCGCGCGTGTAGCGCGGGAACGATCAGAATTCGCCTTCGTAAAAGACGCCGACTTCACCGCCGCCTTCCGCGGTGACCGCGCCGCGCGCCTTGAGTCCCGAGCCGAGATCGAGGTCGATCGCCACCCGTCCGGTCGAATCGACACCGAGATAGGTGTTCTCGTTGAGATATTTGCCGACGCCGACGGCCGTCTGGCCGTCCTTCGTCGTCTTGATGTCGAGGTCGTCGACGCCGATCTGCGAGCGCAGATTGTCGAGCAGGCCGCTCGATCCGCCGACGCCGGCGAGCGATGCCGCCAATTCGGCCAACTGGGCGATCTGCAACGGCGACAGGTCGGATGTGCCCTGGCTGAAGATCAACCGCGCCAGGACCTCGTCCTGGGGCAGGACGGGGGTCGAGGAGAAGGTGAAGCTTGGGTCGTTGGCGGGGCCGGTCACGGCGATGAACACGGTCGTGTCGTCCGCCTGGGACCGGGCAACCAGATCGAGGACCGGAACCAGGCTGCCGGTGAAGGTCAGCCGGCCACGGTCGAAATCGAGGCGCTTGCCGAGAATCACGAACCGACCGCGCTGCAATTCGAACCCGCCGACGATCCGCGGTGCAGCGGCTGAGCCTGTGATGGCGATCGAACCGCCGAGTTCGACGTCGAGGCCGCGACCGCGCACGAACACCCGCGACGGCGCATTGAAGGTCAGGTCGAAATTGATACCGCTTCGCTGGGTGCCAGCGCCCTGGTCGGGGTTGATCTCCCGCTGCTGCTCGTAGACGGCCGGTCTGGCATTGCGATGGGTCACGTCGATCCGGGCCAGCGAGCCGGGAAGCTTGTCCGGAATCAGGATGTCGATTTCGCTGGCGTTGATCGTGCCGGCGAGCAGCGGTGTGCCGCCCAGCGGTCCGGTTAGTGTCAGGTCGGCGCTCAGCTTTGCGGCGACGAGTTCGCCGTCATTGTAGCGGCCATCGACGAGCCGGATGGCGATATCCGCCGGGAATCCGTCGTTGAGACCGATGGAACCGGAGAGCGACAGCCTTCCGCCGGAGGAGAGCGACGCGTCGAACGACTGGATCGTGGCGGTCTGGCCGCTGAGGGCGACCGTCGCGGCGATGCCGTTGACCGCCACGTTGAGGCCGGTATCGACGAACCGCGCGCCGGATGTCGACACGGTTCCCACGACGTTGGGCTGGCTGGCCGGACCGCTCACCCGGGCATTCAACTGCACGGTGCCCTGGATCGACCGGCCACCCTCGGCCAGGATGCGGTTGGCGAGCGACATCGGCGCGGTGCCGTTCAGCGACAGGTCGAGCTGCGGCGTGCCGGCGATATTCACCGAACCGGAAACCGCCAGGTCGACTCCGCCGCCCGACAAATTGGCTGTCGTCGTGACGGTTCTGTTGGCGAACTGACCGTTGGCGGAGACGGCGAGCGTGCCGACCCCGGCGTCCCGTGTCTGCTGGATGGACAGGCCGGAGCCGCTGAGGTCGTAGACGAGCGACGGATTGGACGGCGAACCCGAGGCGCGCACGGTGCCATTGATCGTTCCCTGCGGTGCGATCCCCGGCGCGGTCGCGGCGGCGATCGATGCCGGCAGATTGCGGATATCGGCGTCGATAGCGAGTGCGTTCTGGCTGGCCGAGCCGCTGAGGGTGACCGTGCCGCCGCCGATATTGGCGGTCGCGGTTTGCAGCTGCAGGGTTCCGCCCGCATAGGTTCCAGCGGCGGTGGCGTCGATCGCCGGAGCGCCGGCGTCGCGGCTTTGCGCGACCGACACATTCGAGGCCGAGATGTCGAACCGCGCATCGGGATCGGAAATCGATCCTGTCGCGGACGCGGTTCCCGATACGGTTCCTTGCGCGCCGAGCCCATCGACGAAGCCATTGGCGAGACCGACCGGAATCTGGTTCAGGGTCACGTCCAGATCGAGCGTTCGCCCGAGCGTTCCCGACGCCACGAGTGACCCGCTGCCGACGCGAATGTCGGCAGTGCCGATCGTCGCCGTCCCGTTCGCATAGGTGCCGGACGCCTCCAGGCTCAGCGGCGCGACGCCAGATTGGGCGATCTGCCGGGTGGTGATGCCGGTGCCGGCCAGATCGAATGTGGCGCGTGGATCGGAGATGGAGCCCGTGGCGGTGGCGGTGCCGGAGATCGCTCCCTCGGCATTGAGGTCGGGTACGAAGCCGTTGGCGAGACCAACGGGGAGCCGGTCGAGTTCGAGGTTGAGATCGAGAGTGCGACCGACGGTGCCGGTGGCCGTCAGCGAACCGCTGCCGACATTGAGGTTGGCCGTATCGATTGTCGCCGTCCCGTTGGCGTAGACGCCCGCAAGATCGAGGCTGAGCGGCGCAACGCCGGACTGGGCGATCTGACGCGTCGTCATACCCGACCCGGTGAGATCGAATTCGGCTTGCGGATCGGAGATGGAGCCGGTCGCCGTGACGGAGCCGGAAATCGTCCCGGTTGCGCCTAGCCCATCGACGAAACCGTTCGCCAGTCCGACCGGAATCTGGTTGACGGCGATCTGAAGGTCGAGCGCCTCGCCGACGGTGCCGGTGGCCGTGAGTGTACCGTCGCCGACCCGGACATCCGCGGTCTCGATCGTTGCCGTGCCGTTGGCATAGGAACCGGCGGCCTCGAGACCGAGCGGCGCGACACCGGACTGGGCGATCTGCCGGGTGGTGATGCCGGCGCCGGAGACACTGAAGATGGCACTCGGGTCCGAGAGCGAGCCGGTCGCCGTGGCCGTGCCGGAGATCGTGCCCGTGGCGCCGAGATCCGGTACAAAGCCATTGGCAAGACCCACGGGAATTTCGTTGGCCACGACGTTGAGGTCGAGCGCCTCGCCGACGGAGCCGCTGGCGGTCAGCGAACCGGAGCCGACGGTCACCCTGGCTTCGTCGAGGGTCAACGTGCCGGCGGCAAGGCGCCCGGACGCCGTGAGGTCGAGCGGTTCGATGCCGGACTGGGCGATCGCCGGCGTGGTGATGCCCGAACCCGTCAGCGAGAATTCGGCGGTGGGGTCGTCGAGGGTGCCGGTAGCCGTCGCGGTTCCCGAGATCGTGCCGGAGGCTTTGAGGTTGGGCACGAACCCGTTGGCAAGCCCGACCGGAACGCTGTTCATCGACAGGTCGAGATCGAGTTCGCGTCCCACCTTTCCGGAAGCCCGCAGCGAGCCGTCGCCGACATTGACCACGGCCGTTTCCAGCGACGCCGTCCCGTCCGCAAAGCGGCCCGCGAGCCGAAGCGTCAGCGGCGCCACGCCGGAGCGTGCGATTGCCCTGGTCGTGATTCCGGCGCCCGACAGATCGAAGACGGCTTTGGGCTCGGTGAGGGAGCCGGTAGCGGCCGCCGTCCCGGAAATCGTTCCGGACGCGTCGAGATCGGGCACGAAACCGTTGGCAAGGGCGACAGGCAGGTCGGTCATCGCCAGCGCCAGGTCGAGATTTTCACCGACCGAGCCGGAAGCTTCGAGCGAGCCGGAACCGACCACGAGACTCGCCTGCTCCAGCGTCGCCGTGCCGGCGGCATAGCGGCCGGCAACGTCGAGTGTCAGCGGTTCGATCCCGGCCGCGGCGACCTGCGCCGCGGTGATGCCGGTGCCGGCAATATCGAAAACCGCGACGGGGTCGGCGCGGGAGCCGCTGACAACGGCGCTGCCGGAGATCGTCCCGGATGCATCGAGACCATCGACGAAATCATTCGCCAGCGCGACCGGAAAAGCCGCGAGCTCGGCACGAAGGTCCAGTGTCTCGCCGATCGTGCCGGACGCCTTCAGTGAGCCCTCGCCGAGGGCGAGCGCGGCGGTGTGCAAGGTCAGCGTGCCGTCGGCGTAGGTGCCGGCGGCGTCGAGGGCAAGGGCAGGGAGCCGGGCCGCCCGTACCTGCGCGCTCGCCAGCTCGCGGCCGGTGATGTCGAAGGCGGCGTCGGGATTGTCGGGCGCGCCGGTGAGGGTCGCCGTGCCGGAGATCGTGCCCTCGGCCTCCATACCGGAGACGAAGAAGTTGGCGAGAGCCGCCGGAACCTCGTTGAGGCGCAAGGAAAGGTCGAGCATCTCGCCGGACGAGCCTTCCAGAGCGATCGAGCCGGATCCGACGCTCAGCACGAAGCCGTCGAGGATCGTCTTGCCGTCGGCGATCCGTATCTTGGCTTCTTCGCTGAGATTGACGGCGGCATTTGGGATATCAGCGGTCAGGCGCGAGAGCGTGAGGAGCATCGTGTCGGGTTCGAATCGGGCGGTGCCGGCCAGTTCGATCGGCGCGTCGTTAACCATCGCGTTCGCTATCAAGCCGGTTCCGCCCTGCTGCTCGGAGAGCCCGATGGCGAAGTCGCGGACGGCGACCCCGGCGA
This sequence comes from Aurantimonas marianensis, assembly GCF_024195285.1. Classification (GTDB taxonomy): domain Bacteria; phylum Pseudomonadota; class Alphaproteobacteria; order Rhizobiales; family Rhizobiaceae; genus Aurantimonas; species Aurantimonas marianensis. The sequence goes on from NZ_JALHBS010000024.1 coordinate 17,459, forward strand.
CGTCGATCGCGTCCGCCGCCACCCGGCCTGTCGGCATCGGAATCCCGAGATAGTCCTTGACCGACAAATCGATCCGCGCGCCCTGGAGTGTGGTGCCGGCGACCGTCAGGCTGCCGGAGGTGAGATCGGGCGCGGCAACCGGCGTCTTTTCCGCATTGACCGACAGTTCCACGGTTCCCTTGACGTCGCCGCTGGCCTTCTGTCCGCCGAGCGCGGCCAACGGGCCGATATCGTCGATGGCGACGCTCAGCGTGCCGACCGGGGCGAAGGCATCGGTCAGCATGAGGTCGCCGGTGACCGCGTTCGGACCCTGCCGGATCGCCAAGTCGGTGATGCGGCGATCGCCATTGTCGAGGGTCTCGACCTCGGCGCTACCGGACAGCGGCTGGCCGTCCAGCGTTCCGGTGATGTTCACGAAGCCGGACGGCGAGGCGGGGTTCAGCGTGCCGCGTATCTCGACCTGGAGATCGGCGAGCTCGCGGCCGTTGATCGACAGGCCATTGCCGGACAGCGTCAGATCGACATCGGGCTTTTCCACCGGCCCCTTGGCGACGAGGCGCAACTCGGCCGCCCCGGAAAACAGCGGATTGACCGCCTCGGTATCCTCCAGCGTGCCCTGAATGTCGGCCGAGAGCACGCCGTCGTTCAGTCCCGCATTGCCTGTGATCTGCAGCCCAGCGCCGGTGATGGCGAGTTTTTGCGCGTTGATCGCCCCGTCCGCGGCGCGGGTAAACTGGCCTGCGACCGAAAGCTCTTCGCCCGCCAGCGGGATTGCCGCCGCCGACAGCGCGGCGGTCTGGAAGCGCGACCGCGCCTCCAGGTCGAAGACCGAGAAATCCAAGGCGGCGGTGCCATCCAGACTCAGCGTCGCGACGTCGGTGGTCGCCTCGCTCGGCTCGAAGACGAAGCCGTCCTCCGTCAAGGCTCCGTTGGCGACGATCCTCACAGGGCCGTTGAGAAACCGCTCGGCGATTCCCTCCGGCGCCTCGACCGACTGGGCGACGGCTTCGACGGTGAGCGGTCCCCTGAGGCTGGTCAGGTCGAAGCCGGGACTGCTGGCGTCGAGACTGACACCCTGCGCGACGTAGTCACCGTAACCCGCGCGCTGCAGCTTCGCCGACAAATCCACGGCGGCTGCCGTGAAGGCCCCGCGTACCTTGCCGTCGAGGCCGGTGACCATAAGGCCGGTCGCGCCCGGCGGGGTTCCGAAAACAAGCGAAATCGGATCACCATCCCGCGACGCGACGGCGAGCGTCAGGTCGTTGCCGGCGCCGCCTGGATCGAGAACGCCCTTTGTCTGCAAGGCCAGGGCCTGGGAGGCGAGATCGCCCTGTTCGATGAGATAGGTCCCGTCGTCGCGCAGAACGGCCTGCAGGTCGAGACTGGCCCCGCCGGCGACATATTGCGAATATTGTTCCGGCACGAAGCGCTCGGCCGCGACATTGAGGGAGGCGGCGAGGCGGCGACCGTCGGCGACGTTGTTGACCCGCGCGGTCAGCGTCGCGGCCTGTTCGCCGCCGACGGTGAGCTGGCCGTTCGCCATGAAGTCGGAGAGCGGCCCCGAGCCATTGACGACGAGATCGACCGCCGGCCGGTCAGGTATGTCGAGTAGCGTCGCCACGAGCCCGCCGGCCGGCTCGCTCGCCTTCACGTCGACGGCCAGCTGGTTCTGATCGGGCGCGTAGGACACGTCGAGGGCGATCTGGCCCGGCTGGTCCAGCCGGTCGATATTGGCCTGGATGTCGAGCTTGGTCGGATCGTCGGCGAGCGTCAGGCGGGCGCTCGCCTTCAGCCGCGCACGCGTGCCGGCGATGGCCTCACCCAGCACGAACTCCTCGATAGCGAAATTGCGGATATCGGCGGTGAGCGACGGCAACGAAAAGCCGCTGCCCTCATCCGCTTCGCTCGCCGGTTGGTCGGCGGGCAGCCGTTCCAGCACGATCTGGCCGGCGGTGAGGTTCTCGATCGAGACGTTGGAGCGCACCAGCGCCAGCGGCGACCAGTCCATCGCCAGATTCTTGCCCGTCAGAAACACGCCCTGCGGATCGGAAACCGTGACGCTTTCGATGCGGATGTCGCCGGTCAGCGCGCCGGACAGCCCCTCGATCTCGACCTTCATCGTGTCGGTCGAGACGAGGTTCTCGATCTGATTGGCAAGGAACTGCTGCGCCGGAGCTGGGCCGCTGGCCAGGAACGCGGCGGAAACGCCAACGATGATCGTGGCGGCCAGCGGGGGGACGGGGCTGAAGCGACGCATCAGAAGGCTTGCCCAATACCGGCATAGAACTGGAAGTCGGCGTCGCGCGGGCCGGGATCGAGCGGGATCGCCACGTCGAAGCGGATCGGGCCGAAGCTGGTGATGTAGCGAGCGCCGACGCCGGCGCCGACCTTGAAGCTGGAAAAATCGGGTACGAGATCGTCGGAGACCGTTCCGACATCCACGAAGGGAACGATCTGGATGTTCTCGGTGACGCCGATGCGCGCCTCGGCCGATGCCTCGAACAGCGACAGGCCGCCGGTGGGCGTGTCGACGAAATCCCGGTTGAATCCGGAGCCGGGCGGCACCGTTGAGGGAAAATAGGGGCCGACGGACTGGAACTCGTAGCCGCGCACCGAGCCGCCACCGCCAGCGTAGAACCGCCGGTCGTTGGGGATGTCGAGAAGATCGGCGCCGAAGATCGTGCCGTAGGCGAGGCGTCCGGCAAGGATGAAGCGGTCGCTTTCCGACAGTGACAGATAGCTCGATGCGTCGATGCGGGTCTTCACGAAAGGCGTTTCGGTGTTGAACCCGTAGGTCGGCTCGACCAGCGCCTTGGCCAGCAGCCCTTCGGTCGGGTTGAGCTCGTTGTCGCGGTTGTCGAAGGTGTAGCTGATCGGAACCGAGGCCAAAAGATACTCGCGCGTCCCCAGATAGTCGGTTATTTCCTCGTATTCGCCGCGCACCGTGGCGACGAGCGTCTGGTTGCGGTCGATCTCGTATTCGACGCCGCTGGTGACGGCGAGGGAATCACGATCATAGGCGAGCGGATGTTCGCGCTTGAGTTCGATCGAGCCGACATAGACCGAATCCGGTCCCAGCACCCCGGGCTTCTTGAACACCAGCGACGCGGCGTAGTCGGCGCCGTCGGTCTCGCGGCCCTGGCCCGATATCGCGGTGGCGCCGATGCGCGAAACGGACGCGTCGAGCCGGATGCTCTCGGCCCGGCCGAACAGGTTGCGGTGGCCCACATAGCCCGAGGCGCCCGCGCCTTCGGTATTCGAATAGGTGGCGCCGACGCCATAGAAGCCGAATTTGCGCTCGCCGACCTCGATCTGGACGGGAAGCGTGCCGTCGGGTTGCTGCGCCTTGGCCTCCCTGACCGTGACGCTGGAGAACACGCCGAGCTTGAGAAGCCGTTCGCGCGCCGCGGCGAGTTCCTCCGGGGAGAAGACCTCGCCGGACTTGATGCCGGCCATATAGGCGATGAAGCCTGGGTCGACGGCTTCCGCCCCCTCGACCCAGGTTTCGCCGAACGGCACCGGATTGCCCGGCGCGATGTCGATCGAATAATCGAGCCGGTCGGTCTTGGCGTCGGCGACGATCTCGCGCCCGGTGATCGCCACGAACGGCCGGCCTTGATCGCGGAGATCCTGAAGAAGCCTGGCTTCGCCCTTGAGCAGATCGACGGAACTCGCCGAACTTCCCGGGGTGAGGTCGTATTCCGCCGGGTCGACCGGGACGCCCTGGGCGGAAATCGCCACGCGGCCGAGCGTGTAGCGAGGGCCCGGGCGGATGCGGATCGATACCGGGACGGGCCGGGAGGCGAAGGTCGCGTCCGGCGGCAGATCGGCGATGTCGCGGCCTTCGATGAAGATGTCGACCAGCCCGTCATAGCGGGCATTCTCGAACAGGGTTGCCACCAGCCGCTTGCGGTCGGTCTTGGCCTTGGAGAGCAGCCCGAGCGAGCCGGACACCGGGTCCGCCGCGTCGGCGATGAGCGTGGAGGCGGCGCGCAGATCCTTCTCCACCGTACCGTCGTCGTCGGTCGGCGCCACCGTCAGCGTGACGGTGTAGTCGACCGGGTCGAGCACCGGATCGGACGCGGCGTCTTCGTCCCCGAAGAAGGTCAGGCCGAAGATCTCGAAGGCCGCGGCGGGATACAAAGGGGCGGCGAGCAGGCTGAAGCCGATGACCATCACTGCCAGCCTGGCGAAGGGTAGGAACCTATACTGCAAGTCGCTCGCTTCCCGTCGCCACACACGCTCGCCCGGCAATCGGCGAGACAACACACGTCATCGAACCCGGTACGGCGGCGGCGACATCACGCGCAGCCGAACTCGTCCCGTCGAGTTGCTTTTAGCATTGGCGGAAATCGCTTGGATAACAACTGGTAACCGGCGGTTGCCGGTGTTCCGACGCAATTCCACCGGCCGTTTGTGCCGAACCGGACACAGATTCGCGGCCGCCCCGGAGAGTCCGCCGCACCCGGCCCGCAGGGACCCGGCTTTCGATCGGCAGACCTTCGGCTCCGGCAATCGCAAAAACATCTCATGGGGTCGCGCGGCGCTGCTCCGCATCGCCGGGTCGGCGTGGTTTTTTGGATGACGTTTGAAAAGCGCTTGAAGCGGTACCACGCAAAGGGCACTCTCGCGGCGGCGCCGTGGCACTCGCTCCGGAGTATCGGACCAGAAATTGCAGCCGGTTTTGGCTAATCTCGATGCTCCATCAGGGGTGCGCAATCTATTCCGACGGCTCGCCGCGTGGCTGATGCGGCAAGCCGTCCGTATCCGGGAGGACTTTGATGACCGATGTGACGATGACGGTGAACGGGCGCGAGATGAAAGGCACGGTCGAGGACCGCACCCTTCTGGTCGAGTTCCTGCGCGAGAATTTGGGCCTCACCGGTACGCATGTGGGCTGCGATACCTCGCAGTGCGGCGCCTGCGTCGTGCACGTGGACGGCAAGGCCGTGAAGTCCTGTACGATGCTCGCCGTGCAGGTCGCCGGCTCTGAGGTGACCACGATCGAGGGGCTGGCGGACGGCACGGAACTGCATCCGGTGCAGGCTGCCTTTCGCGAGCATCACGGGCTGCAATGCGGCTTTTGCACGCCGGGCATGATCATGACCGCAGTCGACCTGATCCGCCAGCACGGCGGCGACCTCGACGAGAAGGCCGTGCGGGACGGCCTCGAGGGCAATATCTGCCGCTGCACCGGCTATCACAACATCGTCAAGGCGATCCTGGCCGCGGCGGGCGCTGCGCAGCCCCAGCGGGTTGCCGCCGAGTAGCGCGGAAGGGCCTTCGGGCCGGCAAGGCGATTGAGACACGGACTCTCGAGGGGGTCCGCCACGATTTCGAATACTGGGAGGTTTCGACGATGGGTGTTGAAGGCATCGGCGCGAAGGTTTTGCGCAAGGAGGACCGGCGGTTCATCACCGGTCGCGGGCGCTACGTGGACGATATGAGCGTCCCGGGCATGAAATACGCGGCATTCGTGCGGTCACCGCACGCCCACGCGAAAATCACCGGCATCGACAAGGCGGGTGCGGAGGCGATGCCGGGCGTGATCGGCATTCTCACCGGCGAGCAGTTGCAGGGCGACGGGATCGGCAATCTGATCTGCGGCTGGGGGGTGTCGTCCAAGGATGGCACGCCGATGAAGATGGGCGCCTGGCCGGCGCTCGCCGTCGGCACCGTTCGCCACGTCGGCCAGCCGATTGCCGTGGTCGTCGCCGACACGCAGCTGCAGGCCCGCGACGCGGCCGAGGCGGTGGAGGTCTCCTATGACGAGCTTCCCGCCGTCGTCAGCGCCGTCGATGCGCTGAAGGATGGTGCGCCGCAGCTGCATCCGGAAGCGCCGGGCAATCTCATCTTCGATTGGGAACTCGGCGACAAGGCGGCGACCGAGGAAGCCTTTTCCAGGGCCGCGCATGTGACCAGGCTGCACATCGTCAACAACCGCCTCATCCCCAATGCGATGGAGCCGCGCGCCGCGCTCGGTCTCTACGACCCGGCGGAAGAGCACTACACCTGCTGGACGACCTCGCAGAATCCGCATGTCGCCCGGCTGGTGATGAGCGCCTTCTACAACGTCGCGCCGGAGCACAAGCTGCGGGTCATCGCGCCCGATGTCGGCGGTGGTTTCGGCTCCAAGATCTACATCTACCCCGAAGAGATCGTCTGCCTGTGGGCATCCAAGCGCACCGGCGTTCCGGTCAAATGGACCTCGGACCGCAGCG
>NZ_JALHBS010000025.1 GCF_024195285.1 Aurantimonas marianensis
CCACGTCACCGAGGTGGAGATGGCGCTCGACGCCGACCAGAAGATCCTGGGCCTCAAGGTCGACACGATCGCCAATCTCGGCGCCTACATGTCGCTGTTCTCGTCGGCGACCCCGACCTATCTCTACGCGACCCTGCTTTCCGGTCAGTACGATATCCCGGCGATCCACGCCAATGTCCGGGCGGTCTACACCAACACGGTCGCGGTCGACGCCTATCGCGGCGCCGGGCGTCCCGAGGCGACCTATGTCATCGAGCGTACGATGGAGACGGCGGCGCGAGAACTCGGCATCTCGCCGGCGGAACTGCGTCGCAAGAACTTCATCCGCTCCTTCCCGCACCAGACGCCGGTGATCATGGCTTATGACGCGGGCGATTTCGACGCGACGCTGGACGCCGGCATGCAGGCCGCCGACGTTGCCGGCTTCGAGACCCGGCGGGCGGAGGCCAAGCAGCGCGGCAAGCTGCGCGGCCTTGGCATGAGCTGCTACATCGAGGCCTGCGGCATCGCGCCGTCGAAGGCGGTCGGCTCGCTCGGCGCCGGCGTCGGCCTGTGGGAATCGGCCGAGGTGCGGGTCAACCCGGTCGGAACGATCGAGATCCTCACCGGTTCGCACAGCCACGGCCAGGGCCATGAGACCACCTTCGCCCAGCTCGTGTCGGAGCGTTTCGGTCTGCCGGTCGAGAATGTTCAGGTCGTCCATGGCGACACCGACAAGGTGCAGTTCGGCATGGGGACCTACGGCTCGCGTTCCGGCGCCGTCGGCATGTCGGCGATCCACAAGGCGCTCGACAAGGTCGAGGCCAAGGCCAAGAAGATCGCCGCGCACGTTCTGGAAGCCGACGAGGGCGACATCGTCATCGAGAACGGCGAG
>NZ_JALHBS010000026.1 GCF_024195285.1 Aurantimonas marianensis
TGGCCTGGCACGAGGTCTGTCTCGGCGCCTATACCGGCCACAACCTGCCGGACGGCATGGAGCCGGGCCTGAAAGAAGGGGCGTTCTACGATCCGACCAACTTCACCTTCCCGGCCGGCTGCTACATCTGCGAGGTCGAGGTCGACCCCGATACGGGAACGACCGAGATCATCCAGTTCGTTGCCGCCGACGATTTCGGCCGGGTGATCAACCCGATGATCGTCGAGGGTCAGGTGCATGGCGGGCTGGCGCAAGGGATCGGTCAGGCGCTTCTGGAAGGGGCCCATTACGACGAGACCGGCCAGTTGGTGACGGCGTCCTACATGGACTACGCCATGCCGCGCGCCTGGGACCTGCCGATGTTCCAGGTCTCGACCACCGAGACCCTGTGTCCCGGCAATCCGCTCGGCATGAAGGGTTGCGGCGAGGCCGGCGCGATCGGCTCGCCACCGGCGGTGATCAACGCCATCACCGACGCGATCGGCAACAACGACCTGACCATGCCGGCGACACCGCAGAAGGTCTGGAAGGCGCTTCACGCGGTCGCCTGACAACACGACGAACCGCCCGGTGGCAGGGGCCGCCGGGAAAACTTTCGGGGCGCCGAGCCCCGTTTCGATCCGAACCATCGCGCCGCGCGGTCCATCCGCGATATCCGGACCCGGCGCCAGAGGGAGCAGAACCGATGTACGAGACCCATTACCATCGCCCCACCTCGATCGACGCGGCCGTCAAGCTGGTCGGTGAAGCCGGCGGCGAGGGCAAGTTCCTCGCCGGCGGCATGACGCTGATCCCCACCATGAAACAGCGGCTCGCCGCACCCTCCGACCTCGTCGATCTTCGCCATATCGCCGAGCTGAAAGGCATCACGGTGAACGGCAAGTCGATCCGGATCGGCGGCGGCATGACCCATGCCGAGATCGCCGACCATGAGGGCTTGAAGGCCGCCTGTCACGGCTTCGCCGAACTCGCCGGCCTGATCGGTGATATCGCTGTCCGCCACATGGGCACGATCGGCGGCTCGGTCGCGAATTACGATCCGGCGGCCGATTATCCCGCCGCCCTGAAGGCGCTCGGCGCGACGATCCAAACCAACAAGCGCGAGATTGCGGCCGACGACTTCTTCCTCGGCCTGTTCGAGACGGCGCTGGACGAGGACGAGATCGTGACGGCGATCTCCTTCGAGGCGCCGGACCAGTGCGCCTACGAAAAGTTCCGCAATCCGGCCTCGCGCTATGCCATGTGCGGCGTTTTCGTCGCCAAGCGCGGCGGCGAGGTGAAGGTCGGTGTCACCGGCGCGAGCATGAGCGGCGCCTTCCGCTGGACCGATGGCGAACAGGCGCTGTCGTCGAACTTCGACGGCTCGGCCGTCGACGGGCTTTCGGTGGACGAGAGCGACATGCTGTCGGATCTGCACGGCACGTCCGCCTATCGCGCCAACCTCGTCAAAATCATCACCAAACGGGCGGTGAACAAGGCCAAGGCCGCGGGCTGACGGCGCAGGGCGCGAGATTTCAGGTCGGCCGGGCGGGCGAGAGCATCCGTCCGGCCTTTTCGCCGCATGGAGGCGGCTGATGGCTGCCGGATCGAGGCTGCGACACTGGGTCTCGCCGATAGGCGCGGAAAGTGGCTGGTGAGAACATTCCATGAACGCTATATGGGCGTCATGGCCAAGACCACCCTCATCGACAAGCTTGCGATTCTGTCCGACGCCGCCAAATACGACGCCTCCTGCGCGTCCAGCGGCTCGACCCGGCGCGATTCGGCCAAGAGCAAGGGCATCGGCTCGACCGAGGGTTCGGGCATCTGCCACGCCTATGCGCCCGACGGGCGGTGCATCTCGCTCTTGAAAATTCTGATGACCAATTTTTGCGTCTATGACTGCGTCTATTGCGTCAACCGCTCGTCTTCCAACGTCCGCCGCGCCCGCTTCACGGTCGAGGAAGCCGTGAAGCTCACGATGGAGTTCTACAAGCGCAACTATATCGAGGGGCTGTTCCTGTCCTCCGGCATCATCCGCAACTCCGACTACACGATGGAGGAGATGGTGCGAATCGCCAGAAAACTGCGCCTGGAGGAGAATTTTTCCGGCTACATCCATCTGAAGACGATCCCCGACGCATCGCCCGCCCTGATCGAGCAAGCCGGGCTGTTCGCGGATCGTCTGTCAATCAATATCGAGCTGCCGACCGACCTGACCCTTGAGGCATTGGCGCCGGAAAAGAAGCCGCGCGACATCCGCCGGTCGATGGGCCATCTGAGGGCGAAGATCGAGGAGCACAAGGGCGAGAGGAAGGACCGGACGAAGCCGCAACGCTTCGCGCCCGGCGGCCAGTCGACCCAGATGATCATCGGCGCCGACGGCTCCGACGACGATGCCATCCTCGGCCGGTCGGAGAATCTCTACGGCAATTACCGCCTCAAGCGGGTCTATTATTCCGCCTTTTCGCCAATCCCCGACGCCTCCAGCCGGCTGCCGCTCGCCAAGCCGCCGCTGATGCGCGAGCACCGCCTGTATCAGGCCGACTGGCTGATGCGCTTTTACGGCTTCGATCGCGGCGAGATCGTCTCCGGCGGCCAGGGCGGCATGCTGGATCTCGCCGTCGACCCCAAGCTCGCCTGGGCGCTCAAGCACCGCGATCTCTTCCCGGTGGACGTCAACCGCGCCGACCGGGAAATGCTGTTGCGCGTGCCGGGCCTCGGCGCCCGCGCGGTCAACCGCATCCTGTCGACCCGCCGCCATCGCACGCTCAGGCTCGACGACGTGGCCCGGCTCTGCCAGTCGATCGCCAAGGTGCGGCCTTTCATCACCGCCCTCGACTGGTCGCCCGGCGCGGCGACGGACAGCGAAGGCCTGCGCGCCACATTCGTACCGAGGCAGAAGGCAATGGCCCAATTGTCGTTGTTCTGAGCTCGATACGCACGAGAGCCGAATTCCGATGTTCTTCGCCCGCCTTGCCTCTCCCGCCGATTTCGACGGCTGGCGCCAGGCGGCTCGCTCGGCGCTATCGCTTGGCATTTCGCCCGAGGAGATGAGCTTCGTCGTCGGCGCCGCGGCGCCGGGCCTGTTCGCCGAAACCTTGCCCGGAGCGCCACGAGATGCGCCACAACCGACGGTTCCAAAGGCGTTTCCGGAGCTCGCGCGAAAACTGGTCTGCCACGCCGAGGAGGATCGGTTCGTCTTCGCCTATCGGTTGTTGTGGCGGCTGCAGACGGAAAGGAAGCTACTCGAGATCGCCTCCGATCCCGATGTCCTTCGCGCGACGGCGATGGAAAAGGCGGTGCGGCGCGACAGCCACAAGATGAAGGCTTTCGTGCGGTTTCGCGAGGTCGAGGACGGCGAGGGCGGCAGGCACTACATCGCCTGGTTCGAGCCGTTCCATCATGTCGTCGAACTGACCGCGCCGTTCTTCGCCCGCCGCTTCGCCGGCATGGTCTGGACGATCCTGACGCCGGAACGTTCGGTCCACTGGGACGGCGCGGAATTGGCCTTTCTGCCCGGCGCGACCAAGGACATGCGTCCGCCCGATGACGACATGGAGGCGCTGTGGCTGACCTATTACGCATCGATCTTCAATCCGGCACGGCTGAAGGTGAAGGCGATGCAGTCGGAGATGCCGAAGAAATACTGGGCCAACATGCCCGAGACGGCGTTGATCAAGCCGCTGATCGAAGGTGCGGAGACGGCTGCGCGCCGGATGCTCGCAACCGCGCCGACGCTGCCGAGTTTCTCCCATCAAAGACGGCAGGAGCGTGAGCGCATGGCCAAGGCAACGCATGACGAGCCGAACCTCGATCTGGAAAGCAGCGCGGATGACGCGCGGCCGGGCAATATCGCCGCCGCGCGGGAACAGGCGCGGCATTGCAAGGCCTGCCCGCTATGGGAGCCGGCGACGCAGACGGTGTTCGGCGAGGGACCGGATGACGCGCCGGTGATCTTCGTCGGCGAGCAGCCGGGCGATCAGGAGGATCTGGCCGGTCAGCCTTTCGTCGGCCCGGCCGGCAAGGTCTTCGACGAGGCGCTGGCGGCGGCCGGCATCGACCGGCGCCAGGCCTACGTCACCAACGCGGTGAAGCACTTCAAATTCGTGCCGCGCGGCAAGCGCCGCATCCACCAGAAACCGAACATGGGAGAGATCAGGGCCTGCCGCTGGTGGCTGGATCTGGAGCGGGAACTGGTCAAGCCGAAGCTGATCGTTGCGCTTGGCGCGACCGCGGCGCAGGCCGTGCTCGGCAAGGCGGTGACCATCCGCGACACCCGCTCGCGGCTGATCGACCTTGATGACGCCACGAAGCTGCTGGTCACCGTCCACCCCTCCTACATCCTTCGGCTTCCCGATAAGGCGGCGCAGGCGCGAGAGAGCGAAGCATTCGATGCCGACATGGCGATGGTGCTGGACTTCCTGCCGGAACTGAAGCTGAGCGCCTGATCAGCCGATCAGTACGCCGCGGATCACCAGGCCCACCAGGCTGACGGCAGCGACCCCGCCCAGCCATAAGATGACGAACCAGCCCAGCCGCTTCCACCACGGTCCGGCAGCGTCCTCCCCCTCTTGAGGGTGGCTCAATGGTAGCCCTCGCCGGGGCGGACCTTGCCGCGGAACACCCAATAGGCATAGCCGGTATAGACCAGGATCATCGGAATCAGGATCGAGGCGCCGACCAGCAGGAATTCCAACGAGGCGTCCGGCGCGGCGGCTTCCCAAATCGTGACGTCGGGCGGAATGATGTTCGGATAGAAACTGATGCCGAGCCCGGCGAAGGCGAGCAGGAAAAGCGCCAGCGCCGACAGGAACGGCCGCGCGTCCTTGCCGGAGCCTAGCGACTGAAACAGGCTGAATGCCGCCAAGGCGGTGAGGATCGGCACCGGCGCGACGTAGAGAATCTGCGGGAAACTGAACCAACGCAGGTAGAATTCTTCCTTCATGAACGGCATCCACAGGCTGACCGCCCCCATCAGCGCCAGCGTGCCGACCCCCGCGAAGTACGCGTAGCGCCGCGCGATGTCGCGCAGCTCTCCCTCGGTCTTCATCACCAGCCAGGTCGCGCCGAGCAGCGCGTAGCCGATGACGACGGCGCCGCCGGTCATCAGCGAGAATGGCGTCAGCCAGTCAAACCAGCCGCCGGCATAGGCGCGGCCGGACACCTCGAGGCCCTGGACCAGCGTGCCGAGGGCGATGCCCTGGCTGAGCGCCGCGACGAACGAACCGATGAAGAACGACACATCCCACAGCCAGCGGCCGCGCACCGTCTTGAACCGATATTCGAAGGCGACGCCCCGGAAGATCAGCGCCAGCAGCATGGCGATGATCGGCGCGTAGATCGCCGGCATGATGATGGCGTAGGCGAGCGGAAAGACCGCGAACAGGCCGCCGCCCCCGAGGACGAGCCAGGTCTCGTTGCCGTCCCAGATCGGCGCGATGGTGTTCATCGCCGTGTCCCGGTTCTCGTTTTCCCGCAGCAAGGGGAATAAGATCCCGGTTCCGAGATCGAAGCCGTCGAGGATGACATAGGCGATCACGGCGAAGGCGATGAGAAATGCCCAGAGAATAGCAAGGTCCATCGTCGTCTCCCTATTCGGCCGGGCTTGCGGCGGAACCGTCTTCGGGATGGGGGGAAGATGCCAGGCCGGCGGCTCTCGTCGGGTGGTCGAGTGCTTCCTCCTCGAAAGGCGTCGGCGGCTTCGACATCAACCGCAGGATGTAGAAGGTGCCGGCGCCGAACAGCAGGAAATAGACGACGATGAAGGCGACGAGCGACGTGCCAACCGCCTCCGCGGCGATCGGAGACACGCTGTCCGTCGTTCGCAGGAGCCCGTAGACCGTGAAGGGCTGCCGGCCGACCTCCGTTGTGATCCAGCCGGCGATGACGGCGACGAAACCCATCGGGCCCATGACGATCATCGCCCGCTGCAGCCAGTGGCTTCGATAGATCGAGCCGAAAACCCGGCGAAACAGCGACCACAGCCCTATCCCCAGCATGGCGAAGCCGATGCCGACCATGAGGCGAAACGACCAGAACACCACGGTCGAATCGGGCCAGTCTTCGCGCGGGAATGCGTCGAGCCCCTTCACTGTGCCGTCGAGCGAGCGTGTCAGGATGAGCGAGCCGAGATAGGGAATGTCGACGGCGTATTTGGTCCTTCCCTCCTCCATGTCGGGAATCCCGAACAGCGTCAGCGGCATCGGCGCGTCGGTATTGGTCTCGAAATGGCCCTCCATCGCGGCAATCTTGGCGGGCTGGTGCTCCAGCGTGTTGAGGCCGTGCTCGTCGCCGGCGATGATCTGCAGCGGCGCGACGATCGTCGCCATCCAGAGCGCCATCGAGAACATCAGCCGCGCGCTGGCGTTGTAGCGGCTGCGCAGCAGATGGAACGCGCCGACCGCGCCGACCACGAAGGCGGTCGTCAAATACGCGGCCAGCACCATGTGAACGAGCCGGTAGGGGAAGGACGGATTGAAGACGATCGCCCACCAGTCCTCAGGGATGAACTGGCCAGCGGCGTTGATCCCATAGCCCGTCGGCGTATGCATCCACGAGTTGACCGAGAGGATCCAGAAGGCGGAAAACAGCGTGCCGAGCGCGACGACGAACGTCGCTGCGAAATGCAATGTCGGGCCGACGCGCTTTTGGCCGAACAGCATGATGCCGAGGAAGCCGGCTTCCAGGAAGAAGGCCGAGAGCACCTCGTAGCCCATCAACGGGCCGAGGATCGGGCCCGTCTTGTCCGAGAACACCGACCAGTTGGTGCCGAACTGGTAACTCATGGTGATGCCCGACACGACGCCCATGCCGAAGCTGATGGCGAAGATCCTCACCCAGTATTTGAACGTATCCATGTAGACCGGCTTGCCGGTCGCCAGCCACAAGCCTTCCAGAACCGCCAGATAGGAGGCGAGCCCGATCGAAAAGGCCGGAAAGATGATGTGGAATGCGATGGTGAAGCCGAACTGAACTCGGGCAAGAAGGACGGGGTCGAAGCCTTCGAACATGGCGCTGCCTTCGGCGGTTCATGCGATCCGTGTGCGTCCAACATAGGCCGCATGCACTGCGGAAGAAGATGATTGCGACGATTTTTGCCGTCCTTCGCTTGCCGTCTTTCCCCGTGTCGCGCCACGACATGGCGGGGGTGTCCGACAGCTTCACCGCTGTTCCGTCCCCCGGCTCGACTGCTATAGAGGCGTCGATCGAGCGAGTGGCAGGGGCGACATGGACCAGAATCGGATGCGGGACGATCTCACCGCGATCTTTCAGCGAGCCGTGGCGGTCGCGCACCCTTCGACCATTCTCGCCGCCCATCTGCCGAAGCCCCCGACCGGAAGGATCGTCATCCTCGCCGCAGGCAAGGCGGCGGCGTCGATGGCGGCGGCGGCCGTCGCGCATTATCGTGACATTCACGGCGTTCCCGACTCCCGCCTGACCGGGATCGCCGTCACCCGCGACGGCTATGCGCTGGATGCCGGGCCGATTCCCGTCGTCGAGGCCGGCCATCCGCTGCCCAACGAAAACGGACTCGCTGCAACCGCGAAGGTTCTCGAACTGGCCGAGGCGGCAGGCGAGGGCGATCTCGTGCTCGCACTGATCTCGGGCGGGGGTTCGGCGAACTGGCTGCTGCCGGCCGTCGGCGTCAGCCTCGCCGACAAGCAGGCCGTGACCAGGGCGCTCTTGAGAAGCGGCGCCGGGATCGGCGAAATCAATTGCGTGCGCAAGCACCTGTCGCGGATCAAGGGCGGCCGGCTCGCCCGCGCATGCGGCGACGCCCGGCTCCTCACCCTGGCGATTTCGGACGTACCGGGCGACGACCCGAGCGTCATCGCGTCCGGACCGACCGTGCCCGATCCGACCACACTCGCCGAGGCGCGGGCGATCATTGCAAAGCGCGGTATCGATCTGCCGCCGTCGTGCCGGGCCGCGCTTGACGATCAGGCGAACGAGTCGCCCAAGCCCGGCGATCCGATCTTCGCGGCGAGCGACTACCGGACCATCGCGACGCCGGCCGCCTCGCTCGAGGCTGCCGAAAGCGCCGCGACCGCGCTCGGCTACACCGTCCACAGCCTTGGCGCGGACGTCGAGGGCGAGGCACGGGATGTGGCTCGACAGCATGCCCGTCTGGCCCTTGAGGCCAAGGCGCGCGGCGAGCGGCTGGCGATCCTGTCCGGCGGGGAACTGACCGTCACGATTCGAGGCGAGGGCCGCGGCGGTCCGAACCAGGAATATGCCCTGGCGCTGGCTGTCGCGCTTAATGGCGAGGCCGGCATCGCGGCGCTGTCCGGCGACACCGACGGCACCGACGGCGGCACCGGCCTTGCCAGCGATCCGGCCGGCGCCTTCGTTGAACCGAACACGCTGGCGCGGGCGAAGGCCGCAGGGCTCGACGCCGAGCAAGCGCTTGCGGACAATGATTCCACCGGGTTTTTCGAGGCGCTGGGCGATCTGTTCGTGCCCGGTCCGACCCACACCAACGTCAATGATTGCCGCATCATCCTCGTCGGATGAGCGGCACTGCAGCGAAACGAGGCCAGCCGTGAAACGCTCGCGCGTCAACGAGATCATCCGCCAGGGCGACGACTTCATCCGCTCCTTCGGCTACGTCATGCCGCCCTTCGCCTATCTCTCGCCATCCGAGATGAAGGCCCGCCGAGACGACCTGTCGGCGATCGTCGAGCGTCGGCTCGGCTGGGACGTCACCGACTACGGCAAGGGCGATTACGACAGGCTCGGCCTGTTCCTGTTCACCGTGCGCAACGGCGCCCACGCCGACCTTCAGGCCGGACGCGGCATGCTCTATGCCGAAAAGATCATGATCTCGCGGCACGACCAGATCTCGCCGATGCATCGCCACATCGTGAAGTCCGAGGACATCATCAATCGCGGCGGCGCGACGCTGGCGCTCGAACTCTTCGAGAGCGCGCCGGACGGGTCGGTCGACGAAGCCGCGGACGTGACTGTCGTTACCGACGGCATTACCCGCAAGCTGCCGGCCGGCGGCGTCCTCAAGCTGTCGCCGGGCGAGAGCGTGACGCTGCTCCCCGGCAACTGGCACGCCTTCTGGGGCGAGGGCGGCGACGTTCTGATCGGCGAGGTTTCGACCGTCAATGACGACCTCACCGACAACATCTTCCGCGAGCCGATCGGCCGTTTTTCCGAGATCGAAGAGGACGAGGACCCGCTGCATCTGCTGGTTTCGGACTATGACAAGTGGCTGTAGCCGGGCGATAGGCAGCGATCGCCTGAGCGATTCTGTGGACATGATGCCGCGTGCCCGACTCCGGAGCGCGGCCGCGTGTTATGGATGACGCCCTGCCGGTTCTCGCTCCCGAGTCGCCCGGCGCGGCACCTCGACGACCACCCCCTGCGGCGAAAAGACTGTTCATGACGATTGCCGTCGATCTCGGCACGACCCAAACCGGCGAACCGGCGGAGCTCGATCTGGAGGAGCTCCTGTCGACGCGCCTGCTGGTGCAGGGCAATTCCGGCTCGGGCAAGTCGCACCTGTTGCGCCGTCTTCTGGAACGCAGCGCCGACTGGGTGCAGCAGGCGATCATCGATCCGGAGGGCGATTTCGTCTCGCTGGCCGAGCGCTACGGCCATGTCGTCGTCGACGCCAACCGCACGCCGGCTGAGCTGACGCGGATCGCGCGACGCATCCGGGAGCATCGCGCCTCGGTGGTGCTCGATCTGGAAGGACTCGACGCGGAGGTGCAGATGATGTGCTCGGCCGCCTTCCTGAACGGGTTGTTCGACGCCGACCGCGCCCATTGGTATCCGATGCTGATCGCTGTCGACGAGGCGCATCTGTTCGCCCCGGCGATGGCCGGCGAACACTCCGAGGAAGCGCGGCGGGCCTCGCTCGGCGCGATGACGAACCTGATGTGCCGGGGGCGCAAGCGCGGCCTTGCCGGCGTCATCGCCACCCAGCGCCTCGCCAAGCTCGCCAAGAACGTCGCGGCGGAAGCCTCGAACTTCCTGATGGGCCGCACCTTCCTCGACATCGACATGGCCCGCGCCGCCGATTTGCTTGGCATGGACCGGCGGGCGGCCGAGCGGTTCCGCGATCTGGAAACCGGCAATTTCGTCGCCCTCGGGCCGGCGCTGTCGCGGCGTCCGGTGCCGATCAAGATCGGTTCGGTCGAGACGGCGGGGCGCAGCGGCCGGCCGTCCTTGATGCCGTTGCCGGAAACGCCGCGCGAGGCGATGGAGGATCTGATCTTCACCGTCAGCGAAGAGGACCGGGCGGCCGAGCGCCAGCGTCCGCAGCGCACGTTTGCCAGCGCGTCGCAGCGTCCCGAGGCGGCGAACGCGCCGATCGCGACCCGCGAACTTCTGGAACGCGTCGCCGCCGCACCGTCGTTGTGCGAGCCGGTCGATGACGATCCGCGCACGGCCGAGGAGCGGGCGGCAGCGGTCGACGCGATCTTCGCAGAAATGCTCGACGACCCCGACGCCGCCTTCCGGCCGGTGCCAGTGCTCTACCAGGATTTTCTCACCCATTGCCGGCTGAAGCGGCTGCGCGGCGCCGAAACCGACATGGCGGCGTTCCGGCGCCGGCTGTCGCTGGCCCGGGCCGGCGTCTCCGTCGAGACCGAGGACGAGGCCTGGCAGGCGGTGGTCGGGCGCGCCGCGGACCTGCCGGAAGAGATGCAGGGCGTCTACATGATGCTCGCCCGCGCCGCCCGCGACGGCGCGGAGTGTCCCTCGGACGAGGCGCTGGCCCGCGCCTATGGCAGCCATTCGCCGTCGCGCGGCCGGTTCCTCCTGAGCTTCATGGACGAACGCGGCCTGATCACCGCCGACGCCGATTTTCGCGGCAACCGGGTGGTGACCATCGCCGGCACCGACTGGCGCACCTGCCTGCCGGAGGTCAAGCTCGACGCGCTGGACGAGGCGCGGGCGCGGCGGGCGGCGCGGCTGGCGCGAAGCTGACGGGTTGCCGCTCGGTGGACGCCGGCCGCAACGAAATGCCAATATCGGGCGCGGCGACCGCATTGATCGCGGCAACCGCCACTGACAGGACATAGGCAGACGTGGCAGAGCAACCGGGCGCTGCGCCTTCGCGGGACATCGAGGGGCGCAAGAGCGATCATCTGGACATCGTGCTCGCCCCCGCGCTCGCGGCGCGGCGGGCGCCGAACGGCTTCGACCGCATCGTCTTCGAGCATGTGGCGCTGCCCGAGATATCTCTCCCCGAGATCGACCTGTCGACCGATTTCCTCGGCCGCCGGCTGAAGGCGCCGCTGCTGATCAGCTCGATGACCGGCGGACCGGCACGCTCGGCCCGGATCAACGCCTATCTCGCCGAGGCGGCCGAAACGCTTGGCATCGCCTTTGCCGTCGGCTCGCAGCGCATCGCGCTCGAGGGGCGCGGCTCGGGCGGTCTCGACCGGTCGCTGCGCGTCCTGGCCCCGAACATTCCGATTCTCGGCAATATCGGCGCGGCGCAGCTGGCGCTCGGATATGGTCCCGACGAGGCGCGCCGGGCGGTCGAGATGATCGACGCCGACGCGCTGATCGTCCATCTCAATCCATTGCAGGAAGCGGTGCAGGCCGGCGGCGACACCGACTGGCGCGGCGTTCTAGCCGCGATCGAGGGGCTGGCGCGGGCGCTGACGGTGCCGGTCGTGGTCAAGGAAGTCGGCGCCGGGATTTCCGGCCGGCTGGCGCGGCGGCTGGTCGATGCCGGCGTCCATGCGATCGACGTCGCCGGCGCGGGCGGGACGAGCTGGGCCGCCGTCGAGGCGGAACGGGCGATGGATGCCGCAACGCGCGAAACCGCGCTGGTGTTTTCCGACTGGGGCATTGCGACACCGCGCGCGATTGCCGACGTGCGCGCCGCCTGCCCGGATACGCTGGTGATCGGCTCGGGCGGGGTGCGCAACGGGCTCGACGCGGCGAAAGCGATCCGGCTCGGCGCCGATCTCGCCGGCCAGGCAGCGGCCTCGCTGGTGAGCGCCGAGCACTCGGCCGAGGCGGTCGTCGCGCATTTTTCCGAAGTGATCCGGCAGCTGCGCATCGCCTGTTTCTCCACCGGCTCGGCCGACCGCGCCGCGCTGCGGGAAGCGGCGCTGCTGGAAGGGTGAGGGGCTTTTCCCCATGCGACAGCGCCTCCGCGCCCGCTCGGGCCGGAGAGTTGGATATTCTGTCCCGCCCTTACGAGCGGCGGGACGCCGGAGGCGAACCCTCCGACTGTTTTACGTCATACGGTTCGCCTCCGGCATCCCGCGCGGTATCTGAGCAACCCTTCGACACGCAAACCCCGCCTTTCTCATGGGCTTGCGCGCGCTGCCGGATCTTCACGCCCCTGGCGGGGGCGTTCAAGTGGACCCAGACCACGGACCCCTCATCAGTGGGGGACGGTCCGGCGGGAGCAAAGGGCCGTCCGGGCCGGCGCTTCTCCGGAAGAAGCCCCGTCGCGGACACCGCACCGCCAGGGATGTCTCCCCTTGGCCCAACGAACGATCCCGGTGATCATTCGCGCCCGTTCCGTGGGCCGGCGGTGAGGGCAGTATGCGGGAGGCGGAAAGGGTGGGGAGAAATTTTTTTGGTGTGATAGCGGTTCGGAGAAAAAGACATGTGAGGAAGCTTGCGTCCGTGAACGATCCGCGTTGCGATCTTCGGCGACCGTCTATTAACTGAGACCATGAATCTCTTCATGGCAGCAGGCATGGATATTCCCTCTTCGGGAAAAGCTGGAACACGGGTTCCCGCGCCCTTGCCGCATATCCCGTTGTTTGCCGAAAAGGTCGTTCAAGCGGCTCTGGCGACCAAGGCCACCGCGCCGACGGACGAACAGATCGCGCTGGCTCGCGATTACGCCAAGCGCGCCGGCAACGCGAAGTTCCGAGCGCAAAAGGAAACCCAGGTTCGCAACGTCTTCTTCGACGAAGTGCTAACCGGACTGCTGGGCTACAAGGGGTTTTCCGCCGAGGCGGAGTACAGCCTCGCCTTCGAGCGCATGCTCCGGCGCAAACCGGTCGACGTGGCGCTGGGGCGGTTCTTTCCCGATGGCGACGGCGATCATGTTCTCGCCCCCTTCGAAATGAAGGGGCCGGATACGCTGGACCTTGACAAGATCATGCCGGGCCGGGGTATCAGCCCGGTCCAGCAAGCCTGGGACTACGCCGCCGACGCGCCCGGCGCCAAATGGGTGCTCGTGTCCAACTGTCTGGAGATCAGGCTCTACCGATTCGGGCGCGGACGCGAAGCCTTCGAGCGGTTCGACCTATCCCGCCTCAACGAGCCGTCCCAACTCGAACGCCTGCTTTTGATGCTCGAAGCGCGGCGTTTGATCGGCGGCGATACCGAGGCGCTGCTACGCGCTTCCGACGACGCGCTGAAGGACGTCACCGATCAACTCTATGTCGACTTCCGGGACTTGCGCGGCCGGCTCGTGGCGTTTCTGACGGATTCCGCCGACGGTCCGAAACTCGTTCGGCAAAAGGCGATCGAGACGGCACAGAAGCTGCTGGACCGGGTGATCTTCATCGCTTTCGCCTGTGGCAACAGGATGTTGCCGCAACATATCTTCACAACGGCCATCGAGCAGCAGAACCATTTCGACCCGAAACCGGTCTGGCAAAATGTCCGCCGTCTGTTCCGCTGGATCGACAAGGGCAACGCCACCAGCAATCCCGCCCTCCACGTCTGGCCGTACAATGGCGGTCTGTTCGCCGAGGACGCGGTTGCCGACCATGTCGTGTTGCCGGACCATCTGGCCGAGGACGTCGCGGGCCTGACCAGATGGGATTACGGCAAGGAAGTCTCGGTCAATGTTCTCGGGCATATCTTCGAGCAGTCGATCGGCGACATTGAAAAGCTGCGCGAGGGCGAGCCGATCGCGGTGTCCCAGCGCAAGCGCGAAGGCGTCGTCTACACCCCCGATCACGTGACGCGGTTCCTCGTCGAGCGCACCATCAGCGAAACACTTGCCGAACGCTTCGCGGACCTTCTGGAAACGCACACGGGGACCCGCGGCCTTCCCGAAAGCGGCGAAGGGCCGTGGCCGGGCGAGGCGGCGGAGCGCCCGTTCTGGCAGGATTACCTCGCGACGCTGCGCGATCTGACGATCGTCGACCCGGCCTGCGGGTCCGGTGCTTTCCTCGTCGCGGCCTTCGACGCGCTGGCGGCCGAATACCGCCGGGTGACGGAGCGCCTCGCCGATCTCGGCGAGGAGCAGGAATTCGACAGCTTCGACGAAATCCTGTCGAAGAATCTGTACGGCGTCGATCTGAACGTCGAATCGGCTGAGATCACCCGGTTGGCATTGTGGCTGAAAACGGCGCGGCAAAACCACCGGCTGGCCAAACTCGACCACACGATCCGCGCCGGCAACAGCCTGATCGACGACGCCACAGCGGCGGACCGGCCGTTCGATTGGCAAACGGCGTTTCCGGAGGTGTTCGACCGCGGCGGGTTCGACATCGTCATCGGCAACCCACCCTATGTGCGGATGGAGCATCTCAAAGCCGTCAAGCCGTGGCTGGCCGAGCATTACACGGTGGCTGACGAGCGCACGGACCTTTCCGCATATTTCTTCGAGAAGGGCGTGCGGCTGCTCAAGACCGGCGGCCGGCTCGGCTACATTTCCACATCGAGCTTCTTTCGTGCCGGATACGGCGAGAGACTGCGGCTGCTGCTCGGCGAATATACCGATCTGGAAACGGTGGTCGATTTCGGCGACGCCCAGATCTTCGAGGGCGTCACCACCTATCCGGCCATCCTGACAATGCGGAAGAAGGCCGAGGTCGGCCCGCCTCAGGGCGAGCTTCGTTTTCTGAACATCGCCGGCACCGCGCCGGGCGATCTCGGCACCGCCTTCGCCGAGGGAGCCATGCCGATGCCGCGCGCCCGGCTCACCGGTGGCTCGTGGCAATTCGAGGATGATTCACTGGCGGCGCTGCGCGACAAGATCGTCGCCGGCCGCAAGACGCTGGGCGAGGTCTATGGCGCGCCTATGCGCGGTATTGTGACCGGTCTCAACGAGGCCTTCGTCATCGATACGGAGACCCGCGACCGGCTGGTCGCCGCCGACGCGAATCGGCGGAACTGCTGAAGCCGTTCCTGAAGGGCGAGAACATCAAGCGCTGGCGGGTCGAGCCGGAAGGGCTGTGGTTGATCAACACGCCGCGCGGCAAGGTGGATATCGATGCCTATCCGGCGGTGCGCGACTGGCTGCTGCCGTTCAATGATCGACTGGAGGCGCGCGCGACGCAACAGGAATGGTGGGAGCTCCAGCAAGCGCAGCTGGCGTATCAGCCGAAATTCGAGGGGCGGAAGATTTCCTATCCGCACTTTCAAAACGAGAGGATGTTCACGGTCGAGGAAACTGGCGCATTCTCAAACGATAAGTCCTACTTCATTCCCGACGCCGACTATCTGCTCCTTGGCTTTTTAAATTCGACTCTGGCGTGGAGCTTTCTAACCTCAATATCACCGGCAGTGCGGAATGGTTGGCACGAATTGCGGGTTCAGTACGTGGAAAAGCTACCGATTGCCGACTTCGGAAAGCGATCAAAAGAACTCGCGGAGCACGCGTTGAACGCTTGCCGAACCGCTCGCTCCCGGTTCGCTAGTCAGAATACCTTTCATCACCGCCTGCTGACGGACCTCGCCACGCCGGGCACGAAGCTCTCGCGCAAGCTGGAGAATTTCCACGAGCTGGACTTTTCGGCCTTCCGCGCCGCGGTGAAGCGGGCGCTGAAGGCCGAGATCGTGCCGAGGGAGCGCGGCGACTGGGAGGCGCTGCACGCCGAGGCGTCGGCCGAAATCCAGCGGCTCTCAGCCGAGATCGCGGCGGCCGAGCGGGAGATCGACCGGCTGGTCTATCAGGCCTTCGACCTGACGGCCGAGGAGATCGCGCTGCTAGAAAAATCGCTGGAAAGACAGGTCTGACGCCGAAGATTACCTCTCCTTCGATGATTTTATCAGGATCGAAATCGGACAGCTCGCCCATCCTACGCCCCCTTACCCCACCGCCAGAATCCCCTCGGCCGGGTAGAGCTTGCCGAGCAGCGGCAGGTGGACCGCGCCGCGCTTGATGAGAAAGTCCTTGAAGGCGGTTTCGGCCGGGGCGGCAATGCGCTCCTGCCGGCAGACCGCGTAGCACTGCCGAGGGATCGGCATCCCACCATCGCGGAACGGGAACTCTGCTCGTGCGTTCCGATGCGCAGATACGCAAAAGAACCAAGGAGTATGACCGTGACCAACGGAATTTCGACTCTCGAAACACTCACCGATACCGCTGTAGACAGCGCTATCGGGTATGAGACAGCCGCCGAGAAGGCCAAGAATCCGGGCCTGAAGCAGACCTTGCGCGAGCAAGCGGCCAAACGCCGCGAGACCGTGCGCATGCTGAACGAGGAAATCCTTCGTCTGGGTGGCGACAGGCGCGAAAAGGGCAGCACTATGGGTGCGGCGCACCGCGCCTTCACCAGCCTGTCGGACGCCTTCCAGGACAGCAACAAGGCGGCGGCGGAACGCGTGGAAGAAGGCGAGGACTACATCGAAAAGAAGTTCCGCGAGGCGCTCGAACGCGCCGATTTCACCCCCGAGACCCGGAGCGTGGTCCAACGCGCCCATGCCGAGATCAGCGCCGGCGAGCGGCTCGCCGACCGGCTGGAAAAGCAGTTCGACTGAAAAAACTCCCCGAAAGCCGGGCTCTGGCGAGGGCTGATCGCCCTTGCCAGAGCCCGCAGGAGCGGCTTCCCGAAAGCGGGTCGGGCGCGTCGCTGACGCCTCCTCAGCCCTCGGCCACCAGCCCCTCGGCCGGGTAGAGCTTGTCCAGCAGCGGCAGATGGGCGGCGCCGCGCTTGATGAGAAACTCCCTGAAGGCGATCTCGGCCGGCGCCGGCATGCGCTCCTTGCGGCCGACCGCGTGCCATTGCCGGCGAATCGGCAGATGCGCCACGTCGAGGATGACCAGCCGCCCCATCTCCACCTCGAAGGCGATGGTGTGGGCCGAAATGAAGGCGATGCCGAGCCCGGCCATCACCGCCTGCTTGATGGTCTCGTTGGAGCCCATCTCGACGCTGACCTCGTCCAGCTCGCCCGGATGGCCGGCGAAGAATCCCTCCAGCGATGCACGGGTGCCGGAGCCCGGCTCGCGAATGATGATCGTCTCCTTCAAGAGCCGCGCCCGGTCGATGTCGTGGGCCTTGGCGAGCGGATGCCCGGGGGCCGCGATCATCACCAGCGGATGGTCGCCGAACACCATCGCGTCGACCGGAAACTCGATCGGCGGCCGCCCCATCAGCGCGATGTCGAGCTGATAGGATTTCAGATCCCGGATGATCTCCAGCCGGTTGCCGACGATCAGCTTGATCTCGATGGCGGGATATTCGCGCCGGAACGCGGCGATCAGGCGGGGCGCGAAATATTTCGCCGTCGACAGGACGCCGAGCCGGATCGTGCCCGAACGCACCCCCTTGATCGCCAGGATCTCGTCGGACAGCGCCCTCAGCGTCGTTTCGATGGCGTTGGCCGCGTCGAGCACGGCCGCGCCGGCCACGGTCAGGCGCATGCCCTCGCGGGTGCGGTCGAACAATGCCAGACCGCAATCGTCTTCCAGCTGCTTTATCTGTAATGTCACCGCCGGCGCCGTCAGGCCGAGGAGACGCGAGGCGGCGGCGATCGTTCCGTGATGGTCGATCGCCTGAACCGATCGCAGCTGTCGCAATGTGAGGTTACGCATGACCGATCCATAGTTTAATTTATCGATCGGGTAAAGATAATGAATTTTACTTAGCGATGAGCGCCATCCAACATCCTTCCAACGACGGGTGAACGGAGCCGCCAAGCTTCGACGTCGCCCAGGAGAAAAACATGCCCTCGTCTCTCGACGCCTATCTCCAGTCCGCCGCAGGCGCGGATCCGACCCGCGAAAAGGTCGCCGAAACGGTGCGCGAGCTCGCCGCCGCCGCGGTCAAGCTGCGCGATATCATTATCGCCGGCGGCGGCGACAATCCCGGCTCATCGCGCGAGGCGACCAACGCCGGCGGCGATGTGCAGAAGGAACTCGACGTCGTCGCCGACCGGGTTTTCCTGGAGGCGGCGAAGGCGTCTGCCATCGCCTTCTACGGTTCGGAGGAACAGGACGAGCCGGTCGCGCTCGATCCGGCCGGCACGCTTGCCCTGGCGATCGATCCGCTCGACGGCTCGTCCAACATCGACACCAATGTCTCGGTCGGAACGATCTTCTCGATCCTGCCGGCCACCGACGAACACAGGGCCGACCCCGCCTCGGTGTTCCGGCAGCCGGGCTCGCGCCAGCTGGGGGCCGGCTTCTTCATCTACGGGCCGCAGCTCCTCTTGGTGCTGTCGCTCGGCAACGGCACCAGCGTGTTCATCTTCTCGCCCGCCGCGGGCGGCTTCGTCGAGCTGAACGGGGCGGCAAGCATCCCCGAGCGGACCAGCGAATTCGCCATCAACGCGTCGAATTACCGGCACTGGGACCCGCAGATCCGCAACTATATCGACGACTGCCTGGCCGGCGCGGAAGGGCCGCGCGAGCGCGAGTTCAACATGCGCTGGATCGCCTCGATGGTCGCCGACGGCTACCGGATTCTGGTGCGCGGCGGCATCTTCCTCTACCCGGGCGACGCCAGGAAGGGCTACGCCAAGGGCCGGCTGCGGCTGGTCTACGAGGCCAATCCGGTCGCCTTCTGTGTCGAGAACGCCGGGGGTCTGGCGACCGACGGCATCAACCGGATTCTGGACATCGTGCCGGAGGGGCTGCATGCCCGCACGCCGCTGGCGTTCGGCTCGCGGCGCGAGGTCGAACGGGTCGGCCGCTACATCGCCGATCCGGCGGCGCTGAGCGAGCGCTCGCCGCTGTTCGGCAAGCGCAGCCTGTTCAGAGCCTGAGCGAAGAAGAGACCCGAGGCGGGGAGTGCTTCGGGTCCGGGAGGAGACGCCAAGACATGTCGGCCAAGCATCCGATCATCGCCATTACCGGCTCGTCCGGCGCCGGCACCACCTCGGTGAAGAACATCTTCGACCAGATCTTCCGCCGCGAGGAGGTGAAGGCCGTGTTCATCGAGGGCGACGCCTTCCACCGCTACGACCGGCAGGCGATGAAGGACAAGATGGCCGAGGAGGAGCGCAGCGGAAACCGCAACTTCTCCCATTTCAGTCCCGAGGCGAACATCCTCGAGAAGTTGCAGGAGGTGTTTTCAGACTATGGCCGCAAGGGCCGCGGCGAGACCCGGCACTACATTCACGACGAGGGTGAGGCGAGGCTCTATGGCGGCGCGCCGGGCACCTTCTCGGACTGGGCGGAGCTGGAGGAGGGCAGCGATCTTCTGTTCTACGAGGGCCTGCACGGCTGCGTGAAGACCGATACGGTCGATCTCGCGCCGCTGGCCGACCTGAAAATCGGCGTCGTGCCGGTGATCAACCTCGAATGGATCCAGAAGATCCACCGCGACAAGGCCTCGCGCGGCTATTCGACGGAGGCGGTGATGGACGTGATCCTGCGCCGCATGCCGGACTATGTGAAATACATCTGCCCGCAATTCGCCCGCACCAACATCAACTTCCAGCGCGTGCCGATCGTCGACACGTCCGACCCGTTCATCGCGCGCTGGATTCCGACGGCGGACGAATCGATGATCGTCATCCGTTTCGCCAATCCGCGCGGCATCGACTTTCCGTATCTGTTGTCGATGATCCCCGGCAGCTTCATGTCGCGCGCCAATTCCATCGTCGCCCCGGGCAACAAGCTCGACATCGCCATGCAACTCATCCTGACGCCGCTGATCCTGCAGCTGATGGAAAGAAAGCGCCGCGCGTCCTGAGCGCCG
This sequence comes from Aurantimonas marianensis, assembly GCF_024195285.1. Taxonomy (GTDB): domain Bacteria; phylum Pseudomonadota; class Alphaproteobacteria; order Rhizobiales; family Rhizobiaceae; genus Aurantimonas; species Aurantimonas marianensis. Next base: position 19,797 of record NZ_JALHBS010000026.1, read on the forward strand.
CTCGACGGGATCGCCCGCCGACCAGGACCGACCGGCCCAATCAAGGAGACCAGACCCTCATGGCCAAGATCACCCTCCGCCAGCTTCTCGATCACGCCGCCGAGAACGACTACGGCGTCCCCGCCTTCAACATCAACAATATGGAGCAGGGGCTGGCGATCATGGAGGCCGCCGCAAAGTGCGACGCGCCGGTGATCATGCAGGCCTCGCGCGGGGCGCGCTCCTACGCCAAGGACATCATGCTGTCGAAGATGATGGACGCGCTGGTCGAGATGTTTCCGCAGATCCCGGTCTGCATCCATCAGGACCACGGCAACAACGAGCAGACCTGTCTCTCCGCCATCTGCCACGGCTTCACCTCGGTGATGATGGACGGTTCGCTGGAAGCCGACATGACGACGCCCGCCTCTTACGACTACAATGTCGAGATCACCGAGCGGGTGACGCGGATGGCCCATTGGGTGGGCGCCTCGGTCGAGGGCGAACTCGGCGTGCTCGGCTCGCTGGAGACCGGCGAGGGCGAGAAGGAGGACGGCGTCGGCTTCGAGGGCAAGCTGGAGACCGACCAGCTTCTGACCGACCCGGAGCAGGCCGTCGACTTCGTCCGCCGGACCAAGGTCGATGCACTGGCCATTGCCATGGGTACCGCGCACGGCGCGTATAAATTCACCCGCAAGCCCGACGGCGAGATCCTCGCCATGCACATCATCGAGGCGATCCACCAGAAGCTGCCGAACACCCATCTGGTCATGCACGGCTCGTCCTCGGTGCCCGAGGATCTGCAGGCGATCATCAACAAATACGGCGGCAAGATGCGCGAGACCTACGGCGTACCGGTCGAGGAGATCGTCCGCGGCATCAGGCACGGCGTCCGCAAGGTCAATATCGACACCGACTGCCGCATGGCGATGACCGGCCAGTTCCGCCGGGTCGCGATGGAAAAACCGGAGGAGTTCGATCCGCGCAAGTTCCTGGTGCCGGCGATGGAGGCGTTGAAGACGCTCTGCCGCGACCGCTACGAGCGCTTCGGCTGCGCCGGACAGGCCGGCAAGATCCGGCCGCTGCCGCTCGACGAAATGGCCGCGCGCTACGCCAAGGGCGAACTCGAACCGCGCATCGCAATGCGCCAGGCCGCCGAGTAGGGCGGGCCCGCCGCCCGACCGGTTAGCCGGCCGGGCAGCAAACGAACCGGGACAAAGCCGAATCAGAACGGCGCGGGGCACTCCTCGCGGCGAACGGAGAAGCCGTGCCGAAATTTGCCGAACCGGCGATGGCACGCAACCAGGGATCCAGGAAGGAGAGCGCTATGCAACAGGCCTCACAGACCATCAAGGGCAAGGACCGCTACAAGTCCGGCGTCATGGAATACCGCAAGATGGGCTATTGGGAGCCCGACTACGAGCCGAAGGAAACCGACGTCATCGCCTGTTTCCGGATCATTCCCCAGGACGGTGTCGATCCGATCGAGGCGGCCGCGGCCGTGGCGGGCGAAAGCTCCACCGCCACATGGACCGTGGTGTGGACCGACCGGCTGACGGCGGCGGAAAAGTACCGCGCCAAGGCGTATCGCGTCGACCAGGTGCCGAACACCGAGGATCAGTATTTCGCCTATATCGCCTACGATCTCGACCTGTTCGAGTCCGGCTCGATCGCCAATTTGACCGCGTCGATCATCGGCAACGTCTTCGGCTTCAAGCCGCTGAAGGGCCTTCGGCTCGAGGACATGCGGCTGCCGACGGCCTATGTGAAGACCTTCCAGGGGCCGGCGACCGGCATCGTCGTCGAGCGCGAGCGCCTCGACAAGTTCGGCCGGCCGCTGCTCGGCGCGACGGTGAAGCCGAAGCTCGGCCTTTCCGGCCGCAATTACGGCCGCGTCGTCTACGAGGCGCTGAAGGGTGGACTAGACTTCACCAAGGACGACGAGAACATCAACTCGCAGCCCTTCATGGATTGGCGGGAGCGCTTCCTCTACTGCATGGAGGCGGTCAACAAGGCACAGGCCGCCACCGGCGAGATCAAGGGCAGCTATCTCAACGTCACCGCCGCGACGATGGAGGACATGTACGAGCGCGCCGAGTTCGCCAAGGAACTCGGATCGAGCATCATCATGATCGATCTCGTCATCGGCTGGACGGCGATCCAGTCGATGGCCAAATGGGCGCGCCGCAACAACATGATCCTGCATCTGCACCGCGCCGGCCATTCGACCTATACGCGCCAGAAGACCCACGGCGTGTCCTTCCGCGTCATCGCCAAATGGTCGCGTCTGGCCGGTGTCGACCACATCCATGCCGGCACGGTCGTCGGCAAGCTGGAGGGCGATCCGGCCACGACCAAGGGCTATTACGACATCTGCCGCGACGAGTTCACGCCGCAAAAGCTGGAAAACGGCATCTTCTTCGATCAGCCCTGGGCCTCGCTCAACAAGGTGATGCCGGTCGCCTCCGGCGGCATCCACGCCGGCCAGATGCACCAGCTGCTCGACCTTCTGGGCGAGGATGTGGTGCTGCAGTTCGGCGGCGGCACCATCGGCCACCCGATGGGCATCGCGGCCGGCGCCACGGCCAACCGCGTGGCGCTGGAGTGCATGATCCTCGCCCGCAACGAGGGTCGCGACATCGTCAACGAGGGGCCTGATATCCTCAACGAGGCGGCCAAGAGCTGCACGCCGCTGAAGCAGGCGCTCGATACCTGGAAGGACGTGACCTTCAACTACACCTCGACCGACTCGCCCGATTATCAGGTGACGGCGACGGCTTCGGCCTGAGCCGCCCAGGGCGGAGCGTGCCTCCTCTTCCGCGCTCCGCCCGTCATCATTCCCTCACAACGGCCGCCCCGGCGCGCAGCGCCGCCCGCCGCCAGACTAAGGAACTCGATCCATGCGCATCACCCAGGGAGCCTTTTCGTTCCTGCCCGACCTCACCGACCAGCAGATCACCGCACAGGTGCAATACTGTCTCGACAATGGCTGGGCGGTGAATCTGGAATACACCGACGACCCGCATCCCCGGAACACCTATTGGGACATGTGGGGCCATCCGATGTTCGACATCGCCGACGCGGCCGGCGTCATGATGGAGCTGACGGCGTGCCGCAAGGCCTATGGCGACCGCTACATCCGCATGTCGGCCTTCGATTCCACCCATGGCTGGGAATCGGTGAAGCTCAGCTTCATCGTCAACCGGCCGAAGGAAGAGCCCGGTTTCCGCCTGCGCCGGCAGGAGATGGAAGGCCGCAACATCCGCTACACCACCGAGACCTACGCGACCGACAAGCCGGAAGGCGAGCGGTACTCGGGCTGAGACATCACGCCGCCATCGTCATTCCCGACCTGGCGGTCGAGGATGACGAAGCGCCGGATCGAGCGGCCGTTCTGCAAGGAGCGGGCTGCCGCAACGGACAAGTCCGAGGCACAAAGCCGGGCAAACGGGAGGTCACCCAATGAGCTCCCTCGACGAATTGAACAAAGGCGGAAAGTCCGACCGCGAGACCGCGCCCTCGACGATGACGGCGGAGCCGCAAGCGGCCACGATCGGGGACGCCGCGGCTGAAGCCGCGCCCACCACCGTCGACCTCAAGCGCGAATACGAGGACGCCGGCGTCAGCGACGTGCTGGAGGAACTCGACCGCGATCTCATCGGGCTGGCGCCGGTGAAGAAGCGGATTCGCGAGACCGCGGCGCTGCTTCTGGTCGAGCGGGCCCGCCGCCGGCTTGGCCTCGCCCACGAGACGCCGACGCTGCACATGAGCTTCACCGGCAATCCCGGCACCGGCAAGACGACGGTGGCGATGAAGATGGCGAACCTCCTCCATCGCCTCGGCTACATCCGCAAGGGCCATCTCGTCTCGGTCACCCGCGACGATCTCGTCGGCCAATATATCGGCCACACCGCGCCGAAGACGAAGGACATCCTCAAGAAGGCGATGGGGGGCGTCCTTTTCATCGACGAGGCCTATTACCTCTACCGGCCGGAGAACGAGCGCGACTACGGCCAGGAAGCGATCGAGATCCTGCTGCAGGTGATGGAGAACCAGCGCGACGATCTGGTCGTCATCCTTGCCGGCTACGCCGACCGGATGGACACATTCTTCGAATCGAATCCGGGGTTTCGCTCGCGCATCGCCCACCACATCGACTTCCCCGACTATTCCGACGACGAGCTCCTGCGCATTTCGGTCGGCATGCTGGAGCGGCAGAACTATCACCTCAGCAACGAGGCGAAGGCGGTGCTGGCGCGCTATATCGCGCGGCGCCGGGCGCAGCCGCATTTCGCCAATGCCCGTTCGATCCGCAACGCGCTCGACCGGGCGCGGCTCAGGCAGGCCAACCGGCTGTTCGAAAACGCCAAGGGTCCCTTGAACGCCGAGGCGCTTTCGCGCATCGAGGCGGAAGACATTTCCGCCAGCCGCGTCTTCGACGACCCGCCCGGCCGCGACGACGACAGCATGCAGGAGACCCCATGACCAAGCCCGTCATCATCGCCCCCTCGATCCTCTCGTCCGACTTCTCGCGCCTCGGCGAGGAGATCGCGGCCGTCGACAAGGCCGGCGCCGACTGGATCCATCTCGACGTGATGGACGGCCATTACGTGCCGAACATCACCTTCGGCCCGCCGGTGATCCAGGCTGTGCGCGGCGCATCGAACAAGGTGTTCGACTGCCATTTGATGATCGAGCCGTGCGACCCGTATCTGGAAGCCTTCGCCGAAGCCGGCTGCGACATCATCACGGTGCATGCCGAGGCGACGACGCATCTCGACCGCTCGCTGCAGGCGATCCGCGCGCTCGGCAAGAAGGCCGGCGTCTCGCTCAACCCGGCGACGCCGGAAAGCGTCATCCAATACGTGCTCGACCGGCTCGACCTCGTCCTTCTGATGACGGTCAATCCGGGTTTCGGCGGCCAGGCCTTCATCCCCTCCGTGGTCGACAAGGTGCGGCGGGTGAAGGCGATGATCGGCGACCGCGACATCCATATCGAGATCGACGGCGGCGTGACGCCTCAGACGGCGCCGCTGGTGGTCGAGGCCGGTGCCGACGTGCTGGTCGCCGGCTCTGCGGTTTTCAAGGGTGGTACCCAGGAGAGCTACGCGGAGAACATCAAGGCGATACGGGATGCGGCGGGAGAATGACGACCATCAAGAGATGACGCGCCGGCAATTCACCTAGCTTCTGCGCCGCGCCTCGACATAGCTGCGCAAGACCGCGTTCATCCGGGTCAGATGGCCCTTGCCTTGCGCCTTGAAGAAATCCAGCACATCGGCATCGACCCGCAGATGCACCGACTTCTTGGGCTCCGGCTGAACGATTTTCGCCTTGTCCCAGAAATCCTGGCCGAGGTCCGGAGCTTCCGGCGCATCAGCTTTCGTTCGGCCCTTTCGTCCCCGCAGATCGCCGAGCGATACTCTTGTCGTAGCGGTCTCGGTCATGTCTGCCCGCCTTTCTCGCCGAAATGAGGCGTCTTGTTCCGTTTCGAAATGTGTAGATCACGACGTCATGCTGGCCGTCGCGCCGCCCGATGGAGCGAATTCGGATTTCACCATAGTCCGCGCGATCGTCTATCGCTTCGACGGTCGGTCCGGCGAAGATCTGCGCGGCATCGATGAAATCGACACCGTGCTTATCGAGATTGGACTCAGCCTTCGCATCATCCCATTCGAATTCGATGGATGGACCCTCCGCCGAAGCCTGGATGATACACGAATTGTGTACCCATCCGCAAGCGTCGCACTCCTCCCGCCCTTGATGCGATCCGCCGAGACTCCTAGACCTATTCTTGAGAACGGCCCGACGTAATACGGGCTTGGCGGCTCGGCCGCGGCAGGGGAGGAGACGCCGGTGGATTTCGCGCTGACCGACGAGCAGAGCCAGATCTTCGCGATGGCGCGGGATTTCGCCACCCAGAAGATGGCGCCCCACGCGGCAAGCTGGGAGGAAGACAAGGCGCTGCCGCGCGACGTGCTGAAGGAACTCGCCGGCCTCGGCATGGCGGCGATCGTCGTGCGCGACGATTACGGCTCGGGCCTGTCGCGGCTCGACGCGGCGCTGATCTTCGAGGCGCTGTCCTATGGCGATCCGTCGGTCGCCGCGTTCCTGTCGATCCACAACATGGTCGCCTGGATGATCGATTCGTTCGGCTCCGAGGAACAGCGCGCCGAATGGCTGCCGAAGCTGGCCTCCATGGAAGCCGTCGCGAGCTACTGCCTGACCGAGCCGGGCTCGGGCTCGGACGCGGCGGCGCTTCGGACCAGCGCCAGGCCGGACGGCAACGGCTATGTCCTGAACGGCACCAAGAGCTTCATCTCCGGCGCGGGCTTTTCCGACCTCTATGTCGTCATGGCGCGGACCGGCGAGGCGGGGCCGAAGGGCATTTCGGCGATCCTGGTCGAGAGCGGCGCGGAGGGTCTATCGTTCGGGGCGCAGGAAAAGAAAATGGGCTGGATCGCCCAGCCGACGGCCGAAGTGCGCTTCGAGGACTGCAAGGTGCCGGGCGGCGCGCTGCTCGGCGAGGAAGGCAAGGGCTTTGCCTACGCCATGATGGGGCTCGACGGCGGCCGGCTGAACATTTCCGCCTGCGCGCTCGGGGCGGCGCAGGCCGCGCTCGACAAGTCGGTCGCCTACATGAAGGAGCGCAAGGCCTTCGGCAAGAATCTCACCGAGTTCCAGGCGCTGCAATTCCGGCTCGCCGACATGGAGACCGAATTGCAGGCGGCGCGCATCTTCCTGCGTCAGGCGGCGTGGAAGCTGGACACCAAGGCGCCCGACGCGACCAAGCATTGCGCCATGGCCAAGCGCTTCGTCACCGATACCAGCTTCAACGTCGCCAACATGGCGCTGCAACTGCATGGCGGCTACGGCTATCTCGCCGATTACGGCATCGAGAAGATCGTTCGGGATCTCCGCGTCCACCAGATCCTCGAGGGCACCAACGAGATCATGCGGATGATCACCGCTCGCGCGCTTCTGGCCGAGCACGGGTGAGCGCGATGCGGGACGAGACGACGACCGACGACGTGCTGATCCGGGTCGAGGGCCGGGCCGGACGGATCACCCTCAACCGCCCCAAGGCGCTCAACGCGCTGACCTGGGAGATGGCGCGGGCGATCGAGGCGGCGCTGCGCGATTGGGCGGTGGACGACGCCGTGGCGCTGGTGATCATCGACGCCGCCGGCGACCGGGCATTCTGCGCCGGCGGCGACATTGCCGAGCTTTACAAGCACGGCCGCGCCGGCGAGTTCGCCTATGGCCAGCGCTTCTGGGCCGAGGAGTACCGGCTCAACCGGCTGATCGCGCATTACCGCAAGCCTTATGTGGCGGTGATGGACGGCATCGTCATGGGCGGCGGCGTCGGGCTGGCGGCGCATGGCGGCCACCGCATCGTCACCGAACGCGCGATGGTGGCGATGCCGGAATGCGGCATCGGCCTGGTGCCCGACGTCGGCGGCTCGCTGATCCTGGCGACGGCGCCGGGGCGGCTCGGCGAATATCTCGGCACGACCGGTTTCCGCATGGGGTCGGCGGACGCGATCCTCGCCGGCTTCGCGGATGTTTTTGTGCCGTCCGAACGCCTGGCCGGCCTCGTCGCCCGGCTGGCCGCGACCGGCGATGCCGCAACGATCGATGAGTTCGCCGAGACGCCGCCCGAGGGCGAACTGGCGGTCCGGCGCGAGGCGATCGACCGCCTGTTTTCAGGGGTATCGGCCGCCGAGGTCGTCGCCGCGCTGGAAGCGGAAAACGGAGAATTCGCGGCGGCCACGCTCAAGGCGATCCGGCGCGGCTCGCCGATCTCGGTGGCGGCGACGCTGGCGATCGTGCGCGCCGTGCGCGACGATCCGACGATCGAGAACGCGCTGACCCGCGAATACCGCTTCACCTGCCGCAGCCAGCAGGAGGGCGACTTCCTCGAAGGCATCAGGGCGGCGGTCATCGACAAGGACCGCCAGCCGCAATGGTCGGTGGCGCGCATCGAGGATCTGCGCCAAGAGCGGGTGGACGCGATGCTGGCGCCGCTCGGCGATAACGAACTCGAATGGGAGGATCGAGCATGAAGATCGGTTTCATCGGTCTCGGCAATATGGGCGCGCCGATGGCGAAGAACCTTGCCAAGGCAGGCCACGAGGTGACCGGTTTCGATCCGGCCGGCGTCGCGGTCGAGGGCGTCGCGCCGGCGGATTCCGCCGAGGGCGCGGTGCGGGGCATGGAGGCCGTGATCACCATGCTGCCGAACGGCGAGATCGTCCGCGCCGTCCATGCCGACATCGTCAAGGTCGCTGACAAGGGCGCGCTGGTCATCGATTGCTCGACGGTCGACGTCGACAGCGCCCGCGCGGCGCATCAGCTGGCCGAGGCGGCGGGGCTCCCGTCGCTCGACGCGCCGGTCTCCGGTGGCACCGGAGGGGCCGAGGCCGGTACGCTGACCTTCATGGTCGGCGGCGGCGAGGACGCCTTCGCCAGGGGCAAGACGCTGTTCGACATCATGGGCCAGAAGGCGGTGCATTGCGGCGCGGCGGGCGCCGGACAGGCTGCGAAGATCTGCAACAACATGATCCTCGGCATTTCGATGATCGGCGTCTGCGAGGCGTTTCATCTCGCCGACAAGCTCGGCCTCGACCGGCAGGCGATGTTCGACGTGGCCTCGACCACGTCCGGCTCGTGCTGGTCGATCAACACCTATTGCCCGGCGCCGGGTATCGGGCCGAAAAGCCCGGCCGACAACGACTACAGGCCGGGCTTCGCCGCCGATCTGATGCTGAAGGATCTGAACCTGTCGCAGGAGGCGGCCGAAAGCGCTGGCGCGAACACCGAGCTCGGCCGCCACGCCCGCGACATCTACGACGCCTTCGTCGGTTCGGGCGGCGGCAAGGGTCGCGATTTCTCCGCAATTCTCGACAAGCTGTCGAAGGGCTGAGGTGGACGGGCGAACGGGCCGGGCTCTTTTACACGTCGCCGCCGATCGATCCCGGTGTCGAGAGGCTGGGCGAGCCGTGCGGCGGTGTCGGCAGTGATGCTGCGCTCACCCTCGCGCGAACGGACCGGCCCCGAGAGAGCCGTCACGGCTGTCTCGCCGACTCCGAACCCTGTCCGCCACCGGGCTTTGCTGGCGTTCCCAACCAGCACATGTCGCAGACGGCGTCCCCGTGGGACAGGGTGCGGGTCCGCCGGTAATGACCCGTCCGGCCATCGGCGGCGATCAGATCGGCGCCGGGCCAGTCATAGCGGCACCAGCTTTGCCGGAATGCCTCAAGATCGCCCCGGTCGCCCTGTTCTACGATGACCCGGCGGACCATTTCCTGGGGTGGGCAGCGGGTCCAATGGGTGAAGATCCGGTCGTCCTCGGTCCAGGATTCCACCTGGTAGCCATTCGGACCGGCGGCGCTGAACGGGAACCGCAGCAACAGGCGGATCGTCCGCTGCAGTCGTTCACCCGGGTTGCTGGTGGTGATTCTGGCGGGGAGCGACGCGAGTTTCAGCGAATCGGCATAGACGTCCCAGCCGATATCGGCGACCAGACCGGTGGCTGCCTCCCGCGACTGTCCCTCATCAAGCAACGCCCGATAGGCGGCCGTGGTCAGCACCGCCGCCTCGACCATCAGCCGGTTGCCGACGCTCGGTAACGCGTCGAGCCTGGCCGTGGGGCGCAGCCGTTCGGCCCACCGCTCGGTCTCCGCGAGCAACTGCCGCACCGCTTCGGCCGTCCAACGGTCCGTGCCGGGCCGATCGCGGGCGTCACGTCGTGTCGCGAGAACGCGACGGGCCGAGCGCGCCACGATGGCCCGCAACACTCTCCGCACGGTTCTCCAGATAATCGGACTGTGTCGCATGGCCGAGGGTGTCATGGTCACCTCCTGCTCGCGCTTTTAGACGATCAGTATATCACCCCCCGTCCCGCGGCACGACTTGCCGCGGGACAGGAGGCTCTGAGCTTGACGCCTGCCAGGTGCGGCGCGCTGCCGATCACCGAGACCGACGAGAGACGATTGTCGTGGCCACGAAACGCGGGCCTACTTGCCGTCGATCTCCGGCGTCGCCTTCGGCCCGCCCTCCAGATCGGCGATGAGTGCCTTCATCTCGGCGATCTCCAGTACCTGGGCCTTGATGATCTCGTCGGCCAGTTTGCGAACGCGGGGGTCGGTGATCTTCGCCCGCTCGCTGGTCAGAATGGCGATGGAGTGGTGGGGAATCATCGCTTCCATGTAATCGACATCGTCGACCGTCACCTGGCTCCGCACCAGATAGAGGACGGCCGCGAAGGCCAGGAAGGCACCGACGAAAATGCCGATATTCGCGCCCTTGTTGGGAAACATGCCGATCATGTAGGCCAGCATGACCACAAACATCGTCGACCCCATCAGCAAGGCGACATAGGCGCGCGTCTCGCTGAAGAACGCATGATCGATGATGTCGTAGCTTTCCAGGTAGGTAATGCCGAACATCAGAACGACTGACGTTGCGACCATGAGGAACAGTTTGAGGTAGGGGGACATGCGTCAGATCTTCCTTTCGCGGTTGAGCCAATGGGTGAGGGCGTGAGCGAGCGTCGTCAGCGAGGGTCCAGACGGACCGACCTGAGCCTGAGCGCGTTGCCGATCACCGAGACCGATGACAGGCTCATCGCGGCGGCCGCGAAGACCGGCGAGATCAAAAGGCCGAGGAACGGGTAGAGGACACCCGCCGCCACCGGCACGCCGGCGGTGTTGTAGACCATCGCGAAGAACAGGTTCTGCTTGATGTTGCGCATGGTCGCCTGCGACAGCCGGCGGGCCCGTACGATGCCGTCGAGATTGCCCTTGACCAGGGTGATGCCGGCGCTCTCGATGGCGACGTCGGCGCCGGTGCCCATGGCGATGCCGACATCGGCCTGGGCCAGCGCCGGCGCGTCGTTGACACCGTCGCCGGCCATCGCGACCTTGCGGCCCTCTTCCTGCATCTCCCTGATGATACGCGCCTTGTCCTCGGGCAGCACTTCGGCGCGGATCTCGTCGATGCCGAGCCGGCCGGCGATCGCCCTGGCGGTGCGCTCGTTGTCGCCGGTCGCCATGACGATTCGGAAGCCTTCCTCATGCAGCGCCTTGATCGCCGCGGGCGTCGTCTGCTTCATCGGATCGGCAACGCTGACAAGGCCGGCGATCTTTCCCTCGACGACGACGAACATCACCGTCTCGCCCTGATCGCGGCGGGAATTGGCGGTCTCGATCAGCGCTGCCCCGTCGAGGCCCAGTTCGCCCATCAGTCGCGCGTTGCCGAGCGCCACCGCCTTGCCGTCGACGGCGCCCTTCACGCCCATGCCGGTGATCGCCTCGAAGTCGGTCGCCTCGGTGAGGGTGACTCCGCGTTCCTCGGCCCCGGCGACGATCGCCTCGGCCAGCGGGTGTTCGGAACCGCGCTCCAGGGAAGCGGCGAGGCGCAAAACCTCGGCCTCGTCATCGCCCGATTCCGGCAGCACCGCGACCAGCTTCGGCCTGCCTTCGGTCAGCGTGCCGGTCTTGTCGACGATCAGCGTATCGACCTTGGCGAAGCGCTCCAGCGCCTCGGCGTTCTTGATCAGGACGCCGGCCTGGGCGCCGCGCCCGGTCGCCGTCATGATCGACATCGGCGTCGCCAGCCCCAGCGCGCAGGGACAGGCGATGATCAATACCGCGACCGCCGAGACCAGACCGTAGGCGAGCGCCGGCTCCGGCCCCCAAACCGCCCAGCCGATGAATGACAGGATCGCGACGGCGATCACCGCCGGCACGAAATATCCCGCCACCGCATCGGCGAGCTTCTGGATCGGCGCCCGCGAGCGCTGGGCATTGGCAACCATCTCGACGATCTGGCTGAGCATCGTGTCCTTGCCGACGCGCTTCGCCTCGATCACCAGACTGCCATTCTTGTTGATGGTGGCGCCGGTGACCTTGTCGCCCGGCGTCTTCTCGACAGGGATCGGCTCACCGGTGAGCATCGATTCGTCGATCGAGGAGCGGCCCTCAATCACCTCGCCATCCACCGGCACCTTGTCGCCAGGACGCACGCGCAGCTTGTCACCGAGCACGACATTCTCCAGCGGGATCTCCTCCTCGGTGCCGTCTGGCCGGATCACCCGCGCCGTCTTGGCGGCCAGATCGAGCAGCGCGCGGATCGCGGAACCGGTGCGCTCGCGCGCCCTGAGTTCCAGAATCTGGCCGAGCAGGACCAGGACGACGATCACCGCGCCGGCCTCGAAATAGACGCCGACGGTGCCGGTCTCGGGGTCGCGGAAGCCGGCCGGAAAGATCTGCGGGAACAGGACGGCGACGACGCTGAACAGATAGGCCGCCAACACGCCCATGCCGATCAGGCTGAACATGTTGAGGTTCATCGTCCTGAACGACTTGTAGCCGCGCACCAGGAATGGCCAGCCGGCCCACAGGATCACCGGCGTGCCGAGGATCAGCTCGATCCACATCGCCGCGTGCTCGCCGGTCCAGCCGCGCACGGCGAGGCCGACATATTCGCCCATCGCGACGATCAGCAGCGGCACCGTCAGCACCGCGCCGACCCAGAACCGCCGGCTGAAGTCGACCAGCTCGGGATTGGGGCCTTCATCGCCGGTGGGAACGCCCATCGGCTCCAGCGCCATGCCGCAGATCGGGCAGTCGTCCGGATGGTCCCGAATGATGTCGGGATGCATCGGGCAGGTATACTGCGTGCCCTCGGGCATCGGCTCCGGCGCGGGCCGGTCGCCAAGATAGGTCTCCGGTTCCGCCTCGAATTTTTCATGACAGCGCTCGGAGCAGAAATAGAATCGCTCGCCCTTATGCTTGGCCATGTGCTTGGCGGTCGCCCGCTCGACGGTCATGCCGCAGACGGGATCCCTGGCGGTGACATAGTCCTCGGGCGCCGCCTGGAATTTCGTGCGGCAGCCCTCGCTGCAGAAGTGGAAGGTGTGGCCGTCATAAAGCGCGGTTGGCTTGCCGGCCTCGGGATCGACGGTCATGCCGCAGACCGGATCGCGGAACAGGGCGGCGTCGGCGCTTGACTCGGAGTTGGACGATTGCGGAAGGCGATGCGCGTCGCCGCCATGCACGGTGGCGCTGTCGCGGAGGTCGGTCTTGGACATGGAGCGTCCTTCTTGAAAAGTGGCAGGCGAAATCGAGATGAATCCGTCGGTCCCGCAATCTTGTCCTTCCAGTAGCTGGAAGGTCAAGGGGTGTCATCGTTAGCCCTGCGGTGAGGTCCGGATGATCGGCCGCCGGCCGGCCGCGAGCGTTGCCATCGGTCAGTTTCTGGCAGGCGCGGACTTTTCCTCGGCGAATTGCGCTGTATGGTCCGCGAAAGCGGGGACTGAGGAGACATCCTCCGGCGTGTCTCGTCATTCGCAGGGGGATTCTTCATGAAGACGATCAAGCTCGGCCGCACCGGCCTCGATGTCACGCCGCTCTGTCTCGGCTGCATGAGCTATGGCGTACCCGACGCCGGTACCCATCCCTGGTCGATGCCGGAAGAGGAGAGCCGACCGTTCATCCGCCGCGCGATCGAACTCGGCATCAATTTTTTCGACACCGCCAACGCCTATTCGGCTGGCACCAGCGAGGAGATCGTCGGTCGTGCGCTGAAGGATTTCGGCAACCGCGACGAGCTCGTCATCGCCACCAAGGTGTTCAACCGCATGCATGACGGCCCGAACGGTATGGGCCTGTCACGCAAGGCGATCTTCAGCGAGATCGACAAGAGCCTGAAACGGCTCGGCACCGACTATGTCGACCTCTACCAGATCCACCGCTGGGATTACCGCACGCCGATCGAGGAAACGCTGGAAGCGCTGCACGACGTCGTCAAGGCCGGCAAGGCCCGCTATGTCGGCGCGTCCTCCATGCACGCCTGGCAGTTTGCCAAGGCGCTGCATCTGTCGGAAAGGCACGGGTGGACGCGATTCGTGACCATGCAGAACCATCTCAACCTGCTCTACCGGGAGGAGGAGCGCGAGATGCTGCCGCTGTGCCGCGACGAGGGCATCGGCGTCATCCCGTGGTCACCGATGGCGCGCGGGCGCCTGACCCGTCCGTGGGACGAAGCGACGAAGCGTTTCGACACCGACGAGGTCGCCAAGAAGCTTTACCGGGTGGACGAGGATGCCGAGAAGGCCATCGTCGACGCCGTCGGTGAGGTCGCCAAGGCACGGGGAGTCGCTCGGGCCCAGGTGGCGCTGGCCTGGACGCGCCAGAAGCCGGGCGTGACCGCGCCGATCATCGGCGCGACCAAGATGCGGCATCTCGACGACGCGGTCGCCTCTCTCGACATCGAGCTGACCGCGGACGAGATCGCGGCGCTGGAAGCGCCCTATCTGCCGCGGGCCGTCGCCGGTTTCAGCTAGGGGAATACACCTTGAGACACGTCAGGCTCTTCCCAGGGGAACCGCTGGCATTTGCCTGAAATACAAGATATCGCGGCCAAGTCGGAATCACGGCGGTTGCCCGGCGCTGGAAGCCGCTGCCGCGCGCGGGGCCCTGATCAGCGGATCGATCCGGCGATCCCCGCGATTTCAAGCTCTTGCCTATGGCGATCGTGGCGTTTTCGGCTATGGGTAGGGCGGATTGCTGTGGCTGGGCCGTCCCCTCTCGGCCAACTAAAGGCGGATTGCTCATGCAGGCCTTACTCGACTACGCATCCTACATGCCGCACGGATACTGCCTGTATTGGCAGCCATGGCTGGTGATACTCTATGCGGGCTCGGATCTGCTGATTTTTCTCGCGTATTCGGCGATTCCGATTGCGCTGCTGATGTTTTTGCGTCGGCGCCCGGACCTGCGATACCGCAAGCTCGTGGCGCTCTTCGCGGCCTTCATCATGCTTTGCGGCATCACCCATCTCATCTCGATCCTGACGCTCTGGGTGCCGATTTATCCGCTCCATGGCCTGGTGAAGCTGTTCACTGGCGTCGTTTCGGCGATCACCGCCGTGGTGCTTTTTTCTCTGATCCCCCGGCTCGTCGCGATCCCCAGCCCATCGCAGCTGGAAGAGGCCAACGCGCAACTGCGCGCGGAAGTCGCCGCGCATGAACGAACGCTGGCCCAATTGCAGGAGGCGCAGCGAGATCTTGAGGCGAAGGTTGCGGAACGCACGGCGGAACTAACCGAGACGAACCGCAGACTGACGGTCGTCACCCGGGAGGCCGTGCACCGGGGGCGCAATCTTCTCACCGTCGTCGATTCGCTCGCGCGTCAGACCGCACGCAGCGCACCGGATCTCAAGGCCTTCGTGGAGCGGTTCTCCGGGCGCATCCACGCGCTTTCGAACGCGACCGCGGCTGTCATGGACGATCCCTCGAGCGCCCATGCGACACTGGGCAGCGTCGTCCGCCGTCAACTCGAGCCGATCACGGAGACTTACGGCGAGCGGGTGGTCATCGGCGGACCCGAGGTGGAGATCACCAACGAGGCCGCTCAGCAACTCGCGCTTGCCACCCACGAACTGGCGACGAACGCGGTGAAATACGGCGCGCTTGCCACGCTCGACGGAACTTTGCGGCTGGCTTGGGAGATTACCGGCGACCCGGCGGCCGATGCGACGTTGCGTTTCGTCTGGCAAGAATCCGATTCCAGTGTCCGCGCCGCCAAGGAGGCTCCCCCGTCCGGCGGATTTGGAACAACCCTGCTGACCCGCGCGGTCCCGGCGATGTTGCACGGCACGGCGCAACGAAACCATACGGCGGGCGGACTTTCTTACGAATTGACGGTCCCGCTCGCGCGGATCGTTGCCGAAATTCCGAGCCCCAAAGGCAAGGATCGTCCGGGTCTCGATCCCGCCGACGATATCTGGGAAAATCTATCCTCGCCGCTCGCCGGCCCTTTACCTGCCTAGTGGATCGCATTTGACATCCCCACATGGGGCGGAGCCGAGATCAAATGTAAAATTCAAAAAATCATTCGTATTCATAAGGTTGCTACAGTTTCTTCGTTTTCGATATTTGCTTGCCATGGTGCTTCAAGCGGAATGCAGATGGCGAGATCATAGCACTGGCGTCGGGCACCAGATGGCGGGCGAGCCATCCAGGTTTCCCGGCGGATCGCGCGACGGCAAACCAGAAACGATGTCGCGCGCCTTTCCAAACGGCCACCGGCGTCACATCTACGGTGTCCGGCTCCTGAACGGGTGAGTTCCGGGGCCGGGCCGGGCCTGTCCCGAATGCGACGGGCGGACGGCTTCGGCCATCATGTCTTGTCGAGACCGAGCCGGTCGAACGCCAAGCAGGCGTCCTTATCGTTGACGGCCTAGGCCGGTTGCCCGAGGTGATGGCATGGATGTGCCAGTGTGGGTGTGGTTGGCGACGATCGGAGGGATCGCCGCGCTGTTCGTGTTCGATTTTATTTTCCACGTCCGCAAGCTCCACCACCCCTCGCTCGGGGAAGCCGGTGTTTGGTCGACGTTCTATGTCGTCGTCGCGCTCGCCTTCGGCGCGGGGCTGTGGTGGGTCTGGGGGCACGACCACGGGGTGGAATATCTCGCCGGATACATCACCGAAAAGAGTCTGTCGGTCGACAATCTGTTCGTCTTCGTCATCATCATGGCGAAGTTTCAGGTGCCGGCGAACTTCCAGCAGAAGGCGCTTTTGATCGGCATCGTCATCGCGCTGGTCATGCGCGGCATCTTCATCGCCATCGGCGCCGCCGCGATCGATCAGTTTTCCTGGGTGTTCTATCTGTTCGGCATCTTTCTTCTGTGGACGGCCTATACATTGGCCAAGGAGAGCCTGACCGGCGGCCATGTCCAGGGTGAGGAATACGAACCGAATGCCGTGGTCAAATTCGTCGAGCGGCGGCTCGCCGTCACCGACCACTATCGCGGCGCGGCTCTCTTCGTGCGCGAGAAGGGGCATTTGCTGGTAACGCCGATGTTCGTGGTGATCGTCGCGCTCGGCGTCACCGATCTTCTGTTCGCGCTGGATTCGATCCCGGCGATCTACGGCCTGACCGAGGAGCCCTACATCGTCTTCACGGCGAACGCCTTCGCGCTGCTCGGGCTTCTCCAGCTCTATTTCCTGATCGGCGGCCTGCTCGATCGTCTCGTCTATCTGGGCGCCGGGCTGGCGTTGATCCTTGCCTTCATCGGGGTCAAGCTGATCTTCCACGCCATGGAGAAGAACACGCTGCCCTTCATCAATGGCGGGGCGGGCATCGACGCGGTGCCGCACATCTCGACCTGGCTGTCGCTGGGGATCATCGTGTCCATTCTCGCCATCACGACGGTCGCAAGTCTCATCGCAAGCCGGAATGGAGCGAGCCACGGCAAGAATCCGGCGCGGGCCGAAAAGCAGGTCTGACGACCGCAATCGTTGCCGCTTGCGGCGTGCCGCCGCAAAAGCATCGATGGAAAACGGGGAATTGCCAATGACATCGGGAAGCGACCCGACAGGCGTCGAGCCGGAGACGCGGCCCTCCGGCGAGGATGCCGAATGGTCGGCGCGACGCGACACGCTGGCTAAGCGGCTGGCCGAACAGCGCCGGCGCCTGCCTGAAAATCGCGAGCCGGCGAACCGCTCCCAGGGCATGCGAGGGGCCGCCCAGGGCCTCAAGGTCGCCAGCGAGTTCGTCGCCGGCATCATCGTCGGCGCGGCGATCGGGTATTTCATCGACCAGTTCGCCGGCACCAGCCCCTTCGGTCTCATCGTCTTTCTGCTGCTCGGATTCGCCGCGGGCGTCTTGAACGTCATCCGGGGGATTTCCGGCAACAGCTCGCGCGGCGACCCTGGTCCGCCGTGACAGAACGCCTCGCGGAACAGCCGGCACCGGGCAAACTCGCTTCCGGAACATCGAACGAATTATCATCTGATGCTCTAGGGTGTTGCGAAGCGCCGTTGGGGACGCTATGGGCATGGCGGCCCTCGCCGGGCCACGCCGTGAATCGATGAAGGGCCCGAGAGTTTGGCAACCAACCCAACCGATCCGATCCACCAGTTTCAGATTTCCAAGATTGTGCCGATCGAGATCGGCAATCTGGATTTCTCGTTCACCAATTCTGCCCTGTTCATGGTGCTGACCGTCGCGATCACGACGGCCTTCCTGTATTATTCGACGCGGGGTCGCGGCCTCGTGCCGAGCCGTGTGCAGTCGGTCACGGAGCTGTCCTACGAGTTCGTCGCCAACATGCTGCGCGATGCGGCGGGCACCGGGGGAATGAAATTCTTCCCTTTCGTGTTCTCGCTGTTCATGTTCATCCTGGTGGCGAACCTTCTGGGAATGGTGCCGTATTTCTTCACGGTGACCAGCCATCTGATCGTGACCTTCGCCCTTGCGATGCTGGTGATGGGCGTGGTCGTCGTCTACGGCTTCATGAAGCACGGGCTTGGCTTCTTCAAACTCTTCGTGCCGGAGGGCGTGCCCGGGGTCTTGTTGCCGCTGGTGGTCATGATCGAGGTGATCTCGTTCCTGTCCCGGCCGGTCTCGCTCTCGGTTCGTCTCTTCGCCAACATGCTGGCAGGCCACATCACGCTGAAGGTCTTCGCCGGATTCGTCGTGTCGCTGAGCGCCTTCGGCGCGCTCGGGATCGCCGGATCGATTCTGCCGCTGGCCATGGCGGTCGCGCTGACGGCGCTCGAATTCCTGGTCGCCGCGCTGCAGGCTTACGTCTTCGCCGTCCTGACCTGCATGTATCTGAACGACGCGATCCATCCGGGCCACTGAGAACAGGCCTTCAGGCAAACCCATGGCGGCCGAAAGGTCGCCGACATCCACCGCAATCGGACAATTTCAAAGGAGTTTCGACATGGAAGCGGACGCAGCAAAGTTCATCGGCGCCGGTCTCGCAACGCTCGGCATGGGCGGCGCGGCCATCGGCCTCGGCACCATCTTCGGTCAGTATCTGGCGGGCGCGCTGCGTAATCCGTCGGCCGCCGACGGCCAGTTCGGCCGCCTGATCTTCGGCTTCGCGGTGACGGAAGCGCTCGGCATCTTCGCGCTGCTGGTCGCGCTGCTGCTGCTGTTCGCCGTCTGATCGGCATTCGCCATTCTGAGACGAGACGACCGGCGGCAAATCCTGCCGCCGGTCCGCTTTGCCGGAGCCACCGATGTTCGTAAGTCAAGCCTTGGCGCAGACCGAAAATCCAGACGCCATCGATCTGCCTCCCGCCAGCGAAACGGCGGCCGCGCATGGCGAGACGATCGCCATCGAAGGCGAACAGGAAGGCGTTTTCCCGCCGTTCAACAGCGAATTCTTCGCCTCGCAGCTACTCTGGCTGGCGATCACCTTCGGCGTCTTCTATCTGGTTCTGCAGAAGGTGATTCTGCCGCGGATCGCGGGCGTCCTGGAAAATCGGCGCGATCGCATCGCGCTTGATCTCGAGGCCGCCGAGCGGATGAAGTCCGATGCGGACGAAGCCCAGGCAGCCTACGAGCAGGAACTGGCGGAGGCCCGCGATCGCTCCCACAAGATCGCCCATGAGGCTCGCGATTCAGCGCGCGAGGACGCCGAGCAGGAGCGCAAGCGGCTTGACCGGCAGCTCGACGAGAAACTGGAAGCGGCCCAGACCCGCATCGCCGAGATCAAGGCCGAGGCGATGAAGGATGTCGGCGTCATCGCAGAGGACACGGCCGAAACCATCCTGCGCGAGGTCGCGCAGCTCGACGTCTCGCGCGAGGAAGTCGCCGGCGCCGTGTCGGCCGTCCGTAGCTGAGGAGACGACGATGGACGATTCATTCTGGGCCTTCGCCGCCCTCGTCATCTTTCTGGCACTCGTCTGGTATGTGAAGGCACCGGCCAAGGTCGGCAAGACGCTCGACGACCGGGCGGCGCGGATCCGCGACGAGATTGAGGAAGCGCGGGAGCTGAAGGAGGAGGCCAAGCAGCAGCTGGCCGAATATCAGCGTCGTTGCCAGGAGGCCGAGCAGGAAGCCAAGGACATTGTCGCGGCCGCCAAGCGGGAAGCGGCGCTGTTGCTCGAGGACGCCAATCGCAAGAACGAGGAATATGTCGTGCGGCGCACGGCCATGGCGGAAACCAAGATCGCCCAGGCCGAAAGCGATGCCGTCGCCGAGGTGCGAGCATCGGCCGTTGATATCGCGATCTCGGCGGCCGCCAAGGTTCTGGCGGACCGCAATTCGGGAAGCGAGGCCGGCCGCTTCATCGACGAATCGATCGGCGAAGTCCGCAAACGCCTGAACTGAGCGCCGCCGCGACACTCGCGGCGCGCGAAAAGAATTTGACGAAGGGGTCGCCATTGGCGGCCCTTTTTCGTTCCCGGTAGTCCTTCGCGCCCGAGCGAGGAGCCGACGCTCTATTCGGCGGCGTCGAGAAGATCGGCGCGCAACGGCCGGAAGCTCATCCGGTGGAGCGGGGTCGGTCCCAGCCGGGCGATTGCCGTGAGATGCTCGGGCGTCCCATAGCCCATGTGGCGGGAGAAGCCGTAACCGGCGAAAGCCCGGCAGGCGCGGCGCATGATGCGGTCGCGGGTGACCTTTGCGACGATCGAGGCGGCCGCGATGGACAGCGACAGCGCATCGCCGGCGATCACGGCAGTGCCGGGACAGCGCAGCAGCGGCGGCACGTCACGCCCGTCGACGAGGACGTGACACGCGGTCTCCGGAAGCGCGTGCAGCGCGCGCCGCATGGCGATCAACGTCGCGCCACGAATGTTGAAGCGGTCGATCTCAACAGCGCTCGCCGACGCGATGCCGACATGGGCCGATGCGAGAATTTCAGCGAACAGACGCTGACGCTCGGCGGCATCCAGCTTCTTGGAATCATCGAGCCCGGTCGGCAACCGGTCGCGGTCGAGAACGACCGCCGCCGCCACCACGGGACCGGCCAGAGGCCCGCGTCCGGCCTCGTCGATGCCGGCAATGCGGCGCAAGCCGCCTTCGAGCAGAACGGTTTCCCGGATAAGGTCCGGTCCGCGGCGCGCCGCGGCTTGGCGGCGCGCGGCGGGCCCGGATGCAACGGGAGAATCGGAGGAACGGCGAGCCATGATGCGGCAAGACTCGCGCATTCTCCGATTCTCCACAAGTCTCGCCGTGTTCCGGGGAAGAACCGGCGAGAGCGCCAAGCCGCGAGGGGCGGCGGCCAGACGATCGAGCGGGGAGCGACCTCCCCGGGGCTGGGATCAGAGCAGCGCAAGCTGGACGCCGGCCCCCTTCGGCGGCGTGAACCGGTCGCATCTGAGTTCGGTGCGGGTCTGGTTGAGGCCCAACCGCCGGGCCGTCATTTCGAAGCGCCGCCGGATCTGGAACGCATAGGGGCCATTCCCGCGCATCCGCTTGCCCCATTCCGCGTCATAGTCCTTGCCGTCCCGCATCGAGCGCAGCAGCGACAGGACATGCCGGTAGCGGTTGGGGTAATGACGCAGCAGCCATTCCTTGAACAGCGGCGAAACTTCGAGCGGCAGGCGCAAGAGCACGTAGCCGGCATCGCGGGCGCCGGCCGTGCTGGCCGATTCGAGCACCCGTTCGATTTCCGAATCGGTCAGGCCGGGGATGATCGGCGCCATCATCACCGTCGTCGGAATACCGGCCTCGCTGAGCGCCTTGACCGCGTCCAGCCGCTTTGCCGGCGTTGCCGCGCGCGGCTCCATCGCCCTGGCAAGAGTGCGGTCGAGCGTGGTTACGGACAGGGCGACCTTCGCCAATCCCTTGGCCGCCATGCGCTGGAGAATGTCGATGTCGCGCAGGACGAGAGCCGATTTGGTGACGATCCCCACCGGATGATTCGCCGCCTCCAGCACTTCGAGGATTTCGCGCATGATCCGCCACGTCTTCTCGACCGGCTGATAGGGGTCGGTATTGGTGCCTATGGCGATGGAGCGAACCTCGTAGCCGGGCTTCGACAATTCCCGTTCCAGAAGTTCGGCGGCATTCGGCTTGGCGAACAGTCTCGATTCGAAGTCCAGCCCGGCGGAAAGTCCCATATAGGCGTGGGTCGGCCGCGCAAAACAATAGACGCAGCCGTGCTCGCAGCCCCGATACGGATTGATCGAGCGGTCGAACGAGATGTCGGGCGAATTGTTGCGGGTGATGATCGTCTTCGGCTTCTCGACCTGCACGTCGGTCTTGAATGCCGGCAACTCGTCGAGACTGTTCCAGCCGTCGTCGAAGGCGCTGCGCGCGAAGGGCTCGTAACGGCCGCTCGGATTCACGCCCGCGCCGCGGCCGCGCCGCCGCTCGAAGCCGATCCGCAGACCGGATTCGGCGATGATGTGATTGGCGATGTCGATGCCGTCCGGGGCGGCGAAGGCCGCGCGATCGGCGCTCTTGATGTCCTGCATGGTAGGAATCTTCCGGCTCGCTCTATCGATGTATGAATAGAGTCCTAATCCGACGATTAGAACAATACAAGAACAAAAACGTTCCGCCGCTGGTTTTCGACGGCTGGCTCCGCTAAAGGGGGAACATGCTCAGCGTGTTGATGGATTGCGGACCGGACGACAAACAGCTTGCGACGAGTCTTGCCACGCTCGTCCCGGGGGCGGTCGAAGGTGTCGTCCGGGAGGTGGTGCTGGTCGATCGGGGGATGGGGCCGCAGGCGCATCGGGTCGCCGATCATGCCGGCTGCCGGGTGGTCTCGGAAGAGGAGTTCCGTCCCACGATCGAGACGGCCAAGGGCGAGTGGCTGTTGCTGTTGGAGCCCGGTGCCCGACTGATGCCGGGATGGATCGGCGCCGTCGTGGAACATGCCGACGAAGTGGCGCGGGGGACCGCGAAGATCGCGCCGGCGCGGTTTCGCCGGGCGCGGATGGACCGGCCGGGCTTCCTGCAACGGTTCCGGCAGATCCGCACCGCGCTCGCGGAGGGCTTCCTGGTGCAAAAGCCGCAGGCGATCGGCTTGTCCAGGCTCGCCTTCAATCTGGAGGAAGTGGCCAAGGGCGTGGCGGTCGAGCGTCTGGCCGTGGAGATCAGGCCGGCGCTCCGGGCAAGGTAAACCGCCGTGGTATCAGGCGGGACCGCCACCGCCGCGGCGCAGATGCTCGTCGAGCCGCGGCATGATCTCGACGAAGTTGCACGGCTTATGCCGGTAATCGAGCTGCGCCTCGAGAATGTGATCCCAGCCGTCGCGACAGGCGCCTGGCGAGCCGGGAAGCACGAAGACGAAGGTGGCGGCGATGACCCCGCCGGTGGCGCGGGACTGGATCGTCGAGACGCCGATCTTGTCGAAGGAAATCCGGTGGAAGACGGCTGAAAAGCCGTCCATGCGCTTTTCGAACAGTGGCTCCAGCGCCTCCGGGGTGACGTCGCGACCGGTGAAACCCGTGCCGCCCGTGGTGATGACGACGTCGACCTCGTCGCGTTGGCTTCCGCGGTCGGCGAGCCGATGGCCGGCCGCTTCCAGACGCTCGACCAGAACGGCGCCGGACTTGTCGTCCTCGATGCGCCTCGTATCGGACACGGTCAGGACCGCGATCGACAGGGGAATGAAGGGCTTTTCCGTGTTCATGTCGCGCAGGTCCTCGTATCAGTTCGCTCCCGACACCCACCAGCCGGGACAGGCGGCTTCAATCCGGCTTCGCGCCCGTCGCATGTGGTCTTCATCCTCGAAGAGGCCGAAGACCGTCGCGCCGGAGCCGGACATGCGGGCGAAGCGGGCCCCTTCGGCGATAAGCCGTCGGCGTACGGTGGCGATCGCCGGGACCATGTCCACCGCCGTCGGCTCCAGATCGTTGCGGGTCCGCGAAAGCCATGTGGCGAGTGCCGCAATATCCGGGAATCCGCCCGGCGGCAACGGTGGCAAGGGCGGGTTGTCGCGACGCGGCACCCTCGCGAAGACGTCCGCGGTCGATACCGGCGCGCGCGGGTTGACCATGAGCAAGGGCAGGGAAGGAAGACCCGTCAGCGGCGAAACGGTTTCGCCGATCCCGCTGATCAGCGCGGGCCGCCCGTCGAGACACATCGGGACGTCGGCGCCGAGCGCGATCGATTCCCGCGCGAGGCGCTTCGCCGCATCGGGCGCGCGATCCGCGATCATGCGCAGAAGCGCCGCCGCGTCCGCCGATCCGCCGCCGATGCCGGCGGCGACCGGAAGCCGCTTGTCGAGATGGATCGCCAGCGGCGGCAACGCCAGATCTCGTTCGGCCAGCACTGTCCGGGCGAAGCTGGCCGCGCGCAGCAGGATGTTGTCGGCGCCGGCGGGCACAAAGGCGGCAAAAGGGCCGCCGACCTCCAGCCTATCCTGTGCGGCGGACGCTGGCGCGACCGTGACGCGATCGCCGGTATCGGCGGCGAAGACGACCAGACTTTCCAGACAGTGGTAGCCGTCGGCGCGGCGGTCGACGACATGCAGGGCCAGGTTGATCTTGGCCGGGGCGAGCAGCCGGGTCGGCGGTATCGCGAGGGGCGGCAAGGGCCCGGTGCCCGGGCTCAATCGGCCTTGGTGCCGGAGCCGGGCGTCTTGACGGGATCGTTCGCGGCGCTGTTGCGAGCCGCCCGCTCGGTATTCGTCGCCGCAGCGCCGGAGGGTGCCTTGGCTTTCACATCCGCCGGGTCGAGGCCTCTCGCCAGCTTGGCGCGGATGGTCTGGGCGGCCTCCCGTTCCGGCTTCGGCTCGCCGACGAGGGCGCGCTCCCACTGGAAACGCGCTTCCCGCGTGCGGCCGACCCGCCAGTAGGCGTCGCCGAGATGGTCGTTGATGGTCGGATCCATCGGCGTTATCAGCACCGCGCGTTCGAGTTGCTCGACGGCCTCCTCGAACCGGCCGAGGCGGAAATACGCCCAGCCGAGCGAATCGATGATGTAGCCGTCGTTCGGCCGCAACTCGACGGCCTTCCTGATCATGTCGAGACCCTCTTTCAGGTTCTCGTTCATGTCGACCCACGAATAGCCGAGATAGTTCAGGACCTGCGGCTGGTTCGGCGAGAGTTCGAGTGCCGTCTTGAAATCGGCCTCGGCCTTGTCCCACTGCTTGGTCCGTTCAAAGGCGATGCCGCGCTGGTAGTAGAGGTTCCAGTTCGCCGTCTGTCCGGGTTCGGAAAGAGCGATCGCCTTGTTCAAGGTCTTGGCGGCCTCCGCGTAGTCCTTGTCGGCGGCAAGGACATCGGCGAGCGCGGTATGAGCCTTGATGTCGTCCGGAAAGTCGCGCACCGCCCGGGTCAGATGGGCCTTGGCCTCGTCCTTGCGCTCGGCATACCAAAGGTCGAGGCCGATCTGCAGTTCGGCGGTGCGCCGATAGGCCGAGTTTTCCGGGATTTCCCGATAGTAGGAAATCGCCAGATCCAGCTGTTCGGAACGCTCGGCGATGCCGGCAAGGGCGGTCAGGAGCGCCGGATTACGCGGCGCGAGGGCTCGGGCCAGTTGAAAATACAACAGCGCGACCTGCTGACCATCGCCCCGATTGATCGCCTGGCCGAGGATGTAGAGCGTCTCGGCGGCGCCTTCCTGAACAGTAGCGATGGCAGGCTCGATCGTCTCGCCCTTCTCGACGCGTTCCTTCAGATGCAATAGCGGATCGTAGGTCGGCACGAGTTCCAGCCCGGCCTCGATCGCCTCGAGCGCGGCATCGGTGTTGCTGGTGCGCGTTTCCAGCCGCGCAAGCGCTTCGGCGGCCGCGTGGTTGGCGTCCGGCGAGGTGCGGGCCGATTCCTGGTCGTCGACGACCTTGCGAAGCGCGACGCGGGCGACGTCCGGGCGCCCGGCAACATCGGCGATGAGGCCCTTCTGGTAGTTGTTGAAGATCGCGAACCAGGGTGCGCCGTCCAGTTCGTCGAGGCGGGACAGGGCGGCGTCGATCCGTCCGGCGCCGAGTTCCGACCAGGCGATCAACTGGCCGATGAGCAACGCGTCGAGATCGCTCGGATTGGGCAGGTCGAACTCGGCGATAGCGGCATCGAAATTGCCGCGACCCAGGGCATCGACACCCAGCGCCATGCGCGCGACCTTGCTGGCCTCCGGCGCGTCGCGCAGCTTCGCTGCCATGTCGACGCCGTCCTTGAAGCGCCCGTCGGCGAGAAAGGCGAACATCGCGTCCTGCCGCAACAGGTTGGAGGTCGGATCCATCGACAGGGCCTGCGCGAAGAAATCGGTGGCGGCTTCGAGGTCGCCGTCGCGCTGCGCCGATTTGGCGGCCAGATAGGCGCCCGACAGGGACTGGGCCTGGGCCATTCCCGCCTTGGCTCCCTCCGCGCGGGTTCCCGCGGCACGCGCGGCAGGGGCCGCCGTGGCGGCGAACAGGGCAGTGGCTGTCAGCAACGTCAGAAAGCGCGATGTCTGCACGTAAAATCCTCTTTCCGGGCCGCGCCGGCCAGCGATAACGCGCGGCGGCTTGTTGCCGAAATCCTGGCTCACCTTAATCCAGTGACCTGTGGAGGTGAAGCCAAATGGCGCCTAACAGGCGCTTTCCTGTTGCACCGAGAGATTGTCGGGATTGCGGCTACACCGCGAGCGGGTGGAAACGGGGCGGTCCGCCCCCGGGTCAACTGACCCGGTCGATGCAGAACGCGACGACGCCCAGCAGCGCGTCGCGGCCTGGCGAGGCGGGCAGCGAGGTCGCGGCTTCGTGCGCCGCGTCGCCGTAGAGCCGGGCGCGGGCGATCGTCGCGTCCAGCGCGCCGTGACGGCGTATCAGCGCCTTGGCGCGTTGAAGCGCCTCGTCATCATTCCGGCCTCTCTCCATGGCGTCGCGCCAGAAGCTCCGTTCCTCCTCGCCGCCCGCCTCGTAGGCGAGAATCACCGGCAGGGTGATCTTGCCCTCGCGAAAATCGTCGCCGGTGTTCTTGCCCAGATCGGTGGCGGACCCGTCGTAATCGAGCACGTCGTCGACCAGCTGGAAGGCGAGGCCGAGATTGCGTCCGTAGCGGCGCATCGCCTCGCGCTCGGCCGTGCCGGCGCCAGCGACGACCGGGCCGACCTCCGCCGCGGCGGAAAACAGCGCCGCCGTCTTGGCGTCGACGACCGCGAGATAGTCGGCCTCGCTCGTCGTCATGTGCTTGGCCGCCGAGAGCTGCCAGACCTCGCCCTCGGCGTTGACGGCGGAGGCCGTGGACAGGATGTCGAGCGCGGCGAGCGAGCCGACCTCGACCATCATCTTGAAGGCCTGGCCGAGCAGGAAATCGCCGACGAGGACGCTGGCCTGATTGCCCCAGATCGTGCGGGCGGTCTTCTTGCCGCGCCTGAGATCGCTTTCGTCGACCACATCGTCATGCAGCAGCGTCGCCGTATGCATGAACTCGACGCTCGCGGCGAGCTTCACATGCGCGTCGCCGTCATAGCCATGCGCCAGCGCCGACGCGATCGTCAGCATCGGCCGCAGCCGCTTGCCGCCGGAGGAGATCAGGTGCTCGGCGATCTCGGGAATCAGCTCGACATTCGAGCCGGCCATCGCAAGGATCAGCTCGTTGACGCGAGTCATGTCGGACGCCGTGACCGCGAGGATCGGTTCGATCGAACCGCGGGTATCCGTCCGCCCGATGGGGCTGGCCAAGCTCACCATGTCACTCCGTTGCTTTCCCGCGCAGGCCGCGCGGGTAGTTGCCGGACATCGCTCCCGAAGATGGCGTAGGCGCCGCCGATATAAAGGCCTTGCCGCCGCCACGCCGAAAGAACGCGCGCCCGTTTCGCCCCAGCCCTTGCCATGACTGACGCATTTCGGGCACCTATATCGCGGCTGGAGAGCATGCGGCCCCATCTTTCCCCGGCTTCGGTCGTCCCATTTCTCGAAGCGGTGCAGATCATGCAAGAACTCATGCGGTCCAACGACGCGGTTCTCATTTCCTTCGTCGATGCTCTCTTGAACGATGCGGACATTCCGCATTTTGTCGCCGATGTCCATATGAGTATTCTCGACGGATCGATCGGCGTCTTGCCGCGCCGCGTCCTGGTCGATCCCGACCATATCGACCAGGCCCGCAGAATCCTCAAGGACGCCGAACTCGGCCATGAACTGTCCTGATCCGGCATCCGCGATCGACCACGAGGCGGACCCGTCGCCGGTTCGACGCGACGCGTTTTATGGTGGCCGGTTCGTGGTGCTGCAGCCGGCGCGCGGCGGCTACCGGTCGGGTCTCGACGCGATGCTTCTTGCCGCGACGCTGCCCGAATCGGCGACGGGCAGCGTTGCCGATATCGGCGCCGGGGCAGGGGTGGTCGGCCTCGCCGCGGCCTGCCGGGCCGAACGGGTCGAGGTGACGCTCGTCGAGAAAAGCCCGGTGATGGCGGAGCTGGCGCGCCGTGGGCTGGCCCTGCCCGAGAACGCGCCTTATCGACATCGCGCGCGCGTCGTCGAGGCCGACATCCTGGCGGGCCGGGCCGGGCGTGAAGCCGCCGGCCTTGGCGACGGCGCGTTTCAGCATGTCCTCACCAACCCGCCGTTCTATCCGCACGGCCATCGTGCCTCGCCCGACCCGCTGCGCGCCGAGGCCCTCAGTGCCGCCGACGCCGACTTCCTGCCGGCCTGGATGCGCGCCTGTGCCGCTCTGCTCGACCCCGGCGGCTTGTTCACCGCCATCGTGCGGCCGGACGCGCTGCCGGCGATGCTGCAGGCGAGCGAAGGCCGGCTGGGCGGAATGCGGGTGCTGCCGGTGCATTCCAGGCCCATGACACCGGCGAAACGGCTCATTGTCTCCGGCCGAAAGGGATCGCGCGCGCCCCTGGCGGTGCTGCCCGGCCGCACGCTGCATGCGCCCGACGGCGGCTTGGAACCCTTCGCCGAAGCGCTCGCCGCCGGCACGGCCAATATCCGGCTCGATCCATGAATTGACGGGTGACGCGCTTCGATGCGTTGCGAAACGGCCGATCGCGCTTACATGCCAGGCCTGATCCTGTCCCAGCAGCAAGGGCCCTCCGTTGGCGAATCCCCTCCAGAAGATACTCCCCAAACGCTTCCGCTCCGATGCCACCGTCATCCCCGTAGTCCGGCTGTCGGGCGCGATCATGACCGCGCAGAGCGCGCTGCGGCCGACGCTGTCGCTGGCGACGGCGGCGCCGGTCCTGCAGAAGGCGTTCGATCACAAGAAGGCGCCGGCGGTGGCGATCGTCGTCAACTCGCCCGGCGGCTCGCCGGTGCAGTCGCGGCTGATCCATCAGCGCATTCGCGATCTCGCCGAGGAAAAGAACAAGCGGGTCCTCGTCTTCGTGGAAGATGTGGCGGCGTCGGGCGGCTACATGATCGCCTGCGCCGGCGACGAGATCATCGCCGACCCGTCCTCCATCGTCGGCTCCATCGGAGTCGTTTCCGGCTCCTTTGGCTTTGTCGAGGCGATCGCCAAGCTCGGCATCGAGCGCCGGGTGCATACCGCAGGCACCAGCAAGGCGACGCTCGACCCGTTCCAGCCGGAAAAACCGGAAGACGTGGAACATCTGAAGGCGTTGCAGCGCGAGGTGCACCAGACCTTCATCGATCTCGTCAGGCAAAGCCGCGGCGCCAGCCTCATCGAACACGACGATCTGTTCTCCGGACTTTTCTGGTCGGGGCGTCGCGGGCTGGAACTCGGCCTCGTGGATCAGATCGGCGATCTGCGCGGCACCTTGCGCGCCCGCTTCGGCGCCAAGGTCAAACCGGTGCTGATGCAGGCGAGCCGCAGCCTGTTCGGCCGCAAGCAGCCGGGTATTCGCGCCGACATGGTCGCGGGCGCCGGGCTGGCGTCGATCGGCGCCGGCTTCGCCTCCGAGATATTGAGCACCGCCGAGGAACGCGCCCTGTGGGCCCGCTTCGGGCTTTGAGACAAGCGGTAACGGTCGGGTGGGCAACGACTTTGTGTTGCCGCGGCGCGCGCCGCAGCGCATAGTCACCGCACTCGAGGAGCATGGGTCGAACGGATGCCACAGTTTCTTCTTCTGGGCCTCGTCGGGGCCGCCGCGCTGTTCGGCTACAAGCAGATGAAGCGGGAGGCGGACCGTCTCGCGGAACGCAACCGCCGCGCCGAAGCCGAAACGAAGACCGGCGCGCAAGGCACGCTCGTGCGCGGCGAAGACGGGATCTACCGCATCAAGAAGGATTGAGTGCACTGCGCCATCGCCGTCCTGTAACCCTCAAGCGTTAGCGACAGGGGCGCCGTGCGCAGCTTGCCGCGCACGTCTGCAGACGGTTGAGTAGGCGACTTCCTATTCCAGGGCGGCCACAGCCGGAACTTGGCCGCTTGCACGGGGTTACCGGAGCATCCCACGAACGAGATGACCCCGGAGTTTAGCCATGAAAGCCATCACCTGGCACGGCAAACACGACATGCGCTGCGAAACGGTGCCTGATCCCGAAATCGAGCATGGCCGCGACGCGATCATCAAGATGTCGGCCTGCGCGATCTGCGGCTCCGACCTGCATTTCTACGACGGCTTCATGCCCGGCATGGAATCCGGCGATATCGTCGGCCATGAGTTCATGGGCGAAGTGGTCGAGGTCGGCAAGGACAACAGGAAGCTCGCAGTCGGTGACCGGGTCGTGGTGCCCTTCACCATCGTTTGCGGCGAATGCGACCAGTGCCGACGCGGCAACTTTTCCGTATGCGAGCGCTCCAACCGCAATGCCGAGACGGCAGCCAAAATGTTCGGCCACACCACCGCCGGCCTGTTCGGCTATTCGCATCTGACAGGCGGCTATTCCGGCGGCCAAGCCGAATATGTCCGCGTCCCATTCGCCGATGTCGGCCCGGTCAAGGTCCCGGATGGCCTCAGCGACGAGGACGTCCTGTTCCTCGGCGATATCCTGCCGACCGGCTGGCAGGGCGCGAAAAACTGCGACATCCAGCCGACCGACACAGTGGCCATCTGGGGGGCCGGCCCGGTCGGCCTCTTCGCCCTCCAGAGCGCGATCATCCAGGGCGCCAAGCAGGTGGTGATGATCGACGAAGTGCCGGAGCGGCTGGCATTGGCCCAGAGCAAGGGCGCGATCACGATCAATTTCCAGGAAGAGAGCGTGGTGGATCGGCTGAACGAGCTCACCGGTGGCAAGGGTCCGGAAAAATGCATCGACTGCGTCGGCATGGAGGCGCACGCACCGTACGGCGCTGAGCACCTGTACGACCGCGCCAAGCAGGCGGTGATGGCCGAGACGGACCGCCCGCACGTCCTGCGCGAGATGATCTATGTCTGCCGACCGGGCGGGATCATTTCGGTGCCCGGCGTCTATGGCGGGATGGTCGACAAGATCCCGTTCGGTGCCGCGATGAACAAGTCGCTCACGTTCCGCATGGGTCAGACCCACGTGAACAAATGGGCCGGCGACCTGCTGAACCGGGTGCAGGACGGTCAGTTCGATTCGACCTTCATGATTACCCACCGCGGCTCCCTGGAAGACGGACCCGACCTCTACAAGACGTTTCGCGACAAGAAGGACGGATGTGTCAAGGTGGTCCTGACGCCCTGACCGGAGGGGCGGCGCCGGAGGGCGAATGGCTTGACCGCTCCGCCGCCGCCATGGCACCTGCGGCTGTGTTTTCGCCCGCACGCGGGCCCGCCACCCGGAATTCGCTCCATGTCAGACCTTGCCCCGCATATGGACCCGCGCCGCTCCTTCCAGGCGCTGATCCTGACGCTCCACCGCTATTGGGCCGATCATGGCTGCGTCGTCTTGCAGCCCTACGACATGGAGGTCGGCGCCGGCACCTTCCATCCGGCGACGACGTTGCGCGCGCTCGGGCCGAAACCCTGGAACGCGGCCTATGTGCAACCGTCGCGGCGGCCCAAGGACGGCCGCTATGGCGAGAACCCCAACCGACTGCAGCATTATTATCAGTACCAGGTGATTCTGAAGCCGAATCCGCCGAACTTGCAGGAGCTCTATCTCGGCTCGCTGGCGGCGATCGGCATCGACCCGCTCTTGCACGACATCCGCTTCGTCGAGGACGATTGGGAAAGCCCGACGCTGGGCGCCTGGGGGCTCGGCTGGGAGTGCTGGTGCGACGGCATGGAGGTGTCGCAATTCACTTATTTCCAGCAGGTCTGCGGCATCGAATGCGCGCCGGTGGCGGGCGAGCTGACCTATGGCCTGGAACGCCTCGCCATGTATGTGCAGAATGTCGACAACGTCTACGACCTCAATTTCAACGGCCGCGAGGGCGACGAGAAGGTCAGCTATGGCGACGTCTTCCTGCAGGCCGAGCAGGAATATTCGCGCCACAATTTCGAGTTCGCCGACACCGCGATGCTGCTCAGGCATTTCGACGACGCCGAGGGAGAATGTCTGGCGATCCTGAAGGCCGGAGCACCAAGCGATCCGGCGGGGCTGCATCAATGCGTGCTGCCGGCCTATGACCAGTGCATCAAGGCCTCCCACGTCTTCAACCTGCTCGACGCGCGCGGCGTCATCTCGGTGACGGAACGGCAGAGCTATATCCTGCGCGTGCGCACTCTCGCCAAGGCCTGTGGCGAGGCGTTCCTCTTGACCGACGCGGGTGGGGCGCTGGTGGCAAAGCGGGGTTGATCGGCGACACTAGCCAGGTGGAAGGCCACGGTCAGCGGGTCGGGTTGAGACCTTGGCGCCAAGAAAGATCTTGAGCGCGAGCCAGATCAACACCCAGGCGATCAGGGCGGCGTAGCCATCACCGATCTGCATGATTTGGTTGGAGACTGGAAGATATACGAAGAACTGCGCGAAGAGGCAGAACACGACCCCGCCAGCCTGATTTCCAGCGAGAACCGCATCCTTCCACGCCGAGGCCCAAATCAAGGCGATCAAGCCAATAACCAACGCCGC